>CAVUDI010000001.1:0-47265 GCA_963740145.1 uncultured Actinomycetes bacterium
GGGTCGCACGTCGTAGTCGAGTGAATCGCTGACCGCGGGCGTGTAGACGTGAATCGATAGGGCCACCCCGTACGCTGGGTCATGCCGGACCCGGTGGATGTAGTCGGGCCCGAAGCTGAACACCGCCTCCGCCCGTCTCTTGTGAGTGTGCTGGCCGCTCACGAGCCCGTCCACGACCTCGACCACGTCCTCGATCAGCATGCCGCAGCAGACGAACGCCGCCCCACTCGCGCCGCCATGGTCGTGGAAGAGAGTCTCCTGGCCTGTCGCCCAGCCGAACACCGCGAGCTCCAACGCGTCGGTCTTGTAGAGAACGCGGTGGGTGCGCCGCTCGCGACCGAACAAGACCCCATGGCCCCAGAGCCAGGGCGATTGACCCACGTCCCTGACGATCTCCTCGAGCTGCGCGAGGCTGGTCGGCGACGCGGTGATCAGATTCTCATCGAGCATGGCCGGTTTCACGAACTGGGCCGGCGACTGATCGTGAGGCGCCGCAGACGTGCGAGCCGAGCGGGGTCCGCGGATCGCCCGCGTCGAAGCTCGCGTGCGATCGCCCTGGCCGACCGCCTCGCCTGCTTGCCCATGTATCCGATGCCACCGGGGCGCACCACATAGCCGGCGAATCGCAGACCCGGGGCGGCCGGTCGGGGAGCGATCACCTTCGGCATGCCCCGCTTGCCGAGCACACCGAGATGGCCCACCAGCGGCTCGAGCGCTCGTTGGTACCCGGTCGCGCAAATCACTGCCTCCGGCTCGACCCGCGCTCCGTCAGCGAGCTCGACCTGGGTCGAGTCGAGCGCGGCGACCGCCGCGACTACCTGGATTCGCCCGTCCTTGATCGCCTTGACAACCCCAGCGTCGACAATCGTCGGCACCTTGCCCCGAGTCCGCGCGTTGGTGAAAACGCCCACCTCGGGCTGCGGCAACCCGTACTCGGTCATGTCTCCGAGGTCCATGCGGGACGCGAGGCGCGCGATCCGGTCCGCGACGGCCGTCGGCAGGTGCCAGAGCCAGGTCGCGATCAGGTCACCCGGTATGGGCCCGGGCCCCTGGCGTAACAGGATGTTGGGTGGGGTGCGGACGGCGAGCCAAACCGTCGCCGCCCCGCCCTCCGCCAGCTCGTGCGCGATCTCCATTCCCGAGCTTCCGGGCCCGACCACCAGCACCGATTTCCCCTCGAAGCGCGCCGGGTTCCGGTACTCGGAGGAGTGGAGCAGCTCGCGTTCGAAGGTCTCGCGCCCGGGCAAGTCGGGTACGACGGCGGGCTTGTCCAGGCCTGTGGCCACGATCACCTGCGGGGCGCGCAGCTCACCCGCGCTCGTGAGGACGACCCAGCCTTCGTCGTCCCGCTCGATCCGCTCGGCGCGCGTGCCGAGGCGCAGCCGCATCCCCTCCTCGTCGGCATGGCGCTCGATGTGCCCGACCACCTGGTCGCGGCTGGGAAAGGTGGGTGTGCCCTTGGGGTAGGGACGGCCGGGCAGGTGCGAGAAGCGGCGCCAGGTGTTGAGCCGCAAGCTGTCGTAGCGCGAGCGCCACGACGCGGCGACCTGGTCTGCCTCGTCGACGACGAGAGGGGACAACCCGGCGTCCCTGAGGGCGAGGGCCGAGGCGATCCCGGCCGGCCCTGCCCCAACCACGACGACATGATGACTCACTCGGCGCTCATTGGACGCGAGGCTACGGCGGCCCGGCCGGGCGCGCATCGGATGAACTACCCAAATCGAAGACGAACCGAGTGGGTGATCTCACCCATTCGCCGGCCGGACGAGCCCGTGCTGGTGCGCGTAGCTCGTGGCGGCGGCCCGCGAGGAGACACCGAGCTTGGCGTAGATGTTGCTCACGTGCCGGTCGACGGTCCTGACGCTGACCACAAGGCCGGCGGCAATCTCGCGGTTCGTCTGGCCGGCGGAGAGCAAGCGCAGGACCTCGAGCTCGCGCTCGGTGAGCTCGTGTGGGTCGCTGGCGCGGTCGAGCCCCGACCGCCCCTCGATGCGGGCGAGATCGGTCGCGGCGCCCAATCGCGCGAAGGTCTCGCGAGCGGCCTCCAGCTCCAGGCGCGCGCTGTCCTCGTCCCCGAGGCTTCTGCATGCCAGTCCGACGAGCTCTCGCGCCCGGGCGCTCTCGTACGGCGCCGCCAGGCGCCGCCACTGCTCCGCCGCGCGGCGCAGTGAGGCAAGCGACGCCTGCGAATTCCCCGCGGCGAGCTCGACCAGACCGCGTGCCTGCGCTGCCGTCGCACTGAGTGCGCTCGGCGTCTCCTCAGCCTGCGCGATCGAGTCGAGCTCCGCGCAGCCCCGCTCCGCCGCCTGCAGGTCGTCGACCGCCGTCATGATCTCGACGAAGGCCGGCAGCAGCGTCGCCCGCCTGCCAGGCTCGCCGCCGATGAGGCGGGGCTCTGAGACCACCCTCCGGATCGCGGCCTCCGCGGCCCTGCGGTTGCCCTGCGCCAGCCTCAGCAGCGCGAGTCCCGGCTGCGGCTCCCATCCGTGGCCGCTCGCCTCCCGAAACGCCTCCTCGGCCGCCGAATGCTCACCACGGAGGCGGTGGACCTCCCCGCGCTGGTAGTGGGCCTCACCGGCCGCGACCGGGTTCTCACCCTTCAGGCAGCGCTCCGCTGCCCGCTGAGCCTCGGCGATCGCCGCCTGCCAGGAGCCATCCATGCGCATGATCTGCGCGCGATGGACCATGCAGCGGCCGGTGAAGGCGACGAGGTCGGGCTGACCCTCGCACCACTCGGTCAGGGCGGTCGTCCACTCGCGCGCGCGACGCAGTTCATGTGCCTTCTCGCAGCCGAGGATGACTCCGCAGTAGACGTGCCCGGAACTGATCGGGGAGACCTCGCCCGCGAGGACGGCGACCATCGCCAAGTCGAGGCGCGCCAGGCCCTCTCGGAGCCTTCCGAGGCCGATCAGGGCGTCGCCCTCCAGGAAGGCACCGAGCGAGACGAGGTCAGGATCACCGAAGCGCTCGCCGACCGCGGCCGCTTCCGCGGCGGTGGTCGCAGCACGGTCCAGCTCGCCGTCCGCCTCGTGCTCGTCGATGCGGGAGATGAGGAGATAACCGCGCTCGACGCAATCGGTCTCCTCGCGGTCGAGCAGCCGCTCTACACGACCCCGCCAGCCGCCGGCCTGCCCGCGCTCACCGTGCAAGGCAAGGGTCACGCCGATCCAGAAGGCGCACCGGACCGCCGCCAACCGGTCCCCGGCCTCGAGGTGCCCGCGGTACGCGCGTTCCAGGAGCTCGCGGAACTCTTGCTCGCCGCCGAGCATGAACGCGGAGGTCGCGAGCAGCTCCAGATCGCGCGCGTTAAGCGAAGCCGACCGGTCGGCCGCCAGCAGGGCATCGTAGGCCTCGCGCCAGGCCTGCCGGGTACATGCGTCACGCCCGCGTGCGAGGTTCTCGGCCGTCTCCACGACAGTCGATTATGTCGTCGCCAAAGCCTTGGTTCGAGACCCGCCGCCCGGGGCGTGTCGTGTCGCCCAGGCAGTATGTGCCGCGTCGAGCCTCAGCCCAGGCGAAGCACTCTTATCGTCTCGACCGCCATCCTGGACTCGCCCAAGGCGTTCGGGTGCACGATCACCGGATTTGTGCCCTGCAGCACGGGCTCGACCCAGCGGACTCCGATCGGCTTGCAGGCATCGTGGCCGTTGGAGACCGTGTTGAGGTTCACGTAGGTCGCTCCGGTCGCGGCAGCCGCGCGGCGGACGGCATCGTTGAGCGTCCACTGAATGCCCCGCAGGTAGGGGAGGTCACCTCTCGCGACCGGCATCTTGGGGAAGCAGCCGACCGTCGCCGGCAGGATCCACGGATAGCCCAGAATCGCGACCTTCGCCCCGGGCGCCTTGGCCCGGACCGCCCGAAGCGCCCTTACGAGCGATGGATATGTCGTGTTGCGGATCGTGTCCGCATACGAGGAGCCATAACGGTCCTTGCAGGGGCTGCCCCGGCCCAGGGTCGAGAGACCAGCGGAGCCGCAGTTGAGGATCGCATTGATGAAAACGCCGCTGTCGTTGCCGCCGATGGTCATGGTGATGAGCTGCTTGTACTTGTTGACCGCGTTGAGCTGCGGAGGGACGCCGGAGTACTGCGAGCTGAAGAAGTGACGGGTCTCAGCTGCTCCGCAGGTCACATCGGTGAGCTGCGCGCCCAGCTTCTGCGCGATGACGTGCGGGTAGTTGCGGGTCGAGCGCAGGCACTCGGGCGGCGCGGTGAGATCCAGCGGAAGGACACCGGAGGCGGCGCTATAGGAATCGCCCAGCGCGACATACCGAAGCGGCCAGCTGGTCGCATGGGCCGCCTGAACGGAGGCACCCGAGACGGCGAAGACGGCGCAGGCAACCGCGAGCGCGATTCTGCCAGCGCGACCAGAGTGGCGGGGACCTCGGGGCATCTTCTCTCTCCTCCTCAGGAAACCTAAAGAAACAGGGGCGTTCCCGGATAGTACGTTGGCATCCACGAGTGCGGCGCCCATCTACACCCCCGCCCGGCGCAGGAACTCGACCACCTCGCTGGAGCAGCGCTCCGGATCATCCTCGAAGAGGAAGTGGCGGGTGCCCGGGAGCATCACCAACTCGGCCCCGGGGATCTCGGCGGCGAAGCGCGTGGCGTAATCGTCCGGCAAGAAGTCATCCGACTCTCCCCAGAGAACCAGAGTGGGGACACCCAGCCCGCCGAGCTTGCCCTGATATGGCTCGAGCTGATCGAGATCGAAGGAGCGGTACAGCTCGAGCATCCCGCGACGACTTCCCTCGGTAGCGAAAGCCTTCCAGTACTCGTCCATGGCTTGGGCGTCGATCCCCCCGTCGGACGCGGCATCCAATTAAGCGATCCCGTCGACGGACTTGACCTCGACGTCGCCCACCAGTCAACCCTATCCGTCGAGGGAGGCGTGCTCCCCCCGCCTCCGCGTACGACGCCTTTCGGCCGCGCCGCGCATAATCGCCGACATCCGAGAAAGACCTGTTCATGCCCGAGAGTGACGACACCATCCGCGACGATCTCGCCGAGCTGCTGCGGCGCCGCGCCCTCACCGACGACGCCGCGCGCCCGGACGCGGTCGAGCGCCGGCACGAGAAGGGCGGGCGGACGGCGCGCGAGAACGTCGCCGATCTGGTCGACCCGGGCACGTTCGTCGAGTACGGGCGGTTCGCCATCGCCGCGCAGCGCCAGCGTCGCGACCTCGACGAGCTGATCGAGCGCACGCCCGCCGACGGTCTGGTGGGGGGCACTGCGCGCATCAACGGCGACCTGTTCGGCGACGAGCGCAGCGCCTGCGCCGTGCTCTCCTACGACTACACGGTGCTGGCCGGCACGCAGGGCGCCTTGGGCCACCGCAAGAAGGATCGGCTCTTCGAGCTCATCGAGCGGATGCGGCTGCCCACGGTGTTCTTCGCCGAGGGCGGCGGTGGCCGGCCGGGCGACACCGACTACCCGGTGGTCTCCGCGCTGGACGTTCGCGCGTTCGCGCTGTGGGCGGGGCTGTCGGGGCTGGTGCCGCGCGTCGCGATCGTCAAGGGCTACTGCTTCGCGGGCAACGCCGTGATCGCCGGCTGCTCCGATCTGATCGTCGCCACCGAGGACGCCTCGATCGGCATGGGCGGACCGGCGATGATCGCCGGCGGCGGGCTCGGGGAGGTCGAGGCCCGACGCGGTCGGGCCGATCGCCACGCAGGCCCCGAACGGGGTCGTCGACGTCGTGGTCGCCGACGAGGCGCAGGCGGTCGCGGTCACCAAGCGCCTGATCGCCTACTTCCAGGGGACCACGGCGCCCGGCGCCGCACCCGACCAGACGCGGATGCGCGAGCTCGTTCCCGAGCGCGAGCGCCGCGCCTACAACGTCGCGCCCGTCATCGAGACGCTGGCCGACGAGGGATCGGTGACCTTCCTGCGCGAGCGCTTCGCGCCCGAGATGGTGACCGCCCTGGCCCGCATCGAAGGCCGGCCGGTGGGGATCATCGCCAACAACACGCGTCGTCATGGCCGGCGCGGTGACGGCCGCGGCATCCGACAAGGCGGCGCGCTTCCTGCAGCTCTGCGATGCCTTCGGCCTGCCGGTCGTCTCGCTCGTCGACACCCCTGGGTACATGGTCGGGCCGGAGGCCGAGGCCGAGGCGCTCGTGCGCCGCGCCTCGCGGCTGCTCGTCGCCGGCGCCTCGCTGCGCGTCCCCCTCGTCGCCGTGGTCCTGCGCCGGGGCTACGGGCTCGGCGCGCAGGCGATGGTCGGGGGAAGCCTGCACGAGCCGCTGCTCACGGTCGCCTGGCCGAGCGCCCACCTCGGGCCGATGGGCCTCGAGGGCGCCGTGCGCCTTGGCGCTGCGCAAGGAGCTCGAGGCGATCGCGGACGATGAGGAGCGCGAGCAGCGCGTGCGGGAGGCCACCGCGGCCGCGCAGGAGAACGCCAAGGCGATCAACGCCGCCCAGCTGTTCGAGATCGACGACGTCATCGACCCCGCCGAGACGCGCTCGCTGATCGCCTCGACGCTCGCCGCCGCCGCCGCGTCGGCCGGCGACCGCCCACGCCGCCACCGGTTCGTCGACACCTGGTAGCCGCTATTGCGTCCCGCGCCAGGTGAGCCAGGCGAACAGGCCCTGCACCGGCAGTCGCGCGTACAGGAGCGCCGGCTGGATGCGCGGGAACTTGTCGGGCCGTAACGCCATGTGGACGTTGGCCCAGTAGACCCCCAGGAGTGTCGCAAGCAGCCACCAGCGGGCGGCCGGGCGCGTGCGGTCGGGCAGCACGGCCAGCCCGCCGACCAGCTCGGCCGCGCCCGAAGCCACGTTGACCTCGCTCTTCCACGGCTCGAACGGCGGCGGCACTATCGCCTTGTAGAACCTCGGGGCCCGGAAGTGGTTCAGGCCGTTCGCGATCCAAAACGCCGCGGCGGCGTATCGCCATCCCTGTGAACCACTCATCCGGGGAGAAGGCTATCCCGGCGCACCTGCATGGGCGGGCCTGCCGCCGGCCATGCTCCTCAGCGCGTCCATTCGCAAACGCCCTTTATCGCGCTAGTTTTGGTCTCATGTGGGAGGCTGGTAGAGCCTCCAGCAGAAGCGAAACTTGGCTTTCTGCCTAGTTGACTGATGACCGACGGCGAAGAGCAACGTTCAACCTCAACCACGCCCGCGAGCCCCGCCCGGCCGCAATCGAACTGGACCGCAGGCCGCGTGATCGGGATGGTCTTCGCGAGCATCGGCGGGCTGATCGGCCTGGCGCTGCTGGCCGGGGGCATCGCCGTGATGGCCGCCTACGCCTTCGGCCGCGACGGCGAGGGCTACTTCAATTCGGATCGCCAGCAGCTCGCGAGCGCCACCTACGCGATCACCACGGAGGACATAGACCTCGGCGCAGACGAGGTCGACTGGGCGCCGGACGGAATCCTCGGCGACGTCCGAGTCCAGGTCGACAGCAAGAAACCTGCGTTCGTCGGCATCGGAGCCGACTCCGACGTCGATCGCTACCTAGGCGACGTGGCCCGCGACGAGCTGATCGACTTCGACGGCGACGATCCGCAGTTCGACCTGCACCGGGGCCGAGCGCCGCGAACGCCACCCGGTGAACAGGGCTTCTGGGTAGCCCAGTCGCAAGGTTCCGGTGAACAGGCACTGACCTGGGATGCCGACTTCGGTCGCTGGACCGCCGTCGTGATGAATGCCAGCGCGGCCCGCGGGATCGACGTCGAGGCCGATATCGGGGTCAAGCTCGACTGGGTGATCTGGGTCGGCCTGGGAATGTTCGCGGTTGGCCTGCTGATGAGCGCCGGCGCGGTGGTCGTGATCCTGCTTGTCGGGCGGCGTGCGGGCCGAGATTCCGCGACAACTAACTGAGTAGGCCCGGTTTCGCCCAAGGCATCGCTGTGTATGGAAGGTGACAGCGTGGCCCTCGTCGCGGTGCGCTTCCGCCGTTAGGGCTCCCCCCTTCGAAAGCAGGTATCGCGCCTAGGCGCCCAGTCGCTTTTGCTACGCGGAGGCGTCCGCGCCTACGGCCTGAGCGTTGCGTCGCTCCACCCGCGCCCGCAGCAAGCCCCCGAGCGCGTGCAAGGCGACCGACAGCACGACGATGATCAAGACGAGCAGGATCGCTGGCTCGGGCAGGTGCGCCTCTGCCTCCTCGCCGCTCAGTTCGTGCGCGATCAGGATGAAACCGCCGAAGAGCAAGCCCGCCAGCAAGCCGCGCGCGGCGCCCGCGCGCGGGCCCAGGTGATCGAAGCCGCCGGCGATCCCGCCGAACACTCCGACGATGGAGAGCACCAGGTACACCGGCTCGGAGGTGCCGAGGAAGAGCCCGGTGATCGCCCCGTAGGCGGCCGGGACTACCACCGCCAGCGCGAAGCGGATGACGGGTGGGTGCTCGGAGAGCAGCGGCGGCAGGCGGGTGGCCACGGTCAAACCACACTATCCCGTCGCTTCATACGCGCGTGGACCAGGCTTCGCACAGCGGGCCTGTCGACCGGTCCTCAGTACCTTTCCGACGGCCCATGGCGATCCTCGCCTGCATCGGCGCGCAACATGACATTGATTGAGGAGATCTCGACCGGTCCTCATCTCCGATGAGGCGCTTGGGGCGAGGGCTCGGCACGCTGCGCGAGGCGTGCGAGAGGATCGCCAACTCGAGGCGCTTTCAGGCGTTCATCTTCGGCGTCATCGTCTTCAACGCGATCGTGCTCGGGCTCGAGACCTACGACGCCGTGGACGATCGGATCGGCGGTGCGCTGGCGGCGGCAAACGACGCCTGTCTTGGCGTCTTCGTGGTGGAGCTCGCGATCAGGATCGCCGCCTACGGACGCCGTCCCCAGGACTTCTTCCGCGACGGGTGGAACGTGTTCGACTTCGTGGTCATAACGGCCGCCTTCCCTCCAGGGCTGCGACAGAATGCGACTCTCCTGCGGCTCGTCCGCCTGCTGCGGATCGTCAGGATCGTCAGCGTCCTGCCCGAGGTGCGGGTGCTGATACGGGGGATGGTTCGCAGCCTGCCGCCGATCGGGAGCATGGGCGTGCTCGTGCTGCTGCTCATCTACCTGTACGGGATGGTGGGATGGGTCCTCTTTCACGCCGAAGATCCGGGCCGTTGGGCGAACCTCGGCGACTCGATGCTGAACCTGTTCGTGATGCTGACGCTCGAGGAGTGGCCCATCTACATGCGCGCCGGAATGGAGATCCATCCCTGGTCGTGGATCTACTTCGTCAGCTATGTGCTCATCGCCGGGTTCCTGATCATCAACATCCTGATCGGGATCGTGATCAACGCAATGGAGGGGGCGCGGCGGGAGGAGCGCGCGGCGGCCCGTGCGATTCGGCAGGAGCTGCTCAGCGCCAAGGCCGAGCACGAGGCCGCCCAGGCGGAGCGCGAGGCGGTTCGCGCGGAGCACGAGCAGCTCGCCGAGCTCGTTCAGACCCTCCGCGACACCGTCGACGATCTCGAGGAGCGACTGGGCGGAGGTGCAGGGCCCGCGAACGTCGACTCGCTGATTCGATCGGCCCGGCCTAGAACATGCGTCGAGGTTCGGTTGCGCGATGACGAGCACGCCCTAAGGTGGGACGCGAACGGAATCGCCCGTGCGCGCTTTTGACCGCAACGAGGCAGGGCCCGCGCACCGAACAGGGCGACCGCAGTCGGGATGAAGCTCGGGATTCGCAACAAGTGGAGTTCCCCGCGCCGTTGGGCGTGGTGGACGGTTCTTCCCGTCTCTCTGCTCCTTGCGGCGACCGCGCAGGCTGGCGATCTCCCGGATCCCCGGATCGGCCCCCCTGTGGGCACTGGCGTTTCCCTTCCCGAAGGCGTGGGCGCCGGCATGGTGGGCGGGCCATCAAAGGTGCCGGGCGCGGATCTCCGTCCAGAAGCGACCATTGGCGACGCTACGCCGGTGGCACCGCCGGCAACCGGGGAGGGCGCGGATCCCGAACCGCAGCCAGCCGGTATTCCCGCTCCCGAGCCGCCCCCGGCGAGCACGGATGGTGCTGATCGCGGCGCAGGCCCGGGTGGTCGTCTGAGGCCAGCCCTGGAAGGCTCAGGCGCCGCAGCCCATGTGAGCGACGCCCGGATGCTGCTCGCTACGCAGATCCAAGCGGTGCGCGCCACGGCAATCGCAGCGATCGATTACCTGCGCACGCAACTGGCCGGCGCGATCCCCCGGGTCGACCCGCCGCCCCCACCGACAGCCCCCGAGCCTGAGTCGCCCCCCGGAACCATCCGGGGGTGGACGATGGCGCCCGCCACGGGCACCAAAGATCCCGCCGGCGGGATCAAGCTCGGTAGAGGCGAACCGAACCCGGCAAACGGCGGCGCGCGCCCGGCTCCTGAAGCTTCAACACATCAGCTCACGACGCATCACAACACAGCGGGGACCAATCGGTCCCGAAGCGAGCGTCCCGTCCCGCCGAGCGGGAGCTCTGGGCTTGCTGCCGGCCTGGGTTCCGCGGCCCAGATCCTGATCCCGATCGGCCTTATAGCCACGCTATGCGGCTTCGCGGCACCTGCTTTTCGCAGGCGCCTGTCACCTCGAGCACCATGGCTTAGATCGGCGCTCTTCGCCTCCCCGCTCGAGCAACCCGGTTAGCAGCTGCGCGCTGCCTAAACCACGCCGGGGCTGCTGTGCCCCGGCAGTTGCTCGAAGTTCACTGAACAAGGAGGTTGAAGACAATGAGACGTACTGCATCCGTGCTGGGATCAGCTTTGGTGACCCTGGCACTCGCAGCCAGTCCGGCTTGGGCGGGCACACCCGCTCAGTCGACGAAGGACTCCACGCTCGCCGCTCAGGTCGGGCCGGTGGACGTGGATGCGCCTGTGCGCATCGCAAGCGACGGTGACAACCAAGGCGCCGCCCAGGCCAAGGGCGGCTCCCAGGGCATCGATGACTCCACCGGTGCCGCCCAGGTCGGCCCGGTGGAGGCAAACGCCCCCGTGCGGGTGCTGAGCGACGGCGAGAATCAGGCCGGCGCGCAGCGCGACTCCGACGGGCAAGCAGTCCACCACCGACTCCGAGGGCGCCGCCCAGGTCGGGCCGGTGGACGTGGATGCGCCTGTGCGCATCGCAAGCGACGGTGACAACCAAGGCGCCGCCCAGGCCAAGGGCGGCTCCCAGGGCATCGATGACTCCACCGGTGCCGCCCAGGTCGGCCCGGTGGAGGCAAACGCCCCCGTGCGGGTGCTGAGCGACGGCGAGAATCAGGCCGGCGCGCAGCGCGGCTCGACGGGCAAGCAGTCCACCACCGACTCCGAGGGCGCCGCCCAGGTCGGGCCGGTGGACGTGGATGCGCCTGTGCGCATCGCAAGCGACGGTGACAACCAAGGCGCCGCCCAGGCCAAGGGCGGCTCCCAGGGCATCGATGACTCCACCGGTGCGGCCCAGGTCGGCCCGGTGGAGGCAAACGCCCCCGTGCGGGTGCTGAGCGACGGCGAGAATCAGGCCGGCGGCGGCGGCGGGGACGACGGTGGCGGAGATCCGCCCCCGGGTGGCACGCCCGGGGAGGATCCCTCCGAACCGGGGCCGACAGACCCGGGCCGTGAGGGTGTCCAATCCCCAGAGGGAAGCGCAGACGTCGCCGGCAGGCTCGTATCGGCGAGCACCCCTAGCGACGGAGGACCGGTTGCGGCCGCTCTTCCCGCAGGGCTTGGGGAGCTCCCATTCACGGGCCTCGCCGCGTGGCTGCTGTTCGCCACGGGAGCCTGGTTGTTCGGCATCGGCCTCTGCTTGCAGAGGCGGCTTGCTCGACAGGAGGCCGGTATTCGATCGCTCTAGGGAGGGCGCGGACCGCTGCGCCCTGACCAATAGTCGGAGCCCGTCGGCGGGAAACCGCCGACGGGCTCCGCATGGTTGCTGGTTCGAAACCAGCCACGCCCTCCTCGGCGGGCTTATCCTTGATGCTGCAGCTTGGTGCTCTTCTCGCCACCGCGGCCGCCCGTTTCGCTGATGCATGGCGCGCTTCAACCGGGTGTCAAGGGTGGGCGGGGGCTCAGCCGAAGCCGCCGGCGGGGAGGCCTGGCCGCTGCTGTTGTCGCCCCAGCAGGCAGCGGTGCCGTTCGCCCTCATCCCGCAGGTGTGGGTCTCCCCGGCGCTCACCGCGGTGAAGGTGCCCGCGGGCGGGGTGGCCTGGCCGTTGCCGTTGGCGCCCCAGCAGGCGACGGTGCCGTTCGTCCTTATCCCGCAGGTGTAGGCGTGGCCGGCGCTCAAGGCGGTGAAGGTGCCCGCGGGCGGGTTGGCCTGGCCGCTGCCGTTGCGGCCCCAGCAGGCGACGGTGCCATTGGTCCTCAGCCCGCAGGTGTGGGCGCCGCCGGCGCTCACCGCGGTGAAGGTGCCCGCCGGCGGCGTCGGCCTGGCCGAAGGCGTTGCGGCCCCAGCAGGCGACGGTGCCGCTCGTCCTCACCCCGCAGCTGTGTCGCCGCCGGCGCTGACCGCGGTGAAGGTGCCCGCCGGGCGGGGTGGCCTGGCCGAAGGTGTCGTGGCCCCAGCAGGCGACGGTGCCGTTCGTCCTGACCCCGCAGGTGTGGACGACGCCGGCGCTGACCGCGGTGAAGGTGCCCGCGGGCGGGGTGGCCTGGCCGACGCCGTTGCGCGCCCCAGCAGGCGAGGGTGCCGTTCGTCCTCACCCCGCAGGTGTGGAAGCCGCCGGCGCTGACCGCGGTGAAGGTGCCCGCGGGCGGGGTGGCCTGGCCGCAGCCGTTGCTGCCCCAGCAGGCGAGGGTGCCGATCGTGCCTGACGCCGCAGCGTGGAGTCGCCTCCGGCCTCGACCGCGGCACCGGTGAAGGCGCCGGCGGGCGGGGTGGCCTGGCCGTCGTCGTTGAGGCCCCAGCAGGCGACGGCGCCGTTCGTCCGCACCCCGCAGGTGTGGCCGCCAGCCGGCGCTGACCGCGGTGAAGGTGCCCGGCGGGCGGGGTCGCCTGGCCGTAGTCGTTGTTGCCCCAGCAGGCGACGGCGCCGTTCGTCCTCACCCCGCAGGTGTGGAAGCCGCCGGCGCTCACCGCGGTGAAGGTGCCCCCGGGCGGGGTCGCCTGGCCGTAGACGTTGTCGCCCCAGCAGGCGATGGCGCCGCTCGTCCGCACGCCGCAGGTGTGGTCGCCGCCGGCGCTGACCGCCGTGAAGGTGCCCGCGGGCGGGGTGGCCTGGCCGGAGACGTTGCCGCCCCAGCAGGCCAGGGTGCCGTTCGTCCTCACGCCGCAGGTGTGGAGCCCGCCGGCGCTCACCGCGGTGAAGGTGCCGGCGGGCGGGGTGGCCTGGCCCGAAGTCGTTGCGGCCCCAGCAGGCGAGGGCGCCGTTCGTCCTCACCCCGCAGCTGTGACCGCCGCCGGCGCTCACCGCGGTGAAGGTGCCGGCGGGCGGGGTGGTTTGCCCGTAGGCGTTGTCGCCCCAGCAGGCGAGGGGGCCGTTCGTCCGCACCCCGCAGGTGTGGAACTCGGCCGGCGTGCACCGCGGTGAAGGTGCCCGCGGGCGGGGTCGCCTGACCTTGGACGTTGCGGCCCCAGCAGGCGACTGCGCCGTTCGTCCTCACCCCGCAGGTATGGAGTTCGCCGCTGCTCACGCTCCCGGCAACCGCGCCGGCAGGCGCGGCGGCGATCGAGGCCCCGGCGTCTCCGGTCGGCGGCGCGGCGGCGCGGGCCACGGCGGCGAGGCTCCACGCAAGCAGGACGGCCGCGAGAGCGGCAGCGCCACAAAGCTTCCGCGTCCGCCCGGGTCGCGCCCTCTCCACGTCCGCTCCTCTCCCCCGCCTCGCAGGCTTCCGCGCGAACCTAGCACCGCAGCCGCGGGCGGTCAACCTCGCGCAAGGTAGGCTGGGCCGGTAGGGTTTGGCGGGACAAGGGAGGACCGTGAGTACCGAGTCGTTTCGTCCCAGGACCGCCGTCGACGATCCGCCGACGACTTCCGGCGTGGCATGGGCCCGGCGACGGACCGTCGTGCGCGGCCTGCTTGCCCCCCTCGTGCTGGCCGTCTTTCTCTTGGCTTCGGCCGGGTCGGCATCGGCCTCGATCACGTTCGACCTGCAGTGGGGAAGCCTGGGCACCGGCAATGGCAACTTCACGCTTCCGACCAGGGCGGCCACCGACTCCTCGGGCAACGTGTACGTGTCCGACACCGGAAATCACCGGATCCAGAAGTTCAACTCCTCGGGCACGTTCATCACCAAGTGGGGAGCCACCCTGCTTGGACTGCCGGTTGCGGGCATCGGGGACGGCGAGTTCAATCTCCCGTCCGGCGTCGCCACCGACTCCTCGAGCAACGTCTACGTGGTCGACACCAACAACAACCGGATCCAGAAGTTCTCGTCCTCCGGCGGCTTCCTGACCAAGTGGGGAAGCGTGGGCACCGGGAACGGCCAGTTCACCCTGCCGTCCGGCGTCGCCACGGATTCCTCGGACAACGTCTACGTGGCCGACACCAGCAACAACCGGATCCAGAAGTTCTCGTCCTCCGGCTCCTTCATCACCGCCTGGGGGGCGCGGCACCGGGGATGGCCAGTTCAGCCTGCCGTCCGGCGTCGCCATCGACTCCTCGGGCAACGTGTACGTCGCTGACGCGGGCAACAGCCGGATCCAGAAGTTCGACTCCTCGGGCACGTTCATCACCAAGTGGGGCAGCGCGGGCGCCGGGAACGGTCAGTTCGGCACCACTCTGGATGTGGCCACTGGCTCCCACGGCAACGTCATCGTCGCCGACGGGACCAACAACCGGATCCAGAAGTTCCGGCCCTCCGGCACCTTCATCACCACGTGGGGAAGCCTGGGCACCGGGACCAGCCAGTTCAATGGCCCCTCCGGGGTCGCCGTCGCCTCCACCGACCACGTCTACGTCGTCGACCGGGCCAACAACCGGATCCAGAAGTTCCACGAGACGGACACAAGCCCGCCCGACACCACGATCGACTCCGGCCCCTCGGGGCTGACCAACGACGCGAGTCCGAGCTTCACCTTCTCGTCCACGGATCCATCGCTGCTGAGTCCAGGCTTCGAGTGCCGCCTGGACGCCGCCGAGTGGGCGACCTGCGCCTCCCCCAAGCCCTACTCGAGCCTTTCCGACGGCTCCCATACGTTCGAGGTGAGGGCGGTGGACGCCGCCGGAAACCCGGATCCGAGTCCCGCCTCCCAGAGCTTCACGGTCGACACCATCGCCCCCCAGACCACGATCGACTCCGGGCCCTCGGGCCTGACCAATGACGCCTCGCCGTCGTTTGCCTTCTCCTCCGAGGCCGGGGCGAGCTTCGAATGTCGCCTCGACTCGACCCAGGAGGCCGACTTCGACCCCTGCACCTCTCCGCAGCCCTACAGCTCCCTCGCGCAGGGCGCGCACACCTTCGAGGTCCGGGCCGTCGACCCGGCGGGCAACGCCGACCCCACCCCCGCCTCCCGCAGCTTCACGGTCGACACCGTCGCCCCCCAGACCACGATCGACTCCGGGCCCTCGGGCCTGACCAATAACGCCTCGCCGTCGTTTGCACTTCTCCTCCGAGGCCGGGGCGAGCTTCGAAGTGCCGGCCTCGACTCGACCCAGGAGGCCGACTTCGACCCCTGCACCTCGCCGCAGCCGCTGCAGCTCCCTCGGCGCAGGGCGCGCCACACCTTCGAGGTCCGGGCCGTCGACCCAGGCGGGCAACGCCGACTCCACCCCCGCCTCCCGGAGCTTCACGGTCGACACCGTCGCCCCGAGACCACGATCGACTCCGGGCCCTCGGGTCTCACCAACGACCCGACCCCGACCTTCACCTTCCACTCCTCGCAGGCGGGCTCGAGCTTCCAGTGCAAGATCAACTCGAGCACCTCACGAGCTGCAGCTCGCCGAAGACCACCGCGCACCTCGCGGACGGCTCCCGAACGTTCTACGTCCGCGCCACGGACCCGGTGGGCAACGTGGACCCGACGCCGGCCTCGCGCTCCTTCACGGTCCGGACCGCCGCAGTCCATGTCTCGGGCTAAACCCTGGTGGTGACGGCCGCGGTGGGGGCCAGAGACAACTTCGTGATCACGCGTCCCTCCCCCTCGGTCCTGCGGGTAACCGACTTCCCCGGCGGCACCTATCGGGCTCCGGCATCCACGCCTGGGCGGGATGCAGCCGAAGCGGCGACTACACCGCGAACTGCGACGCCGCCGGGATCACCCTGATCCGGGTCGCCTCCTGGGGCCACAACGACCGGGTGTTCAACTCGACCGCGATCCGAAGCTCGCTCGTCGGCGGGGCGGCGAACGACACGCTGATCGGCGGCTCGAGCCATGACAGCCTCACCGGGGGAGGGGGCGCCGACGTGTTCATGGGGATGAACGGAAACGATGAACTCTTCGCCCGCGACCTGGCCTCCGATACGACCATCGACTGCGACGGCGGGACCAGCCCCGGCACCGCGGACAGGGCCGACCTGGACCTCCTCCCCAAGGATCCCGACTCCGCGGTCACGAACTGCGAGACCAAGACGCGGCACTGAGGCGGGCAACCCGTGCTCGGCCCCCGGATGAAGCGCGCCCTGGCTTGGCTGCCGTGAGACTCAAGGGCGCCCGGCTGGTCCTCGCTGCGTTCCTGGTTGGCACCGTGGTCGCGATGGGCACCCCAGCGTCAGCGGCCGCGGCACCCTCGCCGTTCGTCAAGCGCGCCGGCACGAAGCTGGTGCTGAAGGGGAAGCCCTACCGGTTCACAGGCCTCAACATCTACAACGCCAACAGCCGGGGCGAGTGCTGGTATGCGATGTCGAGCGGCCCGACCCTGAGTCAGTCGCTCGAGGCGATCGGGCCCGGGAAGGAGGCATTTCGAGCCTGGTTCTTCCAGTCGCTCGCAACGACCGGCGGGCAACGGGATTGGCGCGCCTTCGACCACACGCTGTCGGTCGCTCGCGCGCATGGCGTCAAGGTGATCGCCACCCTGACCAACCAGTGGGGGGACTGCGAAGCCGGCGGGTACAAGGCTGACAGCTGGTACACCAACGGCTACAAGCAGCTCGACCCGGGCGGGGTCACCTCATACCGCAAGTGGGTGGCGCAGGTCGTGTCCCGCTACCGGAACAACCCCACCATCCTCGCCTGGCAGCTGATCAACGAGGCGGAGGTGAAGCCGAGTCGCGATGTATCTGGTTGCAGCCCGAACCCCGCGGCGACCCTCAAGTCGTTCGCGACCGACGTGTCCGGGCTCGATCAAGTCGATCGACCGAAACCACCTCGTCAGCCTCGGGACGATCGGCGGCGGGCAGTGCGGCACGCAGGGCACCCTGTACCGGAACGTCCACAGCGTCCCGACGATCGATCTCTGCGAATACCACGACTACCACCAGCCGAACGACCCCATGCCGGGAGACCAGTGGAACGGCCTCCAGGTCCGCATCGACCAGTGCAACGCGCTCCGCAAGCCGCTCTTCGTCAGGCGAGACGGGCATCGTTCCGAATGACGTCGGAGGAACGCTGCAAGCCCGTGCCGCAGCCATCGACGCCAAGCTGCGCGCTCAGTTCGCCGCGGGCATTGTCGGCGAGCTGGAGTGGGCATGGAGCGCGCTCGGCTCGACCTGGGACGACTACGACGTGGGGCCTCGCGATCCCGCGCTCAGGGTGCTCGGCAACTACTGAGCCTCGGCTGAACCGCGGATCGCTCGTCGCCGCTGTTTGGCCGTCCAGCCAGCCAGGCTATGCTTGGCCCGATGCCGCTCAGCTCGCCTCCGGCCCCCAGCACGAACCCGCTGGTACGGATCCGGGATGACCTGAGCGCCGAGCGGCACGCCGCCCGGCGCGGCCCGCTGCCGCCCGGCGCGAAGCTGCCGAGCATCGCGCGCACGGAGCGGATGCGCCGCGACCCTCTGGCGGTTCTCCTGCCGGCCTACGAGGAGCATGGGCCGATCTTCGCGATCCGGATCTTCCACGGGATCCAGGTATTCATGCTCGGCCCGGAGGCGAACCGCTTCATCCTGGTCACCGACCGCGAGAAGTTCCGCTGGCGCGACGGCAGCCTCGGGGACCTGATCCCGCTGATCGGCGACGGGCTCTTGACCACCGACGGCGAGTACCACGACAGCGCGCGGGAGATCATGGTCCCGGTCTTCCATCGCGAGCGGATCGCCGCCGCGGCGAGCGTGATGACCGAAGAAGCCGAGCGCGCGCTCGGTAGCTGGCGGACGGGCGACCGAATCGACCTCTACGACTGGACGCGGCACGTGACGATGCGGGTCGCGATGCGGGCGCTGTTCGGGCTCGACCCGGATCGGGCCCGGGTCGACGTCGCGGCGACCTTCGAGCGCGGCCTCTCCTTCTATGAGCGCGAGTACTTCCTCCAGGTGGTGCGCGGCCCGGGAAGCCCGTTCGCCCGCCTGCGCAGGGTGCGTCGCACGCTCGACCGGATCATTCTCAGCGAGATCGCGCGCCGCCGGCGCGCCGGGGAGGCTGGCGAGGACATCCTCGGGCTGCTGATCGAGGCGGAGGACGGCGAGGGCATCCGCTTCACCGACGAGCAGGTCCGCGACCAGGTGCTGACGCTGCTGTTCGCGGGCCACGACACGACGACCTCGACCGTCGCCTTCCTCTTCTACGAGCTCGCGCGCCACCCGGACTGGGCCGAGCGGCTGGCCGCCGAGCGCGACAGCGTCGCCGGCGACGGCGGCCCCGACGCGGCGCAGCTGTTCGGCGAGCTGCCGGAGCTGGGGATGGCCGTCGACGAAACGCTCCGCCTCTACCCGCCGGCGTGGATCGGGCCCCGCCGCGCCGCGGAGGACTTCGAGTTCGGCGGCTACCGGGTGCCCGCGGGGCTGCCGGTCAACTACTCGTCCTGGGCCAGCCACAGGCTCCCGGACGTGTTCGCAGACCCACACTCCTTCAGGCCCGAGCGCTTCGCGCCCGAAGAGCGCGCGAAGCTCCCCAAGGGCGCCTACGTCCCGTTCGGCGGCGGCCCCCGGATCTGCATCGGGATGCGCTTCGGCGAGCTCGAGATCCGCGCGATCGCGGCCGCGATCCTCCGCAGCTTCCGCCTCGACCTGGAGCCCGACTGGAAGATGCGGGTCCGCCAGATGCCGACCCTCTCGCCCCGCGGTGGCCTGCCCATGCGGGTCCGAGCTACTGCTTGTTGACCACCTCGCAGTTGGCGGGGTTGGCGGTGACCGGATCGTTCGGGGAAAGGTCGGCGTTCACGGTGTCGTTGTCCCCGGCGTTCTCGCCGCAGTTGAAGCTCGTGTCGACGTCCTCGTTGCGGGCGCCGATGGTGTCGTTGCCGGTGCCCGGCGAAGAAGCGGTCAGCACCGGTGCCGCCGAGCAGCGAGTCGCCGGCCGTGCCGCCGGTGAGGGTGTCCAGGCCGATGCCGCCGCCGAGCGTGACCGGGATCGCGATCGTGCCCGCGTTGAGCGTGTCGTCTTGATCGCCCCCGCTCAGGACGATGCGGGTGATGCCCGCGACCGGGCACTTGACGGTGGTGTCGTTGACGCGGGTGCAGCCCGCGCCTGGATTGATCCGCGAGCCCGACTGCTGGGTCGTGGCGCTCGTCGAGTAGGGATCGGTGATCCTGTACTTGGCGATCCCGTCGGTGTCGATGAAGCGAGTGGCCGTGACGTTGTTCTTCTGTCCCGCCCCGGCGGTGAAGCGCGAGCACGCCGCCCGACACGGCCGCCGTCGACTCCGCCGCCGCCTTGTAGAGGTTGAGGCGGGCGCCGGTGCGGACCTTGCCGGTCAGCGAGGCCTTCTTGTCGCCGCTGCGCAGGATCTTGTTCTTGACCTGGGCCACGGTCGCCGTCGGGAACTTGGTGAACAGGAAGGCGGCGGCGCCGGCGACATGCGGAGTCGCCATCGAGGTGCCGTTCAGGAAGGCGTACGACGTCGCGTTGAAGCCGTTCGTGCGGCACTTCACGGCGACGTCGTCGACGTAGGCGCCGTCATCCTGGCTCGATGCCGTCGCTGTCGAGGCGGAAGCGGACGAAGACGCCGGTCTGCCCGTCGAAGGCGGAGAGGTCGGCGGTCACCGAGCCGGCTCCGGCTCCGCTGAAGGCGAACAGCTCCTGCCAGCTGGCGGCTGCCGCGGGGGTCCGGGTGGCCTCGACGGTGAAGCCAGTCGAAGTTGTCCTCGGTGTCGATCTTCACCTGGGCGGTGACCTTGCAGTGGTTGCCCCCGGTGAGGTTGAAGCCGGTGCGTGTTGCGCGCCCAGTTGTCCTGGTTGGCCACGTACCGGACAGGTGCCGCCGCGGTGCCCCCCGGCGAGTCGGTGAGGCTGTTGGAGGGGCTGGTCGAGAACAGCGTGGTGCGCCTCCACCGACGGGGCCGCCGGTCTGCCCGGCGTCGTTGGTCGTCCAGCGGCCCGTGATCGGCGTCTCGAACCTGTCGCTGAAGACGGTCTTGGTCGGGACCGTGCTCAGGATGTCGACGCCGGGAGCCGCGAGGTCGACGTCGACGGGGCCGAAGTTGGAGAAGCCGGCGAGCGCGTCGCTGGAGTTCGTGGCCGCCACGCAGATCTTGTTCGCCGCGTCTGGGGTGGTGGCGGGGCTGCAGGGCTTGTGCGGCGACGTGTCGTTGTTGACGCCGTCGTTGCCGGCCGCGACGACGTACAGCGTTCCCGGCCTGCTCTTGATCGCGTTGTCGATCGTCGCCGAGGTGCCGGCGGATCCGATGCTGACGTTGGCGACCTTCGCGTTCATCCTGCGGGCGTAGACCAAGCCGTCGGCGAGGGCGGCGGTGGTGCCCGAGCCTTGCTCGTTCAGCACCTTGATCGCCAAGATCCTGGGCCCCCGCCAGCTGCCGGCGGCAACGGGAAAGCTGGCGGCGCCCGCCACGCCGAGGCCGTTGTTGGAGCGCGCCGCGATCGTGCCGGCCACATGCGTGCCGTGATCCCGGTTGGTGGTGGGGTTGTTGTCGTTGTAGGCGAAATCCCAGCCACGGAAGTCGTCGACCTTGCCGTTGCCGTCGTCGTCGATGCCGTTGGTCGCCTTGCCGCCGCCGGCCTCGCCCGGGTTGATGAACATGTTGGCGGCGAGGTCGGGGTGGTTCGCGACGACCCCGCTGTCAACGACGGCCACACGCACCGCGGGTCCGAGGCCGGCGCCGAGGTTCCAGGCCTCCGGAGCGTCGATGTCCGCGTCCGCCAGGCCGGCGACGCCGTCGACCGGCTGGCCCGTGTTGTTGAGACCCCAGAGGGCGGTGAATCGCGTGTCGTTGGGCGTCGCGTACTCGTGGACGATCGCGTTTGGCTCCGCGTAGAGCACATTCGGGTCGCGCTCGAGCTTCGCTGCCGCCTCCTTCTCCTGGCCCGGAGTCACCTCCACCAGCTCGGTGCGGGGCAGCAGCAGCTTCCGCTCCAGGCTGGCGTCGGCCTGCACCTTCGCCGCCGCGCGATCGGGCCTCGACGCTCCGTGCTTGAAGCGCACGATCACCTCACCGGGAGCGACCTCCTGGCCGAACAGGCTCTTTCCCGCTGTCGGGTGCGGAGGCGGCGGCTGCTTTGCCAGGGCGCCCGAAGCCGCCACCGACAGCAATGCCGCGATCGTCGCGGCAAGCGAAGCGCCCCGCCTTCGTGCCTTCATGAGCCCCCGGATACTACGGGGCGCTAGGTGTTGACCACCCGGATCGGCGACCAGCCGCTGGGCTGGCTCGGACCGTCTTCTGCGAGCGAGCCCGGAACTGGTAGGTGCGACCCGCCAGCACCTGCACCGGCTGGCCGTTCTGACCGAACACGCCCGAGCGCGCCGCGGTGTCGTTCCTCCAGAACGTCCACGGCCCGGTGGTGCCGACGCGGATTGGACGTCGAACCGGTTGCCGGTGGTCGTGCCCGGCAGAGCCCAGGAAACCGTGAACGGCAGCCCGGCAGGGTTGAAGTTGTGTATCGGGCGAACCCTGACCACGCCGTCCATCCCGCCGCTCGGCGAGCCGTGCGGGCTGCAGTAGTACTCGTAGGTGCCGGCCGAGGCGGCGACGGAGAAGTTGATCGGCCCGCTCGTCGGGGCGCCGGAATTGAAGAGCGGAAGTCCTGGCGAACGTTGTGCGGAGAGATGCGCCAGGCGCGCGTTGCCAATGGAAGCTCGCACCGGAGGAAAGGTTGCGCGCCGCCGGGGCCGCCGGAGCGTAGAAGTCGTCGTCGACCTGGATCTGCGTAGGGACCGCTGAGGCGACTGACGCGAACGCCAGCGAACCGACCACGATCGCTGTAAGCAGGGAGCCCTTCAGGTCAAACCTCTCCGTAAGCCATCCTAGCGCTACTCGGCTGCGATCACTGCGCGCCTCCACACGCGCGTTGCCGCCAAGGTGGCTCGCCAGGTAGCAGTAGGCCGGCTTCGGTCGGAGGTCGGCGCCCACGACGCCGAACGGCTCGAACTTGGGGCCTTCCGTCGGCCAGTCGCGCAGGGCGTAGATGATGAAGGCCCTGACGTCGCTCCGCTGCGTCGAGCGGTACATCCGGGCCAGGATCGGGCCCTGGCGGGCCAGGCCCACGCTGCCCTCCCGCCGCCTGGCCGAGGTTCCGCCGATGCCCACCTCGGTGATCCATAGCGGTGTCGCCCCGTCGCGGAACCGATCGCGGACGCGCCGCAGCTGATCGAGGCTGGCGGTCATGCTCCCGACCCACGGGCGTCCCTGTGGGTAGGGGTGGGAGCCGATGCCGTCGAAGGACGCCTTGCCGGTGAGCTGATAGATCCGGGTGAGGAACCGCGGGGCGGGGATCCCCCCTGCCGCACGAGATACGCCCGTCGTCAGCCCTCCCGTGACGAGCGTCACCGGGACGCCACTAAGGCGCGCTGCCCGGTTCGCGGCACCGAGCAAGCGCGAATAGAGCGGCGGCGACGGCCGGGGCGCGAAGAAGCGCGGCAGGTTGGGCTCGTTCCAGACCTCCAGCGCCAGCATCTCTGGGAGGCGACGAATCAGCGCCTCGATGAAGGCGCGCCAGTCGGACAGATGCCGGCGGCTGGAGGGTAGGAGCAGGCCTTGCCGTGGCGGGCGCGGCACGCGCCGGGACGCCTCCACCCTTTCTGCCGCGCCCACTCGGGGGTGCCCGAGGCAAGCACCACCGGCCGGATGCCCGCGGCGAGCATTGCCCGGTAGGACTTCATGACCGGCCCCCAGTCGTAGATGTGAATGCGCCGGCCACCCGAGCTCACGGGTGGGTCGGGCTCCACCGCATTCCAGAACACCGCCAGCCGATCGATGGTTGCCCCGGCGCGCGCCGTGAGCTCGATCTGCTGGGCGGTGCCGAAGCGCGTCCAGCCGCTTGGGCACGACTCGCCCTCGGAAAGGACCTCCACGTCGTAGCCCGGGGAATTCGTGATTGGTTGATAGCAGTAGTCCTGCCAGCCGCCGACGAAGCCCCACGGCGGCGCTTGGGGCTCCGGGGGCTGCGAGCCGTCCAGCGCCGGCAGCAGCGCGACCGCCGTGGCGCTGGCGAGCGCCAACGCGACGATCCCCGCCACCGCCAGACGGCTGCCCCTCGAGCGCGATTTCCCGGCGGCCGATCCAGCAAGCCGGCGGTCGAACTCGGTCGTGTGGCGAATCACGCGGCAACCGTCGCACAGAAGGAAAAGTGCATATATGCTCCCGGCAACCTGAGCGCGCGGTCACAACGCGCTCACCCCGGATCGGGAGGAGAGGCCAACATCGTGAGGGGATTCAGGCGCCTCAGCACCGCTGCTCTTGCCATCAGCGTGGTGGCCCTGTCGGCAGCGACCGCGAGCGCCGCTCCGACCCCGGGTCCCTACCAGAAGAACGACTACCGCGGCTTCCGCAACGTCCTGCCGCCGGCGCAGGGCGCGAGCGCGAACGCGACTCAGATCGCCGCGCACCAGGCCAGTTGCCAACAGCCGCCCCCTGGCTGCGAAAGCTATCCGCCCCACACCAGCGACCTTCAGCTCCGGATGTACAGGGACCTGATGTACGCGACGCCGGGCCTCCGTGCTTCGGAGATCGCCAAGTACTACAAGGACGCGAGCTTCGGGGTGAGGCCGGGTAACGTCGAACGCACCTACAGCCCGCGTGACGACGTGACGATCCGGCGCGACACGTTCGGCGTTCCCCACATCTACGGCGCGACCCGCAGGGGCACGATGTTCGGGACCGGCTACGTCGCCGGCGAGGACCGCCTGTTCATGATCGACGCGCTCCGCCATGCCGGTCGTGCCCAGCTGTCTTCGTTCGCCGGCGGCTCCAACGCCGCCATGGACGTGTCGATCTGGGCCGACACCCCCTACAACGAATCGGAGCTCCAACTCCAGTACGACCGCGCGGACGAGCTGTACGGGGCGCCGGGAGTGATGATCCAAAGAGACGTCAACCACTACGTCGCCGGCGTCAACCAGTTCATCAACGAGGCCTGCGCCAACCCGGCGAAGCTGCCCGGCGAGTACGGCCTGATCGACCCGTCCCAGAGCATCTGCCTGCCCGGCAACCAATGGAAGGTCACGGACGTGATTTCGATCGCCTCGCTGGTTGCGGGGATCTTCGGCAAGGGCGGGGGCGGCGAGCTCGGCGCCGCGCTGTCCCTTCGGGCGGCGCAGGAGCGGTTCGGGGCAAGCGAGGGCAGAAAGGTCTGGAGGGACTTCCAGGCGTTCAACGACCCAGAGGCGCCGACGACCGTCCACGGTAAGAGCTTCCCGTACGGCCAGCCGCCGACCCCCGCGAACGGGGTTGCCCTGCCTGACCCGGGAACGGTGCAGTCAGCGAGCGCCGTTGAGTCCGCGAGCGGCAGCGCGGAGTCCTCCGGCGCCGAGTCCGGGGGCGAGCTCCCGGGCGGGATACTCGAGCCGTTGCTCCAGCGCGACGACGACGCCTCAAACGCGCTGCTGGTATCGGCTCGCGAGTCGAAGAGCGGCCACCCCGTTGCCGTCATGGGCCCCCAGGTCAGCTACTGGTCGCCGCAGATCCTGATGGAGGAGGACATCCACGCGCCGGCGACCAACGCGGGGCCGGCGATCGACGCCCGGGGGGCGGCCTTCCCGGGCACCAACCTCTACGTGCAGCTTGGCCGGGGACGCGATTACTCCTGGAGCGCCACATCCGCCGGCCAGGACATCATCGACACCTACGCGGTCGAGCTCTGCGAGCCGGGCGGCGGCACGCCGACGATCGACTCCGACCACTACGTGTTCGAAGGCGACTGTCTGCCGTTCGACGTCCTGACGCGCACCAACTCCTGGGTTCCCACCCCCGCCGACCAAACCCCGGCGGGCTCCCACACGCTGACCACCCTGCGCACGAAGCTGGGGGTGGTAATCGCCCGCGCGATGATCAACGGCGAGCCGCACGCCTATACGAAGCTCCGCATCACCTACTTCCACGAGGTCGATCCGTCCGCGCTGGGCTTCGCCGACTTCAACGACCCGAACAAGATGCGCACGCCCCAGGACTTCATGAAGGCCGCGAACACGATCTCCTACACGTTCAACTGGTTCTACGCCGACGACAAGCACATCGCCTACTTCAACTCCGGCGCCAACCCCGTCCGGCCAAGCAACGTGGACCCGAACCTTCCAACCTTCGGCAGGAGCCCCTTCCTGTGGCAGAACTTCGACCCGGACACCGCGACGGCTGACATCCAGCCGCTGGCGGCGCACCCCCGCGTCGTCGATCAGAGCTACCTCACGAGCTGGAACAACCGGCAGGCGCCGAACTACAACACCGGCTACTCGTCGCTCTACCGGTCGCTGCCGCTCGACGACCGCATCAAGCGCGACATCGCCGGCTCCCGCAAGATCACTCTCGAGCAGCTGATCAGCGACATGGAAGATGCCGGGACGGTCGACATGCGGGGCGTCTACGTGCTGCCCTTGATCCTGAAGGTGATCGACACGCAGCAGATCACCAACCCCGCCCGGAAGCAGGCGCTTCAGAAGCTCAGGGCCTGGGGCGCTGCCGGCGCCCACCGCATCGACCGCAACAAGGACGGGGGCTACGAGCACACCCGGGCGATCCGGATCATGGACGCCTGGTGGCCGCGCCTGCTCAGAGGCCGAGTTCGAGCCGACGCTGGGCGCCGCGCTGTTCAACCAGCTCCCGTTTGGCCATGACGCCCCGGGGCGGGTCGGCTCCGCCTTCAACAGCAGCTCGTACGGCTATGTGCACAAGGACCTCCGTGACCTCCTCGGCGCCAGCGTCCGGGGCCCCTACTCGCGCGTCTACTGCGGGCAGGGCAGCGTGAGCGCCTGCCGCAGCGCGCTGATGAGCTCGCTCAACGCCGCCCTCCAGCACCTCTCGAACGCCGAGTTGTACGGCGGCCAGACCCAGGCCGAGCACGACAAGATCGGCTTCAGCGCGGTCGGCGGGATCGCCCAGCCGAACATTCCCTGGGTCAACCGCCCGACCTTCCAGCAGGCGGTCCAGATCCTGGGCCACAGGTAGACCCGCGCGGCCCGATCGCAGGGTGACCACGCGCGCCAAGCTGGTCGGCATCAACCACGTCGCCCTCGAGGTCGGCAACCTGGAGGAGGCGCTTGCCTTCTACGGCAGGATCTTCCAGCTCGAGCTGCGGGGACGGGTGCCTGGGATGGCCTTCATCGAGATGGGCGACCAGTTCCTGGCCCTCTCCGAGAGCCGCACCCAACCGCCCGACGAGGCACGCCATGTCGGACTGGTGGTCGACGACAAGGAGGCCGTCCGTTCCGCCGCTTCAGGAAGCCGAGGCCGAGATCCTTCCCGGCCGCGGGCTCGACTTTCGCGACCCCTGGGGCAATCACGTCCAGATCGTCGCCTACCGCGACATCCAGTTCACGAAAGCGCCCGGCGTGCTTCGGGGCATGGGCCTCGAGGGCCTGGAGAAGCGCCCCGAAGCGCTTCGCGAGCTGCGCGACAAGGGCCTCGCGTAGGGCGACTCGGGTAGCGGAGAACTTGCGCCTGCGCAGTCGATAGGTTGAGCGTATGGAGACCCGGATCGAGCGCGTGGTGCTGGAGACCGACCGCCACCGCGTGGTCGGGGACCTGAGGCTGCCGCGGGAGGGCTACCGCAGCCGCCTCTCCGACTACCTGAACGGCGGCGACCAGGAGTTCATCCCCCTGGTCAACGCGGAGCTGACGCCCCTGGACGGCGGCGCGCCGGAGACCCGCTCGTTCATCGCCGTCGCCCGCACCCACGTCCAGCTCGCCTTCCCCTTCGACACCGACAGCTAGCCGGCGCTCAAGTGGTGGGGCGCGGCGGTTGCAGGCCGGAGCCCGGGTAAGGGCCGACGCTATGAATTGTACGTCCTATCACGTCGAAAGTCATAAGCGTCCGGGCGTCGTGATCACCCAGGCTAGGGCCGCAGGACGATCTTCAGCGCCTCGCGACGATCGTAGATCGCGTACGCCTCCGGGGCATCGTCGAGGCTCATGCGGTGGGTGACCAGCGAGCTGGGGTCGAGCACGCCGGCCGACAGCATCGCCAGCACCCGATCGAGGTGGCCGATCACGTTCGCCTGGCCGGTGCGCCAGGCAAGCCCCTTGATCCAGATCGACGCCCATGTGAACCTCGGCGCGCTCGGCGTAGACCCCGGTGGCCGAGACGGTGCCTGCCTTTCGAGCCAGGCGGCAGGCGAGGTCGAGCGCCTCGGGATGGCCGACCGCGTCGACGGACAGGTCCACGCCGCGGGCGCCGGTCAGCTCCTTCACCCGGCCGCGCGGGTCGTCCTCGGTCACGTGGACCGCCACGGCGCCGAGCGCCTCGGCCGTCCGCAGCCGCTCCTCAACCGAGTCGACCGCGACCACCAGCGACGCGCCGGCCGCTCTCGCCACCTGCACCGCGCACAGGCCCACCGGGCCGAGGCCGATCACGGCGACCGCGGCGCCGGGCTCGAGCGGGTCGGGCTTCGCCGCATCGCCGCAGATCGCGTGGTAGGCGGTCCCCGCCACGTCGCCGGCGAACAGCGCCACCTCGTCCGAGAGCCCCTCGGGAACACGGCGCAGGGTCAGGTTGGCCTTCGGGACGAGCAGAAGCTCTGCCTGCGCACCCTGTAGCGAGCCGAGCGTGGCGCCGTGGCCGAAGACCCGGCCCGAGTCGCACTGGTGGTACTCGGCGCGGCGGCAGTGAAAGCAGCCGCCACAGGCGGTGGCGTAGGTGCCGAGCACCCGGTCGGAGACAGCGACCTCGGTCACCGCGTCGCCGGCGGCGACCACGGTTCCGACGTACTCGTGGCCGATCACGAAGCCCGGCTCGATCGCGACGCGGCCGTGGTAGATGTGGAGGTCGGAGCCGCAGATCCCGGTCGCCTCGACCTTGACTATCGCCTCGTCGGCCTCGGTGAGCTCCGGATCCGGCCGCTCCTCGACCCGGACCTCGCCGGGTGCCTGGAAGGTGACCGCTCGCACGGCGGCAGGAGGATAGAGTCCGCTCATGGCCGAGGCCTCGAAGGCCGTGCTGATCACCGGATGCTCCTCGGGGATCGGGCACGCCACCGCCGAGCACCTGGCGGCGCGCGGCTGGCCGGTCTACGCGACTGCCCGTCGCCCCGAGTCCATCGCGGATCTCGCCGAGCGGGGCTGCAAGACGCTGGCCCTGGACGTCACCGACGAGGACTCGATGCGGGCGGCGGTGGCCGCGGTCGAGGAGGCCGAGGGAGCCGTGGGCGCGCTCGTCAACAACGCCGGCTACAGCCAGTCGGGCGCGCTCGAGACGCTGCCGATGGACCGCCTCAGGGCCCAGTTCGAGACCAACGTCTTCGGGCTGGTCCGCATGTGCCAGCTCGTGCTGCCGGGAATGCGCCGCCAGAGCTGGGGGCGGATCGTCAACGTCAGCTCGATGGGCGGCCGGCTCACCTTTCCAGGCGGCGGCGCCTATCACGGGACCAAGCACGCAGTCGAGGCGCTCTCGGACGCGCTGCGCTTCGAGGTGCGGGGGTTCGGCGTCGACGTGGTCGTGATCGAGCCGGGGCTGATCACGACGCGGTTCGGCGACACAGCCGCAGCGTCGATCGATGCCCCGGCGGCGGCGGACGACCCCTACGCGGAATTCAACGCCGCGGTCAGCACCGGCACGTCGGAGGTCTACGAGGGGCCGCTGGCCCGCCTCGGCGGAGGACCCGAGACGGTCGCCCGGGCGATCGAGCGGGCGATCTCCTCCCGACGCCCGAAAACCCGTTACAAGGTGACTGCGTCGGCGCGCCTGGCCCTCGCGCAGCGGCGGCTGCTCTCCGATCGCGCCTGGGACGCCTTCCTGCGAACCCAGTTCCCGACCCCGCGCTGAGCCGCCCCAGCCAGGGCCGGTAGAGGGAAACGCTCCCGATTCACGAAGGCCGGAGGGCCCGGGGCGTATCATTCACGCCTGATCGTTGTGCGTTCTGGCACTTGACTCCCGCCGGGGCTTATGATGCATTTCAGGTATACCGGGATCTTCGGTACTGACACAGGGGCAAAACCGGCTGAGGCCGGGGGAGTGAAGATTGGAAGCGAGTGAGCTTCGCGAGCGACCCGCCGCGGTTGGCGCCTCCGCGGAGCTCGTCGAGATCGACCCCACCGCGATCGCCGCCCGCTCGCCCTGGCAGCTCTTTTGGCGGCGATTTCGCGAGGACCGGCTGGCGATGGCGGCGCTGATCTTCCTCGTCGTGCTGGTCGTGGTCGCGCTGCTGGCGCCGCTCGTCGTGAAGCTCTTCGGCGCGCCCGGCCCCGACGAGCGCGACACAGGCGCGCTCGACCCGTTCTTCGCCACCCCGACGGGACCCAGCGCCGAGCACATCTTCGGCATCGACCAGATCGGGCGCGACGTCTTCAGCCGCACGATCTATGGGGCCCGCGTCTCGCTGATCGTCGCCTTCTCCGCGACCGCGCTGGCGACGCTCGCCGGGATCGTCGCCGGGTTGCTCGCCGGCTACCTCCGTGGTTGGGTGGACACCGCGATCTCCCGCAGCGTCGACGTCCTGCTCGCCATTCCCTACCTGCTGCTGGCGACCGGGCTGGCGGTCGCGTGCACGGCCGGCACGACCGGCGGCGGTGGCGGCGGCTGCCTCGGAGGCCTGATCAAGCCCGGCCTGGGCGTGGTGATCTTCGTGATCGCCTTCACGAGCTGGACCTACATGGCGCGGATCGTCCGCGGCCAGACCCTCTCGCTGCGAGAGAAGGAGTTCGTCGAGGCCGCGAGGTCGGTTGGCGCCTCCAACACCAGGATCATCTTCAAGGAGATCCTCCCCAACCTGACCGCGCCGATCATCGTCTACGCCTCGATCCTGGTCCCGCAGGTGATCCTGTACGAGGCGGCGCTCTCGTTCCTGGGCGTCGGCGTCACCGATCAGCCGAGCTGGGGCCAGATGATCTCCGACGCCACCCCTATCTTCAGCGACGCTTGGTGGTACATGCTGTTCCCCGGGCTGGCGCTCCTGTTCACGGTGCTCGCCTTCAACCTGGTGGGCGACGCAATGCAGGATGCGCTCAACCCGAGGGCGAAGAAGACTTGACCGAGAAGACGACACAGCTCAAGCCAGTGGAAAGGATTCAGAGATGCGGTTGAAGTGGGTCAGGCTGCTGGTCCCGGTGGGCGCGTTGCTCGCCTTCACCTTGGCGCTGTCCTCGTGCGGCGGCGACGACGATGGAGGCGATGGTGGCGCCACCGCCGCCGTCCCCGAGGAGTTCGCCGCGGTAAGCGCACCCCCGGACGGCGCCAAGGAGGGCGGCGAGCTGACGGTGCTCGCAGCGGGCGACATCGACTACATGGATCCGGGTGCGGCCTACTACCAGTTCACCTACATGGTCACCCAGGCGACCCACCGGAACCTGCTCAACTGGCAGGCGGATGACGTGAACGACCCGACGCCCGATCTCGCCGAGAGTGAGCCGGAGATCTCCGAGGACGGTCTGACGATCGAGTTCACGATCCACGACGGGGTGCGGTTCAGCCCGCCCGTGGATCGCGAGGTGACCGCGGCGGACGTCGAGTACGCAATCGAGCGCTCGACCCTGCCGGGTGTCGCCAACCAGTACGTCGCGACCTACGCCTCCGCAATCGTCGGCTACGACAAGGCCGCCAAGCAGGCCGCCGACAACCCAACCGGAGGCGCCCCGGACATCGAGGGGGTGAGCGCCCCCGACGACCGGACGCTCCGGATCGAGCTGAACTCGCCCCCGAAGGTCGCGATCGCGAGGGTGATCGCCCAGATGCTGTCGCTCCCGGTCAGCGCGCCCGTGCCGGAGGAGTACGCGAGGGAGTTCGACGCCAAGAACCCCTCCACGTACGGCCAGTACGTCGCCTTCACCGGCCCCTACATGGTCGAGAACGACCCCGAGACCGGCGAGCTGACCGGCTACACGCCCGGCAAGGAGATCAAGCTGGTCCGCAACCCCAATTGGGATCCGGACACCGACTGGCGCCCCGCCTACCTGGACGAGATCACCTTCCAGGAGGGCTTCGCGGACACCGCGTCGGCGTCCCGGAAGATCCTCAGCGGCGATAGTCAGGTGAACGGCGACTTCCCGCCGACGCCGGCCGTGCAGAAGGAGGCCGCCCAGGAAAGCGAGCCGGGACAGTTCCAGCTCCCCGGAGTTGCCGGGATACCGGCACATCGCGCTGAACACGCAGGCGCCGCCGTTCGACGACATCAACGTCCGCAAGGCGGTGATCGCGAACTCCGATCGCGAGGCGCTGCGAAACACGCGCGGCGGTCCGCTGCTCGGCCCGGTGGCGACCCACTACATCTCGCCGGGCTTCCCCGGGTTCGAGGAGTCCGGCGGGCTGGAAGGGTTCGGCCTGGACTTCCTGGCCAACCCGAACGGGGATCCAGAGCTGGCGGCCAAGTACATGCGCAAGGCCGGGTTCGAGAGCGGCAAGTGCGAGGGATCGGAGTGCGAGATCTCGATGGTCGGCGACAACATCCCGCCCGGAAAGGACACGGCCGAGGTGTTCAAGGGCCAGCTGGAGGAGCTCGGGTTCAAGGTCAACTTCCGGCCGGTGGACCACGCGATCATGTACACGCGGTTCTGCAGCGTCCCCGAGCAGCAGCCGCGAGGTCTGCCCGAACGTCGGCTGGATCCCGGACTTCAGGGACCCGCAGGTGATGCTCGACGTCCCGTTCTACGGGCCGACCATCGACCCGGAGAACAACTCCAACTGGCCGCAGCTCGACGTGCCGGAGGTCAACAAGGCGATCGAGGAGGCGCGCCTGGTGGAGGACGAGGCCGAGCGCGCGGAGGCGTGGGCCGGAGTGAACGAGCTCGTCAGCGAGCAGGCGCCGGCCGTGCCATGGATCTGGGAGCACTATCCCCTGGTCCAGTCCACGGACGTGGCCGGGGTGGTGAACCTCCAGAACGCCTCGTGGGACCTCAATTACACGTCGCTGAAGTAGAGGCCGCCAACGCGGACCTAGGAAGCAGGAGGAAGAGGGACCCGTCGCCGCAGGCGACGGGTCCCTTCCGCTTGAGACAAGATGCTTCGCTACATCATCCGGCGCATTCTCTGGTCAATCGTGCTGCTGGTGATCTGTAGCGCAGTCGTCTTCGCGATCTTCTACATCTTCCCCACCGCCGACCCCGCCAAGCTGCGGGCCGGTCGCGCCGCATCCGCGGAGCAGATCGAGCAGATCCGGCATTCCCTCGGCCTCGACGATCCGAAGTACCAGCAGTTCCTGCGCTACATGGCCGGGGTCTTCACCCCCTACAAGAACGAGGAGAAGGGCGTGGACGGCCCCTTCGACCTCGGCACGAGCTTCTTCCAGAACAACAAGCCGGTGCGGGAGATCATCTTCGACCGCCTTCCGGCAACCGTCTTCCTCGTCACCGGGGCGGTGGTGATCTGGCTCGCGATCGCGATTCCGGTCGGGATCATCTCGGCGGTGAAGCGAAGGTCGCTGCTCGACCGCACCACGATGATCACCAGCCTGGCCTTCATCTCAGCCCCCGTCTTCTGGCTCGGGCTCGTCGCCCTCTACCTGTTCGCCGAGGACGTGGGGCAGTTCCCGATCTTCCCCGGGATCGGCAGCTACAACGACGCCGAGACGTTCAGCGGGAAGGTGGGCTCGCTGCTCCTGCCCTGGATGGTGCTGGCCGCTGCGACGGCGGCGATTTACGCGCGCTATCTGCGCTCGCAGCTGATCGACGTGATGTCCGAGGACTACATTCGCACGGCGCGAGCGAAGGGTCTCTCGGAGCAGCGGGTGATCTGGCGACACGGGGTGCGCAGCGCGATCACTCCGATCGTCACCTTGCTCGGGCTCGACGTCGCCGTGCTGCTGGCCGGCAACGCGATCCTCACGGAGTCGGTGTTCAACATCCCCGGAGTCGGCAAGGAGACAGTCACCGCGATCGGTCAGTCCGACCTTCCCCTGATCCAGGGGATCGTGCTGTTCGGCGCCTTCTTCATCGTCATCTTCAACCTGATCGTCGACATCCTCTACGCGTACCTGGACCCTCGGGTGCGGTACCAGTGAGCCTGCTCGAGGTACAGGACCTCAAGGTCCACTTCGAGACCGACGACGGCGTGGTCAAGGCCGTGGACGGCGTCTCGTTCGCAGTCGAGCAGGGCCAAACGCTGGGCATCGTCGGCGAGTCGGGCTGCGGCAAGAGCGTCGCCAACATGACCATCCTCGGGCTGACCAGGGCGCCGTACGCCCGGATCTCCGGCCGCATCGGGTTCGAGGGCCAGGACCTCAACGAGCTCGACGCCGAGCATTTGCGCAGCGTGCGCGGTAACGAGATCGCGATGATCTTTCAGGACCCACTCACCTCGCTTCACCCGTTCCACAAGGTCGGCGACCAGCTCCTCGAGGCGATGCTGACTCACCAGGACGTCCCCAAGCAGGCGGCCCGGCGGCGGGCAATCGAGATGCTGGGGCTGGTGGGGATCCCGGACCCGGAGCGCCGCATGGGCGAGTACCCGCACGAGTTCTCCGGCGGGATGCGCCAGCGGGTGATGATCGCGATGGCGCTCGTCAACGACCCGAAGATCCTGATCGCCGACGAGCCCACCACGGCGCTGGACGTCACGATCCAGGCACAGATCCTGGCCCTGATCGAGCGCCTCCAGGACCAGCTCGGGATGGCGGTGATCCTGATCACCCACGACCTCGGCGTGATCGCGGAGGCCGCGGATTACGTGGACGTGATGTACGCCGGGCGCATCGTCGAGGCGGGAACGCTCGACCAGATCTTCTACGACCCCCAGCACCCCTACACGTGGGGGCTCCTGGGCTCGCTCGCCAGGCCGGACCGGCCCCGCGTCCCCAGGCTCTCGCAGATCTCCGGCCAGCCTCCGTCGCTGCTGGCACCGCCGCAGGGCTGCCACTTCCGCCCCCGCTGCCCACACGTTTTCGAGCGCTGCACCGAGGTGCCGGGGCTCGAGGTACGCGCGGGCGAGGCGGGACACGCCGATCGGTGCTGGCTCTCTGCGGAGCAAAAGAGAACCCTTCGCGTCGTCGAAGGCCGAATCGGCCTCGAGGTCCCCGCGGCGTGAACGAGGCTGCCGCGGAGACCACGGTCACACCGGGCACGGCGCGCGCCGACGGAGCGCTGGTCGAGGTGCGCGACCTCGTCAAGCACTTTCCGATCAAGGTCGGGATCATCTTCGACCGCGAGATCGGCCGCGTGCGCGCGGTGGACGGGGTCAGCCTGGACGTCGCCGAGGGCGAGACGCTTGGCCTCGTCGGCGAATCCGGCTGCGGGAAGTCCACCCTGTGCCGCGCAATCCTCCAGCTTCTCGAGCCGACCTCGGGCTCGGTGCGCTTCGAGGGCGCGCGAGATCGTCGGACTGCGCGGGCGGAAGCTCCAGCCGCTGCGACGGCAGATGCAGATGATCTTCCAGGACCCCTACGCGTCGCTCAATCCCCGCAAGCGGGTCGGAGACATCGTCGGCGATCCGCTGCGGCTCCACGGGCTCGCCTCCGGCCAGGAGCTGAAGCGCCAGGTGCAGGAGCTGCTCGAGCGCGTCGGCCTCGGCCCCGAGCACTACAACCGCTTCCCGCACGAGTTCTCCGGCGGCCAGCGGCAGCGGATCGGGATCGCGCGGGCGCTGGCGCTGCGGCCGAAGCTGATCATCGCCGACGAGCCCGTCTCGGCGCTCGACGTCTCGATCCAGGCGCAGATCATCAACCTGCTCGACGAGCTTCAGGACGACTTCAAGCTCACGTACATCTTCGTCGCCCACGACCTCGGGGTGATCCGCCAGGTCTCCGACCGGATCGCGGTCATGTACCTGGGCAAGATCGTCGAGATCGGCCCCGCCGAGAAGGTCTACAACAACCCCATCCACCCCTACACGCTCTCGCTGCTCGCCTCGCTGCCGATCCCCGACCCGAAGGAGAACCGGGCGCGCGAGCCGCTGGTGCTCGAGGGCGATCTGCCCAGCCCGGCCAACCCGCCTGCCGCCTGCCGCTTTCACACCCGCTGTCCCTACGCGACCGAGATCTGCTCGGAGGTCGAGCCGCAGCTCGTCCACCACGGCCACGGCCACTGGGCGGCCTGCCACCACCCCCTCAACCGCGAGCATCCCGAAGCGGTGAGGGCCGCGCTGCCGCCGGCTTGACCCTCACGCTCGCGATCGTTCTCGTGTTCACCGAAGCCGTGCTGCTCGCCCGGGGCAGGTTCGCGGCAGCACTGGTGCTGGCGGTGATCGCCCTGCCGGCGCTCGTCTTCGCCGCCCGCCGGCAAGGTGACACCTGACCGGGGTTGCTTCCCGGGCTAGCTAACCTGAGTCGAAGAACCCAACGGAGGCGTCTTGACGGCGCTACGGCGGTCGTCGAACAAGCGCAGGTTCCCCCGGAGACTCGCGAGAGCCGCGGTCATCGCGATGGTCGCGATCGCTGCCGGGGTCGCCCTGGTGGCCACAGTCGGCCGCGAGAGCACCTCCGACGCAATCCAGCCTGGGTTGCGACTCGAGCAGCCGGACTCGCCGCCGGGTGGAGGGGTGCCGCTCCACATGGGGAGGGTGGCCGCGCGGGTGGAGCGGATTCGGGGCCTCGAACTTCAAGAGCCCGCCGCGCGTTCGGGTGATGAGCGTCGCCCGAGCTCGCCGCGCTTGGCCGCCGGCTGAACAAGGTCGTGATCGCACATCTCAGCAGGCGGCCGGGGCTGCTCGAGCGCACCGCCGGCTCGAGCGGGCCCGCACCGGCTTCCTGAGACTGGCGGGAGTCCTGCCCGAGGAGGCGGCCTCCGACGCCACGGCGCAGGGGCCCGCGGAGCGAATCGGGGCCGCCTACGACCACCGTCACAAGCGGATCATCCTCGTCCAGGGCGCGATCCAGACTCGCAGGGAGCTGGAGCTGGTGCTGGCCCACGAGCTCACACACGCGCTCGAAGACCAGCACTTTCCCCTGCGCCTGATGGACTCGGTCGGCCCAACCCAGAGGGCGGATGCCCGCCGAGCGGTGATCGAAGGAACGGCGACGTTCGTGGCCGCCCTCTACGCAGGCAGATACCTGGGCGACGAGATATCGGTCACGCAGCGGCTCGCCGGGCAGCGCAGCATCTACGCCGCCGGGGGCCCCACTCCCTACGCGGTCAAGGCGGTGACGATCTTCGACTACGTCGACGGAGCCCTGTTCGTGCGGCGGCTCCATCTGCGCGCCAAGGGCTGGGCGTTGGTGAACCGGGCGCTCTCGCAGCCGCCGGTCCGCACCCAGGAGATCCTCCACCCGGGGAAGTGGAGCCGCGGCCCCCCACCACGTGCCGTTCGCCTCGACCTCGGTCATCTCCTCGGCGCCGACTGGCGGCGCGTAGGGGGCGGGCTGGCCGGTGAGCAGGACGCGCTCGCGGTGCTGGGCGCCGGGGCGCCGGACGCAGGGGCGAAGCTCGGAGCGGCCGGTTGGGCGGGAGGCAGCTTCGAGCTGTGGCGCCCCCGGGGCGATCAGGCGAGCTGCGAGGACTGCGAGGGCAACGTCGGCGTGGTGGCGTTTCGCTGGCGCGACCGGCTGGACGCCTGGGAGTTCGCCCGAGCGTTCTTCGCCTACATGCTGGTCGGCCGCCTGGGGGAGCGCATCGGGCGCCGGGCCTGGGATCTGGGCAACGAGGGGTTCGCGAACCTCAGCAGCGCGCGACGCGCCTCGGCGATCGCCTTCGCGCCGAGCGAGGAGCTGGCCACCTCGGCCGCTGAGAGCGCGGCTCTTCAGGCCGCCGGGCGCTGACCGCCTCTCGCGATCAGGGCGCGCCGTGCCAGCGGCGCATGTGCTCCTTATGGGTGTCCAGGTAGGCCCCCGGCTTGAAGAAGCGGTCGTAGAAGTCGAGGTCGAGGTGGTGCGCCTGCACGTAGTTGAGCAGGAAGACGCTCGGCACCGTCCCCGGGAACTTGCCGAAGGTGTCGAGCACGTACTGGGCCTGTAGGGCCACGCACTCCTTGAATTCGTCGCTGAACCGCTGCGCCGAGCCCCTGATCGCGTCGCTCTCGTTCCAGGCGCCCGGCGTCGCCTCGTTGTGGGGGCCGCCGGAGCCGAACTTTCGCTCCGCCAATGCGTCGACGGCGGCGGCCATGTTCTCGTAGTGTGGCGGGCAGAACGCCTCGAACACCCCCTCGAGGCCGGTGGGGTTCGGGGTCGACCAGCGCTCGTCCTCGTCGTAGCGGAAGCCCAGCCCCGGCACCTCCGGGTTGCCGGAGGCGCCCAGCATCGTGAACCGGTCGATGCCGTCGAACATCCAGCCGCCCAGCCCCATCGCCTGAAGCGTGAGGACCCCCGCGTAGCAACTCGTCGCCAGCTCGGCGGTGGCCTCGGTGAGCCCGTACTGCTCCGCGAAGGTGAGCGGGAAGGGCTCGTCCGTGTCGACGATCTCGGAGAACCGCTCGAGCCCGGGATCCGCCGGTCGTTGACGTCGTCGTAGACGCAGTAGCCGTTCTGGGCGAAGAAGCAGAGGATGGCGAGGAGCATCTGGGCGATGTCCGCGACCGGGACCACCAGCAGCGACCCCGGGACGTTGACGCACCAGGTGTTGTGACCCTCCACGTACGGCTCCTCGGCCGGCAGGTAGATTCGCTCGCCGGAGAGCCTGCGGATCCGCGCCAGGTGGCGCTCCACCATCAGCTCGGGGGTGATCGCCTCGGTGGCCGGGTCGACCAGCGCTCCCGCATCGCGGGTCGGGAAGAAGTAGGTGCCCGAGTCGTCGGTGAAGAAGAGCTCCGCGGTGTGGAAGCCGGCGGCCGAGGGGAAGGTGCGCCCCGCCGCCCCGCTCGGATAGTTGGAGACGTGCGGCGCATAGCGAGCATGCCGGGTGATCCCGTAGTGCCAGCCGGTCGTCCCCCCCATCGACGCCAGCACCAGGGCCCGCTCGAGCTCTGTCAGCGGCAGCGGCTCGTGCTTCGACTTGTAGGCCAGCGGCCCATCCGGGATCTCGTCTCCGAGCGCGAACCGGCGCGAGCGCCGGCCGAACAGCGCCTCGACCAGCGGAAACTCGGCCAGGTGCCGGAGCGCCTCCCCAGCCTTGGCGACCTCTTCCGCAGCGGCCATACAGCCCTCCTTATATCGAGTGAGCGATTGGGTACCCATACGGCCCCCAATCCCGCACTCGATGTTGCTGATCAGCCGCCGCTTGTCTCGGGTGCCGGTTCCGCGCTGGCCACAACGCGGTCGCGGCCGCGGGCTTTCGCCACGTAGAGCGCCGTGTCGGCCCGCCCGAACAAGGCGTGCGCGGACTCCTCACCGTCCCACCAGGCGAGGCCCGCGGAGCATGTCTCACCATGGGGCATCGCGTCGCGCAGACGCTCCAGGAGGCTCTGGGCCTCAACCGCAAGGCAGCCAGGGAGCGCCAGCGCGAACTCCTCGCCGCCATAGCGGGCTAGCACGTCGGTGGCTCGCAGCCTCTCCTGCCAGCTCGCCGCTATCTCCTTCAGCAGCAGGTCGCCGGCCTGATGCCCGTGGCGGTCGTTGTAGCGCTTGAAGTGATCGAGGTCGAGAATCGCCACGCAGAGCGGACTGCTGTCCCGGCCAGCCCTCGCCACCTCGCGCGGCAGCGCCTCTTCCCAGGCACGATGGTTGGGGAGCCCGGTGAGGTCATCAGTCCGGGCGACGCGCTCGAGCCGCGACAGAAACTCCGCCCGCTCAATTGCAATCGATGCCTCCGTCGCAAGCAGCTCCACGGTCTGGGCAAGCTCGTCGGTGAGCCTCTCCAGGCGCTTGTCCCACACCACAGCCAGAACCGCGACCGGCGAGCCGTCGCGCAACACCGGCTGGAACAGGCAGGACGCCGCCCCGGTACGCCTGACGAGCTGCTGGTCGAGGCCTGGATGGCCCGGCGCGTCGGCGACGAACAGTGGCTCGGCCGAGACGAGGGCGCGGACTACCCCGGACGGCTGGCCGACCAAGGGCAGCGCGGCATCGGTGAACTCGGTGCCGGCGGAGGCCGTCGCAACCAGGGCGCTCCCGCTGGCCTCGGGCTCCCACAGGGACGCGGAGGTTGCCCCCGCGACCTCCATCGCGGCCTCGCAGATGGCTGGTCGCGCGGCGTCCGCCTGGGTGCTTCGAGCGAGCTCGCGGGCCACCCCACCGACGGCAGCCAGGCTTCGCGCCCGGCTTTCGGACTCGGTCGCCCCGTGCTGCACCCGCCGTACCAGGACATCGATGATTATCCCCCCGGCGGCAACGGTCGCCACGGTCATCACCCAGCGGGCCACCGCCGCGCTGGGCTCTACCTCGATCAGCACCCAGCCGTACGCGATCCCGACCACGGCCATGTGGAAGATGCCCCACTCCCGCCCGAAGAAGAAGAACGCGAAGAGGCCCACCCAGACGTAAAAGAAGGTGTAGAAGCTCGGATCGTGGCTGTAGTAGATGGCCCGGGTGATTACGAGGGTCCCGCCCACCGCCGCCAGCTGCCCCGACCAGGCCGGAAGCCTGCGGGAACCGAGGACGCAGGCCAGCGACGCCACGGCGGCCAAGGCGAGGTTGCTCCAGATCGCGCCCTCGTCGAACTGCGACGGGTGGGGCAGAAGCAGCGAGATGGTGCCGATGCTCGTGCCGGCCAGGAAGAGAGCGCCGAGCGTCAGCCACATGGTCCTGGGATCCTCGGGCGCCGCCGCGCCTCGCGCGTGCGCGACTAGATCTCTGACGCGTGCCGCCGGGTAGCCCGCCATCCATATTCGGATCGGCGGGGCGAGACAGTCGCTTTAACCTCGGCGGCTGCGTCCCGGACACGACGCCCCATGGGTGGCATTAGCCTTCCCCTATGCGATCCGGCGACGTCGTGTGGAACCCGCTGACGGGCGAGAAGGCGATGCTGGTCGAGTCAGCCAAGGAGAGCAGCGGCGCCCGCATCGTCACCGACTTCGCCGTCGAAGCCGGCGGCTTCGTCCCCGGTGGCGAACACGTGCACGAGGCCTTTGCCGAGCATCTGGAGGTCAAAGCCGGGCGGATCACCTTTGTCCTCGACGGAGAGGAGCGCGTTGTGGGAGCGGGAGAGCAGGTCACCGTCCCGCCCGGGACCTGGCACCAGTGGTCGAATCCAAGCGAGGACGAGGTGCAGATGCGGGTCCACATCGAGCCGGCGCTGCGGTTCGAGGAGGCGATCCTCATCAGCTGGGGCCTCTGCGCCGATCGCCACACCAACGCTGACGGGCGCCCCTCTCCGCTGCTCGGTTCGCTGCTTGCCACGCGTTACCGCCGGGAGATCCGCTTTCGACGACCGCCCGATGCCGTTCAGACGCTCCTGTTCCGGCCGCTCGCCACCCTGGCCCGGCTGCGGGGCCTGGAGCGGACGATCGATCGCTACCTCGATCTCGAGATGCACCCAACCGCCGAACCCGGGCTCGGTCACCTGCCGGAGCAGGTGATGTGGGGGGACCCCTAGTTACGACCCACCCTTACGGACAGGGGGTCAACGGACCGGTCGACGGCCTGGAAGCTCAGGCTTGGCCAGCGGACATCGCGGCTGCCGCACGCTGCTCCATCTCGCCCGGTGGCACGTCCTCCACGTGGGTGGCCACGTGCCACCGGTGGCCGAACGGATCCTCGAACGATCCTGAGCGGTCGCCGTAGAACTTGTCCTCGACGGGCTGCACTGCCCTCGCCCCCGCCTCTACGGCTCGCTCGAAGGTGGAGTCGGCATCCTCGACGTAGACGTGCATCGACACCGGGGTGCCCCCAACGGTCCTCGGGCTGCGGGCGTCCATAGCCGAAGACTCGTCGGCAAGCATGATCACCGAGTCACCGACTTCGAGCTCGGCGTGGCCGACCTTGTCATCGGGCGCGCTCATGCGCATGCGCTCCGTGGCGCCAAGCACCGAGGTGTAGAAGTCGATCGCCGCGCTTGCGCCGTCGACGACCAGGTAGGGCGTGACTCGCGGATAACCCTCTGGGATCGGATTGACCATGGCCTCGAACCTCCTGATTCGTGGGCGGTTGGGCGGCGCGAACAACCTTGCCGCGCCGTGGCCAACACAACGTAGACGAGATTCCGCAAGGTCGTAGTCCGCGGCTGACTCGCTTCCGCGAGCGCGGGGCGGCCATGTTGATAAGCGGAGGGGAGTGCCGTCTTCTCGCTATCGCTGGCTCGACGCAGCGGTGCGCGTGGCTTGATGGAACCGGGCGTGTTCGCGGATCGAGTCGAGGTCGGCGTCGTCGGCAGCCCACTCGATCACCTCGGGGTTGCCGGCGGTGGCGATCTCGAAATGGTCGAGCGCCCGATCGCGGTGGCCGGCGAGCGCGTTGAAGCAGGCGAGCTGGTAGTGGAGGCTCGGATGCTCGGGGTAGTCGGCGAGGCCTTCTGACGCGACCGCAATCGCCTGCTCGTAGTCGCCGCGCGCGTTCGGCGCCTGGGCCGCGTACCAGTACTCGAACGGCGAAACGGGCAGCGCGCTGCCTGGGACGCCGCCTATCACCAGCACGGTGGTTTCGTCCTCGCTCGCAGTCGCCTCACGCCAAGCGCCGAGGTCGACACGGACCATCGTCCCCGCCGGAGCATCGACTCGCTCCCCGTGGACGGTCAGCTCGGCGCGGCCGCTGAGGACCACGTAGAGCTCCTCGTGGCCGCCCGCCCCGGCACTGGTCTCGTCGTGGAGCTCGATCACTTGGTCGCCGGCCTTCTCGCCGGTGTAGGCGTTGACCGCAAAGCCGGTGATCCCGAGTGCTCGACGCAGCGGGCGCCATTGCATGTCCCCGAGCGGGATTCGCTCGAGCCGGTCCAGGTCCGTGGCCCGAAACGGAGGTCCTGGCCGATCCGCGGACATCGTCCGACCGTAACAGTTAGCGCAGAATCGTCAGCTCGATTTTTTGGATCTCCCCCTGGGCGTCGACCGGTCGAAGGGTGGCGTCGCCTCCGGCATCGCGGAACCTGCCGGTACCGCCGACGATGGAAAGCCGGTTGAAGTCCCCTTGAAGTCGAACGTTTCCTGCGAGCTGTATCCGATCGCGAGGCCGCAGGATCAGGGTGGCTTGGCATTGACCACCCACCGGAGGCGACAAGGTGCAGGCGCTTGAGAACTTGCCTCTCTTGTGTCCATGGCGACGTAGCTCGCCTGAAGATCCGAACAGATCCCCGCCAGATTCGCCGCTCGGATCGTTGTCGACAAACCAGCCATCCGTGGCGACGAGCCGCACCTGCTTCTGCTGGCGATCGCCACTACTGGGGGAAGCGCTCGCGCCCACCCAGCTCAACAATGCCACGGCTGTTCCCGCCACCAAGATCGTTGCCACTGCTTTTCTCATGTCGACTCCTAGCCCGCTTGCCTGGTCTTCGGTGCCGATTCGCGGGAGCGACGCGCTTTCCTGCGTGTGTGCTCAGGATCGGGCTCCGCGAGCTACCGCACGGGCGATGTCGCAGGAGAACGTGGAGGTCCTGCAGCGGACCTCTTTCAGAGATTGCCTCAGCCCTGGCCCAGCTCGGCCTTGACCTCGCAGCGATCAACCGAGGCGCGCGTCCCCGGCGTGTCCCCTGGCTCCATCGAGTCGAGGGCGGCCTCGGCTGCCGCCATGTCGTCGGCTGTCTCGAAGAGTTGAATCACAACAGCGGTGCCCTGGCCCGCGTCGTGAAGGATCTGGACTCCCTTGGCGGGAATGTCAACGGGCGGTCCCTGGCGGTCCTCGGCCTCGGCCACGCGCCCGGCCAGGTGATCGGAATCAACGTCGGTGAACCTGACAACGCGTGCGTACATTGCTCCTCCTTTTTCGGTGGCGGCGTGGGAAACTACACGCAGATCGCGCGCTCCGCGCCCTCCACCAGGATCTCCGCGATCTGGTCGGGCGGCAGTCCGCGCCCCGAATGCAGGAGATCGAAGGCGTCGAAGCTCGCCGCGATCCACAGGACGTGCGCGGCCCGCGCGGCGCTGACGCCTTTGCGGAGTTCACCGGCCTTCCGAAGCTCCCCTGCAAGCCACCTCATGCCCTCGGCGCGCTGCGCCTCAATCCGTGCGATCGCGCCGCCGACGGCGTCGGCGTCGAGCTTCTCCATGCAGTGGAGGGCGCGAAAGTTCTAGCTTGTTCCCCTGCCCAGGCCGGACTCTGCTCCGGCCAGTTGACGCCGAAGGACGCCACGAACCGTTTCTGGCCACCACTTTCTCCCCCCTCCGGCCGTCGCCACCTGATCCTTATTCAGCCCATCCGCTATCGCGGCGAGGGTGCGTCCCCGCTTGCGCTCTCGCTTAATTCGTCGCTCAACAGCCGCCGGAACCTTTGACGGCCTGCCCCATTTCGGATCTCGCCGGCGCCGCTCCTGGATCGCTTCCTTGGTCCTTAGACCGATCAACCGGCGCTCGAACTGAGCGAAGGTGGCGAGGACGTTCGCCATCGCCTCGCCCGCTGGCGAGGTCGTGTCCACGCCACAGTCCAGGGCCACGAGCGCCCAGCCCTCCTTCTGGGCTCGGGCCATCAGCCCCGTGAAATCGAGCAGGCTTCGCGATAGCCGATCAAGCTTCGAGACAACCAGGGCGCGGGCGTCCCCCCGCTCGAGCCGCTCAAGCGCAAGCTGGATGCCCGGCCGCCGTAGGTCCTTGGCCGAATAGCCCGAGGTCCTCGATGACCTCGACCACCTGCCAGCCGCGCCGCTCAGCCTCGGAGCGGATCGCTCTCCGCTGGGCGTCGATGCTGGCGCCGTTTCGGCCTGCTCCTCGGTGCTCACTCGCACGTAACCTATGACCTGCATCAGGACTGACCTCCTGGTGCCGTGGCCCCGGCTGTTCACTCAGTGCGGGGCCGATTTCTCGCTTCTAGGCGAGGACCGTATCAGCTAAAGGAGGGTTTTCCTGAAATACAGCCCTGATCCGGGTTCACGGGGCGGTGTGAGAAAGTAGCAAGCCGACCGTGTCGAAGGCAGGGCGCGGCTGGTTTCGAACCAGCGACCTCTCGCGTGTGAAGCGGCGGTCTTCAAGGTCAGGCCCCGAAACCGCATGGCCAAGCGGTATCCTCGGCTTCCGGCTACGGCGCTGAGGCGCGTGGATTACCAGGGATTACGCGCGATTACCGGGGATTCGGGCAGAGAGAGCCGCATTCTGCCCATAGGTGGTGTACGTTCGGAGTGGCGCCGCGGTCCGGCTCGTGCGTCGAAGCAACATCATGCTTGGAGTTCTATAAGCGGTGACGGCGCCATACCTGGTTTCGGAGGGACGTTGACCCCCCGCGGGTCGGCTGGTACTTGGCGCATCGAAGGCCCCAAGGGGAGGGCTGAACAATCAGTCGGCAGGGAGGGCTTGCTGTGTCTGCTCATCAGTCTCGTCCGAGGGCGCCCCGGCGCAAGCTTGCCGCCGGGCTCTTGGCGATCGCGGCCGTGTTCGGGGTCGGACTGGTCGCCCCCGCGACGAGCGCGGCAGTCACGCAATTCGGCGCCACTCGAGCGACGGCTCGGCGGTCTTCTTCACGACCGACGAGCAGCTTGTGAGCGGCGACACCGACGCCTATAAGGACGTCTACAAGCGCTCCGGGGGGATGACAACCTGGATCTCCCGGGGACAGGTGAACGGCAACGGCGCCCTCGACGCTATTTCGCAGAGCGCCTCCAGCGACGGCTCAAGGTCTTCTTCACCACCGACGAGCAGCTGGTCAGCGGCGACACCGACAGCCGCAAGGACGTCTACGAGCGCTCCGGGGGAACGACGACCCGGTCTCCCAGGGCCAGATCAACGGCAACGGCGCCGTCGGTCCACGTCTTCGAGGGCGCCTCGAACGACGGCTCGAAGGTCTTCTTCCCCACCGACGAGCAGCTGGTGAGCGGCGACACGACATCTCCACGGACCTCTACGAGCGCTCCGGCGGGACGACGACCTGGGTCTCCCAGGGCCAGATCAACGGCAACGGCGCCTTCGACGCCGACTTCCTCGGCGCCTCGCAGCGACGGCTCCAGGGTCTTCTTCGAACCGACGAGCAGCTGGTCGGCGGCGACACCGACAGCCGCCCGGACATCTACGAGCGCTCCGGGGGACGACGACCCAGGTCTCCCAGGGCGAGATCAACGGCAACGGCGCTTTCGACGCCGACTTCTGCCGGCGCCTCGAGCGACGGCTCGAAGGTCTTCTTCATGCACCAACGAGCAGCTGGTCAGCGGCGACACCGACGCTCCCTGGACATCTACGAGCGCTCCGGCGGGCACGACGACCGGGTCTCCCGGGCGAGATCAACGGCAACGGCGCCTTCGACGTCAACTTCACGGGCGCCTCGAGCGACGGCTCGAAGTCTTCTTCGCACCAGCGAGCGGCTGGTCAGCGGCGACACCGACAGCTCCAGGACATCTACGAGCGCTCCGGCGGCACGACGACCTGGTCTCCTACGGGGAGATCAACGGCAACGGCGCCTTCGCCGCCTGCCTTCGCAGCGCGCCTCCAGCGACGGCTCGAGGGTCTTCTTCCAGACCGCCGAGTCGCTGCACGTCTCCGACACCGACGCCTCCATCGACGTCTACAGCCGCGGCGCGAACGGTGGTCCACAGTCCAAGGGCACCGGCGCCTTCGACGCCTTCTTTGCAGGCGCTTCGAGCGACCGGGTGGGCGACCGAGAGGGTCTTCTTCCACACCAACGAACAGGTGGTCAGCGAGGACACCGACAACGCCCAGGACGTCTACGTGGCCGGCGAGGTGGCCCGGCTGGTCTCCCAAGGTCAGGTGAACGGAAACGGCGCCTTTCCCGCCCAATTCGTCGCCGCCTCGAGCGACGGCTCGAAGGTCTTCTTCACCACGGACGAGCGGCTGGTGAGCGCCGATACCGACGCCTCGACGGATCTCTACGAGAGCGAGTGGGGGTTCGAGGGTGTGACGAGGCTGGTCTCCTCGGCTTACGACTCGACCAGCGTGAACGCCGGGCCCGGCGACACGGTTACCACCAGCACCACCGCAACCCCCGGCGACCCGATCGGCACCTCGGTGACCACCCCCGTGGAGGGGCTGGTGGAGATCAACGAGGGCGCCACCGCCGCTCAGCCTCCGAGCAACTACTCCTTCCTCGGCCAACAGGTGCTGATCAGCGCCCCCGCTGCAACCGCAGCCGATCCGCTCATTCTCAAGTTCACCCTCGACGCCTCGCTGATTCCGGCGGGAACGACCCCGAGCGACGTGCAGGTGTTCCGCAACGGCACCTTGGCTCCCAACTGCACCGCGCCCACCAGCGCCTCGCCCGATCCCTGCGTGGCCAGCCGGGTGGCGGTCGCGGGTGGCGACATTGAGCTCACGGTCCGAACCTCCCAGGCGAGCCGCTGGAACTTCGGCGTCAGGGCCGCCACCGTCAGCCGCTCGGGCTCAACTCTGGTTGTGACGGCCGCGCCCGGCGCCAAGGACAATCTGGCCATCACCCGTCCCTCGACCTCGAAGCTCGCGAATCACCGATCTCACCGCCGGTCCTTACACCGGGTCTCGCGTCGACGCGGGCACCGGCTGCACCCAAAGCGGCGCCAAGGCCGTTAACTGCGCCAACGCAGGGGGCATCACCCGGTCAGGGTCCTATGCCGGCGACCAGATCGACAGGGTGGTCAACTCGACCGCGGTTAAGAGCTCGCTGAACGGTGGTGCGGCGAATGACGTCTTGACCGGCGGCTCGGCCGCCGACACCCTGACCGGGGCCGCGGGCGCCGACGTGCTCAAGGGGATGGGCGGAAACGATCTGCTTCGAAGGCCCGCGACCTCACCTCCGATACGACGATCAACTGCGAGGCGGGACAGCCGGGCAGGCCGACAAGGCCGACCTCGACCTGTTCCCCAAGGACCCCAACTCCGCGGTCACGGGCTGCGAGACCAAGACGCGGCACTAGGGGCGTACAGGGACTTCGTGAGGCGCCTCAGTCTGCAAGACCGACGGCCAGGCGGTCTTAGCCGAGGACCTTCAGGAGTCCCATTTTGGATGTCCGCGATAGGGAGTCCCAAGGAACCGCTCCATTCGGGCCTCGGCCTCTCCGTCGTGGGATAGAGATGGGAAGTTCTCCGGCCGGTTCAGCCCCTTTCCACCCTCCTTTAGCCGTTCAAAAGGATGCGCCAGAATTTTGGTCTGGGGCCTGCAAATCAAGTAGCAGCGCCAGATCTGGCTCTATCAGCGGAGGGGGAGGGATTCTAACCCTCGATGGACCAAAACGGCCCATAACGGTTTTCG
>CAVUDI010000002.1:0-318075 GCA_963740145.1 uncultured Actinomycetes bacterium
CGTCCTGCGCGCCCCCCTTGGGTGATCGTCAAACCTTGGGCGGATGCCTCCTCCGGGTTTGCTCGCCGCCGAGCGGCTTCCCCGAGATGGCCACCACCGCAGCGAGACCAGATGCCTCTTAGGATCAGACGGCCGCGACGGCGCTCCACCGACGGGGAGACGCGCGAGGCGCGACCCTCACGTCCGGACGTGAGCCCACCGCTCACCAGCGTCAATGGAGAGGGACCTGGCGGCGAGGGGCTCGACGGCGGCGAGCCGCCGTCCCCCGCGCCACCCGCGCCACCCGCCGCCCAGCCTCCCAGCCCACGCCCGAAGCTCAAGAAGCTGCGCTTCGCGCTGGTCTTCCTGGGCCTCTCCGTGCTCGCCTTCGTCTCCTGGATCTTCGGAATCATGATGGCGGTCGCGGGCGACCTCCCCCAGCTCGAGAGCCGCGCCCAGTTCGAGAACGCCGAGAACTCGGTCGTCTACGACATCAACGGCGAGAAGATCGCCACCCTGACCAACAACCAGGGGCGAATCCTGGTCGAGTCGGCGGACATCGCCCCGGTGATGAAGGAGGCGACCGTCGCGATCGAGGACCAGCGCTTCTACGAGCACCGCGGAATCGACTACGAGGGCATCGGCCGCGCCGTGTTCCAGGACATGCTCGCCTTCGGCGCAACGCAGGGCGGGTCGACGATCACCCAGCAGTTCGTCAAGAACGCGCTTCGGGCTCAGCGCAGCCGCACGGTGTTCGAGAAGCTGCGTGAGGCGGCCCTCGCCTACCAGCTCGAGCGCAACTGGGACAAGGACAAGATCCTCACCGAGTACCTGAACGTGATCTACTTCGGCCAGGGCGCCTACGGGATCGAGGCGGCGGCGAAGACGTACTTCGGCTGGAACCATCCCGGTTGCGGGCCGGCCGGGAACCGCTGTGCGTCGGAGCTCCTTCCGTGGGAGGCGGCGATGCTCGCGGGCCTGATTTCGAACCCCAGCGGCTTCGACCCCAAGATCGCCCCCGAGGCCGCGACCGCACGACGGAACCTGGTGCTCCAGAACATGGCCGACCAGGGGTACGTCACCCAGGAGGAGGCCGATCAGTACTCACGGGAGCAACCCCCCGCCGCCTCGCAGATCAGGACGCCGGAGGAGGATTCGCTGGCCCCCTACTTCACCTCCTGGCTACGCCCGCAGCTGGTCGACAAGTACGGCGCCGGAGAGGCGTTCGGCGGCGGGCTCGACGTGATCTCCACCCTCGACCTCTCGCTCCAGGAGGAGGCGCAACAGATTGCCTACAGCCGCACCGCCGGGGTCGGCCTGAGCTCGGCCGTGGTGGTGCTGGACAACGAGACCGGCGGGGTGCGGGCGATGGTCGGCGGCTACGACTACCGGGAGCAGCCCTTCAACCTCGCCACCCAAGGCCAGCGACAGCCAGGCTCCGCGTTCAAGCCATTCACGCTGGTGACGGCGCTGGAGCAGGGCATCTCGCCCGATGCGGTCTACTCGTCGCAGCCCAAGGCGCTCCCGTTCGAGGTGCCGGGCGTCAAGGCGCCCCAGCAGTTCGAGGTCAACAACTACAACGACGACTACCTCGGAAGCGCCTCGATCGCGACCGCAACGACCTACTCCGACAACTCCGTGTACGCGGAGCTGGGCCTGCAGGTCGGCACCGAGAACATCGCCAAGACCGCCCACGAGATGGGCATCGAGACACCTATCTCGACCAATCCCGCGATGATCCTCGGGGGGCTCGAGCAGGGCGTAAGCCCGCTCAACATGGCCCACGCCTTCCAGACCCTGGCCCACGACGGCCAGCGAGTCAGCGGCACGATGGCCACTTCGGGCGGCGCCCCGATCGCCATCCAAAAGGTCAGCGACGAGCCCCCCGGCGTGGACGGCAACCTGGTCGAGACCAATGACGGCGAGGAGGGCCAGGACAGGGTCGAGACCGAGCAGGTCGTTTCCCCCGACGTGGCCGCCACCGTCCGGTCGATCCTCGAGACGGTGGTCTCCCAGGGCACCGGCACCCTTGCCGCGACGGGCGCCTCCACCGAGTGGGGCAAGACGGGCACGACCGAGAACAACGGCGACGCCTGGTTCGTCGGCGCCACCCAGGACATCACGGTCGCCGTCTGGGTCGGCCACGCCAACTCCGTGAAGCCGATGGAGACCGAGTACGGCGGCGCGCCCGTGGACGGGGGAACGATCCCCGCCCTGATCTTCCACGACGTCGTGCTCGCATTCGAGGAGCTGAGCCCCGACAAGGGCGCCGACGAGGAATCGAGCACCGGGGTCCCCACCACCCCGGCTCCCGCGCCCGCGCCGACCCCGAATTCTCCGGCACCGTCCGGCACTCAACCGGACGCCCAGCAACAACCGCAGCAGCAGCAGCAGCAGGCCTGCTGCGCCGCCGCCCAGCGGCGGCGGCGGCTCGGGCGGCACGGGCGGCGCTACAGCCGGCTAGCCGCTAGCGCAGCGGCCGCGAGAGGTACTCGCTGCCGGCGGCGCCGAAGCGCCAGGGACGCTCGGTGCCGCGGGTGATGCCGATTCGGGGGCCGGTCGCGACCGCGACCTCCCGCCAGCCGTGGTCGCGGGCACGCAGCTCGAAGGGGGGCTCGTCGAGGGGCGCCCGGTCCATCTCGAGCCCGATCGCCAGCGCCTGGGTCAGCTTGCCGGGTCCGGAGCAGAGGTCGCGCACCTGATCGCGACCGCGACGCCGGCGCATCTCCTCGATCCCCCACCGCGGCTCCAGCGCCCGGATCAGCACCGCGGTCGCCGCGCCCTCCGGCTCGCAGACGAAGTTGAGGCAGGAGTGCATTCCGTAGGAGAGGTAAACGTAGGCGCGCCCAGGCGGCCCGAAGAGGGGCTCGGTTCGCCGCGTCAGCCCCACGAACGCGTGGCAGGCGGGATCGTCGCGCTCGTAGCTCTCACACTCCACGATCACCCCGCCGACCCCGTCGAAGAGCAGCGCGCAGCCGATCAGGTCGCGAGCGACCTCGTGCACCGAGCGATCGAAGAATCCAACCTCGAGCCGCCTCGGGGCGAGCAGTTGCGTGCTCATCGCCGGATCTCGTCGAGGGCGGTCCTGGCCGCCTCGAGCTGCTCGGCCAGCCGCGCCGACGCGGTGCCGCCAAGCGAGGCCTTCGACTCCAGCCAGCTCTCCGACCGCAGCGCCTCGTAGTAGGAGTCGTCGAGCAGGTCCGAGTGCCGGTCGAGCTCCTCCGGTGTCAGCTCGGACAGCGCCTTGCCCTGCTCGAGGGCTTCGCGCACCAGCTCCCCGACCACTCCATGCGCCTCTCTGAACGGCATCCCCTTGCGGACCAGGACGTCTGCGATGTCGGTCGCCGCCCCGAACTCGTCCGCGGCCGCTTGCGCAAGCCGCTCGCGATTGAAGCTCAGGCCCGCAAGCATCCGCTCCGCAGCCTCCAGGCACAGCTCGAGGTTGTCAGCGGCGTCGAACAGGGCCTCCTTGTCCTCCTGAAGGTCCTTCGAGTAGGCAAGCGGAAGCCCATGCATGACGCCGGCCAGGGTCAGGAAGCCTGAGGCGATGCGCGGCGCCTTGGCTCGCAGCAGCTCCGCCGCGTCGGGATTCTTCTTCTGCGGCATGATGCTCGAGCCTGAGGAGAAGCCCTCGGCCAGCTCGCAGAAGGAGAACTCGTCGCTCGACCAGAGCACGATCTCGGCCCCGAGGCGCGAGAGGTGCATGGCGCTAATCGATGCCGCGGCGAGATAGTCGAGGACGAAGTCCCGGTTGGACACCGCGTCGATCGAGTTGGGCGCCACCGAGTCGAAACCCAGCTCACGGGCAACCGCCCCCCGGTCGAGGTCCCAGTTCAGCCCCGCCAGCGCCCCCGAGCCGAGCGGCAACTCAGCGGCGGACTGGTGAACCTGCGCGAGCCGCACCGCGTCGCGCCTCAACATCCAGAAGTAGGCGAGCAGGTGGTGCCCCAGGTAGACGGGCTGGGCGCGCTGGAGGTGCGTGTAGCCGGGCATCGGCCAGTCAACGTGACGCTCGGCCAGCTCCAGCAGACGCGTCATCAGCGAGCCGGCGAGGTCTCTCGCCAGCCCGGCGTGATCCCGGACGTAGAGGGCGACGTCGGTCGCCACCTGGTCGTTACGAGAGCGGCCGGTGTGGAGCTTGCCTCCCAGCGGTCCGATGATCTCGGTCAGGCGCCGCTCGATCGCCATATGGATGTCCTCCGCGTTCTCAAACGGGAAGGAGCCGGCACGGAGCTCTTCCGCAACCGTCTCGAGGCCGTGCTCCATCCGGGCCAGCTCGTCGGCATCCAGGATCCCCGCCGTGTGCAGGGCGCGCGCGTGCGCTCTCGACTGCTGGACGTCGTACGAAGCCAGGCGCCGGTCGAAGCCGATCGAGGCGTTGAGGCGTTCGAACAGGGGGTCGGGCGGGTCGCGGAAGCGGGGCATCGCGGGCCAGTGTATGGCGGTGCCGAGCAGAGGGCGCAAAGCTCCCGATTGCGAGGCGACTGGCAGGTGGACGTGATGTCAACCGGGTAGGCTGGCGCGCCGATGAGGTTCCTGATCACGGGCGCCACCGGCAAGGTCGGCAACGCGGTCGCCCGGCGGCTGGCCGGTCGTGAGGACGAGGTCGTGGCGCTGGTTCGCGACCCGGCGAAGGCGCGCGAGCTGCTTCCGCCCGGAGTCGGGCTCGTCCGCGGCGACGTTACGGACCCGGACTCGGTCCGCAAGGCAGTCGAAGGCGCGGACGGCGTCTTCAACTGCATGGGGCTGTTCGAGCAGTGGTTTGCGGACCCGGGCATCTTCGAGCGGGTGAACGCGGAGGGCGCGCGCAACGTCGCCGCCGCCGCCCGCGAGGCGGGCGCCAAGCGCCTGGTTCACACCTCCACCTTCGATGTCTTCCACGCCGAGACGGGAGGCACCGTGCAGGAGAGCGCGGTCGCCGACTACCCGAAGGGCACCGCGTATGAGCGCTCGAAGCAGCGCGCCGAGGAGCTGGTGATCGAACAGGCGGAGCGGGGAATCGAGCTGGTGATCGCCAATCCTGCGAGCGTCTATGGCCCCGGCCCGTGGCAGGGAGCCGGCCTCGACCGGGCGATCCGCGACGCGATCCGCCGCCGCCTGCCCGCCCTCCCGCCGGGAGGCATGACGCTCGTCCACGTGGACGACGTCGCCGCGGGACACCTGGCGGCCTTCGACCGCGGCACGCCTGGCGAGCGCTACCTGCTGACCGACGGCTACGCGCCGATGCGCGAGCTGCTCTCCGTGGCGGTCGAGGAGGCCGGGCGAGGTTGGGTTCCGCCCACTCTCCCGGTGCCACTCGCGAAGGCGATGGCGACCACGGGCGAAGCCGTCTCGAGGCTGATCCGCCGGCCGCCGCTGCTCGGCGCCGGCCAGCTCCACTTCCTGCTCTGGCAGGCGCGTGCCGACAGCTCCAAGGCGCAGGCCGAGCTCGGCGTCGAGTTCACGCCCTGGGAGGAGGGCATCCGCAGCACGGTGCGCTGGATGATCGAGGAGGGCAAGGTCTGAGCTACGAGACCCTGCAATACGAGCTCATCGAGCAGGTCGCCGTCCTGACGCTTGATCGTCCGGAGCAGCGAAACGCTGTCAGTCGACAGATGAACAGTGAGCTCCACGACGCCTGGCGTCGCTTTCGCGACGACGACGACGCGTTTGTCCTTGTGCTCACTGGGGCGGGAAGCTCATTCTGTGCCGGATGGGACTTGGCCGACGCGGCCGAGTGGCCCATCCCGGAGTGGGACGAGTTTCGCCGCAGCGTCTATGAGTCCCCTGGGGCATGCGGCTACACACGCAAGGTCGACGTGTTCAAGCCCGTGATCGCGGCCGTCAACGGCTGGGCCGTGGCGGCCGGCCTCGAGACGGCGTTGCTCGCCGACATCCGCATCGTCGCTGAGAATGCGGTGTTCGGGGCGCTGGAGCGACGCTGGAACATCGTCGCGGGTGACGGGATGACCGTCCGCCTGCCGCTGGCGGTCGGCTACGCGAGGGCGATGGAGTTGATCATCACCGGCCGCCCGGTCGACGCCCAGGAGGCGCTGCGGATCGGGCTTGCGAACGAGGTCGTCCCCCAAGGCCAAGCGCTCGAGCGGGCGCTCGAGCTCGCCCACGAGATCGCTGCGCTCCCCCAGGGAGCGATCCGCACCGATAAGGAGACGATGGTCCGGAACGTCGGCCGGACGCTCGAGGAGCAGCTCCGAGGTGAGGCCGAAGCGACGATCTCGATGTGGCTTCGCCGCGACTCGCACGCAATCGGCGCGCGAGCGTTCAAGGAGGGCCGAGACCCCGAGTGGCCCAATCAGGGGCTGTAACCGCCGCGGTCAGGCCGGCGCGCGAAGTCCCAGCGCGGCGGCCAGCGCGGCGGTCACTCGTTCCACCTCCGCCTCCCTCATCCCCGTAAAGAACGGCAGCGCCAGCGAGCGCTCCGACGCCCTCTCGGCAACCGGGAACTGCCCCTCCCGCAGCCCGAACCGCTCCCGGTAGTGCGGCATCAGGTGGATGCAGGGCAGATAGGCCTTGGCGGCCACGCCGCGCTCGGCGAGCGCCGCGACCGCCGCCTCGCGGTCGGTGTCCTCGGGTAGCTGGACCACGAACACGAACCAACTCCGCCGCTCGGCCCCGCGATCCGCGCAGGGCAGCACGAGACCGTCGGGATCTCCCTCGCCTGCGGGGCTGCCGCCGATCGCGCCCAGGCGCTTGCGGTAGAGCTCTGCCAGGCGGGCGCGCTCGCCGAGCAGGGCATCGGCCCGCTCGAGCTGCGCGATTCCGAGCGCCGCTTGAAGCTCGGTAAGCCGGTAGTTGAACCCCAGCCGATCGTGTGAGAGCCAGCCCATGTCCTCGGCTCGCCCCTGGTTGCGCTCACTGCGCAGGCGCGCCGCGATCTGGGGCCCCGAGGGGACGATCACACCGCCCTCGCCCATCGTCAGCTGCTTGTTGGCGTAGAAGGCAAAGGTGGCCAGATGGCCGCGACCGCCGACCCGAACGCCCTCGGAGTCGACGGCGCCGATCGCCTCGCAGGCGTCTTCAAGAATGCTCAGGCCCGATTCGGACGCCAGGCGCTCCAGCTCCGGGAGCGCCGCCGGGTAGCCGAAGATGTGGACCGGCAGCAGCCCGGCTGTGCCTTCGGTCACCGCGGACCGGGCCGCCGAGGGGTCGAGGTTGAGGGTCAGCGGGTCGATGTCGCAGAAGACAGGGGTGATGCCCTCGTACAACAGGCAGTTGGCTGAGGCGACGAAGCTGAATGGCGTCGTGATCACCCGGTCGCCCGGCTCCCAGCGGAGCGCCCGGACGCCGAGGTGGAGCGCGGCGGTGCCCGAGGAGACGGCCACCGCGTCCTCCACCCCCAGCCAGGTGGCGAGGTCTCGCTCGAAGCGCTCCAGCACCGGGCCCAGCGACAGCCGCCCGGAACGCAACACCTCGAGTGCCAGCTCCTCCTCGCGGGCCCCGAGCTCGGGGCGCGCGAGGGGAATCGGCGCGCCGTCGCCGCTCACGAAGGCGCTGGAGCCCGCTGGGCAGCGTGCTCGGCTACCCGCTCCGGGCTCTCCGCTGTCTTTCGCGGCTGGAACGCGTACTCGAGCGAGTCGACCAGCGCCTCCCACGACGCCTCGATGATGTTCTCGGAGACGCCGATCGAGCCCCAGGACTCCTGCCCGTCGGAGGAGTCGAGGAGGACGCGCGTCACCGCCCCGGTGCCGTGGTGGGCATCGAGGATCCTGACCTTGTAGTTGACCAACTCGATCTCGGCCAGGTGCGGATGAAGCTCGGTGATGGCGTCGCGCAGCGCTCGGTCGAGCGCGTTCACCGGCCCGTTGCCCTCGGCGGTGCGCACATGGCGCCTGCCGTCGACCCAGATCTTGATCGTCGCCTCCGTTTCCACCTCGCCGTCGGCGCGCTTCTCCGTGATCACCCGGAAGCCCTCCAGCCGGAAGAGGGGGTCGTAGGAGCCCGTCTCCCGTCGCAGCAGCAGTTCGAAGGAGGCGCCGGCCGCCTCGTACTGGTAGCCGCGGTGCTCGCGTTCCTTGAGCCGCTCCACGGCCCGTTTCGCCGCGTCGGCGTCGAGCTCGATGCCGGCGCCCTCGGCGCGGCTCATGACCGAGCCCTTGCCGGAAAGCTCGGAGATCAGGACGTCGCGGCTGTTGCCCACCAGCCCCGGGTCGGTGTGCTCGAAGGTGCGGGCGTCGGCCTTCACGCCCGCAGCGTGCATACCGCCCTTGTGGGCGAAGGCATTCCTACCCACGTAGGGTCGATCGGGGTCGGGCGCCAGGTTGCAGAGCTCGTCGACGAAGTGGGAGGTCTCCGTCAGCCGCCGTAGGCGGTCCGGGGCGACGCAGTCGTAGCCCATCTTGAGCTGAAGCGCGGGGAGAATCGAGACCAGGTTCGCGTTGCCGCAGCGCTCCCCGTAGCCGTTCATCGTCCCTTGCACCAGGCGCGCGCCCGCGTCCACCGCGGCGAGCGAGTTGGCCACCGCGCACTCGGCGTCGTTGTGGGTGTGGATGCCCACCTCCGTCCGGTCACCCAGCGCCTCGACGACCGTGGCCGTCGCCTCGGCGACCTGGACGGGCAGGCTGGAGCCGTTCGTGTCGCAGAGGGTGACGTTCTCGGCGCCGGCCGCGGTCGCGGCTCGCAGGCAGTCGAGCGCATAGGCCGAATCCTCGCGCCAGGCGTCGAAGAAGTGCTCGGCGTCGTAGACGACCCGCTTTCCGTGCGCCACGAGGAAACAGACCGAGTCGGTGATCATGCCGAGGTTCTCGTCGGGCGTTGCCTTGGTCACCTTGTCCAAATGGAGCGCCCAGGTCTTGCCGACCAGGGTGCACACCGGCGCCGGGCATCCGACCAGTTCCTGCAGCGCCGGATCGTCCTCAGCGGCGAGCCCGCGTCTACGGGTCATGCCGAAGGCGCAGATCTGCGCTGTCTCGAGCTCGACCCCCGCGAGCAGCCGGAAGAGCTCCGCCTCCTTCGGGTTCGAGCTGGGAAAGCCGGCTTCGATGTAGTGGACGCCGAGGCGGTCCAGCGCTTCGACCACGCGCGTCCTCTCGGCGGCCGAAAGCGACATCCCCTGCCCCTGCATGCCGTCACGCAAGGTCGTGTCGTAGAGCTTCACCTGTGTCAATTCGATGCCTTTCTGGTTCGGGGGACGGACGAGGCCCGGGGGCGGGAGTGGGCGCGGCATACGCCGCGCGAGCCGCGAGCCGCTAGACGGCTGCGGCGCCGCTAATTCGTCCGATCGCCTCGAGCAGAGGGCGCATCAGGAGGTGACTCTACTCGGTTGCTCGACGATGTCCAGCCATTCGAGATACTCCTGCGCGCGCCCGTGCAGCGCATCCTCGAACTTCGCCTGCACGACGCGCGTGATCTCGCCGGGCTCGCCCAGGTCGTGATCGTCGACCTCCCGCACCGGGACCAGCTCGGCGGCGGTGCCGGTGAGGAAGACCTCCTCGGCCAGATAGAGCTCGGCGCGCGCGATGTCTCGCTCGACCACCGTGTAGCCGAGGTCGCCGGCGATCTGGACCACGGACTTGCGGTTGATCCCGTCCAGGATCGAGGCGCCGTGCGGCGGGGTCAGGATCTGGCCGTCGCGAACAACGAAGATGTTCTCGCCCGAGCCCTCGCAGACGAAGCCCCGCTGGTCGAGCAGGATCGCCTCCTCGTAGCCGGCATTGGCCGATTCAGTCTTGGCGAGGATCGAATTCAGGTACTGGCCGCTCGCCTTGGCGTGCGGGATCAGGCCGTCGGGGGAGATTCGCCGCCAAGAGGAGACCTTCGCCCGCACCCCGTTGCGCTTGCCCTCCTCCCCGAGGTAAGCCCCCCAGGGCCAGACAGCGATCACCACGTCGACCGACGCGGCCGGCGCGTACAGCCCCATCTCGCCATAGCCGCGGAAGGCGATCGGGCGGATGTAGCAGCTCACCAGGCCGTTACGCCGGATCAGCTCGTGGGTGGCGTCGCGCAGCTCCTCGAGCGGGTAGGGCAACTCCAGGTAGTAGAGCGCTGCCGACCTGCCCAGGCGCTCGAGGTGCTCCCTGTGCCGGAAGACTGCCGGCCCCCGCTCGGTCTCGTAACAGCGGATGCCCTCGAACACCCCGCTGCCGTAGTGGAGGCCGTGGCTGAGCACGTGGACCTTGGCGTCCTCCCAGCGAACGAGATCCCCGTTCATCCAGATCCACTCCGACTTCTCCACGTTGCCCTCCGTCTCGGGGTTGCCGCTAAGCGCCAAGTATGCCCGATCAAATGGGAGCCAAAGGAGGTGGCGGCTGCCTCAGGCTCGCAGCTCCTGGAGCACGGCCTCCGTGATCTCCTCGGTCCCGACCTCGCGCTCGGCCGAGGAACCTCGTCGCTGCGCGAGGTCCGGGGTCCGGAGGCCGCGCTGGAGAACCGCCTCCACGGCCGCCTCGACCGCTGCCGCGTCGGTGGGCCTGTCCAGCCCGTGGCGAAGCAGCATCGCCACCGAGAGAAAGGTGGCCAGCGGGTTGGCGATTCCCGTACCCGTGATGTCGGGCGCCGAGCCGTGCACGGGCTCGAAGAGGCCGGGCCCGTCGGCGCCGAGGCTCGCCGAGGGCAGCATCCCCAGCGAGCCGGTGAGCATCGCTGCTTCGTCCGAGAGGATGTCGCCGAACAGGTTCTCGGTCAGGATGACGTCGAACCGGGCCGGGCCGGAGACGAGCTGCATGGCCGCGTTGTCGACCAGCATGTGCTCGAGCTCGACCTCGGGGTAGCCACCCGCCACGCTCTCGACCGTTTCGCGCCACAGGCGCGAGGTCTCGAGCACGTTTGCCTTGTCGACCGAGGTCACGCGCGGCGCCCTCGAGCTGCCTTCTGCCCGACGGCGCACAGCCTCGAACGCCACGCCGGCGATGCGCTCGATCTCCCCGGCCGAGTATTCGCAGGTGTCGTGCGCGCGATCTCCATCGCGCCCGCTGTCTCCGAAGTAGATGCCGCCAGTCAGCTCGCGGACCACCAGCAGATCGGTGCCCGCGATCCGATCCTCGCGCAAGGGGCTGGAGTGTGCGAGCGCGGGGCTGGGACGCACCGGGCGGAGGTTCGCGTAGAGGCCGAGGCCCTTGCGCAGGCCCAGTAGGCCCTGCTCTGGCCGCGGGGCATCCGGGTCGGTGGTGTCCCACTTCGGCCCGCCGACAGCGCCCAGCAACACGGCGTCGGAGTGCCGGCAGGCCTCCAGCACCTCGTCGGTCAGCGCGGTCCCGCGAGCATCGATTGAGGCGCCGCCGACCAGATGCTCCTCGAACTCGAACGCGCCGATTGCCTCCATCGTCCGGCGCGCGGCCGCCACGATCTCCGGGCCGATCCCGTCGCCGGGGAGGAGCGCTATCCGGGGCCCGAGGCCAGCCGCCGTCACGGCCGCTGCGCCGAGATGTTGAGGCGCACGTAGTCGAGCACCAGTGGGCGCGGCATCGAGCCGGTGACCGCATCCACGAACGCCTCGTGCAGGTCCTCGGGAAGGCGGTCGAGATGAAATGCGAGGCCCGAGGCGCGCAGGTAGGCGCGCGGATCGCGAGGCTGATAGCGCTTTCGCTCCAGCCACAGGCGGGCGGCCACGAAGCCGGCGCGCTGGAGCCGCACCTCCGTCTCCCCCACCCCGGCGAACTTCCAGGGCAGCACGGTCCCGCGCAGATAGGGGGCGAAGCGCTCGTCGCCGCTGAGCGCGTCGATCGCCCGCTCGAACTCGGCCACGTTTCCCTCACCGCCGCATTGCGCCTCGAGGCGCCCGCCGGGGCGCAGGACCGCGTGTAGTCGCTGAAACAGCCGGTCGTGGTCGAGCACCCAGTGGAAGGTGGCATTGGAGAAGATCGCGTCGACGGGATCGTCAAGCTCGAGCTCGGTGAGATTGGCGAGCAGCACCTGGTCGGAGGGCCGCAACACGTCGCGCGCGGTGTCCACCATCGACGGGGAGCCGTCCACGGCAATCACCTTGCCCCTGGGAAGGCGCTCGATCAAAAGCCGCGTCACCCGGCCACTGCCGCAGCCCGCGTCCAGCACGGTCTCGTCGCCGCGTAGCTCGAGTCGCTCGAGCACCTCCCGACCCCATTCCTCCTGCGGATCGGCGAGGCTGTCATAGCTGGCCGCGTCCCAATCCACGGGGCCACCGGGGGTGGGTTGCTCCTCGCTCACAGCGCGGTCGTCACAGGGCCGCGATCGCCGCCCCCGGAGGCCTCGAAGTCCGCGATCGCCGCCTCGTTGCGGAGCGTCAGGCCGATCTCGTCGAGCCCGTGGAGCAGGCGGTGCTTGACGTCGGGGTCGAGCTCGAACTCGACCACGCCGCCGCTGAAGGTCACGGTCTGATCGTCGACGTCGATCCGTGCCTCGCCCGCCTCGGCGAGCTCCCCGCAACGCGCCTCGTCGAAAATGACCGGCAGCAGCCCGATCTTGGTGCAGTTGACGTAGAAGATGTCGCCGAACGAAGGCGCGACGATCGCCTCGAAGCCGAAGTCCTGAAGCGCCCAGGGAGCGTGCTCGCGCGACGAGCCGCAGCCGAAGTTACGCCCCGTGACCAGGATCGGGTTGGACGGGAGCTCGATCTCCCCCGAGCGGACCCAGTCGTAGAACAGGAACTCACCGAAACCGCTTCGCTCGACCCGCTTCAGGAACTGCTTCGGGATGATCTGGTCGGTATCGACGTCGGCCCGGTCGAGCACCGATACCGAGCCTTCGATCACGTCTACAGGACGCATTGAAGCCTCCACGGCCCGGCGACACCGGACGAATCCGAGCAAGCTCGGATCACCGGTCGCCTTCGGCTCCCTCGGAGGATGTCGCCGGAGTTATTCATTCCCACTCCCTGATGTCCACGAAGCGCCCCTCGACCGCCGCCGCCGCCGCCATCCGCGGCGAGACGAGGTGGGTGCGTCCGCCCTTTCCCTGACGGCCTTCGAAGTTACGGTTCGAGGTCGAGGCGCATCGCTCGCCCTCGGCCAGGGTGTCGGGGTTCATGCCGAGGCACATCGAGCAGCCAGCGGTTCGCCACTCGAACCCGGCCGCCTGGAACACCTCGTGGAGCCCCTCCTCCTCGGCCCTCGCCTTGACCCGTTGGGAGCCCGGGACGACCATCGCCCGTACCGAGTCCGCGACCCGCCTACCCTCAATGATCGTCGCGGCCTCCCGCAGGTCCTCCATCCGCGAGTTCGTGCACGAGCCGATGAACACGCGGTCGAGCGGGATCTCGCGCATCGGGGTTCCGGGCTCCAGGGCCATGTAGACCAAGGCGCGTTCAGCCGTCTCGCGGTCCACTGGGGATTCGAGTCGAGCGGGGTCAGGGACCGCCTCGGTGACCTCGACCACCATCCCGGGCGTCGTGCCCCAGGTGACCATCGGCGAGATCGCCCCGGCGTCCAGCTTCACCTCGCGATCGAAGCTGGCCCCCTCGTCCGTGGGGAGCGCCCGCCAGCGCTCCACCGCGTCGCTGAAGTCCCGCGGAAGCCCAGGCCTGCCGTCCAGGTAGGCGTAGGTGGTGTCGTCGGGCGCGACCATCCCCGCTCGCCCCCCACCCTCGATCGTCATGTTGCAGACCGTCATTCGCCCCTCCATCGAGAGCCGCTCGATCGCGGAGCCGCCGTACTCCACGGCGTGGCCGGCCATCCCCCCGGTGCCCAGGCGACCGATCGTGGCCAGGATCAGGTCCTTGGGAGTGACCCCGTAGCCGAGCTCCCCCGAGTAGTCGATTCGCATCGTCCTGGGGCGCTTGGAGACCAGGCACTGAGTGGCGAGCACGTGCTCCACCTCGGAGGTACCGATGCCGATGGCGAGTGCCCCGAAGGCGCCGTGAGTAGCGGTGTGGCTGTCGCCGCAGACGATCGTCAGGCCCGGCTGGGTCAGCCCCAGCTCGGGACCGATCACGTGCACGATCCCCTGGCGATCGGAGCCCAGCGAGTAGGCGGGGATCCCGAACTCGGCGCAGTTGCGCTCCAGGGTCTCGACCTGGACCCGTGAGAGCTGGTCGGCGATCAGGTGCGCGGCCGGGGTGCCGTCGGTGGGCACGTTGTGGTCCGCGGTGGCGACCGTCTTGTCGGGGCGGCGCACCTTCCGGCTCTCGAGCCGCAGCCCGTCGAAGGCCTGTGGCGAGGTGACCTCGTGGACCAGGTGCAGATCGATGTAGATCAGGCCGTCGGCGACCTCGTGGGCGTCCCAGATCTTGTCGAACATGGACTTAGGCATCGTCAGCTTCGGCGAAGGCCCGCCGCCACAACGGCAAGGAGCTCGGCCCGTTGCTCCCCGTTGTTCTCAAAGTGATGAGGGAGGTCGGCGTCGAAGGTGACGCTGTCGCCGGCCCGCAGCTCGTGACGCTGGCCATCGACGGCGAGGGTGGCCGACCCCTCCAGGACCACGGCGGTCTCGCGACTTCCGGGCTCGTGAATCGGCGGGTCGTCCGCGCCCCCCGTGACCACCCCGGGCCCGAGCCGGTGAAGCGAGACGTCGGCGCGCTGGCCGGGCAGCGGCGGAGTCAGCTCCTCGACCTGATGCCCGCCGCGCCTACGCTTGCGGCGCTGGCCGCGGTGCACGACCACCACGTGGCCATCCTCGTCCAGGCGCAGGAGCTGCGAAAGGCTCAGGTCGAGACCAGCGGCGATGCGCGCCGCGACGGTCAACGTGGGGCTCGTCGTCCCGCGCTCGACCTGCGACAGCATCGGCGCCGAGACACCTGAGCGCTCAGTTAGGTCGCGAAGCGAGAGGCCCATCGCCTCGCGCAGCGCGCGGATCCGGGGGCCGACCTCGGCAAGCTCGCGGTTCGAGGTGTCCGCGAGCGCTGGTACTGCCATCACGCTCGTACGTTATCACGTACAAACGTTGTGCTCAGCGCTAACCGGAGCCCCGGAGCATCAGCGCGTCTGGCCCGAGGGGCGCACCAGCACCTCGTTGACGCTCACGTGCCTGGGCTGTGAGACGGCGTAGACGACCGCGTTGGCGATGTCCGCCGCCTCGAGCACCTTGCCAGTTGCCTCGCGCATCTTCTCGATCTGCTCGACCACCATCGGGTTGTCGTTGTGGCCGTGAAGCTCGGTTTCCACGAAGCCCGGTTCGACACAGGTCACCCGGACCCCGATGTGGGCGCCCTCCTGGCGCAGCGACTCCGAAAACCCGACCACCCCCCACTTGGTCATGTTGTAGACGCCGGAGCCGAGCGCAGCCATCCGCCCGGCGACCGAGGAGACGTTGACCACGTCCCCTCCCCCGCCGTCCCGGATCAGCGGCAGGGCGTAGTGGGTGCAGTAGAGGAGCCCGAGGCAGTTGACCTCGATCATCGTTCGCCACTCGGCCGGGTCGGCGCCCTGGAGCGGGCCGAGCAGCATCACGCCGGCGTTGTTGACCAGGGTGTCCAGGCCGCCGAGCTCGGTGTGGGCGGCCTCGACCAGCGACTCGGCCTGGGTCTCGTCGGCGATGTCGGCCTCGATCGCCACCGCCTTGCCACCGCCGGCCTCGATCCGCGAGGCGAGCTCGTCGAGGCGATCCTTGCGCCGCGCGCCCAGCGCGACCGCGGCGCCTTCGGCGGCCATCGCCTCCGCCGTCGCCATGCCGATCCCGACGAGGCGCCCGTGATCAGCGCCCTGCGGCCTTCCAGCGACGCGGCCATCGCGCCGGACTATATGGCGGCTACGGCCCCGGCGTCGCCGGCTCCGCGGCCGCCTCAGCGGCTACTTCCTCCGCCTCGCGCACCGCGGCGCCCTCGAGCGCGTTCGACAGCGCCCGGACATAGGCGCGCGCCGAGGCCTCGAGGATGTCGGTGGCGACCCCCTGGCCACTGGCGAGGCGGCCGTGGGCGCGAAGCGTCACGGTGACCTCGCCCAGCGCGTCCTCGCCCTCGGTGACCGCCGAGACCGTGTAGGAGCGAAGCTCCGAGTCCACCCCGGTCGCCTGCCGGATGGCGACGAAGATCGCGTCCACGGGGCCATCGCCCGTGGCCTCACCGACCACCTCCTCGCCCGAGGGCACCCTGATGGTCACCTTGGCGCTTGGCTCGCGGTGAGAGCCGGCGGCAACCTCGAACGACTGGAGGGTGTAGCGCTCGCCCGACTCCCGCAGCTCCTCGGAGACGATCGCCTCGAGGTCGAGCGCGGTGACCTGCTTCTTCTTGTCGGCCACCTCCTTGAACCGTGCGAACGCCTGATTGAGCGCGTTACCCTCGACCTTGAAGCCAAGTTCGGCGAGCGCATCGCGCAGCGCATGCCGCCCGGAGTGCTTGCCGAGCACGATCGAGTTCGACTCCAGGCCGACCTCGCGCGCGTCCATGATCTCGTAGGTGGTGCGCTCCTTCAGCACACCGTCCTGGTGGATGCCGGACTCGTGGGCGAATGCGTTGCGGCCGACCACGGCCTTGTTCGGCTGCACGGCATAGCCGGTGAAACGCGAGACCATCCGGCTGGTCCTCGCCAGTTCGCGCGAGTTGACCCCGGTGTCGAGCCCGTGGACGTCGCGACGGGTCCGAAGCAGCATCACGATCTCTTCCAGCGAGCAATTGCCGGCCCGCTCGCCGATCCCGTTCACGGCGCATTCCACCTGGCGGGCGCCGGCCAGCACGCCAATGTACGAGTTGGCCACCGCCATCCCCAGGTCGTCGTGACAGTGAACGGAGAGACGCACGTCGTGCAGCGCGGGTGCGAGCTCGTAAAGCCGCTCGAAGTAGCGCCGGTACTCCTCCGGCGTCGTGTAGCCCACGGTGTCCGGGATGTTGACCACGGTCGCGCCCTCCGACACCGCGATCGCGCACACCTCGGCCGTGAACTCGACCTCGGCGCGAGTGGCGTCCATGGGTGAGAACTCGACGTCCTCCGTGTAGGACTTGGCCAGCGACACCGCCGCCTTGGCCTGGCCCTTGACATCGTCACGCGTGGTCTGGAGCTGGTGCTCGATGTGGATGTCGGACGTGGAGATGAAGGTGTGGATCCGCGGGCGCGGGGAATCCTTGATCGCCCCCCAGGCCGCGTCGATGTCGGCCTTGTGGGTGCGAGCCAGGCCACAGATCACCGGTCCCTCCACCTCGCGAGCGATCGCCTCCACGGCCTCCGCATCGCCGGGGGAGGTGATCGGGAAGCCGGCCTCGATCACGTCGACGCCCAGCCGGGCGAGCTGGTGCGCGATCTCCACCTTCTCCTGGGTGTTGAGCGAGATGCCCGGCGACTGCTCGCCGTCCCTCAGCGTGGTGTCGAAGATGTGGACCCGATCCTGCTCGGGTACCGATCCGGGGCCGCTCATTGGCCTGTCCTCCTTCTCTTTGAGACTCCGATGACCTTCTGAACTCGCGGCTGCCTGGCCGCCCAGCGCTACTCCCCCCGCAGGGGGAGGAGAAGGAGAAGCTGGAGGCTGTGGAGCCAAGTCGTCATCGGCGAGCAGGGACTTTAGCGCACGCGCGGAACCTTCCTCCTCAGGAGCGCATGCCGTGGAGGCTGCCCGGATCCAGGCCCGAGCCGTTGTCAAGGTAGTCGCGATCTCGCTCGCCGTGATCGCGGTGGCCGTGCTGCTCGCGATCGTCGTGCTCCACGTGCGCACCGAGATCAGATGGGTGTTCGCCTCCCTGTTCATGGCCCTGGCACTGCTTCCGGCGGTGGATCGGGTGGAGAGCCTTCGAATCCGCGGCCGCCAGGTGCTCCCGCGCTGGCTGGCGATCCTGCTCGTCTACGTCGTCCTGTTCGGGTTCTTCGTCTTCTTGGTGCTCCAGGTGGTGCCGCCGATCATTCGCGAGTTCGAGAGCCTCGGGTCGAAGGCGCCGGGCTACGTCCAGGACTTCCGACAGTGGGCTAACCAAAACCAGGAGTTCCAGGACCTGAATCGCAAGTACGACATCACCCAGACCCTGACCCAGCAGGCATCGACCATCCCCTCCAAGCTGGGCGGCGCCGCGAGCGAGGTCCGTAGCGTGACCGTGAGCATCCTCGAGCACCTGCTGGCCGCGATCACGATCCTCGCCCTGAGCTACTTCCTGCTGCTCGACGGCCGCCAGCAGGGAGAGCGCCTCTTGTCCCGGATGCAGCCCGACACGGCCACTCGCATGCGCAGGATCGCGACTCGGATCGCCGGTGTGGTCAAGTCCTACGTCTCGGTCAACCTGCTGCTGGCCGTCGGCGCCGGGGTTTTCACCTGGCTCGTGCTCGAGCTGCTCGGCGTGGAACTGGCGGTGACCATGGGGGTGATCGTCGGCTTCCTCGACCTGGTGCCGTTGATCGGCTTCACCGTGGGTGGTTTCTTGGTGGCCATCGTCGCCGCCTTCCACGGTTTCCCCGGAGCGATGATCGCCTGGCTGGTCTTCTTCCTCCTCTATCAGCAGGTCCAGGACCGGGTGATCCAGCCGCTCCTGTACAAGAACGCCGTGCAGATCCATCCGGCCGTGGCGATCGTCGCGATCCTGGTCGGCGGCCAGCTGGCCGGCATCCTCGGCGCGCTGCTGGCGATCCCCACGGCCGCCACGATCGGTGTCCTGATCGACGAGGCGCTGCTCTGGCGACGCGAGACCTCGCTGCCCGAGGCTCAGCCCGAGCCGGCGGCCGACTGACTCGGGGCCGACGGGGGTGCCGCCTCGCCGAACCGCGCCCGCGCCCGCGCCCGCTTGGGCTCGCGGTAGAAGCGGGCCCAGAGGGAGTGCGGCCTGGCAAGCCGGAAGGCTCCGACGAGCCCGATCGGCAGCAGGAAGAGGCCAATCAGCGCCACGCCGAACTTCTCCTTGGCGAGGTTGACCACCGCTACGAGGATCGTGAACACGCCGAAGGCGCCCACGAACGCAAACACCGCGTCCTCGACCTCCGTCGCCACGTCGAGCCAGGCGGTGAAGCCGACCAGCACCATCCCGGTCACCGTGGCGGCGACGATCACGGCGTCGATCGAGCGCCTCCCCTGCTGCGGACCAGTAGACGTCCTTGAGGTTGAGCCACAGGGCGAACTCGTCGAGGGTCAGCCCGGTGCCTACCCCGAACAGGACCGTGACGATCTCGTGCCAGGGCGAGGGCGGTGCGATCACGACGCCCACATAGCCCGCGATCAAGAGCAGCAGGATTCCCCAGACGAGATGGTGGATGTGGGTCCCGCCCACCTCGACGTTGCCTGGCCACCAGCTCACCTGGGCGCGGATCAGGTGCGCGCTGGTGCGGATGAAGCCGAACGTGACCAGGAAGGCGACGAAGAACAGGAACTCCGGCTGGCGACCTGTCTCGACGATCGCGCGGTCATACAGGCTGCCGATGCTGGCGAGGACGAGCACGGGCCGCAGCGTAGCGGCGCCGACGGGCGGCTCAGGAGGCTCGGCGGGCGGTCACGGAACGAGGACGACCTTGCCGATGTTGCGACGCTCCTCGATGAAGCGGTGCGCGTCCGGGGCGCGGTCGAATGGGAACGCTTCGGCCACCACCGGCTTCAGGTCGCCCTTGGTGAGGCCCTCGACGAGCGGCTCGAGCGCCCGGTCGAAGCCGCCCTCCCGGTCCCACCAGTGGAGCATGTTGAGGCCGAACACTCCCTTGTTCTCGTTCATGACGGCGAGGCTCTTCCACCAGGGCATGGTCGCCAGCGGCATCCGGGCGAGGCTGCGCAGGGTGGCTGGGATGTCGCGCTTGCCGCTACCGCTCTGCACCTCGGAGAGCCCGTACATGATCAGCCGCCCACCGGAACGCAGCAGCTTGTAGTCCTTGCGGAACGAGGTCGGGCCGAGGGCGTCCATGATCACGTCCAGCCCCTCCCCCCCGGTGATCCTCCGCACCTCCTGCTCGAAGTCCAGGTTTCGGTAGTCGATCGCGTGTTCGACTCCCTGCTCGCGGATGGCATCGTGCTTCGACGCCGAGGCGGTGCCGAAGATCTCCGCCCCGATCCCCTTGGCGATCTGGGTCGCCGCGGTTCCCACGCCGCCGGCCGCGGCGTGGATCAGCACCCGCTCGCCCTGCTTCAGGCCACCCATGATCACCAGCGCCGCGTAGGCGGTGGCGTAGTTGACGGGGAACGCTGCGCCCTCCTCGAACGACATCTTCTCGGGCAGGGGGAACGCCTGGTCCGCCGTCACCGTGACCAGCTCCGCCTGGCCGTTGAAGCGTGTGCCCGCGATCACTCGGTCGCCGACCTGGTGGGAGTCGACCCCCTCCCCCACCGACTCGATCTCGCCCGCGACCTCATAGCCCACCACGCAGGGAAGCTTGGGCGCGTCGGGGTAGAGGCCGATCCGGGCCAGCGTGTCGGCGAAGTTGATCCCGGCGGCCTTGACGGCGATCCGCACCTCGCCAGGCCCGACGGCCGGGTCGGGCATCTCCTGGACCTGCAAGGCCTCGGGGGGCCCGTGCCGGGTGATCACGACCGCGCGCATCGACGCGACCCTACACCTCCACCGGCCCGGGCTAGCGACGAAGTCGCGGTAGCCGCGTGTGGACCTGCCGGGTCAGGTTGGCGCCCTAGCCCGCCGCCCCCGGACGCAAAGCGGAGGAGGCGGCGGAGTTATTCATTCAGAGGTCGACGGCGCGGCCGGCATGAAAGCCGTCCAGCCGCAGGATCTCGTCGAGCACCCCATCGGGGACCGGCGCGTCCGTGGTCAGCGCCAGGACCGCCTGGTCGCCCGACTCCTCGGCCCCGACCGCCGCCGAGGCGATGTTGACGCTGTGCTGGCCGAAGATCGTTCCGATACGCCCGATCATCCCGGGCTGGTCCTTGTAGCGAAACACGACCAGGTGGTCGTCAAACGGCATGTAGAAGCTCTCGCCCCAGACCCTGACCAGGTGAGGGAGGTTCCTCGGCCCAACCGCCGTGCCCGCCACCTCAACGGCTTCTTCCCCGGACTCGATCCGCACCGTGACCAGCTCGGTGAATTCGTCCGAGACGGTGTCCTTGAGCTCGGTCAGCTCGATGCCCCGCTCCTCGGCCAGGGCGGGAGCGTTGACGAGGTTGACCTGCTCCTCGGTGTGGCCGGAGAGGATCCCCACCAGCACCGCGATGCCCAGCAGCCGGGTGTCGTGCTCGGCGATCCGGCCCCGGAACTCCGCCACGATCCGGTCGACCGAGCCGTTGCCGAGGCCCTGCGCCAGCCGGCCCAGCTTCTCGCATAGGGGCACGAACGGAGCCAGCGCCTCCATCTCCTCGGGACGGACAGCGGCGATGTTCACCGCGTTGGTGACCACGCCACCCGAAAGCGCCCGGCGCACCTGATCGGCCGTGATCGTCCCGGCGCGGTCCTGCGCCTCGGCCGTGGCCGCTCCCAGGTGCGGGGTGACGACGACGTTGTCGCGCGAGAACAGCGGGTGCTCGGTCATCGGCTCCTCGGGGAAGACGTCGAGTGCCGCCCCGGCGACCTTGCCCGAGTCGAGCGCCGCCTCGAGCGCCTCGAGGTCGACCAGCTCGCCTCGGGCGCAGTTGACGATCCGTACCCCGTCCTTCATCTTCGCGATCGCCTCGGCATCGATCCAGTTGACGGTGTCGGGCGTCTTCGGCAGATGGATCGTGACGATGTCCGCCTTCGCGTACAGGTGGTCACTGGTCTCGGCACGCTCGACGCCCAGCTCGCGGAAGCGCTCCGCGGCGACGAACTTGTCGTAGGCGACCACCTCCATCGCAAACGCCTGGGCCCGGTGGGCAACGAGCTGGCCGATCCGCCCGAAGCCGATCACCCCGAGCGTCTTGCCGTACAGCTCGTTGCCGGCGAATCGCGATCGTGCCCAATCCCCCCCGACCAGTGAGGAGTGCGCCTGGGGGACGTTCCGTGCCAGGGAGAGCACCAGGGCGAGGGTGTGCTCGGCGGCGGCGACGGAGTTCGACTCGGGGGCGTTGACGACCACGATGCCTCGCTTGGTGGCCGCGTTCACATCGACGTTGTCGACCCCGGTCCCTGCGCGACCGATCACCTTCAGCCTCGAGCCGCGCTCGATCAGATCCGCGGTCAGCAAGGTCTGTGAGCGGACCACGATCCCGTCGAACTCGCCGATTCGCTCAGCCAGCTCGTCGTCGGACATCTCGAGGCCGAGCTCGACGTCGAAGTCGCCGCGCAACAGCTCGACGCCGGACTCGGCGATCTTCTCCTTGACGAGGACCTTCGGCTTGCCGTCGGTCACCAGCGGGCCTTGCCCTCCGTCACTAGCCGACCGGTGTCGGGACAGTGCCAGCCGTGGCGAACACACGCTGGGCCGCGGCGGCGCCCGCACCGGGCTCGGCGTCGTGGCCCAGGTCGCGCAGCGCCATCTCGAGCGCGGTGAGGGCGACCACGATGTCGAACGCCCCGTAGTAGCCGCAGTGAGCGATGCGCGCGATCTTGCCCTTCAGGTGACCCTGGCCGCCGGCGATGGTGACGCCGTAACGGTCGCGCATCAGCTTCGGCACCTTGGCGCCGTCGATCTCATCGGGAAGCCCGGCCACGGTGACCACGTTCGCGTTCTCGTCGTCGGGGCCGAACCGCTCCAGCCCCAGCGCCTCCACTCCTGCCCGCGCGGCGCGGGCGAGCAGCGCGTGGCGGGCGAAGCACTCCTCGAGCCCCTCCTCGAACAGCAGGTCGAGTGCCACGTCGAGGGCCCGAAACAGGGTCACGGCCGGCGTGAACGCCGAGTTCGGTGGATCCTCCTTTTGACCGGAGGCCGTGCGCCCCCAGTCGAGGTAGTAGCGACGGCCTGGGTTCTCATCGGCGAGCGCCATCGCGTGCTCCGAGACGGAGGCGAATCCCAGTCCGGGCGGGCACATCAACGACTTCTGGGAGCCCGCCACGACGACGTCCACCCCCCACTCGTCCTGTGGCAGATTCACCGCGCCGAGCCCGGACACGGCGTCGACGCATAGCACCGAGCCGTGCGCCTTGGTCAGCTCATTGAGTGCCCGGATGTCGTTGATGACGCCGGTCGAGGTCTCCGACTGGGTCGTGAACACCGCCCGCGCCGGGCGCCCCAGGCCGGCCAGCGCCTGGTCGAGCCGCGCCGGGTCCACCTTCTCGCCCCACTCGAACTCCAGGTGCACGGTGTCGGCGCCGTAGGCGTCGCAGAGCTCTGCCCAGCGCTGGCCGAACTTGCCGCAAGAAGCGACAACGGCGGGGTCGCCGGGCCCAACGAGGTTGGCAACCGCCGACTCCATCGCACCGGTTCCCGTGGCCGCGAAGCAGAGCACCTGGTTTCGCGTCTGGAAGACCAGCGGCAGCCGCTCGAGCACCCGCGCGTAGATCTCGACGAACGCCGGGGCGCGGTGATAGAGGATCGGCTCCGCCATCACCTGCGACACACGGGGCGGCAGCGGCGTCGGTCCCGCGGTCAACATGTACTGCTTGGCGAAGATGTCAGGCGCCTCGGCCATTCGCTCAGGATACGGAGAGGCGCGGAGGAAGAACAAATCCGGCGACATCCTCCGCTTCGCGTCCGGTGTCGCCGGGCTTGGGCGCCGGCCTGACCCGGCAGGCCCAACCGCTTGCACCGGGACTTCGTCCCTAGCCCGAGCCCTTCACCTTTGACCGAACTGCATCCGGCGCCCGACCCGCATAGCATCCGATCATGAGCGAGGGCGTGATCGAGGGCGATGGCTACGCAGTCGGGCACATCGACCAGATGGGCGACCGCTATGGCTTCCGCAAGATCCGCCGGGCGCTCGGGGTGAGCGGCTTCGGGGTCAACGCCATCGTGCTGCCGCCCGGATACGACACCGGGCGGCACTTCCACGACGAGCAGGAGGAGCTCTACTTCTGCCATCGCGGCCAGATCGAGATCGAGTTCGGCGACGGCACCGCCCATCCGCTCGAGCCCGGCGCCGCCGCCCGGGTTGACGCCGCAACCGTGCGCAAGGTGCGCAACGTCGGCGACGAGGACGCCGTTTACGTGGTCGTCGGCGGCAAGGACGGCTACGTGGGCCGCGACGGGCGGCTCCCGGAGGGCGAGGAGAGCCCCAGGGGCCCAGGTTTCACCGGCCCGCCGGGAGCCGGCCCGCCGCTGCCGAGCGCCTGACTTTCACGATTGCCGCTTCACGGACCTGGTCCGAGATGAAGTCACACACCGTCTACAAGACTTTCCAGACCGACGAGCGCCGGAAGTTCGTGCGGATCACCGACGACGTTCAGGCAGCGGTCGACGAGGCCGGGATCGCCGAGGGGATGGCGCTCGTCTCCGCGATGCACATCACCGCCGGCGTGTGGGTGAACGACGACGAGCCGGGCCTCCACGCTGACACGCTGGAATGGCTCGACAAGCTGGCGCCCCCGAGCTGGCAGGAACCGGCGAACGAGGTGGCGCGGGAGCTCTCACCAGACCCGGGCGACTACCGCCACCACCGTGGCGGCGAGGACAACGGCGACGCCCATCTCAAGAACCTGCTCGTCCACCACCAGGCGATCGTGCCGGTCACCGACGGCCAGCTGGACCTCGGGCCCTGGCAGCAGGTCTTCTACACCGAGTTCGACGGCCGCCGTGCGAAGCGGCTGGTCATCAAGGTGCTCGGCGAGTAGGTCACTCAGGGTCAATCAGGGTCAGTCCCGTACCCATGCCGTACCCATGGCCGTACCCACGGAGGCGGTCCGGAACGATCCGCGGCAGCGACCCGACCGGGACCGGAGTTGGCCGCGATAACGAGTGCCGGGCCGCGAGCTTTCAGTGCTGACGCGCGGGACGCTTCCACCCGCACTCAGGGCGGTCCGCTGGCGTCCGGGCTAAACGCTTCCTGGGCGCTTGCACCGCAAGCCGAACCGAGCTTCCCCGCCTACTCGCTAACCCCGGCGGCTTCGAGGGCTTCTTGCTCGCTTTCAAACATCTCCCACCAAACGACCCGGCGATCGCGCCACTCAGAGACCTGCCACACGAGCTCTGCGAGGGGCGCGGCGCTGCCTTCGCCGTGGGCACTGTTGCGCAGTTCGGCAACCGTCCGGTCCCCGGCGTCGCGCACCCACACGATCTCAATCGTGAAGTCGGGGAAGACCCCGAGCAGGTCTTTCCACCACTCTCGGGTCCCGTCGTACCCCCGATAGGAGCCGCCCTCGATCGCGAGGACGCGCGAGATCCCCACGACATCGGGATCAGCCAGCGCGAGAAACGCCTCCAGGTCTCGTCGGTTGAACGCCTCGATGCCCCGCCGGTAAAGCTCCACGTTCTCCTGCGACATCGCCTACTGCGTGAGTCCGGCGGCTTCGAGGGCCCGCTCGCGGGTCGTGAAGCCCCGCCCCAATCGGACCTTTCCACCTTCGATCGTGAACAGAACGCTCATGGGCTGGTCGATTGGTACGCCACTTTCATGCCCAACGGCGTGGAAATGACCCAGCACCAAGACTCGCCCCTCACCGACATCGCTGATCTCGTCAGCCTCCCAGGACAGTTCGGCCCAAACCTCGTCGACCTCGCGCCAGTAGCTCCGCATGCCACGAGGGCCGCGATAGACGGTTCCTTCCAGACCTCCGGGGATAAGGGCGGGGTGCCATTCGCCTTCCTCGTGAATCAACGTGAGGAGGGCATCGAGATCGCGCCGAGACCAGGCGTCGACGATGCGGCGAACGACCTCGACGTTCTCCTGCGACATCGCCTACTCCTTGACTCCGGCGGCTTCGAGGGCTTCGGCCTCGCTCACGACGATGCGCACCCAGATCGCCTTCCCGTTGAGCCAGCGCGTGACAATCCACTGCGTCTGTTCTATGGGCGCGTCGCTGCCCACGCCATGACCGCGCTGGCGTATCCGCGTAATGGTCATGTCGCCAGCGTCTCGCACCTCCTCGATCTCGGATCTCAAGTCCGGGGCGACGGCGAGGAAGTTTTCGGTCCAGCTTCGGATGCCGTCGTGGCCGCGGTAGGGGCCGCCGCCCTCCAGCTCCACGAGACGCGAGTAGATCTCTACCTCGGGATCGGCGAGCGCGAGCCAGGCATCGAGGTCGCGCCGGTTGAAGGCGTCATTTGCTCGGTAAACCAGTTCGACGTTCTCCTGCGACATCGCCTACTCCTCCAGTCCGAGGTCGGTGAACGCGCGCTCGCGGTCCCAGTAGAGGACGAGCCTCGTCACCTTGCCGCCGCGAACATGGAACAGGTTCGCCCCCTTCATCCGTATGCCCCCGACCTCCAGCCCGCTCGTCTTGCCGCGCCCGCTGAAGTGCATAAGCACGAGCACCCGCTCGTCGTCGAGCGCGCGGTACTCGTCGCCCTCGCAGCGCAACGACCTCAAAAGCGTCCAGGGCCTCGCGCCACGTCTCTGCCATCGCCGCCACCCCAGTCCAGCTGCCGGGCGCGGGGCCGTCGACGACTACCAACTCGATCTCGGGGTCCGCCCACTCGGCGGAGCTGAAGTCGCCGCGCTCCCACCCCGCGAAGATCGAGCGCACAACCTCCACGTTCTCCTGCGACATCGCCTACTCCCGCAGCCCGGCGGCTTCGAGGGCTTGGTCGCGGTCAGTGAACTCCTGCGACCAAACCAGCAAGCCGCGTCGGAACTTGAGGAGCTGAAACCCCCGCTGGCTCACGGGCGCACCGCTCCCCAATCCATATCCCCTCCACTGAATCGTGGCCAAAACCGTGTCCCCCAAGTCGACGAGCTCCTCGGGCTCGAGCCGGAGGTCCACGGCATCGAGGATGGTTCGCCACATTTCGCGGTAGCCCTCACGGCCGTAGGCAACTTGGTCCAGGTCGGGAGCGATCAGCCCACCCATTTTGCTTCTGGGGGGGCGGGATTCGATCTCGGGATCAAGGCCCGTAACGAGCAAGTCGAAGTCCCGACGATTAGTTGCTGCGAATCCCCGCTGCATCAAACGGGTGAGCAACAACCGCCGAACCCGAGATCGGGGCGGCAATCGCATCCAGACGTCGGTGAAGAGCCGGAAAAGGGTCGGAAAGCGGACGAAGAAGCGCTCTTCCATGAGCCGGCGCTGACTCGCCCTTTCGCTAGGAAGAGAGACGCGATACCGGACACCGCGCACGATCTCCACGTTCTCCTGCGACATCGCCCGCGCAGTATCTCGCGGCGAGGGGGAGGGTCGCGACCACGTGCCGCGTGCTCCGCTCACCGCCGAGCGGCAGACCGCGCGCGCAACGTGAGATCGGATTAGGTGACACCTCATGACCCCAAGGCGCGAACACGCGATCAAGGTTTTCCTCAGCGATAGCGAGCTCGCCCGCTTGGATGAACTCCGGCCCTCGGGGGTGTCGCGCCAGGCCTATGTTCGCTCGTTGGTCCGCGGCGACCCCCGGGACCCCGATATCGCCTCGCGGGCCGAGGCGCTTGGCATCCTCACAGGGCTTGCGCGGGAGGGTCGCGTAGCGGCCGCCGTCGCCCTCGTCCGCGAGCTGCCACCCGACGACAGTGAGAACTTCGACAGCGAGCTTGAGCGCATCCTCCGCTGACCTCGAGGCGCTCGAGTCTCAGCGAGTGGCTGGTTCTCGCGGAAGCTTGTGCTCTTTCGCTTTCACGGGGGAAGGAACAGCGCCACCGTGGACGAGGACGCTCGCTGGCAGCGACGCCGAGGTGGTCGCGCTCGCTCACGCGGGCTCCTCGGAGTTCTCGTAGCGATCGTGCAGCCGCCACCAATCGAACTTCGGCCCCTGTGGGCGGCCCTCGGGGGTGTCCTCCCACTCCTCCTGGCGGCCGAGCGGGGTGCGGTCGAGGATGCTCCACACGGTGCCGATCGCCTCCACGCCACGCCAGTTGGTGAGGTAGGTGCGGTAGACCCGCCCCTCTTCGTCGCGGATGAAGACGTTGAAGCCGAAGATCTCGCCGTCCTGGTGTTTGTCGGGCTGCGGCTCGGGGGGCGAGAAGCCGAAGTCCACCCCGAAGTCGCTCTTGCCGTCGGAATACCAGGGGATCTCGTCCCAGCCCATCCGCCGTTTGAACGCCTCCAGCTTCTCCACCGGAGCGCGCGAGACCAGCACGAAGGTCGTGTCTCGGGCGCTCAAGTGCGCGGGGTGGCCGACCTGATCGACGAACATCGAGCAGCCGTCGCAACCCTCCTCCTGGCTCGGGCCGAACATGAAGTGGTAGAGCGCGAGCTGGCGGCGGCCCTCAAACAGGTCGAGCAGGCACAGCTCTCCGTCAGGACCGTCGAAGCGGTAGTCCTTGGCGATCTCGTACATCGGCTGGCGGCGGCGCTCCGCCGCCAGCCTGTCGCCCTCGCGCATGTCCGCCTTCTCCTTGGCCAGCAGCTCTTCGTGGGCACGCTGCCACTCCTGCTCCGAAACGACCTCAGGAAGATTCATCCGTGCCTCCTTCGTGGTTGCCGAAGTAAAGACCGCCCCGGCAGGCGAAAGTGATTGCCTGCGTCCGCCGGAATCTAACGCGTGCGGGGCGCGCCGGAAGGGCACTGGCGCACGAGGACGAGGGAGCCTTCGCAGGGAGGCGCTTTCTGCGACATCGCCTACTCCGAGAGCCCCGCGGCTTCGAGGGCCTCCTTTTCGTGCGATAAGCGCGGTATCGCACCGCTCTCCCTCCGCGCATGGTCCAAACGATGGCCACATCCCGCTCCAACGGGACGTCACTTCCTCGGGCCCGAAACGTCTCATGCAAGACAGCGACTACCTGATCACCGGCGTCGATCAGTTCCTTGGCGGTGTTCTTGTAGTCGACCCAGGACGCCCGAAACTCGGCCAAGAGCCGAGCTGAAATTCTCGCGTCCCTTTCCATGCTCGGGAAGGTCCGGCAAGGGGTAGGCCGAAAAGTCCCACGCGATTTCCGGGTGCATCGCCTCCAACCACCGGTCATCGCCCCGCAGCCACGCTGCGAACGCCCCACTGATGACCTCCACGTTCTCCTGCGACATCGCCTACTCCGAGAGACCCAGGTTCGAGGGCTTCGTCGTGATCCCAGAAGAACTCCATGCTGCGGATCTTCCTCTTGCGAACGGTGTAGATGATCGTCATTTTCATATTCGACTCAGGACCGTGGCCCAGGCCGTGCCACGCAAAGCTGACGACAACTCGGTCGGCGGCGTGGACGTACTCGCCGGTCACCTCAAGCGTGTCGGCGTCCCAGGTGTCGCGGAGTTGGTCGACGTAGCGCATCACCGCCTCCCGGCCCACCGTGGGGCCAGGCTCCGGCCAGTCCTCTACGTGGTGCATGACCACCTCGGGGTCGCAAAGCTCGCGGTATGCATCCATGTCCCCTGCGTTCCACGCGTCGAACTGCGCTCGCACCACCTCCACGTTCTCCTGCGACATCGCCTACTCCGAGAGTCCGGCGGCTTCGAGGGCTTCGTCACGGGTCCAGTACTCGCGACCAACCGCGATCTTCCCGTCTCGGACCGTGTACAGGACAGCGAAGGTCAGACCCATCTCGATGCCGCTGACTTTGGCGCGACCGCTGCCCCTCGTGACCGCGATGACCTTGTCGTCTCCTGCGTCGATCAACTCGACGGGCTCGACCCTCAAATCGTCGAACGTGTCGCGCAACGTGTCGCGCCAGTCCTGCGCGTAGGTGTGCATAGCGTCCCTGCCGTGGATCGGCCCGTGGTCATCGAGTGCACCCTCGACCGCCCGGTAGTCGATGTCGTCCGCCAAGTACTCCAGCCATGCATCCAAGTCCCCACGGTTGAAGGCCGCAGCCGCGTCGCGGACGGTCTCGATGTTCTCCTGCGACATCGCCTACTCCGACAGCCCAACCGTCTCGAGCGCTTCTTCAGGGTCTCGGAAAGCCCGAAAACGGATCAGCTTTCCGTGGCGGAACTTGAGCATCCATCCCGCCGCTGTCTCCGTCTCGATGCCGCTGCCCTTGCCCCGGTAGTGGATGCGACCTACGAATACCGCGATAGCACCTACTGCGATGCCATCGTCCGTGTCGGCTCGGACGATCTCCCAGGCGTCGTTGAGGTCGCGCATGTACTCGCGTGTTCCGTCGTAACCCCGATAGACGCCTCCCTCGCCGAGTTGGGCGAAGAAGGAATGCCACTCGACCTCGGGATCGGCCGAGGCCAGGAGAGTGGAGAGGTCGCGCCTGCCCAGCGCCTCCATGACCTGATCAGCCAACTCGAGGGTCTCCTGCGACATCGCCCGGCAGTATCTCGCGCTGGGGGCGGATCGTGAACGCGGTCCTAATCCGAGAACCGGTAGCCACAGTACCGGCAGGTACGAGCGGTGATGGCAAGCCGCCTACCGCACTGATGGCACTGCTTCGTCGGCGGGCTATAGGCGATCGCCATGCCAATGCCGAGGACGAGCGCGACGGCCAATGCCACGAAGTAGACAACTGGGTCCAAGGCACCGTTCCGGGTCCTGGCCTACTCCCGCAGCCCGGCGACTTCGAGGGCCTTGTTTCGCTCCGTGAAGGTCTGCAACCGGACGATCTTTCCGTTCCGGAGCTGAATCAGCCAGGCCGCTTGCGGGATGTCGAGCAGGACATCGCCTCCGCGTCCCCGCGCACGCCAACTGCCAAGTGCCAGGACCCGGTCGTCGCCCAAGTCCCGGAACTCCTCCGGTTTCGGCTCGAACGACTGCCCAATCCCGCTTCACGTCCTCGATCCACTGCCGCATCCCTTCGTGGCGGTGGTAGATCGTTCCCTCGAGGATGGCCATGATCGGAACCCACTCGACATCAGGGTCGAGGAAGTCGAGGAACTCAGACAGGTCGTGGTCCCCGCTGCGTATGTCCGGTTGAACGCCTCGAAGGCCCGCCGCACGATCTCCACGTTCTCCTGCGACATCGCCTACTCCGAAAGCCCGGCGGCTTCGAGGGCTTGCTTGGGATCGAGATAGCGCCCGGACCGAAGTCGTCTTGCCGTTCTTGATCTCGGTGACGAGGGCATAGGGCGTCTCGGTCTCGGCACCGCTTCCCTTGCCACGTGCGCGGATGTGGCCGATCGCGACGAGTCGGTCTCCCAGATCCCTGACCTCCGAGATCTCGATATGAAACTCGCCGAAGGTCTCGTTGATGTCACGGATCACCTCGCGGACGCCGTCGTGTCCCCGAAACACCGTCTGTTCCCCTCCCATCAACGCGTGGAGCGCCGAATGCCACTCCACCTCCGGGTCGAGCTCCTCCAGCAACGTCTCGACGTCTCCACGGTTGCCCGCCTCAAGTCCGCGCTGGAAAGCCTCCACGTTCTCCTGCGACATCGCCTACTCCCGCAGCCCGGCGGCTTTGCGGGCTTCGGCTTGGTCGATGAACCCCTCGACCCGCGTTGCCTTCCCCTCACGAAGCGTCCACAGATGGGCCCAGTGCGCCTCGACATCAACGCTGCTGCCCTTGCCCCGGCCCCGCGCGGTAATGAACACCAAAACCCGATCCTCCTGGAGGGAGATAAAGCTGTCGGCCTCCCATCGGTACTCATCCCAGGCGGCCAGCCAGGTTCGCATGGACGTCTCGACCGCCGACAACCCTCGGCCGCCCTTAGGGAGATCAGGCATTTCTCCTGCCCAAACCACCTCGATGTCGGGATCGAAGATCTCCGGCGTCCAGAAGTCGCCAGCGCCCCACCTCTCGTAAACCGCTTTCAGCGCCTCGACGTTCTCCTGCGACATCGCCCGCGCAGTATCTCGCCCCGGCAGACTCGGGGCGCGGCCTTGGACGCAGGGTCTCGATCAGTTAGGGGCGATCTGATGTCAGCCTCGCGCCTCCACTTCGTGCCAGAAGGCGTCGACCCGGGCGTTCCACTCGTCCGGGATCTCCTGGAAGGGCTGGTGGGACTCCTCTTCCATCACCTCGAACTTGGCTAGGGGGATCAGCTCGGCCACACGGCGGCCGAGCTCGGGGTCGCGCGCCCGGGTCACGGCCTCCGGCGAGCACCAGCGTCGGGACCGTGATCTCCGGCAGGCGGTCAGTCGTGTCGTGGTCGACGAGGGGCTCGAGGTAGCGCTGCAGGTCCATGCCTCGTAGAACTGCCGCACCACTTCCACGTTCTCCTCCGACATCGTTTACTCCGAAAGCCCGGCGGCTTCGAGGGCCTGATCGCGCTCAGCGAAGTCCTTCTGCCGCACCACCAACCCCCGCCGCAGGGTGAAGAGTTGAAACATGGGGTCATCGAGGGCGATCCCGCTATGGCTTCCGTGCGCCTTGACACGGCCAGCGACGAGCAGCCGGTCGCCGAGGTCGATCACCTCCTCGGGTTCGAGCCTGAGATCCGGCCACGCCTCCACCATGCTCTCCCACAGGCGGAGATAGCCATCGTGGCCGCGATGCACCCCGACCAGGTCGGGGGGCACGTAGCCGCCGACGAGACTCTCGGGCATCTCGAACTCGATCCGGGGGTCGAGGCCGACGAAGAGAAGCTCGAAATCCCTTCGGTTCGCGGCTTCACTCCCCTGGCGCACGGTGCGCGAGAGCCAGGCCCGGCGCAGGCGAGAGTACGGTCGGCAGGCGCGACCAAACCGAGAACGAGAGGCGGGCAAGCGCCGGAAACCGGACGAAGATCCGCTCATCCAATCTCCGTCGCTTGTTGTGGCTCGAAACCGCGACCGGAGTTCGCACACCCCGCATGACCTCCACGTTCTCCTGCGAGCATCGCTACTCCCGAAGCCCGGTGGCTTCGAGGGCGGTCTCCCGGTCGAGGACGCGAACCGTCACGCCCTTGCCGTCGCGGATCGTCCACAGATGCGCGATTTGAACTTCGACCTCGATCCCGCTCCCCTTTCCACGTCCGCGCATATGGATAAAGACGACCACGTCGTCTCCGGCGTCACGGAAGTCCTCGGCCTCGAAGTGGAGCTCGTCAAAGCTCTGCTCGACATTCGCAAGGGCCGTACGCACTCCCTGGTGTCCCCGATAGACCTGGGTGTCGGGGCTATCGGGCGAATCGTGCAGCTCGACCTCCGAGTCGATCAGGTCCCAAAGGAATTCCCCGGTCCGGTCGAGGTGCTCATAGCCCCGGCGGCACATCTCGACGTTCTCCTGCGACATCGCCTACTCCGAAAGCCCGGCGGCTTCGAGGGCTTCGGCCTGCTCCCGATAGGCCCGTATTCGCACTGCCCTGCCGCCCCGCACCGTGGATACGAAGTGGATCAGCTGGTTGACGACGAGACCACTGCTCCTGCCCCGTGCACGAACCCGGACGGAACTGATTACTTGGTCGCCAGCGTCGGCGATGCTCTCAAGCTCGAAGTCGACGTCCTCCTCGAAGGCTTCGAACCAGTTTCGAAACGCGTCTCGCACGTCGCTGAGGCCACGTCGCGTTCCCCAGTCTCCCCACAGACCCGAGACGTCCTCCCATTCGATCTCGGGGTCGTACAGCCTGCGGAACGCCTCCCCGTCGTGATCCCGTATCGCTTCGAATGCTGCTCGCATTACCTCCACGTTCTCCTGCGACATCGCCTACTCAATCCTCCGATACGGAAAAGACCGTCATCGGAAGCGCGAACCGCTCCTGAATCTGGTCGAGCAGCCTCCGTTCCTGCCAGCCGGCTCGCTCCTTGGCCCGAAGCGCGATCAGCAAGTGGTCAGGGTGAAAGTCTCGGATCGCGTCTGCGAAGGCCTCAAGCGGGTCATCGCTTCCGACCTCGCCTCGTCCCTCGACACCCAACTCCTCCAGCTGGCCCAAGACGGCATGGAGCCGTTCGTCCGCTTGCTCGCGGGCTGCGTCCGTGGCAGATGTCAGCCATTCGAACCGTCCGGGCAAGACCGGTGTCACGACCAGAACCTCGTCAGCGGCCTCGACTAGCTCGCGCACCCCGAATGGAAGTTCCTCTGGGCCGGAGACCGTGCCGCCCGCAGCTACAAGGAGTCTCAAGGCCATCTAGTAGTCACCTCCTGCGACATCGCCCGCGCAGTATCTCGCGCAGAGGGGCGCTGGCCTAGCCGCGCCCCTCCGGCACGCTCTCAAAGCGTACGTCCTCAATCGTGAACTCCGGCTCGTCCCCGAGGGCCGTCAGCACGCACTCGATGGCGAGTTCGGCGCTCTCCGCTGAGAGCCGCGCTGCAATATCCCCGCGCACGGGTACGTCTTTTGCGAGGACGTTCTGAATCCCGGACTTTGCCAGTAGGCCAGCGGCGCGTGCCGGGTCGCCTCGTATGCCGACTAGGAAGTAGGGCACGCGACGAAGCTATCTGAGCCACCGATCAGCTCCTGGTCGCCTTCAAGGCGCCCACCCTCGACCGGGACGCGAGGGAGCTGCACGGGGCCGTTACAGCGGCGCTGCAAGCGCGAAGGTAAGCGCCCTACTCCCGCAGCCCGGCGGCTTCGAGGGCTTCCTCCCTGCTCACGAATCCTTGGCCGTGTACCACCTTTCCGTCCTGCAAGGTCCAAAGGTGCCAGAGGTCCCATGTGGTCTCGACGCCGCTCTGCTTGCCCCGGCCCCGCACGGTGACCGCGGCCAACACTTGGTCTCCCGACTCGATCAGCTCGCGGATTTCAACGCGCGGACTCTCAAACTCGCTCCAGAGCCATCCTGCAAACCCGATCCATGCCTCCGGCCCCCGGTACGCGCCCCGCGCGCTCAGGGATCGTCCCTGTGGTGACGTATTCGAAGTTCGGCGCGAAGTCGGCGACCATGCCCTCCCGGTCACCCCGGTTGAACGCCTCGTAGGCTCGGCGCGCCATCTCCAGGCTCTCCTGCGACATCGCCTACTCCGAAAGCCCTGCGGCTTCGAGGGCTTCGGCGTGATCCCAGAAGTACTCCACGTAGAAGATCCTTCCTTTGCGCACCGTGTAGACCGTTGTCACCTCAAACTTCGCATCTCAGGGCCGAAGCCTGCGCCGTGCCACGATCCACCTCACGGCAACCCGGTCCCCGACGTGGATGAGGTCGCTGATCGAGTTGGAAGCTGTCGCGTGTCCCAGGTCTCGCGCTGCTGCTCGAGTATGGCGCATGACCGCGTCGCGCCCGACGAACGGCCCAGGCTCCGGCCAGCCCGTCGACCGTCCGCATGATGACGTCTGGGTCGAAAGCCTCACGGACGGCATCCATGTCGCCCGCGTTCCATGCATCGAATGGCCTGCCGGACGATCTCCACGTTCTCCTGCGACATCGCCTACTCCGAAAGCCCGGCGGCTTCGAGGGCTTCGGTCGGGTCAAGGTAAATGCGCATCCGAACGATTTGTCCATCTTCCAGTTCGTAGATGGTGGCGAGCCGCACGTCGACCGGCACGCCGCTCTCCTTACCCGTTCCGGATTGACGGAAGACCCCGACCACCCGGTCGTTGCCGGCGTCGATCAACCGCTCAACCTGATTCGACCACCCCTCGAAGTCCTCGGTCCAGCTGCGCATGAATTCGATGAATCCTTCGCGCCCCCGATAGCTCCGAGACCCAGGGAAGCCGCGCCCAGGTATCCACTCCGCGTCGGCGGCAACCATGCCCGTATCGAATGCTGCACCGGGATCGTCGTGCTCCAACCCTTGCTGGAAGGCTTCCAATACCTGTCGCACGATCTCCACGTTCTCCTGCGACATCGCCCGCGCAGTATCTCGCCCTGGCCTGCGCGGGGCCAGCGCCAGTGCTTTCAGCGGGTTTCCGTTAGGACTGACGCTGCCGTCCCTGACAATCGGACTTTCCCGCCGCTAGGACCGCCTTAGTGAGTTGGGGTCGCCCACCCTTCCGCTTTCACCCGCAGCAGGAGTCAGAGCGGTCGCTTCTGACCCTCGCGCAAAGGAGCGGCGGCCGCGTAGCTACCGCAAACCCAACGTTGCGAAGACCACTACGAGCTCAATAGAGCACCGACGAGAACCACGACCCGCGCGGCTCCTGGTATGAGCCCAGCGTCATCAGGTTCATCGGCTTCAGCGACCGCAGCCCCTCGGCCAAGCACCAGCGGAAAAGGCCCGAGCGCAAGGGCACGAGGATCGCGAGCGGATCGTCCACAACCGCCGCGACTCCGCGCAGCAGCGCTTGCATGTCCTCATCGGTCTCGGCTACGCCGTGCGCCATCGGCCAGAAGGTGAGAGTCGTGGCGTATGCGGAAACGCGGCCATCACGCACAGCGACGAACGGCGCAAAGGCGTGCATCGCGCCCCGAAGTTCGTTCGTGCGCTCGAAGCCGTGCACCTTCTGGCAGAGCGCCTCACATTCGTCGAGATCGGCTTCGCGGAGCGGGCGCACCTCGATCCCCTCGACAGGACTGCTCCTCGGATTGCCGCTCATCACCACCACCGGCTCCCTCTCCTCGAAGCCGAGCGATGCATAGAGCGAAAGGGAGAGCATGTTGAAGGAGTCCTGAAGGAGCCGGATGCCGGGGGCTCCCTGGCCGCGCTCGATCACGGCCTGCATCAGCTTTCGACCCACGCCGCCGCCCTGATGGTCGGGGTCGACGCTGATCGGCCCTATCCCGCCGATCGGATCGCCTTCATGCAGGAAGTTCGATCCTACGATTCGCCCATCCACTTCGGCCACAACTCCCCAGGTGGACGGGGAGCCGACGAAGGCCTGCATCAGGCCCTCGGCGAACTCGACAGACGGGAAATCTGGCGGAAACCGATGGTAGTCATCGATCCCGCCAAAGGCCTCGAAGCAGATCCGGGCGCACTCCTTGACGTCTTCCGGCTCTACCTCTCGCAGGGTCACCGTCTCTGCCACGGGGGTCGAGGTCGTCTCGCTCATGATGCCTCCTATTGCCGTCTGCCTACAGCGGACGAGTCTATGGCTGCGACCGCGCCGGCCGCAAAGTCAACCGCCAGGGCAAGCCGACCTCGTCGTCGATCCGACTACACACTTCGCGCCAAGCCGAGTCCGTGCGTCGATGCTGACCGCGCCATCAGCCGCTTTCGCTTTTGTCCAAAGGGGGAGCGGGTCATGCGCCTTGCGAGACACGCGCATTCAAATCAGAGGGAGAGCGTCAGGCCCGCGTGCCGACGACGACCAGATATTCCTGCTCGAAGCGAGCATCGTCCCCGGTACCCAGATTCCACTCGTCGCAGAAACGATCGAGCGCGTCGTCCAGTTCCTCCTCCCGTCCGTCGCGACTCGCGTTGTTGCGCGCGGCAATGGTGGGCCCGTACTTCGCCTTGAAGTGCTCCCCGTAGTCGCGGGGATGCTCGAAGGCCGTGATTTCGAGGACGTCACGCTCGAGTGTCCGGAAGTCGAGGCGACCTCCGAAGAGTTGCTTGACGTGCTCCTCGCTACCCCAGAGCGGCGGGGGCTGAGCGCCGGGCGGAGGCGGCGGTGCGAACGGTCCCATCGTCTTGAAGAGGGCTCCGATCATGCCTTCCGGCGTCCAGTTCAACATCCCGATCGTCCCACCAGGGCGGCAGACACGGACCATCTCGTCAGCGACATCTTGGTGGCGGGGAGCGAACATCGCCCCAATCGATGACATGACGACGTCGTACGACTCGTCCCCGAAGGGGAGACTCTCAGCATCTGCTTCGACCCACTCGAGCTCGACCCCCTCGGTCTCAGCCCGCCGGCGTCCAGCGTCAAACAGCTCCGGGGTCAGATCGCTTGCGGTTACATTCGCGGCTGCCTTCGCCGCGGGGATTGATGCATTGCCGGTTCCGGCAGCGACGTCGAGGACGTTCATTCCCGGTCCGATGCCGCAAGCCTCTACCAGCCTGGGACCCAGCGGCAGCAGGAACGTCTCCACCATGGAGGGATAGTCACCGGAGGCCCACATCGCCCGGTGGCGTGCCTTGAGCTCGGAATCCGCAGCGCTGGATGACATAGATCCTCCCGTCGAGTTGGCTGCCGCACCCTAACCGGCCGGGCCGCGAAGTCCAAGCCGAGGTGGCAAAGGTCGTGCCGAGAATGTTGATGGTCGCTTCCACGCGCAGAGGGGAAGCCTCTGGAGAGCCCGGGCTGCCATGAGTACGGCAGGTTCCTATCAATCAGCCTGCCTCCCCTAGTGGTGCCGGCGCTGCCTGGCCATCGGGGGGGTGCCCGTTAGGGCTGGCGCTACCGGCCTTCCTAGTAGAGCTCGCCTAGCTACTTCCCTCTGCATTTCGTCCTAAGGTCGTCAAGCCGGACCGGCTGCAGCACCTGCTGCGCGCCGCGCTACAGTGAGCGGGTCAACGGCGGCGGCGAAGCAGAGCGGCGACGCCCCGGGGAAGGTGCAATGTCTGACAATAAGGAGCGGCCGGAGAGCGTCCCAGGGAAGGGACCCTCAGAGAGTGACCCAGAGCTGGTCGGCCGGGAGCCTGATCAGACGACCTCGGATACGGATCAGACGCACTCCGATGCCGACCAGACGGCGTCGGATGCCGACCAGACGACGTCAGAGCGCGATCAAAGGACCGCCGAGGCGGATCAAACTGCTTCGGACCGGGATCAGACAGCCTCGGACCGAGACCTGGCCGCGCACAGTCGGACCGACGTGGCGTTTCGGCGGGTACACGAAGCATCCCGAGCGCAGCGCGAGGAGGGCAGCGCCGAGCGCGAGACGACTAGCGAGCTTCGAGCGCAGACCATGTCCCAGCGCGCCGAAAACGCCAGCCGACGCGATGACAACGCTGCCCTGAGGGATGCCACGGCGCAGGCGCGTGACTTCGCTGCGGAGGCTCGCGACCACGCCGCGGCGGCGCTGGAGAACGCCATGGGCGGGGAGCATGCGGATCTCGTCCACACCCGGGCTGAAGCCGCAGCCGACCGTGCCCGCGCAGCGGAGGACCGTGCCCGCGCAGCGGAGGACCGCCACCAAGCGGCACTGGATCGCCAGCAGGCGCAAGCCGAGCTCGAGTGAGCTGGACGCTCCCTTCGGCCGTAAAGCCAGGACTGCAGGAGCGCGTCACGCTCCCCCAGATAAACCGCGCCCGTCTATGCGGACAGCCCTTCGGCCTCGTGACCAAGCTGCCGTGCTACGGGTTGTCGATGCGGTCTGCTTTCCATGCAAAGCGGAGCCCTCGAAGAGCCCGGACTGCCAAGAGTTAGGCGGGTTCCCGTCAGGGCTGGCGCTGCTGCCCTTGCTCGTGGGACTTCCAGCCGCTAGAGGCGTGCAGCGAAACTCGTCGCGCCTACCCCCGCAGCCCGGCGGCTTCGAGCTTGCTTTGCCTCTAGCACACCACCACCAAACGGAACGGCTTGTTGGCCGACGTACCATCACTGTTCCAGGTGACCACGCTCACGGACTCCGCGTTGCCGGGGGTATCCGTGAGGGAGACCTCCCCGGGCGGCAGGATGGAGCCTGTCGAGGGACCGAGCGTCGCCACGGCGGTGCACGCAGCGACGTTGCGCGCGAAATCGACGTCGTAGCTGCCCGACCCGTGGCTGACCGTGGTCACGCCCCCGCCGCTCGAATTGGCGAGCGTACCGCTGCTGTTTACCTCGGCGAACAGCACCCCGACGTCCTGGTTGGTGAGGCTGAAGTCCGCGATGTCGGCACCGCCGATGCTGCCATTGACGACGTCGGACCCGTTGACCGCGTTGGCGGCCACGTCGGGTGCCGTCACCTGGGAGCCGGGTCCGAGGTCGTCGGACTGCACGGTGTTCGAGCCACTCAAGGCGACGGCGGTACCTCCGCTGATGGCGACGAAGAGCGCAATCAGAGACACGACGTTGGCGAAGCTGAGGTGCCGGCGGATACGGCGCATGGTTCCTCCCTTGGTAGACCGAGGGGCGAGCCTATTCGGTGCCAGCTAGCGAGGTCTGTGCGATCCGCACACTGGACGGGGCGGGGGGCAACCCGATTCGCCGCTCGCTCTCTGACCGCCGAGGTGGGCGTCTCCGGTTCCGTACGGGATGGGAGACCGGCTGGCCTACTCCCGCAGCCCAGCGGCTTCGAGGGCTTCCTGCTGGCTGCTGAAGCTCTGAAAGCCCACGATCCTGCCGTTGCGCAGTTCAGCGATCCATGCCACTGCCGCGTCGAGGGCGATGCCGCTGCCTGGGCCCCGAGCGAAGGCCCGTCCCAACACGATGATCTCTCCGTCGAGTTCTCGGAACTCCTCGGGCGTTATCCGAAACTCTGCCCAAGCCGCATCAACATCGGCCCAAAACTGCCTCATCCCCTCCCACCCGTGGTAGACGACTCCTTCGGGTCCGCCGACGATCGCGGGGCGAATCTCCACGCCTGGGTCGAGAACGCTGGCTGCGGCTTCGAAATCTCTATCGGCGAAAGCCGCGAACAGGATCCTGACCGCCTCCACGTTCTCCTGCGACATCGCCGCGCAGTATCTCGCGCTTGGACCGTCCTACTCGGCCAAACACTGCTGCCAGGCGGGCCAAATGCGGTCGAGCAGCTCGGCGGCCACGGCCTCAATCTCCTCGCCCTCCTCAAGCCAGAGGTCGAATACGAGCCAGTCGCGCTGGAGGTCCACACGGATGGCTCGTGATCGCAACTGCGCGACGGCCTCTTGCGCCTGCCCGGCACAGCTCGGAATCACCCTGCGTCGCCACTGGGCTCGCGGCATGTCCTTCTTATACCCCCGGTGGCTCACGGCGCGCGCAGATCGGCGAACACGGGACAGTTGTGCGCGACAACGAGGTCGGGAGCGGGTGGTGAGCGCCCTACTCCCGCAGCCCGGCGGCTTCGAGGGCGTCCTGCTTCGTTTGGTAGAGCGTGAGCGAGGTCGTCTCGCCGTCCCGAACCCTAATCAGCAACGCGCTTCGAGCCTGAACCTCGATGCCGTCTCGCCCTCGAAGGTAGGCGACGTTCTCCACGAGAAACAGACCCTCCTCGACCTCCAGCGGGTCATCGATCTCGAACCGAACTTCGTCGAATGCGTCGAGGAACAGCTGCCAGAACGCCCGGATCTCGCCGTGCCCTCGGAAGACGCCAGCATCGAAGCCACGGGAGCGGGACCAGTCCAACACGGCGTCGGGTGCCCAGTGCTCCAAGATCCCGTCGAGGTCACGGTGGTTATACGCGGCGAAACCGCGTCGCACCCTCTCCACGTCCTCCTGCGACATCGCCCGCGCAGTATCTCGCGCAGGTGGTACCGCGATGCGGAAGGGCCAGCCGGATGCGCGGTGCACGCTGACCGACTCGCCGCTCTAGCTTGGCTACCGAATTCTCTGAGGGGTCGGCATCGGTGCGGCTGTCTTGAGTGTCGCCACTGCACAGCGGGAGGGATCGACACCTTGGCCACCCAGGTGGATCACATCGCGATCACTTTCGACCGCTACGGCCACCTGATACCCGGCGCCGAAGCCGAGGCTCGCGACCGGCTCAATGCCTACCTAGACCCCGAGCCCTTGCCATGACCGTTGCCACGAGCAGGACGAGGCACCGATTTGCAGGGGATTCTCCCTGGAGCACGCGACCTTCTACACCGAGTTCGACGGCCGCCGTGCCAAGCGGCTGGTCATCAAAGTGCTCGGCGAGTAGGTCCCTGTGACAAGGGGAAATAAGCGGAGGCGGGAGGTGGCCATCTAGTGCCGGGTCACCGTTTCACAGCCGCTCACGGAGGAATCCCTCGGCAGCAGATCGAGGTCGGCCTTGTCGGCACCTCCCGAGGCGCTGCCGCCGTCGCAGTCGATCGTCGTGTCGGAGCTCAGGTCGCGGGCACGAAGCTCGTCGTTTCCGTTCATTCCCTTGAACTCATCCGCGCCCGTTGACCCGATCAGGGTGTCGCTTGCAGGGCCGCCCGTCAGGAGGTCATTCGCGCCTCCCCCGTTGAGCAAGCTCTTGAGCGGGGCGAAGTTGGTCACCTGGTCGTCCTGATCGGCGGAGCTGACCTGGATCAGCGTGATCCCCGAGGCCGAGCACTCGGCGGCGTTGGAGCCGACCCGCGTGCAGCCTGCCCCGGTGTGGACGCCGGAGCCCGTGTAGGCGCCGCTCGGGAAGTCGGTCACCCGCAGGGTCGAGGCCGAGGGCCTTCTGATCGCGAGGTTGTCCTTGGCGCCCAGCGCCGCGGTGACCACCAGGGTCGAGCCCGAGACCTTGACCTCGGCGGTGCGGACCGTGAAGGCGCGGCTGGCCGGCGTCGGGTCGACGTTGCCGACCGCATCCAAGGCACGCACGTAGAAGGTGTGCGAGCCGTCGGCGAGCTGCGCAGTCGTGTTCGGCGAGCTGCACGCTCCGTAGGAGCCCGAGTCGATCTTGCACTCGAAGCTCGAGCCTCCCTCCGATGAGGAGAAGCTGAAGCTCGGCGTCGGGTCGTTGGTCGGGCCCGCCGGGCCGGAGGTGATCGTCGTCTCCGGGGGCACGGACTCCAGGTGCATCTCGTACAGGAGCCCGTCGTTTTCGTCCGGGAAGGCGTTGTTGTCCAGGTGGCGGTCAACGATCCAGTAGTTCATCGTCGCCGGATCGTCATTCGGATTGGACGAAGGAGCCATGGTCACGTCCGCCACCACCGCGCGGCTGGTCGGGATCGCCGCCATGCTCAAGACGCGGAACAGGGCGCCACCCTTTCCGACCTCGTAGATGTTGTCGGGCGTCGAGGGATCCACACAGAGCAGCCTGCCGAGGGCCGGATTGATCCCCAGGCCCTCGCAGTCGCCGGCTCCGTACTGGGCGAGATCGAAGTGGGTGACGATGTCGTTTGCATCCCCGAACACGCCGTTGACCGGGTTGACGTCGTAGATCTCCACCCCGAGGCCGTCGCTGACGAACACGTGGTTCGTCGCCGCGTCATAGGCGACCCCTTCGGGATCGTCGCTCCCAAAGGTCGAGGTGCGGAAGTTGCTCCTGGTGTCGTCGGCTGTCCCGTAGACGCCGTCGGACCCGACCGAGACGATGAACACCCTGTCCTTATCGTCGTCAGCGATGAACAGCCTGCCGTTCGCTGTGTCGATCCCCAGGTCGGAGGGCTCCTGGGAGTAGGCATTTACGTCCCCGGTGCCCACTCCGGAGCCCGTGCGCGTTCCCGTGAACAGATTGAAGCCCTGAAAAAGCGGCATCTCGTTGACCTCGGAGTCGCTGATCAGCAGCCTGTCCTGCGCCGGCATGTAGGCGATCCCCGCGGGGTCGGGGCTCGGAGGGGTATAAGCGGAGGTGGCGATCGTCTGGACGAGGCTCGGAGTCGCATTAATGGCGGCCGAAGCCGAGGATGCAGACAAAATCAGCGCACCGCATGCCGCCAGCACGACGACCGACGCCCTTCCTGTCCTCCCCATGATCCTCACTCCCCCTTGTGTCGTGGCACCCCGGAAGCCGCTGGTCAACGGCCCGTATGGGATGAGTGTACATGGGCCTGAGTCACTCCGCGCCGGAGAACTGGTCCGGCGCCGCGCGTTTCTCAGCGGAGTTGGAGCCGGAACCCGTCGATATAGAAGTCGACGGTCTGATCGCCGTAGCTACCCTGGCGGAACTTGACTCCGGTCGAGTCGCCCGTCTGGACGTCTGCGGTGGTCGGGGCGAGGCGCTGTGCGTAGGGATCGGGGCCGGGTCCGTCTGGATCGAGCCAGAACGCAACCTGGCCCTGATTCCCCATCCTGAACGCGACCCTGATCGCGAACCAGCGGCCGCGGGGGTAGGTGCCCACCGGATACCTCACGTTGTCGGCCGAGCACGAGGCCCGCACGGTGACCTCAAGCTCGGAGCCGGAGCGGTTCGAGATGCCGCCGTTCGCGCAGCCTCCCGCGCTTCCGTCCTGCTTGTGCTGGTTCATGAAGCCGAGGTGGCCCGAGGCCGCGGGCACGTAGAACAGCTCCTCGTAGACCACGTCGGGGTTCGGGATCTGCGAGAACGCGACCTCGGTGCGGTGCGAGCCCGAGCCCCAGAGATGCGCCGCGCAGACGCCCTGGCCGACGAGGCTACGCACGATCTCGCCGTTGCCCGGCCGGTCGGAGCCGATGTTGTCGGTGTGCCATCCGCTGTCGCCGCCGAACAACTGGCAGCCGGCGTCGAAGTCACCGTCCCGATCGGCCTGCGCGTCGGTTATCGAGGGATAGCCGCCGCCGTGACCGCCGCCGCCGTGACCGCCGCCGCCGTTGCCCCCTCCATGGCCACCCCCGCCGCCGTTTCCGCCTCCGCCCGTGTCGCCGCCCCGGAGCCGCCTCGTCCGCTCACAGCCCACGGTCGTGTCGCGCCGGTCGACGATGGCGACGTCAGCCCCCGGGCCGCAGCGCACCTTGTCGGGTCGGCCTTCCCACGACAGCAGCCGGTCAGGCCCGGGGCCACCGCTGAGGCGATCCCGGCCCGCGCCGCCCTTGACGGTGTCGCCGCCGCCGCCTCCGTGCAGCACATCGCGGCTGCCGCCGCCCCTGACGGTGTCGCCGCCCGTGCCTCCCCCGACGTCGTCGCGATTTGCGCCGCCCCTGACGGTGTCGCCGCCGCCCCCGCCGCGGAGGCAGTCGCCGCCGGACTTGCCCTTGACCAGGTCGCCGCCGCCCCCCGCGTCGATCCGGTCCCGGCCCCGCGTGCCATTCAGGGTCTCGCTCGCGGCGGTCCCCTGCTCGCCGAGCCCGCAGCCGGTGGACGTGGCAGCCGCCGTCGACCAGGGCAGCACGGACTGGCCCCCGATCGTGATCGTGATCAGCATGGCCAAAGCGGCGACGGTTGTCAGGATCAGGAACTTGAACATAGACACGACCCCACCCATCCCTGGCGCGCGCTGCCGCCACTGCCCTGTGGCGGCGGGCTGTCAGGTCCAGGTTTTACCGTAGACGCCCCGTCGGACACAGTCCGGCCCCTCGCGACCCAGCGCCTCGACCTGTAGCGGAGTGGCGCACCTACTGGCGCGTCAGGGGTTTCGGATGACCCCGCTTCCCGCTTTCCAGAGCGGTTTCGGCAGCCTTTCGGCGTCTGTCTCTACACCGAGTTCGACGGCCGCCGACCGAAGCGGCTGATCATCAAGGTGCTGGGCGACCAGCTGCGGGCTCGTCCCACTCGAACGGCGGGTACTTGGTGACCATGAACAGCGCGTAGACGGAAGCGCGGATCTGCCACCGGGACGGGATCAGAATCAGCTTGAACATGCCCTCGGGGAGGTTCTTCGTGAACAGGATCACGAAGACGCCGATCAGGGCGACGACCCCGGCGAGATAGGAGAGCACCCCAGCGACGATCGCATAAGGAATGATCAACAGCCAGTGGACCAGCGGGCGCCAGCGGTTCACGCCCTCGGCCGGGTACGTGATCTCGAGTTGCGCCGGGTACGCCGGGTCCTGATCCAGGGCGAACGGCGGGTACCTGTCAGTGAGCAGGTACACGTAGGCGGTGACGTTCCAGGACCACCGCAGCACCCCGCTGACGAAGTTGAAGATGCCCTCGGGATAGCGACCAGTGATCAGAACCGCGAAGAACGCGATGATCTTCGCGAAGAAGACGCCGATGAACAGGAAGAAGAGAACGAAGTAATGCGGAATCGCTAGCAGCCACTTGACCAGCGGCAGGAAGCGGTTGTACTCCTCCTGGCGCTCAGCCTCGACCTGGACCGGGTACGCCCCCGCAGGACTCACCGATGGCGGCGGTGCGGGCGGCTCGGCTCCACCGGGCGGGCCCGTCGGCGTCTCCGGTGCCCCGGGCGACTCTGGCGTTTCGGTCATGGCCTCTCCCTTCGGTTAACGAAGCGGGCGCATGATCCCACGCGGTCCGGCGGCTACTTGGTTTCGGCCTCGATCCAGGGCATCATCTTGCGAAGCTCCTTGCCGACCTGCTCCACCTGGTGGCCGGCCGCCTCGTCCCGCAGTCGTTGGAAGTTCTCGGCGCCAGCGCGGTTCTCGGCGATCCACTCCTTTGCGAACTCGCCTGACTGGATGTCGGCCAGAAGCTTGCGCATTGCCTCTCGAGTCTGCGTGGTGATCACCTCCTTGCCGCGAGTCATGTCGCCGTACTCGGCTGTGTTGGAGATCGAGTCGCGCATGCCCTGAATGCCGTTCTCGTACATCAGGTCGACGATCAGCTTCAGCTCGTGCAAGCACTCGAAGTAGGCGAGGCGCGGGTCGTAGCCGGCCTCGACAAGGGTCTCGAAGCCGGCGCGGACAAGCTCGGTCGCGCCGCCGCAAAGGACCGCCTGCTCCCCGAACAGGTCCGTCTCGCACTCGTCCTTGAAGGTGGTCTCGATCACGCCGGCGCGGCCACCGCCGATGCCGCTGGCGTAGGCGAGGACCAGGTCCCTGGCGTTGCCGGTCTCGTCCTGGTGCACAGCCATGAGGCAGGGCACGCCCCGTCCCTCGGTGAACTGGCGTCGCACCAGGTGGCCCGGGCCCTTGGGGGCGACCATGCCAACGTCCACCCCGGGCGGCGACTCGATCTGGCCGAAGTGGATGGAGAAGCCGTGGGCGAACATCAGCAGGTTGCCGGGCGCGATCCCGTCGCGGATCTCGGCCTCCCAGGCCTCGGCCTGCTTCTCGTCCGGGAGCAGGACCATCACCACGTCACCCCGGCTTGTCGCCTCGCCGACGTCGAGCACGGTCAGCCCCTCGCCTTCGGCCTCGGCCCGACTCGCCGAACCGGGGCGCAGGCCGACCACCACCTCGCAGCCCGAGTCCCTCAGGTTGAGCGCGTGCGCGTGCCCCTGCGACCCGTAGCCGAGGATCGCAATCGTCTTGCCCCGGAGGTGCTCTGGGTTGGCGTCGGCGTCGTAGTAGATCCCGTCGTCCGCGCTCATCACCGGGACTTTATGCGTCGGGCCGTTTCATGAACCACTCGGTGAACTCCCGGCAGCGGCCGTCGTCGTCGAAGCGCATCACGAAACAGTTGTCGTAGATCACGTCGATCGGCCCGCCGGGCCCACGCGTATAGGTGCTGCTCCCGGTCGCCACGGCGACGTCCCCGTCCACCGCAACGGGTTCATAGGAGGCGTCGTACGTCCCCTTCTCGTCTCGCTCCTCGACCCCCTCGTACTCTCCCTCTCCGAGCCAGGCTTCGACCACGGCCTGACGGCCCACCACCGGCTCGTCATAGGGGTGGTAGCGGTACTTCACGTCGTCTGAGAACAGGGCGCCGATCGCCTCCCGGTCGTACGACTTCCAGGCGTCCACGTAGGCGGCAAGCCAGGCAGCGACGGTGGCGGCGTCCATGGGACTCAGCGCAGCGCCTGGCGCAGCAACTTGCCCGAGTCGGTGCGCGGCAGTTCGGAGACGAACTCGAAGCGCTTGGGGACCTTGTATCCGGCCAGCGACTGGGCACAGTGCTGGCGAAGCTCGACGGCGTCGACCGTCGCGCCGTCCCGAAGCACGACCACCGCCTCCACGGCCTCCTGCCACTCGGCATCGGCGCGGCCGACCGCGGCGGCGTCGGCTACGCCCGGGTGGCTGAGCAGGACTTCCTCGACCTCGGCGGGCAGCACGCTCTCGCCACCGCTCACGATCACGTCGCCGAGGCGGTCCTCGACGTACAGGAAGCCCTCGTCGTCGATTCGGCCCAGGTCACCGGTGTGGAACCAGCCATCCTCGTCCGCGCACCCCGGCGCGACCACGGGCCCCTGGACCAGGATCTCGCCGTCCTGGATCCGCAGGTGCGTGGTGAGCAGGGGCCGACCTGCCGAGCCGAGCTTGCGTCGCGCCTCCTGCGGGGCGAGCGTCGTCACCTGCGAGGCGGTCTCGGTGAGGCCGTATGTCTGAACAATGGCGGCGTCACGGCCGATCGCCTCTTCCAGAACCTCAAGCCGTACCGGTCCGCCGCCGACCAGGATCGCGCGCGGCCCGGAGAGGTCCACCCCGGCCTCGAGCAGGCGGGTGAGCTGCGTGGTGACGACCGACATCAGCGTCACCCCGTCACGCTCGAGGGCCTCCGCAACGCTCTCGACCGCGAAGCCGTCGTGCACCACGGCACCGGTCCCGTAGATCACGGAGCGCAGCACGATCTCCAGCCCGGCCACGTGGTAGAGCGGCAGGCAGCAGAGCCAGCGGTCGGACGGGTCGACACCCAGGTTGAAGGCGGAGCCGACCGCGCTCCACAGGTGGTTTCCGTAGGTGAGCCCGATCGGCCGGGGGTGCCCGGAGGTGCCGCTGGTCAGGACGCGGCAGTGGATGGCGTCGAGATCGTGCTCGCCGAGCAGTGGGAGGTCCGCCTCGGGACCACCCACATCGCCGGCCTCCGAGACGACGAGTACTGGACCGGCGCGCTCGAGCTCGGCTTCCCGCTCGCGGGGCGCCAGCCGCGTGTTCAGCGGCTGGGCGATCGCGCCCAGCTTCATCAGCGCGTGAAGGAGGACCACGTAGTCGCCGCCGACGGGGAGCTCCAGCGTCACCGTCGCGCCGCGCCGGACGCCGTGAGCGGCCAGCCGCCGGGCAGCCGCGGTGGCTTCGGCCTCCAGCTCCTCGTAGGTGAGATGGCGCCCTTCGACGACCAGCGCCGCGCGGTCGGGGCACGTCTGGGCGCGCTGGGCGAGCCAGTTGTCCAGCATCATCCCCAGGGATAATCCCTCACGTGCCGATTCCCCACAAGGACGCACCGTCAACCGATGAGCTCTACGCGCCGATCGAGTGGCGCGCGGCGGGCGAGTTCGAGGACATCCTCTACGAGAAGGCGGAGGGGATCGCCAAGGTCTCCATCAACCGGCCCGAGGTGCGAAATGCCTTCCGTCCGCAGACGCTCGCCGAGCTGCGAGATGCGTTCGCCCGTGCCCGCGACGATCTAGAGGTCGGGGCGATCATCCTCACCGGCGCCGGCCAGGACGCCTTCTGCTCGGGCGGCGACCAGCGGATCCGCGGCGACGACGGCTACATCGGCGACGACGAGGTCGCCCAGCGCGGCGTCGGTCGCCTCGACGTCGGCGACCTGCACGTCCAGATCCGGCGCACGCCGAAGCCGGTCGTGGCGATGGTCGCCGGCTTCGCGGTCGGCGGGGGCCACATCCTGCACCTGGTCTGCGACCTGACGATCGCCGCGGACAACGCCCGCTTCGGCCAAACCGGTCCCCGCGTGGGCAGCTTCGACGGCGGCTTCGGAGCTGCCCTGCTCGCGCGCAACGTCGGCGTCAAGCGCGCCAAGGAGATCTGGTTTCTCTGCCGCCTGTACACGGCCGAGGAGGCCCTCGAGATGGGGCTCGTCAACGCCGTCGTCCCGCTGGCCGAGCTGGAGCGCGAGACCGTCGCCTGGTGCCGCGAGATGTCAGCGCTCTCGCCGCTTGCCCTGCGGCTGCTGAAGGCGAGCTTCAACGCCGCCGAGGACGGGCTGACCGGCCTCCAGCAGCTCTCCCACGACGCGACCCTCCTCTTCTACATGACCGAGGAGGGGCAAGAGGGGCGAAACGCCTACGTCGAGGGCCGCCGCCCCGACTTCTCGAAGTTCCCGAAACGTCCGTAAGCCGGTGGGCAACTTTCGGATCTGGGTTATGGCGGCTCAGGCCGCGCACGCTGCCGGCGGCCATCGCTCCGGTGCTGGTGGGGACGGCGGCCGCGGTGGAGGTCAGCGACGAGATCCGGGTCGGCGCCTTCATCGCGGCGCTGGTGGGGAGCGTCTTCATCCAGATTGGGACCAACCTGGCCAACGACTACTCCGACGCCAGGCGAGGGGCCGACACGGCCGACCGGCTGGGGCCCGTTCGGGTCACCTCCTCGGGCCTGGTGGCGCCGCGGCGGGTGCTGGTCGCGACCTGGGTCGCCTTCGCGGTCGCCGTGGCGGCGGGCATCTACCTGGCCACGGTCGCCGGCGTGGTGATCCTGATCGTGGGCGCCGCCTCGATCCTCGCCGGGGTCCTGTACACGGGCGGCCCGCGCCCCTACGGCTACGAGGGGCTCGGGGAGCTGTTCGTGTTCCTGTTCTTCGGCCTGGTGGCCGTCAACGGCTCCTACTACGTCCAGCTCGAGCGGCTCGACTGGCTGCCCTTCGGCCTCTCATTCGCCGTCGGTTTCCTCGCCACGGCCATCCTGGTCGTCAACAACGTGCGCGACCTGGACACCGACCGGCGAGCGGGAAAGATGACGCTCGCGGTGCGGTTGGGCCGGCGGCGAACGCGCAGCCTGTACGCGCTGCTGATCGCCGCCGCCTTCGTCGCGGTGCCGATCACGCTGCTGGCGGCGGACGGGCCCGCCTGGGGCCTCTTGATGCTGCTCTCGGCGCCGCTGGTCCCCCGCCCGCTCGCCGCCGTGATGACGCGGACGGACGGGCCCTCGCTGAACGGGGCCCTGGCGGGCACCGGCGCCCTGCTCGCGGCCTTCAGCGCCCTGCTCGCGGCCGGCCTGGTGATCGCCGCCTGAGTGAGCATGCGGATCACCGAGGTCGAGATCATTCCCTACGCGCTCCCGCTCGAGCGGCCCTATGTGACCGCCCGCGGGACGCTCGAGCGGCGGGAGATGCTCCTGCTGCGGCTGCGAACCGAAGCGGGCGTCGTCGGCCTCGGCGAGGGCGTGCCGCTCTCTCTCCGCGGCGGCGCCACGCTCGAGCGGGTCGAGCGGTCGCTGGTCCGCCTCACCAGACGCCTAGCCAAGCTCGACGTGGCGGCGATGGCCTCGGACGAACCGCTTGCCGCGGCGGTGGATGCGGTGATCCACGTCGCGGCCGGGCGGCGGCTTCCCGCGCCCGCCAAGGCGGCGGTGGAGATGGCGCTGTTCGACCTCGCTGGTCGGATCTCGGGGACGCCGCTGTGGCGGATGCTCCGCGGCGAGACCTCGGCGCCGTTGCGTTGCAACGCGACGCTGTCCGCCGACTCGCCGCGACGATTGGCCGCCGAGGCGGCCGCCTGGAGAGAGCGTGGCTTCGAGACCTTCAAGCTGAAGCTCGGAATCGGGCGACGACGTCGAACGGGCGCGAGCGGTCCGCGAGGCGGTGGGCAAGGATGCGCGCCTGCGGGTGGACGCCAACGGCGCCTGGAGCGCCGATCGGGCCGTGGCCGTGCTGGAGGAGATCGAGCCGCTCGGGATCGAGCTGGTCGAGCAACCCACCGCGAGCCTCCGGGAGATGGCCGCCGTCGCCGCGGCGACGGCGATCCCGATCGCCGCCGACGAGAGCGTGACCAGCGCCAAGGAGGCGAAGCGGGCGGCGCAGTCGGGCGCCTGCCGTTGGGCCACGGTGAAGCTGTCGAAGGTCGGTGGGATCGGCACCGCGGCCGGGATCGCCGACGAGCTGCCCGTCTACCTGTCCAGCTCCCTGGACGGACCGGTGGGAATCGCCGCGGCGGCACATGCCGCCCAGGCGCTCTACCGCGATCGCGACGACCCCGGGCTCGCGCACGGGCTGGCCACGCAGGAGCTCTTCGGCGACACGATTGCCTCGGTCGAATGCGAGCTTCGTGGAGGGTTCCTGCACCTGCCCGAGGGGCCGGGCCTCGGGGTCGAGATCGACGAACGGGCTCTCGAGCGGCACCGTCTCTAGCGCGCGGGTACCGTTCGCTGCGGTGGACTCCACCAACCGCAACACAGCGCTCGCCTCGGCGCTGGTCGAGGAGCTGGCCCGCTGCGGGGTCCGCCGGGCGGCGCTGGCCCCAGGCTCCCGGTCCACCCCCCTGGCCCTCGCCCTGTGGCGCCAGCCGGCGATCGAGGTGGCCGTGATCGTCGACGAGCGCTCCGCTGGCTACTTCGCCCTCGGCGCAGCCCAGGCGACCGGCCGGCCGGCGGCGATCCTGTGCACCTCGGGCACCGCGGCGGCCAACCTGCATCCCGCGGTCTGCGAGGCCGACGAGGCAGGCGTCCCGCTGATCGTCCTCACCGCCGACCGCCCAGCCGAGCTGCGCGGGATCGGCGCCGGTCAGACGATCGACCAGTTGAAGCTCTATGGATCCGCCGTGCGTTGGTTCTGCGAGGTCGGCAACCACGAGGCCGACGACGCAGGCCTGCTCCACTTCCGCTCCGTTGCCTGCCGCGCCTACGCCGCGGCGCGCGGGGAGCCGCGCCCCGGGCCGGTCCACCTCAACGTAGCCTGGCGCGACCCGCTGGGACCAGAGCCCCACCCCGGGGACGTGACGGCGACCTCGCCGCTGGCGCTGGAGGGTCGCGGCGAGCGGCCGCTGACCGCGGTCGCCTCGACCCCGCCGCGGGCCGACGAGGCGCTGGTCGACGAGCTCGCCGAGCGGGTGTCGGCGTCGCCACGGGGCCTGATCGTCGCCGGCCGGCAGCTCGACGAGAGGCTCGCCGGGCCGGTGGCCTCCTTGGCCGAGCGGGCGGGCTACCCGATACTCGCCGAGCCCACCTCGCAGCTCCGCCTTGGGGACCATGATCGCGAGCTCGTCGTCTGGCCGTACGACGCGATCGCCCGCCTGCGGCCTCCGGAGCTGGCGCCCGAGCTGGTGGTCCGCTTCGGCGACCTGCCGACCAGCAAGGCGCTTCGCCAGTGGCTCGCCTCCCTTCCCGAGCTGCGACAGGTAGTCGTCGACCCGGCGTTCGGCTGGAACGAGCCCTCGAACCAGGCGGAGACGATCGTGCGGGCCGAGGCGCGATCCTTGGCCAGCGGGCTGGCCGAGCGCCTCGCGGGTGCCGCCGCAGCCCTGGCAAGCCGCCTGGGTGGAGGCCGGGCGACAGGCCGCGGCGGCCATCGAGGCCGAAGTGGAGGCGCTGGAGGAGCCGACGGAGCCGGGCGCGCACGCGGCGCTCGCGCGCCTGTACGCCGACGGGGATCTCGTCTACACGGCCTCCTCGATGCCGATCCGCGACCAGGAGGCGTTCGTGCCGTCAGCCGCGACGCAGGTGAGGTTCCTCTGCAACCGGGGCGCGAACGGCATCGACGGCCTGATCTCCTCGGGGATCGGGGCCGCCGCCGCCAGCGGCCGTCCCACCTGGATCGTGACGGGCGACCTCGGCCTCCACCACGACATGAACGGCCTCGCGGCGGTTCGCCACGCGAGCTCCCCGGTGCGGATCGTGGTGCTCAACAACGACGGCGGCGGGATCTTCGAGTTCCTGCCGCAGGCCGCGCAACTCGATCGCGACGAGTTCGAGGCGCTGCTGGGGACGCCGATGGGGCTCGACCCGGCGCGGATCGCCGCGGTGTACGGCCTGCCTCACGCGCGCGTGGAGCGGCTGGATGGGCTGGCGGACGCCGCTGGCCAGGGGACCGCGATGATCGAGGTCCCGGTCGACCGGCGGCGAAACGTGGAGCTGCACAGGCGGATCGCGGAGCGGGTCGGCGAGGCGCTTGGCGCCCGCCAGGGCGCCTGACCCGCTGACCGCTAGCCGGAGAGCAGCGGCAGGAGCGCCTCCAGCTTCACCTCTGTCTCCGCCAGCTCAGCTGTGGGATCGGAGTCGGTGACTATCCCGTTGCCCGCGAACAGGTGGGCCACGCGGTCACGCAGCAGCGCGGAGCGAATCGCGACGCAGAACTCGCCGTCCTCGGCGGCGTCCATCCAGCCGACGGGCCCCGCGTACCATCCGCGGTCGAGCTGCTCGAGCTCGGCGATCGTGGCGAGCGCTCGTTCGCGAGGTTCGCCGCCGACGGCCGGCGTCGGGTGCAGCAGCCCCGCCAGCTCGACCGCGGACCGCGGCTCGGAGAGCTGGGCGCGGAGCGGCGTCGCCAGGTGCTGGATGTTGGCCACCTTGACCAGCCCCGGCTCGGGCGCGGCCTCGACCCACACCGACTGGTTGCGCAGCGCGCGCTCGATCCGCCGGACGACGATCTCGTGTTCGCGACGCTCCTTGGCGGAGCGCAGAAGCTGCTCGCCGAGGTGATCGTCAACCGCGGGGTCGGCGCTGCGGCGGGTGGAGCCAGCCAGCGCGACCGTCGCCGCCCCCGCCCCGGCACGACGCACGAGCAGCTCCGGGCTGGCGCCGAGGAAGGCGGCCTCGGGCGAGCCGCAGCAGAAGCAGAAGCAGGACGCAAACAGCTCCCGGAGCGCACCGTAGATGGCCGCCGGCTCGTGGGCCTGGGGTGCCTCGACCACCACCTCCCGCGCGAGCACCACCTTCTCCAGCTCGCCGGCGCGGATCCGCCCCAGCGCCTGCGCCACCGATTCCTCGAACCGCCCCGGCGGGAGCACGCTCGCGATTCGGGCCTCGCTCGTCGGATGGGGATCGAGAAGCGGCAGGGTCGCCTCGCTCAGCGCGGCCAGCCTGGCGCCCAGCCTCCGCGTGACGGCCGCCGGATCGACGCCTGGACCGGCCAGCGCAGAAAGGGTCAGATGGGTGCGGCCGCCGATCCGGTGGAGCGCCAGCTCGGGCATCATCATGAGCGCGGGTGGAAACGAGGACCAATGGGCAGCCCGCCCGCCGTCGGGCGCGAACGCAAACCCCCCCACCCAAACCGGGCCGACCCCCGCCGGCAGACGATCCGGCTCGTCGCTGAGACGCCCGCGCGTCACCTCGGCGCAGGCGGCTACCAGGTCACCGAAGCGCTCGGGGCCGCGGGAGACGACCTCGTGCGCGCTGCCCAACGCGGCGAGCGCAAACCCGTCGCGATCGGGCTGCTCCCAGCAGAACCAGCGGTCGCCGGCGAGCCGGGAACCGAACACCGCCGCACTGGGGTCCTCGAGCTCAACCGGCACCGTGACGCTGACCAATCGCCGCCTCCCCCCCGCCTCGGCGAGCAGCGCCTCCAGCGACTCGAGGGCGGCGGTCGCCGCAATCAAGGCGAGGCTACTGGTCCGGCCTGGAGCGCGTGATTGCGACTTCGCCGGTGCGGGCCATCTCGATCAACCCGTGGGGCCTCACCATGCGCTCGAAGGCGTCGATCTTCTCGTTCGATCCTGTGACCTCGATGGTCAAGGCGCGGCGCGAAACGTCGACGACCTTGGCCCTGAAGATGTTCGCGAACTGGATGATCTCGGCGCGGCTCTCGACCGCCGCCGTAACGCGGAACAGCGCCATCTCCCTGGAGATCGCCTGATCCGGCTCCATGTCCCGGATCTTGATCACGTTGACCAGCTTGTGCAGCTGCTTGGTGACTTGATCGATCGGGTGCACGGCGCCGTCGAGGGTCAGCGTGATCCGCGAGACGTCGGGGTCCTCGGTGGGGCCGACGGCGAGGGTGTCGATGTTGAATCCGCGACGCGCGAACAGCCCCGCGATCCGCGCCAGCACACCCGGCTTGTTCTCGACCAGCAGCGAGAGGATGTGCTTGCGCCCGGTGAGGCCGCTGCCGACCTCGAGGTCCTCGAGCTTGATCAGGTCCGGTGTTCCCGCTTCCATGACTACCCCACCATGTCCCGTGCGGCGGCGCCGGCGGGGATCATCGGGAAGCAGTTCTCCGTCTTCGTCACCTGCACATCGAGCAGCACGGGGCCGTCCTTCTCCAGCGCGGCCTGCATCGCGTCCTCGACCTCGTTCTTGTCAGTGCAGCGAATCCCGGTCCAGCCGAATGCCTCGGCCAGCTTCACCCAGTCGGGGCTGTCGCCCATCTCGACCGACTTGTAGCGGCCGTCCCAGAACAGCTCCTGCCACTGGCGGACCATCCCCATGTAGCCGTTGTTCATCAGGAAGACCTTGACGGGGATGTCGTGGACGGCGGCGGTGGCGAACTCCTGGCAGACCATCACCAGGCTGCCGTCCCCTGCCAGGCAGACCACCGTCTCGTCCGGCTTCGCCACCTTGGCGCCGATCGCCGCGGGCAGGCCGAAGCCCATCGTGCCCAGGCCACCCGAGTTGATCCAGCGACGCGGCTTCGAGAAGTCGTAGTACTGCGCACACCACATCTGGTGCTGACCGACGTCGGAGGTGATGATCGCGTCGCCCTCCGTGACCTTGTAGAGGGCCTCGATCATCCGCTGCGGCTTGATCTCCGAGTCCTCCGAGTCCTCGTAGCCAAGCGGGTACTCCTCCTGCCAGGCGCCGATCTGCTTCCACCACGCGTCGAGCCGCTCGGGGTCCGGCTGCAAGCGCTCGTACTCCCTGGTCAGCTTCGGCAGCACGTCGGCGGCGTCGCCGACGATCGGGATGTGGGCGGGGACGTTCTTGGAGATCTCGGCAGGGTCGATGTCGATGTGAACGAACTTGGCCCGCGGGGCGAACTCGGCGAGCTTGCCGGTGATCCGGTCGTCGAAGCGGGCGCCGACCGCGACGATCAGGTCGGCGCTGTCCATGGCGTAGTTGGCGGTCCGGGTGCCGTGCATGCCGAGCATCCCAAGCCACTGCTCGTGCGGCGCCGGGAAGGCGCCCAGGCCCATCACGGTGAGCGTCACCGGGAGCCGGTCGGAGAGGCAGAAGGCGCGGAACTCCTCGGAGGCGTTCGCGTTGACGATCCCGCCGCCGCCGTAGATCACCGGCCGACGGGCATTGGCCAGCGCCTTGGCGGCGAGCCGAATCTGCTTGATGTTGCCCTCGGTCGGCGGCTTGTAGCCGGGCAGGTCGGGCGCTCCCTGCGCCGGCTCGTACTCGATGTCGGCGCGCGATAGGTCTTGCGGGACGTCGACGAGCACCGGGCCGGGGCGCCCGGTGGAAGCGATGTGAAATGCCTGGTGGATGTACTGGGGGATCTGGCGCGGATCGGTGACCAGGAAGGAGTGCTTGACGACCGGCAGCGTGATCCCGGTGACGTCGGCCTCCTGGAAACCGTCGGTGCCGATCAGCTCCGTGCGCACCTGACCGGTGATGAACACGGTCGGCACCGAGTCCATCATCGCGTCAGCGATCGCGGTGACCAGGTTTGTCGCTCCAGGCCCGGAGGTGGCGAAGGCGACGCCGACCTGGCCGGAGGCCTTCGCGTAGCCCTCCGCGGCGTGCCCGGCTCCCTGCTCGTGGCGCGACTGGATGTGGATCAGCTCGGCGTCGTAGAGGGCGTCGTAGGTGGGCAGGTTGGCGCCGCCGGGGATGCCGAAGACGTGCTCGACCCCCTCGGCCTTGAGCGCCTCACACAGTGCGTCCGCCGCCCTCATGGCCTTGAACAGTAGAACAACGCGGCTGGCGCTTACACGAGCAGGTGCGGGTAGTCGCGCTCCAGCATCTCGCGGTACATCGCGAACACGGGCTTCGTGATCGGAATCAGCTTCAGCGCCGACTTGATGTCACCGGAGCTCTTGATCCGGCGCCTTGCCAGGGCCAGCGGCACGTTCTCCTTGCCCTGGAAGTACCTGTTGGCGACCTCCGAGCTCATCGTCATCCCCACCTTGGGCTCCCAGGCGACGTCGTCCGACCACTCCCAGCGCAGGTTGTGCTCGCCCCCCTCCTCGTCGTAGGTGACGTTCACCACGGCGTCCTGGTCGGGGAACTCGAACCGCTGCGGCACCCGAGCGTCGCGGAGCTTCGGCCCCATCTCGGGATCGGTGCTCATCAGGGTGAAGGTCCTGTCCATCACCTCGCGGAACTCGCTCGCGGACTGGAATTCCGCCATCGTCCTCAGGAAGGCCGCTCGGCGGCCTCGACCTCGCCCATCAGCTCGCCGGGCTTCCAGCGGGTGGTGGGCAGGATCGCGCGCTCGATCACGCGGTCCTTGTGCCGCTCGATGATCCGCAGCATCGAGCGGACCAGCTCCTCGCCGAGGTGATGGGGCTTCAGCCCGAGGTCGATCAGCTTCGTGTTGGTGGCGTTGTAGTAGTGGCGCTCGGCCTCGATCCGCGGGTTGGGGAAGCTGCGCACCTCGACCCCGTAGCCGAGCTCCTCGCCGCTCCGCTTCACGAGCTCGGCCAGCTCGGAGACCGAGAACTGCTCCGTGAACTGGTTGAAGACCCGGAACTCGCCGAGCTCGGCGGGATGGGTGACCGCCAGCTCGACGCACTGGAGCGTGTCGCGGATGTTCAGGAAGCCACGCGTCTGCCCGCCCTCGCCGTACACGGTGAGCGGGTGACCGATCACCGCCTGCACGCAGAACCGGTTGAGCACGGTGCCGAAGTACTCGTCGTAGTCGAAGCGGGTGATCAGGCGCTCGTCTCGGGCGGACTCCTCGGTCTCGATCCCGTAGACCACTCCCTGGTTCAGGTCGGTGGCGCGCAGGCCCCAGATCCGGCAGGCGAAGTGGATGTTGTGGGAGTCGTGGACCTTCGACAGGTGGTAGAGCGAGCCCGGCATCTTCGGGAACGGAAGCGTGTCCCGGCGACCCTTGTGCTGGATCTCGATGAACCCCTCCTCGATGTCGATGTTCGGCGTCCCGTATTCGCCCATGGTGCCGAGCTTGACCAGGTGACAGTCGGGTACCCGGTCGCGAATCGAGAACAGCAGCTCGAGGGTCCCGATCACGTTCGTGTACTGGGTCTCCACGGCGGTCGCGCGGGACTTCATCGAATAGGGAGCCGAAGGCTGCTCGCCGTAGTGCACGATCGTCTCGGGCAGGGTCTCGGCGATCACCCGGTCGAGGAAGTCGCCGTCCTCGATCGACCCCACGTAGGTGCCGATCTCCTGGCCGCTCACCTGGTGCCAGGCCTCGACCCGATCGGCCAGCGAGCGAATCGGGGTCAGCGAGCCGGTCGAATGCTGCACATGCCAGCGCCGGCGCGAGAAGTTGTCGACGACGGAAACCTCGTGCCCGCGTGCCGCGAGGCGCATCGCCGTCGGCCACCCGAGGTACCCGTCACCTCCGAGGATCAGGACTCGCATGATCGCGCGAGGGTAGCGGACCGCTCAGGCGGGTTCGTCTGCGCGTTGACCGCGGGGCGCGCTCCTATCCTGTAGCGGCCCATGACGCCTCCAGCGGACGTCCTTCCCCCCGAGCTGACGGCGCTGCGCGCCGCGGGATTGGTGATCGCTGCGCTTGTGGGCGCGTTCGCCATCTGGCGGCGCCGCTCGCTACGCAACGTCGACGTCCTGATCCTGCTGGTGGTGGCGCTCGGCCTGGCGATCGTCGCCGGCACGGAGCTCCTCGACGCGATCCTCGGCGCCTTCTCGTTCCAGCGCGAGAACGGGACCAGGATCGTCGGTGTCGCCGTGATCGCCATCCTGATCCTGTTCGCGCTCGTGGTGCGTGCCCTGTCTCAGGGATCGCGGATCACCCGCGAGCTCTCGGCGGTGCTGGAGGGGCTCGCCTGGGAGCAGTTCGTGGCCGGCAGCCACCCGGAGCGCTTCCGGGACAAGGTCGGGGTGCTTGTCCCGGCCTACAACGAGGCCGACAGCATCGGCTACGTCCTCGACCGGATTCCGGAGCAGGTCTGCGGGCTCGAAACAGCGGTGCTGGTCGTCGACGACGGCTCCCGGGACGGTACCGGGGAGATCGCCGCCGAGCATGGCGCCGCGGTCGCGCGCCACCTGATCAACCGCGGAGGCGGGGCAGCGCTGCGCACGGGCTACCGGCTGCTGGCCGACTCGGGCGCCACCATCGTCGTCACCCTGGATGCCGACGGCCAGCACCTGCCATCCGAGATGGAGCGCCTCGTGCAGCCAGTCGTTTCCGGAGAGGTGGCCGTGGCGCACGGCTCACGCGTGCTCGGCAAGGCAGAGCCCAACCACTACGCGCGCGAGCTGGGGATCGTGTTCTTCAACCGGATGGTCTCGCTGATCACTCGCACCAGGGTGAGCGATTGCTCCAACGGCTACCGCGCGGTCCGCTCAGACGTCCTCCCCCAGCTCGTCCTGCGCCAGGAGCAGTTCCACACCTCCGAGTTCCTGATCGAGGCGCTGAGGCGGGGCATTCCCGCCAAGGAGGTGCCGGTGACCGTCGCCCGCCGCATGCACGGCCACTCGAAGAAGCCCGCCGTCGTCCGCTACGGGCTCGGCTTCGCGAACGCGATTGTTCGAACGTGGTTGCGCTAGAGGTCGGCGCCGCAGCGGGTGCAGACCTGGACGTAGCGCTTTAGGACCTTGCCGCAGCGCGGGCAGCGGCGCTCGGGCTCCTCGGTCTCCGGCCGGAAGAGGATCACCGCGATCAGGCCGAGGACAGGCAGCACCGAGCCCACGATCAGCCAGATGAAGAACGAACTGCCCTTGGCGCGCCCGATGACCCCGGTGGCGATGCCGAACGACAGGGCGATGATCAGGTATGGCGCCGCCATACCTGGATTCTCCCGCCTCGTTCAGGAGACCGGCCGGTGGCTGCCGCCGCGCTCGTACTCCTCGGCCCGCAGCGGCCGCGGATGGCCGATCGAGCCGACCTCGGCGACGTCGCGGCGGAAGGGCAGGCCGACGGTCCAGTCGACCACCGCCCGGATCTTGCGTGCAGTGCCCGGGATCTGGCTCATGTGGTAGGTGCGCGCCATCCACCAGGCCGGGAACCCCGAGAACGTGAACCGGCCCAGCCGGCCGACCGCCTTGTAGCGACCCAGGTTGACGAACGCCCCCTTGTTTCGATACCCGAACGGCTCGGCCTTGCCGACCCCGAGCTCGGCGGCCACGTTTCGGGCCACCGTCCGCCCCTGGCGGATGGCATGTTGGGCCGTCGGCGGAGACGGCCTGGCCAGGCCAGCCGAGGGATCGGGGACGGCGGCGCAGTCGCCGATTGCCCACACGCCGTCCATGCCCTCGACCCGCATGTACCGGTCGACCACAACCCGGCCGTTGGCGTCCAGCGGCACGCTGAGCTCTGCGAGGCTGGGGTGCGGCGCGACGCCGGTCGTCCAGACCACCGTCCGCGTGGGAATCCGCTCGCCGGTGCTGAGGGTCACCGCGCCGGGCTCGGCCGATTCGAGGCGGGTGCCGAGGCGGATGTCGATCCCGCGGCCACGAAGCTCCCGCGCGGCGTACTCGGCCAGCTTCAGGTCGATCTCTGGCAGGACTCGGTCGGTGGCCTCGACCAGGATCCAACGCATTCCCTGAAGGCGCGCCCGCGGGTAGGAGTCCATCGCGTCCGCGGCGAAGTCCTGGAGCTCGGCCAGAGCCTCGAGCCCCGCGTAGCCGCCCCCCACGAAGACGTAGGTCAGTAGCTCCTCGCGGCGCTCGGGGTCCTCGCTCGCGTTCGCTGCCTCGAGCGTCTCGATCACATGGTTTCGGAGCCAGATCGCGTCAGCGAGGCTCTTGAAGCCGATTGCGTTCTCGAGGCCGGGGACGGGCAGCAGCCGTGACACGGAGCCCAGCGCGAGGACGAGCTGGTCGTAGCGCTGCTCCTCCGTCTCGCCATCGTGGGTGCGGATCTGAACCGTGCGCGCCGCCGGATCGTGCGCGGTCACGGCGCCGAGCCGCAGGAAGGCGCGCTTCAGCATCTCGCGAAGCGGCGTCACCACGTGACGGGGCTCCAGGGTGCCGGCGGCCGCCTCCGGAAGGAACGGCGTGTAGAGCAGGAAGTTGACGTCGTTGACCAGCATCAGCCGGGCGGACTGCTTCGGCAGCAGGCGCTCCAGCTGGTGGGCCGCGTGCGCCCCCCCGAATCCACCCCCGGCGATGACGACGTTCCAGGCCACGTACCGAGCCTACCACCTTGTAACAAGTTGTTACAAGTGCCGATCGGCGCTAGAACCGCCTCCCGGAGGGCGCACAGCGGCCGTTTCGGCTTGTTCCAAGAGGTGAAGGTCCGTGCGGTCATCCAGCTGATCGAGAGCGATGGCTGGTTCAAGGTCCGCCACCGAGGCGGTCATCGACAGTCCAGACACCCATCGAAGCCGGGGAGGGTGACTGTGCCCGGACATCCCTCAGATGATTTGCATCCGAAGACGCTTTCGAGCATCCTTAGCCAAGCGGGTCTTCGACGATGATCCACAACCACACTGAACAGGCAGACCGGTACCTCGTTCTTGTGGAAGGCGGCCCGCCCTCCAACTACTCCGCGTGGTCCCCTGATCTCCTGGGATGCGTTGCCACCGGGGACACCATCGAGCAGTGCGTGGGCGAGATGCGCGAAGCGATCGCGTTACACCTGGAAGGCCTGGCGGAGGACGGGGATCCCATCCCCGAGCCGACCGGGCCAGGCGTCTACGTCGAGCGACCGGTTGTGGCGTCGGGCTCGAGCGGTGGATTGGGTACCCCATAGGTACCCAATCCTTCACTCGTCGTCCGACTCGCCGCCAAGCGACTAGCCGACTCCCAGCTTGGCGCGGATCAGGCGCAATCGTGCGCCCGTCACTCCACTCCCAGCCGCGCCTTGATCAGGCGCACGATCTCTCCCCCGTCCGCTCGGCCCTTGGTCTCCCGCATGACGGCGCCGACGATCGGGCCGATCGCCTTCGGGTTGCCGGCCCTGACCTTCTCGGCGGCCCCCGGCTCCGCCTCGATCGCGCGCTCGACGATCGCCTCCAGCTCGCCGGAGTCCGACATCTGGACGAGGCCCTCCCGCTCCACGATCTGGGCCGGATCGCCGCCCTCGGCGACGAGGGTCGCAAGGACCTGCCGCGCGGCGCCGGTCGTGACCTGCTTGGACTCCACCATGCCGGCGAGCGCAGCCAGGGCCTCCGGCGAGACCTTGGACCTCGCCGGGTCAACTTCTCCATCCTCGGCCTCCCGCAACCGGCCCACGAGCTCTCCCGTGACCCAGTTGGCGATCGTCGTGGGCCTCTCGGGCGCGGAGCCCTCCGCAGCCGCGCTCTTGCGCGAGGCGTCAAGAGCGCGCTCGAAGTAGTCGCCGAGCTCGGCGTCGAAGGCCAGCTGCCGGGCGGTCACCTCGGGCAGCCCAAGCTCGGCCTGGTAGCGCTCGCGCCGCTCGGCCGGCAGCTCGGGGAGCGTTTCGCTCGCCGCGCGAAGCATCTCCTCGGTGGGCGCGAGCGGCACCAGGTCGGGCTCGGGGAAGTAGCGGTAGTCGTGCGCGTACTCCTTCGAGCGCAGGGGAGTCAGCGCCGCCGTTCTGGGGTCGAAGTGGAACGTCTCCTGCTCGACCTGCTCGCCCGCCTCCAGCAGTGCCACCTGGCGCTCCAGCTCGGCCGCGATTCCCCGCTCGAGGAAGCGAAAGCTGTTCATGTTCTTGAGCTCGCTCTTCGTGCCCAGCTCCTCGGCGCCGGCGCGCCGCACCGAGACGTTGGCATCGCAGCGCAGGCTTCCCTCCTCCATGTTCACGTCGGAGACACCGAGTTGCTTGACCGTGGTTCGCAGGAGCTGCGCCCACTCCCGCGCCTCGGCCGGGCCGCGAAGGTCGGGCTCGGTGACGATCTCGACCAGGGGCGTGCCGCCGCGATTGAAATCGACCAGCGAAGTCGCGGAGCCGTGGATGCGCCCGGACTCGCCGAGATGGATCAGCTTCGCGGCGTCCTCCTCCAGGTGGACACGGTGGATGCGCACGTCGCCCAGCCTGCCCCCGCTCGCCAGCGGGATGTCGTACTGGCTGATCTGGTAGCCCTTCGGCAGATCGGGATAGAAGTAGTTCTTGCGGTGGAAGATCGAGTGCCGGGCCGGTTCGCAGCCCAGCGCGAGGGCGATCTGCAACCCGTACCGGACTGCCTGCTCGTTGATCACCGGCAAGGTGCCTGGGTGCCCGAGGCAGATCGGGCAGGTGTGCGTATTCGGTTCGTCGCCGAAGGAGAGCTCGCAGCCGCAGAACATCTTCGTCCGCGTCGAAAGCTGTACGTGGATCTCGAGCCCGATCACGGCCTCGTATCCCTCCGTCACGCTCATCCGAGCCTCAGCTCCTCCCTGATCACGATCCAACCCCGGGCGGCCTGGCGTCAAAACCGATCGCTCGCTCCAGCGCGAAAGCGGCATCGAGCAGGCCCGACTCGCCGAAGGCAGGGGCGGCGATCTGGAAGCCAACCGGCAGCTCCGGGCCGCCGCCGTCCGGCTGCGCGAGCCCGGCTGGGATGGAGATCGCCGGGATGCCGGCCAGCGACATCGGCACCGTGCAGAAGTCCGACATGTACATCGCCAGCGGGTTTGCGGTCCGCTCCCCGAGCCTGAAGGCCACCGTCGGGGAGGTCGGCGTGACCAGGTAGTCGAAGCGCTCGAACGCGGCGCGGAAGTCGTCCGAGATCTTCGTGCGAACGCGCTGCGCGCGTCCGTAGTAGGCCTCGTAGTAGCCCGACGAGAGCGCGTACGTGCCGAGCATGATCCGCCGCTTCACCTCGGGCCCGAACCCCTGCGCGCGGGTGCGCTCGTACATCGCGGTCAGGTCTCCGTCCGCGTCCACGCGCGGGCCGAACCGCACCCCGTCATAGCGGGCCAGGTTGGCCGAGGCCTCGGCGGGCGCCAGGACGTAGTAGGCGGCAAGGCCGTGGGGTGCGTGAGGAAGCTCGCACTCGTCCACCTCGCCGCCCAACTCCCCGATCACGCCGAGCGTGCGCTCGAAGACCTCCGCAACGCCAGCCTCGATCCCCTCGGCCTCCGCGGCCAGCTCCCGTGGCACTCCGAAGCGAAGCCCCTCGAGGCCCTCGCGCGACGGCAGCTCCACCCCGCCCTCGATCCCGACCGAGGTCGAGTCGCACCCGTCGCGCCCTTCGGTTGCCCGCAGCAGGAGCGCGGCGTCGGTGACGTCGCGGGTCAGCGGGCCGCACTGGTCGAGCGACGACGCGAAGGCGATCATCCCGTAGCGGGAAACGGCGCCGTAGGTGGGCTTCAGCCCCACGATCCCGCAAAGCGAGGCCGGCTGGCGAATCGAGCCGCCCGTATCGGTGCCGATCGCCCACGGCGCCGTCCGGCCGGCGACGGCTGCCGCCGAGCCTCCCGACGATCCTCCGGGGACCCGCTCGCGATCCCACGGGTTGAGCACCGGGCCGTAGCCGGAGTTCTCGGTCGAGGAGCCCATCGCGAACTCGTCCATGTTCGTCTTCCCAAGCAGGCGGGCGCCGGCGTCGGCCAGCCTTCGCACCGCGGTGGCCGTGTAGGGCGGCCGGTAGCCCTCCAGGATCCGCGACCCCGCGGTGGTCTCAATCCCCTCGGTGCAGAAGATGTCCTTGACGGCGATGGGCGCGCCTCGCAATGGCGCGTCGTCGTTCGTCGTTCGTCGTTCGTCGTTCGTGTCTTGCACCCATAGGTAGGCGTTGAGCTCGTCCTCGGCGGCCGCCTCCTCGTAGGCGTCGAAGTACTCGTCCGCGGAGAGCTCGTCGGCCTCCATCCGCCGCAGCGCCTCGGCGACGCTCAACTCGAGGACGTCGGGACTCACGCCTGCGGCGAGGGCACGCGGAAGGCGCCCTCGGCGGGGTCGGGCGCCGGCTCCAGTACCTGCTCGCGCGGCCAACTGGGTCGCGGCTCGTCGGCGCGCAGGACGTTCTCCAGCGCCACCACGTGCGAGGTCGGCTCCACCCCATCCAGGTCGAGCTCGTTCATCCGCTCGACGTGATCGAGGATCGTGGTCAGCTCGCCCGACATCCGCTCGACCTCCTCGTCGGTCAGCTCGAGCCGCGCCAGCCTGGCCACGTGCAGGACCTGTTCCCGATCGATCATGGTGCGGATTCTAGGCCGGGTGGGATGACCGCCAAACGCTGACGGAAAGGCCTGCTAAACCGCGCCTTTTCTCATTCATGGCTACGGCCATGGCTACGGTTTCAGCCGCCTTCCCGGTCCAGGTAGGCGCCGAGCAGGGCGCGGACCTCGGCCTCGTTTCCGGGCATGAGGTGACCGCAGCGGTCGAGGGTGATGCCCGGACTCGTCCGTCGCTGACACGGGCTGGTAGCCTCAGCGCGACGGCAAGGAGAGCGAGTCATGTCCGACGAGGGTGCGCGCCAGTTCACGGATCCATCCGCCCCCCGCCATCACGAGCACCACGTCCGTACGCCCACCGACGAGCTGAGCCATGAGCGAAAGCTGGCCCGGCAGCGGCTGCACATCACGGTTTTGTCCACCGTGCTGGTTTTGGTGCTGCTGATGCTGGCCTATGCCGCGACATTCGATCTGAATTCGTCGGCGGAGTGGGTCGTGTTAGGGGCAATCTGCTTCACGGCGCTGGGCGCCGTGATCGCCGTCAATACGCGCGGCGACTAGCGGCCCGGCCTGGCTTCAGGAGTCAGGGGCCTACGCCGCGGGCGGGAGTTCGCTGATCCGGTCCCGCGCCAGCGGCCACCCGCAGCGAAAGCATCTCGCCTCGCCGTCCTCGTCTACCAGCCCGAGAGGGTTGGAGCACCTGCATCGCTTGTCGACACGCGATGCCTCCGCGAGCCGACGTCGAACCTCGAGCCGTCCCGCCTCGGTGTCCTCGTCGTCAGGTTGGCGCGCGTAAGAGGCGCGGCGGCGGCATCGGCTCACCGCAAGTAGATCGCGTTGCGTCGCCTGCCGACGATCGGCGCGCCACAGACGTGGCAATACCGCTTAGCCACAGGGCGAGGGTAGGAATTGCCCTGGACGAAATCACGTCTGACGCGGACAAAGTGCAGGTAGGATGCCCCGCCTGTGAGCGCCGAGCTCTACAAAGGAGACTGACCGTGGGCGAGGCGCGAACCAAGTCGTCATGACCGGAGAGCGGGCCGAGAGGTTCGTAGTCCTCAACCTCCGCCTGCTGGCGGCGAGCTTCGCGATCGTCGGGGCCCTGTTCATCGTCACGCCCGACGGCGTCCTGGAGGTGATCACCGACCTCGGCGACTGGCTGCCGTTCGGGCAGTTCACCCCGGCGCCGGAGACGCACCGAGCAGTTCTGGCTGGCGCTCGGCTTCGCGTACATGGTCGTGATCACCGGCATCTGCCTCGTGGTCCAGGCCGACGTGGTTCGCTACCGCCCGCTGCTCTTGGTGCTGGCGGCAGGCAAGACGGCCTCCTCTCTCGCCGCGCTCGGCTTCTACCTCTTTGACCAGGACGTCTTCATCTACCTGCTCAACTTCCTCGTCGACGGCTTTCTGGCCGCTGTGGCGTTGCTCCTCTGGTCGGTGGCCGGCCGGATCGGAGAGCCCGCCGCTCCCTCCTGAAGGCGCCTGCCGGGGCCGGGGGCCGCCGAGCCGCAAGTTCAGCGCTCCGCGGGACTCGGGCGCAGCGAGCTGCGAACCCTGAGGGCGTTCGCGGAGGCGATGGCGCCAGGCTTCGGGGCGCTTCCCCCGGCCGCCAGCCCGGGCGGGCTGCCGCACTCGCGGCCGCGTGGATGCGGTCGAGGTCGCGGAGCCCGTCAATCGCTACCTGGCGAGCCTGCCCAGGCGCAGCGTGCGGCAGGTCAAGCTCGCCCTCCGGGTCCTCGAATGGCTGCCCTTCCCGTGGCGGTTCAGCCGCGCCAGCCTCGACGCGCGTCAGGACTTCCTGCGCCATCTCGAGGATTCGAGCTTTCCACGCGCCGGCGACCTGCTGCTCTTCCTCAAGGTCCTCGCCGGCCTCGGCTACGGCAACGACCCGCGGGTGCAGAGGGCGATTGGCTACGAGATGCGCTGCGAGGTCGCCGGCGAGCGTACCCGGCTTCGATTCCGATTCGGGCCTTGGCGAGCTGAGCCCGCCCGCCGGCGGCGAGGAGTGCGACGTGGCAATCGTGGGCTCGGGTGCCGGTGGTGCGGTGACTGCAGCGATTCTCGCCGAGGCCGGGCTCGAGGTCGTTGTGCTGGAAGCCGGCCGGTACATGGATCGGCGCACCTATCCCGACGAGCCGCTCGCTGCGCTCGCCGCGCTCTACCGCGATGGCGGCCTGACGATCGCCGAGGGACGCCCGGCGATCCCAACGCCCGTCGGCCGGGCCGTCGGCGGGACGACCGTGATCAACTCGGGAACCTGCTTCCGTGCGCCGGAGCAGGTGCTCGCCGGCTGGGCCGCCGAGCACGGGATCGCGTGGGCCGCCGATCTGATCCCCGAGTACGAAGCGGCGGAGGAGATGCTCCACGTGCGCACCGTCGACCCGGAGCGGATGGGCCGAAACGGCCAGCTCTTGCGCGAGGGCGCCGAGGCCCTGGGAGTCCGCCACGAGCCCTTGCGGCGCAACGCCGGCGCCTGCTTTTATGCAGCTCCTGCCCGGCCGGGTGCCGCCTGGACGCCAAGCAGGCCATGCACGTGTCATACCTGCCGCGCGCGGTCGCCGCGGGGGCGCGGGTGCGGGCCCAGGTCGAGGCTCGGCGGGTGGTCTTCGAGCGTGGCCAGGCCACAGGGATCGACTGCGTGGCACATGCCAACGGGAGAGCGCGTCCGTTCAAGCTCCGCGCCCGGCGGGCGGTGGTGCTGGCGGGTGGCGCCTTCGGGACCCCGGAGCTCTTGCTGCGGTCGGGCTTCCGCTCGCCGAGCGGCCAGCTGGGTCGCAACCTGCGCATCCATCCCGCCTGCTGGGTCGGCGCCCGCTTCGCCGAGGAGGTGCGGGGCTGGGAGGGGGTGATGCAGAGCTACGCGGTGAACGAGTGGGAGGATCGCGGCGTCCTGCTCGAGGCGACCTTCACGCCGCTTGCCTTCGGTGCCCAATGGCTGCCGGGCACGGGGGTGGAGCACTCGGAGCGGGTGCTCGCCTACGACCGGATCGCCTCAACCGGCGTCCATCTCTCGGATCGCTCGGCCGGGCGGGTGGGACTGGCGCGCGACGGCTCGTTGCGCATCACCTACCGCCTTACGGAGGACGACGCCTCTCGGCTCGACTTTCGGGATCGCCCGCGCGGCCGAGCTCTTGTACGCTGCCGGCGCCCGGGAGGTCTATCCGCAGATCGCCGGCATTCCGACCATCCCGAAGGACCGAATCGGCGACCTCGAGGCCTCGCCGCCGGCTGCCGGCGCGCTGCGCCTGGAGGCGTTTCACCCCATGGGTACGGCGCGAATGGACGCCGACCACCGGGTGGGCGTCGTCGCCACCGACGGTGCCGTCCACGGAGCCGATGCCCTGTACGTGGCCGATGGCAGCCTGCTGCCGAGCTCGATCGGCGTCAACCCGATGATGACCATCATCGCGATGGCTCGCGGTCAGCCGCCAGCTCGCCGATCGCCTCGCCAGCTCGCCGACCGGCTCGCCTCCGACGGCGGATCGGGCCGAACGGGGCGAGGCCAATACGCGCGGCACCGTGCCATGTCATAGCGACGGCCGCCCGAAGGCGGCCGTCGCGGTCAACCTCTCCTCCCGGGACGCGCGCGTCCCGAAGCTGCAGCCTACTGAGCCCCGCTCGGCGGAGGGGACGAAGGCGGAGGGGACGAAGTGGGAGGTGGCGGTGCGGCGCCCGCACCCTCGTCCGGCCCGCGGAAGCGATCCGGCTCCTCACCGAATGACGTTCCCTCTTCCTGCATCGCGCGCCAGCCGCCGTAGGCGACGCCAATGGCGGCGATCAGCCCGAGCCAGACGCCGATCTTCCGAGTCTGATCGACGCCGGTGCCCGAGAGGTCCAGACCGAAATCCGGCGGGCTGATGATGCTGATGACGATCAGAACAACCGAGAGGACCCCCAGGCCGGTGACCACCGCGCTGGCGGCGACGGGGAGGCCCACTTCGGTTTCCGAGGCGCTGATCAGCGCCAGCCCGATCGCGGCCGCAACCGTCACGAACAGGACGATGTCGATGAAGCCGTATGAGCCCCAAGCATTGCGTGAGCCTTCAGCGGTGAAGCCGCCAATGCCGGCCTTCAGGCCGAACCACTTGAAGATGAACATGATCAGGATCAGCGCAATGCCCGATACGCCGGCGATCTTCTCGCCCTGGGTCAGTCTCGTGAAGTCCATGGAGTCTCCTCTGGTGGGTGAACTCTGCTTCATTCAACCCGAGGCGGTTTGATCCTCCCTGGCCTTGGCGGCCGAAACCGTGTTCCGGAGCAGCATCGCGATGGTCATGGGACCGACCCCGCCCGGTACGGGCGTGATCGCACCGGCCACCTCGCGGGCCGCCTCGAAGTCGACGTCGCCGACCAGGCCGTCCCCGGTGCGGTTTACGCCGACGTCGATCACGGTGGCGCCCGGGCTTCACCCAGTCCGCCTTCACCAGACGGGGCGAGCCGACCGCGGCGACCAGGATGTCGGCGCGTCGGCAGACGCCAGCCAGGTCCCGGGTCCGCGAGTGGCAGACGGTGACCGTAGCGTTCGCGTTCAGGAGCAGGCTGGCGAGCGGCCTGCCGACCAGGATCGAGCGTCCGACGACCACCGCATCGGCCCCCTCCGGCTCGATCCCCGCATGCCGGAGGAGCTCCATAACGCCCTGCGCCGTGCACGGCACGAGGCCAGGACGGCCTTGGGCGAGCAGTCCGGCGCTCGCGGCGGTGAGCCCATCGACGTCCTTCGCCGGGTCGATCGCGGCAAGCACCGCGTCCTGGTCGATCTGGCCGGGGAGTGGTACCTGGACCAGGATCCCGTCCACCTCGTGTTCGGCGTTCAGCTCGTCGATCAGAGCGAGCAGGCTGTCCTGGGAGACCGAGGCCTCCAGCCCGTGGTGGACCGAGCGCATCCCAGCCTCCTCGGTCTGCTTGCGCTTGTTGGTGACGTAGACGTGCGAGGCGGGGTCATCGCCCACGAGCACGGTGGCGAGGCCAGGGACGCGGCCGCTCGCTGCCGCGAACTCCCTCACCGCTGCCGCTACTCGAGCGCGGACCTCCGCCGCGACGGCCTTGCCGTCTATCACCGTCCCGGTCACGCCTGGCTCCAGATCCGCGACCTCAGACCTCAGACCTTTTTCAGCGGCGCGTAATCCGCCATCAGCTTGCGCTCGGTCGCGTCGCCCGCGAAGCGAACCACGATCACCGGTCCCGGCTCCACCGCGGTGACCACGCCCTCGCCGAAGGTGGCGTGGACGATGTCGTCGCCGACGCTGAACTCAAGTGGGGTTGGCTGCGGTTGTGGGCGCCCACGTGCGCCAAGCCCGGCGCCCGCGCCGGCCCAGCCGGTCGGGCGATGCCGCGCCTTGGCGCTCGACCAGCTCCTCCGGGATCTCGCGCAGGAACCGGGAGGGCAGGTTGTACCCCCGGCCGCCGTGCAGACTTCGCCGGCGGGCAAAGGTCATGCACAGCCGCTGCTTCGCCCGCGTCACTCCCACGTAGCAGAGGCGGCGCTCCTCCTCGAGGTTGCCCTCTTCGAGCGAGCGCATGTGCGGAAAGACCCCCTCCTCGCAGCCGATCATGAACACCGCCTCGTACTCGAGGCCCTTGGCGTTGTGAAGCGTCATCAGCGTGCAGAGGCTCTCCTCGGCCTTCAGCGCGTCCTGGTCCGTGTAGAGGGAGATCTGGGCCAGGAACTCCTCCAACGGCCCCACCTCGCTCTCCCCCTCCAGCTCGCGGTTGGCGTCGAACTCTCCGGCGACGCCGATCAGCTCCTGGAGGTTCTCGACCCGCCCCTCCGCCTCGATCGTCCGTTCCGCCTGGAGCGCGTCGAGGTAGCCGCTGTCCGTGAGCACCGCCTCGAGCAGCTCCGCCACCGATCCGGCCCCACGGGGGGTGGCGCCGAGGGGCGCCGGGCCCCCCATGGCACGCTCGCGGAGTCCGCGCATCACCTCGGCGAAGCGGCGCACCGCCTTCAACGCCGCCGCACCCAGGCCGGGTGCCTGCTCCGGCTGGGAAAAAACGTCCCAGATGTCCTGGCCGGTGGTGTTGGCGTGCGACAGCAGCCGCCCCTGGGTCGTCTGGCCGATCCCGCGGCGTGGGGAGTTGACGATCCGCGCGAACGAGACCGCATCGGCCGGGTTTGCGATCAGGCTCAGGTAGGCGATCGCGTCCTTGATCTCCGCCCGCTCGTAGAACTTCGTGCCCCCGATCACCTGATAGGGGATCTCGAAACGCACCAGCGTGTCCTCGAGCACGCGGCTCTGGGCGTTGACGCGGTAAAAGACCGCGATCTCGTCGCGCGGCACGCCCTCGTCCGCCGCCAGCCGCTCCACCTCCGAGGCCACGTAGCGCGCCTCGGCGTGCTCGTCGTCGAGCTCCACGATCGTCACGGGCTCGCCGCGCCCCGCATCGGTCCACAGGTGCTTGGGCTTCTGGCCGCGGTTGTTGGCGATGACCCCGTTGGCGGCGTCGAGGATCGTCTGGGTGGAGCGGTAGTTCTGCTCCAGCTTGACCACGGTTGTGTCCGGGAAGTCGCGCTCGAACTCGAGGATGTTGCGAATGTCGGCGTGCCTGAAGCCGTAGATCGACTGAAAATCGTCGCCTACCACGAACAGGTTTCCGTGCTCTTCGCCCAGCAGCTGAAGGAGCCGGTACTGAACCCGGTTCGTGTCCTGATACTCGTCGACGAGCACCCAGCGAAAGGCACGGCGGTAACGCTCGCGGACGTCCTCGAACAGCTCCAGCAGGTTGACGGTCCTCACCAAGAGGTCGTCGAAGTCCATCGCGTTCGCCTCCAGCATCCGCCGCTCGTACAGCCGGTAGACGTCGGCGGCGGTGCGCTCGAAGTAGGAGCCCTCCCCGCGCGCACCGGCGCGAAGCGAAGATGCCGCCGTATTCGTCGGCGTCGATCAGCTGGCTCTTGGCCGCCGAGATCTGGGCGCGGACGGCGCGGGGCGGAAAGCGCTTGGGATCGATGTCCAGCTCCCCCAGGCACCGCTTCACCATCCGCAGCGAGTCGGCCTCGTCGTAGATCGTGAAGGCGCGCTTGTAGCCGAGGCGCTGGGCGTCGGCGCGGAGGATCCGCGCGCAGGCCGAGTGGAAGGTCATCACCCACATCAGCCGCGAGACGCGGCCGACCAACTGCTCGACGCGCTCGCGCATCTCGCCGGCGGCCTTGTTGGTGAAGGTGATCGCGAGGATCTCCGAGGGCTGCGCCTGCCCGGTGGCCAGCAGGAAGGCGATCCGGTAGGTGAGCACCCGCGTCTTCCCGGAGCCGGCGCCGGCCAGCACCAGGAGGGGCCCTTCGCCGTGGGTGACCGCTTCGCGCTGGGGCGGGTTCAGCTCGGCGAGGAGCCGCTCGGCCTGGCTCGCGCCCGGCTCGATCGGCCTCAGCTCGGTCTCGGTGGCCACGAAGCGAGCATAGCTACGGGCGCGGCGCGCTCTGAGCGGGTCAGGTGCTCCTAGCCGCCCGCTGTGGAGGGCCCATGCTTGGGGTTCAGCTCGCGCACCTCGCCTTCGGCCGGCTTTCCGTCGAGCTCGCCCATCCGTCGCTCCAGCTCGCCGATCCGCTCCGCGAGGCCCTTGATCGCGTCGGCGACCGGGTCCGGCAGGTGGATCCAGTCGGCGTCGGGTCCCTCGACCTTGCGACCCTCGACCCGGACCGGGTGGCCGGGATTGCCGACCACGGTGGAGTTGGGCGGCACATCCTGGATCACAACCGTGTTGGCGCCGACCTTCGCGCAATGACCAACCGTGATCGGGCCCAGCAGCTTGGCGCCGGAGCCGATCGAGACGTCGTCCTCCACGGTCGGGTGGCGTTTGCCGCGCGCGAACCCGGTGCCGCCCAGGGTCACGCCCTGATACAGCGTCACCCGATCGCCGATCTCAGCCGTCTCGCCGATCACGACGCCCGACCCGTGGTCGATGAACAGATCGGCGCCGATTCTCGCGGCCGGATGGATCTCGACGCCGGTCACCGCACGGCTCGTGTAGGAAAGAGCCAGCGGCACCAGCGGCACCCCGGAGTCGTGCAGCGCGTGGGCGACGCGGTGGACGAGGATCGCCTGCACCCCGGCCCAGTTCATCAGGATCTCGGCGGTGCCGACGCTGCGGGCGGCGGGGTCGCGGTCGCGCGCCAAGGCGACGTCGGCCCTGATCTCCTTCACCACACGCTGGAGCGTGCCGAGCCCGAACACAGCTAAAGCGTACGGCCTAGGGACGAAGTCCCGGTAAGTACGTGTGGACCTGCCGGGTCAGGTTGGCGCCCTAACCCGGCGGAAACGTAGGCGAAGCCGAGGCTTCCGCCGGAGTTATTCCGGGGCGAAGAAGGGCAGTGACATGTAGCGCTCGCCGCCGTCCGGGACGATGACGACGATTCGCTTGCCCGACAACTCGGGACGGGCAGCGAGCTCGAGCGCCGCGTCGATCGCAGCCCCGGCGGAGATCCCGACGAGGAGGCCCTCGTGCCGGGCCGCCTCCCTTGCCCGCCGGAGCGCGCTCTCGTCGTCGACTGGGATCACCTCGTCGATCACTGACCGGTCGAGCACCTCGGGTACGAAGCCGGCACCGATCCCCTGGATCTTGTGCGGGCCCGGAAGCCCGCCCGAGAGCACCGCCGAGGTGGCGGGCTCCACGGCGACCACCTGAACCGAGGGGCGCCGCTCCTTGAGGACCTGCCCGACCCCCGTGATCGTGCCGCCGGTGCCGACACCGCAGACGATCGCGTCGACCTCGCCGTCCAGATCCCGCCAGATCTCCTCGGCGGTCGTGCGCCGATGGATCTCGGGGTTGGCGGGGTTTCGAAACTGCTGGGGCATGAACGCGCCGCGCTCGCTCGCGATGCGCTCCGCGAGCTCCACCGCCTCGTTCATCCCACCGAGCGACGGGGTCTCGTGAACCTCGGCGCCGTAGGTGCGGAGCATCGCGGTCCGCTCCCGGGTCATCCCCTCGGGCAGGGTCAGCACCAGCTCGTAGCCGCGGGCCGCACAGACCATCGCCAGCGCGATCCCGGTGTTGCCGCTGGTTGGCTCGACGATCACCGCACGTCCCGGCTCGATCAGCCCCTCGCGCTCGGCGGCGTCGATCATCGCCACCCCGATCCGGTCCTTGACCGACCCGCCCGGGTTCAGGTACTCGACCTTGGCGACCACCTCGGCCCCCGAGTCCATCCGCCATTCGCCGCAGGACGACGACGGGCGTGTTGCCCACCGTGCTCGACGCCTCGCGCGCGATCGCGCCAGGCCCCTCTGCTGTGCGCGGCTCTCCACCCACGACTGCAGCCAAAAGTACCCGGAAATGCGGTGGTCGGGCCGCGTCACGACCGATCGCGGTCGGACCACTGCACGCCCGCAGAGGTTTTCGGAGAGGATTCAGGGAGTGGCCAGCCCGATTCGTGATCTAAGCGCTCACGCGATGAGTCTGTTCCGTCGCAATGAAACAGGGTGGCTACCCGTAGAGGGCCGAGACGACCTGGTCAGCGTCGCCGAGGACGATGCGGAGGAGATGGTGGACCTCCTCGCGAAGGAGACCTACAAGCACGTGGACAAGGGGGACATCGGGGCCGAGGCAGCCCGCGCGCTTACGATGGCCTTCATCTTGGTCACCGAGCGAGAACCGGCGACCCAGGAGACCCTGGTTGCAGCTCAGTCGGTAGCTCGGTTCGGCTACATGGCGCGGGTGGCTGAGTGGGAAACGCCGTCCACCGCGCAAAGGCCCAGCGGATGGATGCTCACCGGCCTTCGGGGAGCGGTCGAGGCGAACGTGGCAGACGAGCTGGCGGAAGCCCAGGACGGGGAGCGGCGCTTCTACGACGTGCTCGGTGAGGTCACGGCCTTCTTCCTGAGCCGGGAGCCACTGGACGTTCCCTACGACGCCGACCAGGGATTCGCGCTGATGTGGACGATCCCCGGCATGGGCGGAGAGGTCCGGGCGCTGGTCCGGGACAAGACGCTGCGGATGGTGCTCCAGCGCGACGGCGAGGGCCTGAGAAGCCCCGCCGGCCCAATCGAGGGCGCCACCCTCGAGGACTTCCAACGAATCTGGAAGTACGGCTTCCTCCTTCGCAGCTTCGAGGAGTTCTTCTGGGAGGACGGCTAGGCCTCGGCGCTTGTCGGCGCCCTCCTTCCCCTGCCGCTTACGGGCGATGATCGCCCTGACGATCTCCTCAGCGCTCTCCTACGGCGGGATCTTCGGAAGCGCTCGGCTGGCGGGCGTTTCCCGTCTCGGCGATGTGCTGGCGCGCCAGGCGGCGGAGCACCTGCGAGCGGTTGAGGTCCTCGCGCCTGGCGATCTCATCGAAGGCGCGAGCGAGCGAAGCCGGAGCGTAGAAGCCCATATAGATCTTCTTCTCAGCGGCGGCGGCCATACCCGCCAATGATTTTGGCGCACCCCTTAGATGCTTTGGCACCCTGCGGCGAGAAAAAGCGAGCATTTTGCGGGTTGAGGCCAGGGGGCGAGGCGATGATGCGCCCCCACCCGGGGTCAACCATCCATTTGGTGGTGCCCCCTCCGCCGTATCGGAAATACTCACGCCGGATGTAGCTACCGAGGGAAGGGAGAATCCATGGCTGAATTTGCCTTTGCGATCCCGGTTGTTCCGGGCCAAGAGGGCCTCGACCGCAAGACGCTGGGCGAGATGAGCGGGGCGCGTCGGGACGAGTACGAGGAGGCGGCGCGACGGGCCGGGATCACGAGGCAGATCGTCTGGCACCAGCAGACGCCACAGGGAACCGTCGCAGTGGTGTACGTCGAGGCAGACGACCCTTTGGCGGCGCTGGGCGAGTTCGGATCATCGGACGAGCCTTTCAACAGCTGGTTCCGAGACCAGATGAAGGAAGTGCACGGCATCGATATCTCTGAGCCGGGTCCTCCCTCGGAGAAGGTGTTTGACGCTAAGACGCCCTGAGTCGTCCCTCTTCTCCTCACCTCGGCGGGCCTAGATATGCGCTTCTTGCCAGCCCTGTGATCCGGTACTGCATTTAGGTAGGCAGGCTGGACAAAAAGGGCCCCGACCGAGGAGCATCAGACGTGGGGGCGACGCCTCCGTCTCGGGATGGCTTCGCGTACTGAGGAGAGGCCGACGGAGACAACGTCGCCCCCTTTCGTGTTCTTGGAGGAGCCATCCAGCCTGGGCGCGAGATACTGCGCGGGCGATGTCGCAGGAGAACGTGGAGATCGTCCGTGGCGCCTTCGAGGCGATCAACAGGGGAGACGTGGACGCCGCGCTCAAGGATGCGGCTCCAGGCTTCGAGTTCGACTTCTCGCGGGCGGTCGGTCCGCAGCATGGCGTGTTTGGGCGCGATGAGGTGCCCGGCGCTCTTAGGGAGTTCGACGAGCCCTGGGAGTCCGTTCGCAGAGAGGCAGATGAGTTCATCGAAGCTGGTGAGCAAGTAGTGACGCCCTTGACGAGCTACCACCGGGGGCGCGACGGGATCGAACTGCGGGCTCGAGTCGCCATGGTCTGGACGTTCCACAACGGGGCCATCACCCACATCACCTTCTACCAGGAGCTCGAAGAGGCGCTTGAAGCCGCCGGGCTTTCGGAGTAGGCGATGTCGCAGGAGAACGTGGAGCTTGCCTACCGAGCAGCCGACGCGGTCAATCAGCGCAATCTCGATGCCTTCCTGGCGCTGATGGACGAGGACGTTGAGGCCGTTTCGCGCATCGTCGCCATGGAGGGGGGCTTGCACGGCCACGACGGGGTCCGGCGCTGGTGGGACAACTGGTTCGAGGCATTTCCCGACTACAACATCGAGGTTGTCGAGGCCCGCGACTTCGGAGACGCGGTAGTCGCCACCCTCCGCGCCCACGGCCATGGTGCGGGGAGCGAGCTGCCGCTCGAGGACAACGTCTGGAATGCCAGCCGCTGGCGGGACGGCAAGTGCGTCTGGTGGCAGGTCTTCGACACCGAGACGGATGCCATCGAAGCCGTCGGACTCTCGGAGTAGGCGATGTCGCAGGAGAACGTCGAGATCGTGCGCCGCGTAAACGAGCTCTTCTCGAAGGGAGACCTGGATGGATGGGCCGAGCATTGGGACCCTGAGGTCGTCGTGACGCCGCCGAAAGGCTGGCCCGAGGGAGAGGAGGGGCAGGGGATAGAGGCGCCCTGGGATCGGGAGCCCCGACTCATGATGCTGACCGCGATCCAGTGGCGGAAGGTCATCTCGCGGGCCATCAGGTGGGCGCCGAGGACGATGTTCCAGCGCGGCAGGTTGTAGGCGAAGAACGAGCCGCCGGGCTTCAAGACGCGGACGCACTGGTCGATCCAGGCCCGGCACCACTCGACGTACTCGCCCTCGGTGATCTCGTCGTTGACCTTCGGTCCGTAGACCTTCCCGAGGTTGAACGGCGGATCGGCGAAGACCATGTCGACGCTCTCGTCCGCCACGCGTCGCAGGAACTCCAGGCAATCCTCATTGAACAGCGCGCCGTGCCTGGTCGCCAGGGCAGGCTCCGAGCCAGCCGCGACGACCGCCGAGGGATCGAAGGGTTCCAACGTGGTCATGCGTTCTTGCTTCATCGTGCCACGGGAAGAGCCTCGGAGCATGATCGGATGCTATCCGGACCGGCGGCGGCAAACGAACAGGCGTAGCTCGACCGGGACCTGGCTACCCATCGCCGAGGGCCGAGCCCGCCCTTTCTTTTTCGCGCGAAACCGCCCTGCGGCCCGGCCACCAGTGTGCCCTCGACACCTGGGGCGCCCCCCTCCCGCAGCCGGCCTCTGAGGAGTAACTAGCCGATGATGAAGCCGCCGAACAGGCAGCGGTTGCCGGGGCCATAAGTGCCGTTCCCGGCATTCGGGGTCCCGTTCTTCACCGCCGCCACGGCTTGACCCCGCAGCAGCGTGTCACCGACGCCCACGAGGGTGAAGCTGCCCGAGGTAATTGACGCATTGTTCGCGGCGGTAGAGGCGCTACTAAGCCGCCGGTCGCGTTCGTCGGTGCCGGGATTAAGAGATAGCCGCTCGGCGGCGGGGGCCCGTTCTGGCCGACGAGGAAGTTAAACCCGCTAAGCAGCGACCCCGCCTTATTGGTGTCCGCAAAGACCTCCGCGTAGGTGATGTTGGCGCTCGTGTCGGTGAAGCACTTGGCGTAGATCGTGAAGGCCCCCTTGGAGAACAACCCCGTCCTGGGCGCGGCGCCGCGGGCGGCATCTGACGGTGGCCCCACCGGTGGCCGTCAGCCGCTTGATCGGCGTGAGGACCTTGAGCCCGCTGACGGCATTGGCGCTGGCCGCGTTGGGGACGGTACCGAGCTTTGACTCTTTGATCTTCTTGCCCCCGACAGTGTTGCTCTTGAGCCGGTTGCCGGCCAGCGAGTTCTTTTTGATCTGACTGCCGCTGATCTTGTTTGCGGCGTAGACCGTGCCTCCGGCGAGCACTAGAAAGAGGGCGAACGTTGCCACCACGTTCGAATACGTCAGCCTGGCTCTGATCCAGCTCATGAGTTCTCCTTACGCGTCTTGTCTAGTCAGCCGTTCAGCGTCCGCCTAACTATCCAACGAGCCGACCCTACTCCGTTTGGCTGGCCGGCGCAGGCGCTGGGCCCATTTTCAGGTTGTGCCCTAGGGCTCCCGGAGAGAAGAGACGCGAATCAGACCCCGCGCACGGTCCTGACGTTCTCCTGGGACATCGCCCGCGCAGTATCTCGCAGGGCTCCTGAACGCCGCGACCCCCGGCGCCAGGGAAGGTCGAAGTGACGCCGAGGGCCGCTCTCTAACCATCTACTGGGGGAAGGAGAAACCCCGATGGCTCATTTGACCTTCAGCACGCGGAGGGCATCGGGGACGATGACGCCGCCGCCCGTTCTGCCGTAGCAGTAGAGCCCGCGCTGCCCGGTGGGCCTCCGGTTGGAGCCGAGCAAATGGGGCACAAGCTCGACGCTCAGGCCGACGCGGTCGATAATGCGGTACGCCGCCAGCGAAGTCCCCATAGGCCAGGATTTCGAGCCCGAGCTGGTGGTCGAGACGAGCGTGGAGCAACTCCGCCCCAGGGCTTGCCCAGCAGCATCGAGCGGTCGTCGTTGAACAGCACCGCCTCGGTGGTGGAGCCGGCGGCGACGAAGCGCCAGATGGTGTTCCCCGTGGTGTTCGAGCTGAGGAAGCTCGCGCGGGGCTGGAATCGCGGCGGGAGCGCCTGCTGCAGGGTGTAGACGTCAGCCGCCACGAACGCCGCCGTGCCGGCGGTGTCGACGTAGGTCGTGGCCGTGCCGCCAACGGTGATGCCCTGCGGCTCATTGCTGGCAGCTCCGGCGCCGTTGGTGAATTTGCTCGCCTCCAATTGGTCGCGGGCATCAGCGAACAGCCGGCCCAGCTCCTCTTGGAGCGAGGCGTAGTCCTGGCCCAGCTCAATGCTGAATGGGATGAACGCCTGCCACTTCTCGGCGTTGATCGTCGGCTGCGCGAGCGTCGGGGAATCGTCGCTCGCTTCCGTCGCCTCGGCTGAGAACGCCGCCGTCACGCCCTCGGAGCTGACGCCCTGCCAGGTGCGGGTGGTGATGCGTGCTCCACCGTCGCCAGCTCCCGGAGCGGCGATTGCGAGCCGGAGCTGGTGAGCATGATCGTGGGGTCGAGCGCATAGGGAACGCCGAATCCGCCAGTGGACCCGACGCCCTCTGCCATCGCCCGCTCGGTATGGGCCTCGCTGGCTACACGAACGGCCCTGGCCTCGTCGTCGGTGAATTCCTGGTGTGCCGTATCGGGGCGCATGATGCGCTTCCAGAAACGCCCGCTCGTAGTCGGGGTCGGCGACGGCAGCGATATAGCGCGCGTCGATCCCACCGCGGTCGCGGCGAATCAGGCTGTCGAGCCGATCCCCGGCCCCAGCTGAGAGCTGCATGCGCTCCAGTGCGCGGAGCCCAGCCTCGCGGTCCTCGTGGCCTGGGCCGGCATCGCGGTCCCGGCGCGCGGATTCCCGAGGGTCGGTGCCCGAGCGCTCGCGGTGCGCGGGGTCCTGGCTCAGCTCGGCGATGCGCTTGAGCAAGGCAATCTGCTAAGTGGTGTAGAGGTCGAGTTCCGAGCCGGCGGCGGCACGCTCGCCATCGGTGGCGCGGATTCGCTGCGCCCGCCAGGGCCGCTAGGGCCGGTCGGGTCGCGACGAACTTGTCAACGTGGGTGCGTAGGACAGGGTGGTCGTCTGCGACCCGAGTTTGGCCCGCGACGAACTCGACGCCGCCAACCTCGAAAGAGTGCGTTGCTTTGAACATGAGTGCTCCTGTCTTGGAGGGGATGGTCGGATTCGGTGACCAGTTCCAGTAGAGGGCTGATGCGGCGTCCGGTTGGGAGGTGGGGCGAGCCCCGGCGTCCTCCGGAGGTGCGGCTCAAAGGGAGCCACCCGCTCGGAATAGCCCAAGATAGCGAACCCCTCTGCGCGCTCAGCCGGCGGGAGGGCGGAGAATCGCCGCGAGCGGCAAGCTGCAAATCGGAACGGAGCGGCCGTGCGCCTTCGGCCAGCGGGCGGGATCGTTGGGGAAGCCGAGCCGCACTCCGAGCTGGTCCTTCAGGTGCTCGGGCGCCCTGGCCTCGTCGTAGGGTCGGATGAACAGGGTTGCTCCCGCCGCGCGCAGCTCCCGGATCTGCTCGCGGAGCGGGTGGTTCTCTCCGACGACCTCCAGGGCCTCCTTCAGGGCCAGGCGGAGCCGGTGTAGATCGGATTCGCCGGAATGCTTCGGAGACGAAGCGCAGCAGCAGCTCCTCCATCTCGTCGGGCGTCAGGTCGTGCTCGTCGTTCATGGCATGCCTTTCTGCGCGCCAGCGGGCGCGCCGTTTGTGGAACGGGGCCTCCGTCCCCAAAAATCCCCCACGCAGCCCCCACGCATGCCGGGGATAACCGGATCCAACCGGACGAGACTTGGCTTGTTCAAGCGGTTCCCGCTTTTCCAAGCGGCCCGATTTAGATGTGGTACATGCCCGCCCCGGCCTCCTCGGCCTCGCGGCGTGCGATATCGGCGATCGTGGTGCTTCGGAAGACGTCGCGAAGCGCCTCGACACCTTGCTCCCAGATGCCGCCGGCCTCCTTGCCCTCCTCCCCCACCTTGCCGTCGAGCGACTGCACGACCTCGAGCACGGTGATCTGGGGGGCGGGTCGGGCGAGCGTGTAGCCGCCCTTGACGCCGCGGTGGCTCTGTAGGAGCCCGTCGCGCCGGAGGGTCGTGAACAGCTGCTCGAGGAACTGGACCGGCATCCCGCGGCGCTCTGCGATCTGTGCGATCGGAACCGGCCGCTCCCCCGAACGCGCCAGCTCGGCGAGCGCGACTACCGCGTAGCGGGACTTCGAGGTGACGGAGATCATCCAGAGGCCTTTGTACCGGAATCGGCGGCGTCGAAAAAAGGCCGCTGTTTCCGCCCGGCTTGTCGCACGGCCCGACGGCCGCCGTTAGGATGGGACGCCGGCCTGGATGGTCGGTGTTGTGCTCTCGGGGAGCTAACGACGGCTGCTTTGCCGCGGAGTCGTGGCTTGGAGTAAGAGTTGTGAGTGAGGACCGACGCTGCATGGTCATAGACGCCCAGCCCACCGCGCGCCTGGGGGTGCGCGAGGTGCTTGGGCGCCGGTATGAGGTGGAGGAGGCCGAGAGCGGAAGCGGCGCCCTCGAGCTCCTGACGTCGATCGGCGACTTCGACGTCGCGATCGTCGACCTGGGTCGCGCCAACGGGGCCAACGGGCGCGGAGCCATCCGACGATCTCTCGGGAATGGCCGCGATCCGCGCCCTGCGAAAGGCACAGCCGGGCCTCGGAATCGTCGCTCATGGCCCCCAGGCTCAGCATCAGGCCGCCACCGAGGCGATCAGGGCCGGCGCGACCGCCTATGTGGTCAAGAGCTCGCCGGTGGAGGAGCTGAACCGCGCCGTGGATGCCGCCGTGGAGTCCGAGCGGTTCGTCGACCCCGCGGCCGACTCCGGAGGTCGCTCCGCGCTCACCCGGCGCCAGCGCCAGATCCTTCAGCTCTACGCTGACGGCCAGTCGACCGCGCGGGTTGCAAAGCGCCTCGGCCTCAGCGCCGAGACCATCCGCACACACACGAAGGCGATCCTTTCGCGCCTCGGCGCCCGCGATCGCGCCCATGCGGTAGCGATCGCCCTGCGCCTCTCCCTGATCGAATAGCACGCCCGAGCAGAGCATCGCGGCTGAAGGTGGATCGCTCGGGCTAGCGACGAAGTCGCGGTAGCGAGCGTGTGGACCTGCCGGGTCAGGTTCGCGCCCTCGCCCGCCGGAAACGTAGCCGGAGGCGAGGCTTCCGGCGGAGTGATTTCTTAGATCCAGCCGCGGTCGCGTGCGATCAGGACCGCCTGTGCGCGGTCGACCGCGTCGATCTTGCGATAGACGTTGTGCAGGTGGGTGCGAATCGTGCTCACCGAAAGCGACAGCTCGTGAGGCGATCTGCTTGTAGACCTTGCCCTCGGCGAGCCCGCGCAGGGCGTCGACCTCACGCACGGAAAGCGGGCACGGGTCCGAGGCGCGTCGGCGGCGCGGCTCGCCGGAGTGGGGAAACTCGTACAGGAGGGGCGCCAACTGCTTGCGCTCGAGCCCGAGCTGGGACGGCTGCATCAACCATCGCGTCGGCGGGAGCAGCCTCGCCCTGGACGTGGTGGACGACCAGGTCGGCGAGCCGGATCGCTGCCGCGTGTCCGCCGGCCCCCGGCGTGTGGTGTCGCTCGACCGCGGCGACGACACCGCGTGGGAAGTCCCAGCGTCGGACGAGGACCGCGCCCACCAGGGCATGGTCGATGCCCAGCTCCCGACGCTCGCACCGCACCCGCGCGCCGGGTGCCATCTTCCGGGCGTCGAGCTGGTCGAACTGCTCGTACATCTCGGCTAGCACGCAGACCGCCGACGTCGTGAACGAGGGCCGCGACAGCCAGCTCGTCGCGCTCCCCAAGCCGCGCGAGCTCGGCGATCCGATCGGCGGCATGGCGGGTGGCCACCGCGTGACGCCGGAACCGCTCGTGCCGCTCCGCCGCGGTGCCGGGCGAATCGAACGGGTCGTAGGTATCAACCGAGGCGACCACCTCCCGCACGCCCGGTGCCCCCAGGCCTTCGATCGCCTGCCGAACTCCGCCGGTTCTACCCTTCTCGTCCTCGATATCGCCAGCCGCGCGCATGACGGCGATCGTCAGCGCTACGTCAGACTCGACCGCCTCGGCGAGCTCGCCCTGCGACGAAGCCCGGCCCTCGGAGGCGCGAAGAAGGCGTCGGCGGGACTCGGCCAGCGCGGGCAAACGGGAGGCGGCGTCGAATGCCGTGGCGAGCCGGCGCCCGCCCTTCCCGCCTCCGCGCTCGTTGCTTGCGGCCGGTTTGGACACGGCGCCGTTCGTCTTCGATGCCTTGGCCTTCCGCGCGCTGGCCTTCCGTGCCTCGGCATGCGTCTTCGGCCGCGCCCGCTTCCGGGGGGCTTTCGCGGCCCTTTTCCGCGGCGCTGGCGAGCGCCGCTGCTTGGTGGCAACCTGAGTCACGGGCATCCTTACCCGTATTGATGATCGGCAAGGCGAGGCCCCATGTTTAGCCGGCGTGCCGGAATCGCACCCTGACGCGCCCTGGGGGAAGCCCCCAATCGGGGTCACCCGAGCCTCTTCAGCGCCTCCTCGATCCTGGCCAGGGACTCGTCGCGGCCCAGGGCCGCGAGCGAGTCAAAGATCCCCGGCGAGACCGTGGTTCCGGTGATCGCAACCCGAATCGGCTGATAGACGGCCTTCGCGCTGCGGCCCGAGCGCTCCACGACCCGACTCAGCGCCGCCTCGATCGAGGCCGGATCGAAGCCCTCCACGGAGCGCAGGGCCTCCAGGGCGGCGGCCAGCGTGGGGCGCGCCTCCGGCGTCATCACCCGCTCCCAGGCGGCCGGATCGCGGACCGGTCGCGTGAACAGGAATCGGACCAGGGGCCAGATCTCATCGAGCGTCTGGGCCTTGTCCTGGACGATCTCGCATGCCGCCCGCCGTCGCTCGGGTTCGGCGGCACAGAAGGCTTCTGCCTTCTCCTGGCCGCCGAGTCGCAGGTGGGTGACCAGTCGCTGCTCGTACTCGTCCAGCGGCAGCTCGCGCATGAAGCGGCCGTTCAGCCAGCGCAGCTTGCGCTCGTCGAAGATCGCCGACGAGCGTCCCACCCGATCGATCGAGAAACGCTCGATCAGCTCCTGGGTGTCGAGGATCGTCGTGTCGTCCTGGGTCCCCCAACCCAGCAGAGCGAGGTAGTTGCGGACCGCGGCCGGCAGGTACCCCTGCTGGCGCAACTCCTGAACCGAGGCGGCGCCGTGTCGCTTCGACAGCTTGCGCCCGTCCAGCCCGTGCAGGAGCGGCAGGTGCGCGTACCGTGGCGCGGCGGCGTCGAGGGCGGCCAGGACGAGCAACTGCTTCGGCGTGTTCGATAGGTGGTCGTCGCCGCGAACCACGTCGGTGATCCCCATGTCGGCATCGTCGACGGCAACCGCGAGGTTGTAGAGCGGGGTGCCGTCGCCGCGCGCAATCACGAAGTCGTCCTGGGTCCGGTTCTCGAACCGCACCGGCCCGCGGATCAGGTCCTCGACCACGGTCACCCCCTCGTCCGGGACGCGCAGGCGAACGGCTGCGCCCGGCTCATCGCGGGGCTCTCCCCGGTAGCCGGCGCCACTGTGCGCCTGCTTCCAGGACCGCACGTCCTCGGCTGTGGCCGGGTCGGGGTAGGCGTGACCGCCTTCGACCAGCTCCCCGACGCGCTCGCGGTGGCGCTGGCGGCGCTCGTACTGGCTCAGCGGGCCTTCGTCCCACTCGAGCTCGAGCCATCGCAGTGCGTCCAGGATCTGCTCGACGTTCTCGGGCACGGAGCGCTCCCGGTCGGTGTCCTCGATCCTCAGCACGAGCGTGCCGCCCGAGTGCCTGGCGAGAAGCCAGTTGTAGAGTGCCGTGCGGGCGCCGCCGATGTGGAGCGCTCCCGTGGGCGAGGGGGCGAAGCGAAGGCGAGGTGGCGCGGAACTACTCATCATGCCGATCGGCGCGCATGTTTCCACAGCATCCGCGCACTGCCGTGACCAATGGCTTTGCAATGTCGGGTGCCACCGGCCTGGCCTACGCTTGGCGGATGGACCAACTGGTGCAAGTCATCGGCGCGTTGCTGATTTCTCGCCGCCTTCATAGGGGGCCAGCGCGGAGCGCTCTCGCCGCACTCCCTCGTCTATCTAACTCTGAACCTCATCGGCTCGCTGACGCTTACTGTCGTGGCAGCGGTTGAATGGGACCTGGGCTTTCTCCTGCTTGAGGCGGTCTGGGCCCTCGTCTCGCTCTGGGGTCTCCTTCGCTCGCACGCGGGAAAACTCCTACAACGGCGCATTAGGCTTCATCGGCGTCGTCATACCCGCCCGTAATGGACCTTGTTTCGCGCCACGCCGACTCCAGCCCTGATCGAACCGGCTCTCCCGCGCCGCCAGGGTGCCACCCGGTGACGCCTCAGGTGGCTTGCCTATGCGGGAAACGTGGGCTCCGGTGCTGATCGGAGCCCACGTTTCCACAGTCAGGTGGGCTGGTAAACGCCGTCGAGCGCGGGGTCGAGCGCGAGTGCGAAGCGATCCAGATCTTCCATCAGAGCCCGCGGATGTGGCGGCCGACCGCTTACGCCGACGAGGACTTCGAAGCGTTTCGGGAGACGATCGCGGACTCGCCGCTCCAAGCCGTCGTGATCCACGCCGTCTACTTGATCAATTGCGCCAGCAAGGAGCGCGAGGTCCGGCGAAAGTCGCTGACTTCGCTGCGCCACGCGCTGCGGATCGGGGACGGCATCGGCGCTGTCGGAGTTGTACTGCACGCCGGGGCGCGGAAGGGAGAGCCTCACGGGCCTTCCGTGCAACGCGCGGGCAAGGCGATCCGGGAGGCGCTCGAGAGCTCTGAGCGCTGCCCGCTGCTGCTCGAGAACACCGCCGGCACGCAGGGCCCGCTCGGCCGCAACTTCGACGAGCTCGCCGAGCTGATCGACGCAGCGGGAGGCGGCAAGCGTCTTGGTGCCTGCCTCGACTGCTGCCACCTGCTGGCCTCAGGGTTCGAGATCCGCTCGCCCAGCACGCTCGCCGAAGTGGTCGATGACTTCCACGCCAAGGTGGGGCTCGACCGCCTGCGCTGCCTGCACGTCAACGACTCGAAGGTGCCGCTCGGATCCAACCGTGACCGCCACGCCAACCTCGGCGAGGGGGAGCTGGGGCGTAGCGGCCTTCGGCCCTTCCTCTCTGAGCCCCGGTTCGAGGACCTGCCGGCGCTGATCGAGACCCCAGGGCCCGACGGCAAGGGCCCCGACCGCAACGAGGTGCGAGTCGCAAAACGCCTGCGCGCGAGGGACTGGGGCCAGGAGCTAGCCCGCCGGGGCTAGGGACGAAGTCCCGGTAGGAGCGTTGGACCTGCCGGGTCAGGCTCGCGACCCTCGCCCGGCGGAAACGTAGCCGAAGGCGAGGCGAGGCGAGGTTCCGGCGGAGTGGTTTCCGGCGGAGTTATTTATGCCAGTGCGTCGCGGAGGTCGAACGGGCCCGGCTCGCCAGCGCCGGTATCGCCGCAGTCGAAGAAGCCCGGATTGACGCACTCGTGGGCGGGGCCGACGTGCTCGTAGGCCGGCTCGACCCGGAACTGGCATTGAGGCAGCGGCTCGCCCGTCATCTTGATCCCACCGTAGCCGCCGTTTCGCTCCGCCGCCTCGAACATCGCCAGGTCGATCTCGGCGCCAAACACATTGCGCATGCAACCCATGTAGTGGGCGCCGCTCAGCGGATCGAGATAGCTGTAGAGGTACTGGCAGCGAAGCTCGACGCAACCGCGCGGGTCCACGAGCCGGTCGCAGAAGGTTCGGCACTGGCGGCACTCGCCGGCCTGGACCCCCTCCTCTGCTCGCTGCTTGAGCGGCATGCGTGAAGTCTAGACCCGCTCCGGCTAGGGCCTCGGGACGCAGTCGCCGGTAACAGCGTTTGCCTGCCGGGTTAGGGCGCCGGACCTGACCCCGGCAGGTCCACACGCTAGCCGAAGGCGAGGCTGCCGCTAGCGCACACTGCTTATTTACGCGGCCAGCGCTCGTGGGCCCGAGCAGGTGGTCGAGTTCGGCCCGGAGGGCCTGGGACGGGGTGACGCAGTACTCCTGGCCGAAGCGCAGCCGCCGGGTGCCCTCGCGGGTCTGCATCTCGAGCACCACCTCGCACTCGCCGGGGAAGCTCTGGAAGACCGACTTCAGCTCCTCCACCAGCTGGGACCCGAACTCGGCGGCGCTTACGCGGAGCAGGATCCGATCGGGGTGGCGAGCCTTCGCCTTCGCCCGCGCCGCCGCCAGCTCGTCCTCGCCGGGCTCGAACGGCTCCGCCTCGGCGACGACGAGACTGGTCTCCCCCCGGCCCTTGTGATCCACTCGGCCTCGCACCAGGACCACGCGATCGAGCTCGATCCGATCCGCCGCCTCCGAGGCCGCATCGCGAACGAACAGCTCGACGCGGCCTTCCAGGTCGTCGAGGGTCGCGAACATCACATAGGCGCCACTGCGCGTGCGCACCCGCTTGCGCTCGCTGACGATGCCGCCCACCGTGACCCAGGCGCCGTCCTCCTTGCGGGCCACCTCCGTCAGCGGGCAGTCGACCCGCTCGCGAAGCGCGTCGCGAACCTCGGCCAGCGGGTGCGCGGAGAGGAAGGTCCCAAGGGTCTCCTTTTCGAGCCGCAGCAACTCTCGCTGGTCGAACTCGTCGTCCGGGACCGGCGGCCGCTGCTCGCCACGCCCCCCGCCAGCCGGCGACTCCACGCCGCCGGCCGGCTCGCCGCCAAGGTCGAAGATCGATCCCTGGCCACGCCGCGCGTCCTCCTGCGACTTCGAACCGCTCGCCTGCGCCTGCGCCAGCACCTCGAGCATCCCCTTGCGGCTGCCGCCGGTCGAGTCCAGCGCCCCGCACTTGACCAGGCATTCGATTGCCCGCTTGTTGACCGCCCGGGCGTCGACCCGGTCGCAGAAATCCCAGATCGACGAGAACGGGGCGCCCTCGCGCGCCCCGATGATCGCCTCGACCGCCTGGTGGCCGACGTTCTTGACCGCGTCGAGCCCGAAGCGGATCGACTTGCCGCTGACCACGAATCCGTGGTCCGACGAGTTGACGTCGGGAGGCAGCACGTCGATCCCCATCTCCTCGCAGCGATTGACGAAGAAGGGCACCTTGTCCTTGGTCGCCATCACCGAGGAGATCACGGCGGCCATGTACTCCGCCGGGTAGTTGGCCCGCAGGAAGGCGGTCCTGTAGGCGATCAGCGCGTAGCAGGCGGCGTGGCTTCGGTTGAAGCTGTAATCCGCCGCGGCAGTCATCAAGGACCACAGATCCTGGGCGACCCGCCGATCGGTGCCCGACTCGGCCAGGCCGGCCAGGAACTTGTCCCTCATCTGCGCCATCAGGTCACGCTTCTTCTTCCCTACCGCCTTGCGCAGGTCTTCCGCTTCGGCCGGGCTGAACCCGGCCATCCGCTTGGCGATCTCCATCAGCTGCTCCTGGTAGATGCAGCAGCCGTAGGTGGACTCGGTGATCGGGCGCAGGCGGGGGTCGGCGTAGCGAACGGACGAAGGGTCGAGCTTGCCGCTCGCGTAGTCGTCGATGAACCGCATCGCGCCCGGCCTGTACAGCGAGACCAGCGCGACGATGTCGTTGAAGTCGGTGGGGCGCACCCGGCGCAGCGCGTCGCGCATCCCGTCGGACTCGAGCTGGAAGACGCCGATGGAGTCACCCCGGGAGAGCATCTCGAAGGTCGTGGCGTCGTCGAGCGGGATCGCCTCGATCTCGATCTCCACCTCGCGCGAGCGCTTGATGATCTCGACCGCATCCTCGATCACGTCGAGGTTGCGAAGCCCCAGGAAGTCCATCTTCAAGAGGCCCATCTCCTCGATCGGCCCCATCGAGTACTGGGTGACGATCTTGTACGAGCGCTCGGCTCGACCGCCGTTTTGGGGTCCGGACCCGTTCGGGTCCCGGTCGGCACCGCCGCCTCGATCCTCCGCCAGCTGAAGCGGCACGATCTCGGCCAGCGGCCGGTCGGCGATCACAACCGCGGCGGCGTGAATCGAGTTGTTGCGGACGATCCCCTCGAGCCCGCGCGCGACGTCGATGATGCGCCGCGCGTCCGGATCGGAGTCGTAGGTGTGCTTGAGCTCCTGGCCGTCGGCGAGGCGCCTCCTTGAAGCTCGGGTTGCGACCGAGTACCGGCTCCGGGATCTGCTTGGCGATCCTGTCGCCGGTCGCGTAATCGAAGCCGAGCACACGGGCGGCGTCGCGGGTGGCGGCGCGCGGCGCCATCTTGCCGAACGTGATGATCTGGGCCACCGACTCGCGCCCGTACTTCTCGGCCACGTAGCGGATCACCCGCTCGCGACCGCGGACCGAGAAGTCGATGTCGATGTCCGGCATCGACTTGCGCGCAGGATTCAGGAAGCGCTCGAACAGCAGCTGGTTGGAGAGTGGATCGAGGTCGGTGATGTTGAGGCAGTAGGCAACGATCGACCCCGCCGCGGAACCCCGTCCCGGTCCGACGGCGATGCCGCCCTCCTTGGCGTACCTGACGAAGTCCCAGACGATCAGGAAGTAGGAGTCGAAGCCCATCTCCGCGATCACCGAAAGCTCGAACTCCAGCCGCTCGAGGGCCTCTGCGGGGGCGGGATCCCCGTAGCGGCGGTGCAGGCCCTCGGTGGCGAGCCGGCGCAGCATCGCGGCAGGCTCCTCGCCGTCGGAGGTGGGGAACCTGGGCAGGAGCAGCTGCCCGAGCTCGATCTCGACATCGCACCGCTCGGCGACCTCGAGCGTCGTCGGCACCGCCTCCGGCCAGCGCGAGAACGACTGGGCCATCTCCTCGTTGCTCTTGAGAAAGAACTCGTTGGTCTCGAAGGTCAGCTTCGGCCGCTCGATGGTCGACTTGGTCTGCACGCAGAGGAGCGCCGCGTGGTTGTCATAGTCCTCGCGACGCAGGTAGTGGACGTCAGCCGTGGCCACCAGCGGGCGCCCCAGCTCCGACGCGACCCGCTCGATGCCCTCGTTGGCCTTCTCCTGCTCAGCGAGCCCGTTCGCCTGGATCTCGAAGTAGACGTTGTCGGGCCCGAAGACGCCCAGGAGCTCGTCAACGTGGGCGCGCGCGTCGGCCGGTCGATCCTCGACGAGGCGCCGGCAAAAGCGCGACTGGAGGCACCCGGTGAGAGCGATGACCCCTTCCGAATGGCGGTCCAGGAGCTCCAGGTCGGCGCTCGGCTTGCCGCGCCCGAACCCCTCCAGGAAGCCCGCCGAGGTGAGCTTGACGAGGTTACGGAAGCCCGTATCCGAGGCCGCGAGCAGGGTGAGATGGTTCCTTTCGACGCGCTCCCGGGCACGGCGACGGTCGTCAACCAGGTAGGCCTCCAGCCCCACGATGGGCTTGATGCCGTGCCTGCGGCAGGCCTTGTAGTGCTCCACCGCCCCGTTCATCACCCCGTGATCGGTGAGACCGAGCGCCGGCATGCCGAGCTCCGCCGCGCGCGCCGCCAGCCCGCGATCGGCGCCGTCAGCGTCCTTCGTGGCGATCTTGCAGGCGCCGTCCAGCAGCGAGTACTCGCTGTGGACGTGCAGATGTACCGCTTCCCCGCTCACGGAGTGATCATTTCAATCGGCTCAGATGCCACCGCCCCGTCTTCCCGCAAATTCCGCAGGCCGGCAACATGGCGGACTTCGTCGCCAGGACCGCTAGCCTGGGCCGGCGATGATCTGGCTGTTGCGGCACGGGGACGCCGAGGAAACCGCCGAGGACGACGCGGCGAGACGGCTGACCGAGAACGGGGAGCGGCAGGCGGAGGCCGCCGGCAGGGCGCTCGAGGTGCTCGATGCCGGCGTCGGCGCATGCCTGACGAGCCCCAAGGTCCGAGCTCGCGACATGGCCCGCATCGCCTGCCGTGCGCTCGGCGTCGAGGTCGAAGAGACCGAGCTGCTTCGCGGCGGCGACTTCGACCCCCAACGGGTCGCCGGCCAGGCCACCAACGTGCTGTTGGTCGGTCACGAGCCCGACCTCTCGCGCGCGATCCAGGAGGCCACGGGCGCCCGGGTCAAGCTGAAGAAGGGTGGCCTGGCCGTGATCGAGGACGGGACCCTGCTCGCCCTGCTGACCCCTGCGCAGCTCGGCGCGATCGCCGCCGCGCGGTCGCCGAGCCCGAGCTAGGCACTAAGCTGCCCACTTCCATGGAGGCGCTGGTAACCGGCGGGGCGGGTTTCATCGGCTCTAACCTGGTCGACGCCCTGCTCGAGCGCGGCGACCGGGTGGTGGTGATGGACGACCTGTCGACCGGGCGCCGCGAGAACCTCGCCGGGGCCATTGAAAAGGGGGCCGTGCTGCTGGAGGGCGACGTCACCGACGCCGCCGCGGTCACCGACACCTTCGAGGCCCGCCGCCCCGAGGTCGTCTTCCACCTCGCCGCCCAGATCGACGTGCGCCGCTCCGTCTCTGACCCGGTCTTCGACCTCGGCGTCAACGTCGCCGGGACCCTCAACCTGCTCGAGGCAGCGCGGCAGACGCAAGCGCGGCGCTTCGTCCTGACCTCGACCGGAGGGGCGATCTACGGCGAGGGTGCCGGGCGCTCGCTTCCCCTCGACGAGCAGGCCGAATGCAGGCCGGATGCCCCCTACGGCCAGAGCAAGTACGCGGCCGAGGGCTATCTGTCCCTCTACGGGCGCCTGTATGGCCTCTCTACGGTTGCCCTGCGGCTCGGCAACGTCTACGGGTCACGCCAGGACCCGCTGGGGGAGGCGGGCGTGGTGGCGATCTTCTGCGGCGCCCTGCTCGGCGGCAGCACCCCGGCGGTGTTCGGTGACGGGCACCAGACGCGCGACTACGTGTACGTCGGCGACGTGGTCGAGGCGTTCCTGGCGGGCGCCTCCTCGGAAGTGAATGGCACCTACAACATCGGCACGGGAGCCGAGACGAGCGTGCTCGAGCTGGGCCGGCTGCTGGCGGGGGTCTGCGACCAGGAGTTCGATCCGCGGATGGCTCCGCCGCGGCCGGGGGAGGTCCAGCGGATCGCGATCGACAGCGCGCTCGCGGCCAGCGAGCTCGGCTGGCGGCCCCGGACCACCCTCGAGCAGGGCCTCCGGGCGACCGCGGATTCCTACCTCTAGTCCGGCCTGGTCCGGCCAGGTCGACCGGTAGCTTGCCCACGATGCTGGCCGGCCCCGAAGCCACCGCCGAGCCCGGCGAGCGCCAGGACCGCCCGGCGGGGAGCCGGCGGGTGGAGCCGGCGGCGTTGCTCCTGATCGCCGTGCTCGCGATCGTCTGGTCGTGGTGGGCAGCCAAGGACGGCGCGTTCTTCGGAACGGTGCTGCTCCCGGGGACCATCCTGCTCTGCGGCACCACCGTCCTGCTTGCCTGGACCGCCCCGTGGCGTGGCAGCCTGCGACGCTCGCAGCCGGCGACCATCGCGCTCGCCTCGCTCGCCGGCCTCGGCGCCTGGGCGGCGCTGTCGGCGCTCTGGAGCCCGACCCCGGACGTCGCGATCGGCGACGGCCAACGGATCCTCACCTACGCGCTCGCCTTCGGTCTCGGGATCTGGCTCTGCAACCTCTTGGCCGACCGCCCGCAGTTGGCGCTGGTCCCGCTCGCCGCCGCCGGGGCGTTCGCGGGCATCGTCGCCGTGATCGGAATGCTCACAGGGGACCACGTCGGGCGCTACCTCGACGCCGACGGAACGTTCGAGTTCCCGCTCGGTTACCGGAACGCGAACGCGGCGTTCTTCGCGATCGCCTTGTGGCCGGCGCTCGGGCTGGCGTCGCACCGAGCCAGTGCGTGGCCGCTACGTGCCGCCGCCCTCGCGACCGCGACCCTTTGCCTCGAGCTGGCGATGCTGAGCCAGAGCCGAACGTCCCTGGTCGGTGGCGCGGCGGCGCTGTGCGTCTACCTGCTCTTCTCGGAGGATCGGGCCCGCAGGCTGGGGTGGCTGGCGCTCGCGGTCCTCCCAGCGCTGCCGATCCTTCCGCCCCTGATCGACCTCTACCGTGCCGCCACCGCGGATGCCCCGCTGCGCTCGGCGCTCGACGAGATGCGCGGGACGGGCCGGACGGTGGCGCTCACCTGCGTCGGCTCGCTGGCGATCGGGGCCGGGGTCGCCCTGCTGGGCAGAGGCGTCCCCGCCTCGCCGCGGCGCGCCGAGATCGCCAACCGTTCCGCCCTCGCCGGGCTGGTGGCGGTGCTGCTCGCGGGCTCGATCGCCGTCGTCGCGGCGGTCGGCAACCCCGTCGACTGGATCGACAGGCGCGTCTCCCAGCTGGGCAGCAGCCGGGAGCCCGAGCTGGCGGACCAGTCGAACCGCTTCTCCGGTTTCAGCGCCGCTACCCAGCGCCCCGAGATCTGGCGGGTGGCGCTCCTCGACGCCCGTGAGCATCCCCTGCTGGGCGAGGGAGGCGGCGGCTTTCTGTACAGCTATCTGCGCGAACGGCGGCGTCACAGCCCCAGGTCGGTCCGCGATGCGCACAGCGTCGAGCTCGAGAACCTGTCCGAGTTCGGCGTCCCTGGGCTGCTGCTGTTCACCGGTGCGATCGGGGCGGCCGGCCTCGGGGCGATGCGAACGCGTCGGCTGGGGCCCGAACCGGCCTTGTTATCGATCGTCGCCCTGACGGCCGGCGCCTACTGGCTCACGCACGCCTCGTTCGACTGGTTCTGGCCCTACCCCGCCGTCACCGCGCCCGTCCTCGCCCTGCTCGGCTCGGCCTGCGCACCGGGCCTCCGGAGCGCCGGCGAGGCGCCCCGGGGTCATGGCCGGCGATGGCTGACCGCCGGGGTCGTGGTGCTCGCGATCTCGGCGGTCCCCCCCTTCCTCAGCCACCGGTACGTCAACGACGCCTACGACGAATGGCGATCCGACCCCTCGCGCGCCTACGACGATCTCGATCGGGCTCGGTCGCTGAACCCGCTGAGCGCCGATCCGGTGCTGGCGGAGGGTGCCATCGCCCGGGCCAACGGGGATCGCGCCCGCGCGATCGACGCCTTCCGCCGGGCAACAGAGGAGCGCCCGGAGGAATGGGCGTCGTACTACAACCTGGCGGAGCTCTACGCCCGGAGCTCGCCTCGAATCGCCCGCCGGCAACTGGCGATCGCGAAGCGGCAGAACCCTTACGACCCCGAGGTCCTGGCGCTGGAGGAGGAGTTCGCAACCGAGCGACGGGGCGGCCGGCGAGTGAGTCTCGCCAACGCGCGCCACGGCATCGCGTTTCAAGGTCAAGTAGGACGACGGCCCCAGTAACTGTGGTCACTCACGTTCCGCCGTGTCGGAACCAGATCGATAGACGGTTCGTCGAGGCAGGCGCGGCTCCCCCTACAGATTGCCTTGGTCGGGCCCCGCTCCGCTGGGGCTGGTGGATCGGTGTTGCTCAGGCCGGGTTGATCATCCCGTGCTGGAGCGCCATGGCCACGGCCTGGGCCCTCGTCCGCGCCCCGAGCTTGGCCTTGGCGTTTCGGACGTGGGTCTGTACGGTCGCCGGGGAGAGCTCGAGCATCTGCGCGATCTGCTCGTCGGTGGCCCCCGCTGCCAGCAGCCCGAGCACCTCCCGCTCGCGCGGCGTGGGACCGCCCCGGCCGAACCGGACACCGCTGTTGGCCCTTGGGAAGCGTGCCTGTGCGTCGGGCTGGGCCGCTTGGGGGGTCTCGACCTCGCCGTGGTGCGACCCGGTCCCCGAGAGGATCAGCAGATGGCGGCCCGGCAGGACGTTCGCCACGACACTCAGGTTGACCTCGTGGACCTCGGCGGCCTGGGAGCTGAGCTCGAAAGGCCCGGCGTGCCCGCCCCCCTCGCGGAAGGCGCGCCAGACGTGGTCGAGGCGCCCACGCATTCCCGAGGCGAGGAAGTCGTCCACCGTCCTGCCGAGCGCGGCCCTCCTGGGAAGGCCGAGCAGCCGGCAGGCGGCCAGATTCGCCTCCAGACACCGTCGCTGGTCGTCGACGACCAGGATCGCGAGCTGGGCCGGAATGGTGGTCGTGCCCACGGCGCCGGTCAGCTCTGGGCTGGAGCTACTCACTGACCTCACCAACAAGGAACCGCTGGCGCGGGGCGCGCAGCGCCCGATGGGCGTCGCGTCCCGCCTGGAACAGCGTCTCGACGATGATCAGCGAGTCGGCCAGGATCGAGCGTCGCTTGATGTAGAAGAGGTCGTGGCACAGCTTCCATGCGGTGCCCAGCTCCGAGCCGGCGTAGCCGCAGCGAAGCTGCGCCCAGCCGGTGATCCCCGGCTTCACGAGGTGCCGGCGGATGTAGTGCGGGAACCGGTTCTCCAGCTCGGCGCAGATCTCCGGACGCTCGGGCCGCGGGCCCACCAGGGTCATCTCGCCTCGCACGACGTTCCACAGCTGCGGCAGCTCGTCGACGTGGGTCCGGCGCAGGAACCTTCCGAGGCGGGTCACCCGCCCGTCCCCGGGCTCGGACCACTGCGGGCCGCCAGTCTCCGCGTCGGGCACCATCGTCCGCAGCTTCACGATCTCGAACTCCTTGCCACGCTCGCCGACGCGCCGCTGCCGATAGAACACCGGCCCTCCGTCGGCCAGCTTGATCGCCACCCCCGCGATGCCGACCAGCGGCAGGACGACGACGGCCATCCAGGCCGCGTTGAGAAGGTCGAAGCACCGCTTCCAGAGCGGCGACGTCGGCCGGAAGCGCGGATGCATGATGTAGCGGAACCACGCCGCGTCCGTGGTCCCGAGCGGCACGTGACCCAGCAGGTCCTCGTAGAGCTGATTGGCCTCGAGCATCCGCACCGGCAGGTCGAGACAGGAATCCGCGATCAGCGCGTACGGGTCCCGCTCCCGATCGGTGGCCTGATCGGCGTCGACCGGCTCCGCGCGTCCGCAGACGAGCAGCTCGATCTGCCGCTCCAGGACAGCCGCGCGAACATCGTCGAGGTCGCCGAGATAATCGAGGCGGCCGGTGAGCACGCCGGGTGTGTCCGGTCCGGGAGCCTCGCGCCCGAACCAGCCGATCACCTCGTACGCGCGGATACCGGCCGCCTCGAGCTCATCCGCAAGATCGGAGGCGAAGCCCGGCGACCCGATCACCGCGACCAGCGCGCGCCGGTCGTCGTCGAATCGAGTCGTCACCCAGGCCCCGAGGGCCATGACCAGCCAGGCGCCGGCCACCGGTGCCTGAAGCTCGGCCAAGGCCAGCGACTGACCCGCCGCCAGGGCTAGCGCCGCGGCGAGCGGCGGCGCCAAGCACCGGCCCGCAGACCGCCAGCACCAGCCGCGCCGCGGGCATCAACCCGAGCGGCAGCGTGGAGCGCTCGACGAGCTGAAACGCGCCGAGCATCGCGGCCGCGACCAGGACCCCGGAGCCGGCCTCGCCTGTGTGCACGTAGGCGATCAGTCCCGCCGCCACGGCCGGGTTCGCCTTCAACGCGATCAGGCTGACCAGCCGCTGGGCCTCAAGGGCCCGCAGCGCGACGGGCACGATAACCCGAGTGTTGCTGGCTGAATCCAGCATCTCTCGCCCCTCCGCTCTCTCTCCGCGGCTCGCTCTTGCCCCCTGCTCCTACCCCTCCCGGTCTAGGAGGACGACCGCCTGGCCGGATCGGACAGCCGTCGCAGTGTCAGGCCGGAGCCCAGCAGGGCGACCGACGCGAGCGCGAGGATTCCGACATCGAAGCCAGTGAACGGAAGGCCGCTGATGACGGCGTTGTTGCTGTCGCCGTTCGAGGGGCCGGATGGCTCCGAGGGCCCACCGTCGCCACCGCCGGCGGCGATCTGGTGATTGGTCGTGTCGTACTCGGATTGGGTGGGTGAGCCAGCCAACGAAGCGGACGGAACCGCGAGCGCAACGATGGCGAGCACCAATGCAGTCCACAATCCCCACCTAGGCCGTGGACGCTGGCCTACGAATCGATTCAACATACTGTTTCTCCTGCGCCGTCAAACGGCCGACGCTGTTACCCCCCCCGCATAAGTACGACGGGGGACGGGGGGCAACCCTGCCTGGGATCCACCCCACCTGGATTTTCGGGACCTGATCAGGATTCCCTAGAAAGGTGGTCATAGTCAACGGATGGGGCATCAATTACCTAGAATTGGCTCCCCCGTTACCGCAATGCGGTTAGTGGTAGCCTCCGCAAAAGCTAAGCTTTCGCCGTTGAGCAGGACGGCGGGCCGCGAGACGGAGGACAGTTGACCGAAGACAGGAACCGATCCGCTCGCGGTGACGGTCAGGGGGCGCGTCTCTCCGTGCGTGAGCGGGAGATCCTCGGGCTGATCGCCGGCGGGGACAGCGGGGCACAGATAGCCGAGGCGCTGGTGTTGTCGCCGGAGACCGTGCGGACCCACATCCGCAACGCGATGTCCAAGCTCGGTGCCTCGAGCCGGGCTCAGGCCGTTGCGCTGGCTTTCCAGCGCAACGAGATCGGTGATCAGGCAGACGTGCCTGCCGACGCCCCCACCCCACCCACGGAGCCCGGGTCGGAGCCGACGGCGACGATGCGCGCCGGCCGGGCGCGCGTCCGGGAGGAGCTGGCGGCCGGGAAGTCCGACGCTACGCTCACGGCCCTGCTCGCGGGACTGGTCTCCCTCTACGACGTCGACGGGGGCACGGTCTTCCTCGCTGAGGAGGACGGCCTCTCCCTACGTCGTGCCGCGATCCAGGGCGACGGCGACGAGAATGGCGACCACCATCATCCCGAGCGAGCCTCGCTCGGGGTGGGAACGCTGGGCCGGGCGGCGCTGGAACGCCGCGCGCAACTGGTGCACGGTTCAGGCTCCCGTGGCGACGCACGCGGGCGGTCGACGATCTACGCACCCATGATCTCTTCGGGACGGCTGGTGGGCGTGATCTGCCTGACGACGCGGCCGAGCAGGCTCACCGGGCGCAGGGAGCTGCTGCTGCTGCAGGCGTTCGCGAACCGGGTCGGCGAGATCCTGGCCTCCGCGGGCGGGGATCGCCCGGCCAGGTTGAAGGAGACGCTGGAGAGCTTTCGCTCCTCCTGGTCCGCCACCGGCGCCCTTTAGGCCGGTTCAGCCAGGTGCTCCAGCGCATCGTCCACGGTCGCGTCGATCGGCGCCGCCCGGTCGATGTCGCACAGCTCGAGGACACGGCGCATGGGGGCATCCACCGGCACCACGAGTCGCAGCCGCTGGCGGTGCGTCCGTAGTCTTCGCGCCAGGTCGAAGAGCAGCTCGATTCCGGCGCTGTCCAGGTAGGTGACCCGCGACAGGTCGATCACCAGCCCGGCCCTGTCGCTCGTCAACTGCCCCGCGAGTGCCCTGCTCATCTCCTCGGCGTTGACGCTCTCGATCTCGCCCACCACGCGCCCCACGACCACGTTGCCGGCCGTCTCGAAGCTCAACTCTGCCAGGTGGTCCCTCATCCCGCACCGTCCCCACGCAACCGCCGCCGCAGCGTCACGGTCGTGCCCTGCTCCGAGGGCTCGATCTCCACGTCGTCCATCAGCTCCCGCATCACGGCGAGCCCGCGCCCCCGGCCCTCGTCGCCGGACGCTCGCCACCGGCCGGTGTCCCGAACCGTGATCTCCACCAGCGGGCCCTCTCGCCCGGCCTGGAGCTCGAACGTCGAATCGGAGAGGGCCGGATGGGCATGGGCGACCGTGTTCGCGCAGGCCTCGCCGCAGGCGACCAGGACCTCGTAGATCTCGTCCTCCCCGGCCCCCGCGAGGCGCAGCCACTGCGCCACGGCGCGCCGCATCGAGGCAAGCGAGGCCGGCCGGGCCGGAAATGCCAAGGCGAGCGTCTTGCCGGGGGGCGTGAGCTGAATTGCAAGCAGGGCGAGATCATCGCTGAAGCCCGCCCGTACGTCGAGCGAGTCCAGCACGGCGTGGCAGAGCGGGTCGGGCTCGCGAGGCCCGCCCTCCATGGAGCTCCGCAACCCCTCCAACCCCTGGCCGAGCGGCAACTCGGGGCCCTCCACGAGACCGTCGGTGTAGAGCAGCACGGTCGACCAGGGGTCGAGCGTCGTCATGCTCTCCTCGTACGCGGAGTAGCGAGCCACCCCGAGAGGGCTGCCAGCCGGCGCCTCCACGAACGTCGACCCGCCGCCCGGATCGAGCACCAGCGGCGGCGGATGGCCCGCGCTGGCCACCTGCACCGTGTGCCCGTCCGGGTCAACGATCGCGTACAGCAGCGTGAGCATGCCGCCCTGCTCTCCCTCGAGCACAAAGCCGTTCATCCGTTCGAGCACCAGGGCCGGTCGAAGGGCCTCGAGCGCGTAGGCGCGCAAGGCACTTTGCAGGTGCGCCATCCGCGCCGCCGCCTTGACCCCCCGACCAACCACGTCGCCGATCGCGATCCCGACCTTCCCGCCTCGCAGCGGGATCGCGTCGTACCAGTCGCCGCCGATCCTCGTCTCCGCGCTCCCGGGCCGATAGCGGGCCGCCAGCTGGAGACCAGGCACCACCGGCAGCCGGGGCAGGAGGCTTCGCTGAAGGGTCTCGGCGACTCGCCGCTCGATCTCCACGCCTTCCGCGGCCTGCTTCAGCGCATTCAGAGTCGCGCCGAGGATCGGGTCTCCCTCGCCGGGCTCCCCTCCGCGTCGGGCCCACTCGTCGTCCGCGGCCGACGACTCCGGGTTCGCCGGTACCCCCGCGGCGGCGTCTTCTCGCTCCGGATCCACCACCTGGCTTGCGAGTCTAACCCCGCGGATTACCGAACCGGCCACGCGTGCCCAGCGGGGTCCAATCGGCGCATACAGGGGGGTGTTCGGCCATCATGAAAGCCCGTTCTGCAACGAAAACGGCGGCAGGAACTTGCAAAAAGTTGCGGAAAGTGCGAAAAAGTTAGTCGAGAACCGCACCAAACGGGCCCTTTATGCGATTTAGCAAGTGAATGTCGGGAGCTAGACACTGATGGGAGGACAAATGCGACTACTGAACGTTGGCCAGGCGGCCGCCTATCTGGGCGTCAGCGCCGCCTCGCTGCGCAGCTGGTCGAACCAGGGGCTGGTTCCTGTTTACCGGACGCCTGGCGGCCAGCGCCGATTCTCGACCACGGACCTCGACCGGTTCATCCGCTCGATGCGTGAGCCGTCGGCGAACGGCGAGTCCGTCGCCGCGATCCGCAGCTAGATAACCGGTATGCCGGGTCGTCCGAGCAGGAGGGTCATCGCCCTCGAGCTGGCCGCACTAGTCGCGGCGCTCGGGGTGGCGATCCTGTGCAACGGGGACTCCAACTGGGACCTGGCCCTGTTCGCCATCCTGCTTGCCACGTCAGTCGTCGGCGACCTGACGGCGGTGGATACCCCGACGCCAGCCGGATGTCGATCTCGTCGAGCTTCCTGACCATCGTCACGGCGACGGTCTTCCTGGGCGAGACCCCGGCGGCGCTGATCGGGGTCGCCACCATCGGCGCCGGATGGCTCCGGTTCCGCTACGCGCCCGCGACCCTTTTGATCAACCTGGTCACGTACGCCTGGTTCCCGCTGATCTCCGGACTCGCCTTCACGGCAACGCTACAAGCGACGGGTATCGGCCCGACGGACGCGTTCTTCTACCTGTCGGTGTTCGGCCTCTTCGTCGTCGCGCTGGCGATCGACTTCATCCTGATCGCGGGTTACTTCAGCTACGTGGAGGGGACCTCGCTTTGGGCCAAGACGCGACGAGCCCTCGCCCCGCTGCTTCCCTCCGAGCTCGCCTCCGCCCTGCTGGCCGTCGGCGTCGCCTACCTCTACGTGCAGTTCGGCCTGCCCACCGTCGCCCTGTTCGCCGTCGTCGTAATCGTCTTCCAGTACCTGATCGGCGCCCTGCTCGTCTCCCAGCAACGAGCCGACGAGCTCGAGCTGCGAGCCAAGCAGCTTGCCGGCTTCCAGGTCGCCCTGCTGAGCGCCCTGCTGCGCACGCTCGACCTCCGCGACCGGATGACCGCGCGCCACAGCGCCGCGGTCGCGCGCTACGCGCGGGAGATCGCCGCCGCCGCCGGGCTCTCCGAGGAGGAGCAGGAGCTGGCGCACACCGCCGGCCTGCTCCACGACATCGGCAAGTTCATCCTCCCGGACCGGATCCTGAAGGGAAACGTGGAGCTGACCGAAGCCGACTGGGTGGAGATCCGCAAGCACCCCTACGAGGGCGCCCGGATCGTCTCCGAGATCGACGGCTACCAGCCTGTGGGCGAGATCATCCTGGCGCACCACGAGCGCCTCGACGGCCTCGGCTACCCGCTGAGCCTCCATGGCGACGAGATTCCACTGCTGTCGAGGGTGATCGCCGTCGCCGACACGTACGACGTGCTCACCGCGCGCGACTCCTACCGGCGGCCGGTAAGCACCTACGAGGCGATCGCCGAGCTACGCCGCTCAGCAGGCACCCAACTCGACCCGACCTTCGTGGAGATCCTCGCCGAGCTGCTGGTCGACAAGGACCTCCCCTACCGCCACGGCGAGGATGCAGACTTCGAGACCGAGTTGGCGCTGGACCGGAGAATCCACGAATACGCAACCGCCGGCATGAGGCGGGGGCCGCGACTCCCGGTTTGAGCAGGACCCTGGCTTAAGAAGAACCCTGCTGGTCCAAGAAAAAAACCCTAGCGACGCCCAACGCTTTCGCGGGCGCCGCCAGGGAATCCATAGGGTTTCGTCGAAGCCAAGCTTCCTAGGGGCCCTGGCCGGGCCCGCAAGTGGACTGACCTAGACGTGTGAGTTGCTCAGCGACCGCGATAACCCATGAACGTTCCTTTCCTTTCGTCCGTGAAAGGCCCTCAATCCTGAGAGGCCGATGCCTTACCTGCGAAACCTTAGCGAACTCAGCGGAAACTTACCAGTAGCGCGTTTAAGGTAGCTCGGTGCCCGCTGCCCTTCGCCCCCTTCGCCTGCCGGCGTTCCGGCGATTGGCCCTGGCCCGCTTCGTCGACGAGCTGGGCGATTGGCTGGGCGAGATCGCGCTGGCGGTGCTCGTCTTCGATCAGACCGGAAGCCCGCTGGCCGTCGCGGCCCTGTTCCTGGCGCTTCAGTTCGCGCCCGCACTGGTGACCCCGCCGCTCGTCGCCCGCCTCGAGTCCCTCCACACCCGCGTCAGCCTGCCCGCCCTGAACGCCGTGCAGGCGGCGGCCTTCGCGGGTCTCGCGGTGCTGTCCACCGACTTCTCGCTGCCCCCGGTGATGGCATTGGCGGCGCTTGCCGGCGCTCTCGCCGTCACCGGGCGGGCGCTGACCCGCGCGGCGGCGGCAACCGTGCTGACGCCACGGGGGCTGCTGCGCGAGGGAAACGCGCTGCTCAACATCGGCTTCACGGTCGGCGCCGCGGTCGGGCCCGCGCTGGCCGGAGTGGTGGTCGCCACCGCCGGGCCGCGAACGGCGCTGTTCGCCGACGCCGCCTCCTTCGCCGCGGTGGCGATCTTGATCGCGACCGCCTCAGGCCTGCCGCGAGCCCAGCCGGAGGCTGCGCGGTGGACGACCCGGCTGCGAATGGGACTGAGCTACGTAAGGTCGCACCGGCCGCTCCGCCTGCTGCTCGCGGCCCAGGCGATGGCCTTCGTCTTCTTCGCGATCGTGATCCCGATCGAGGTGGTGTTCGCCAAGCGCACCCTGGACGCCGGTGACGCCGGCTACGGCGCGCTGCTGGCCAGCTGGGGCGCCGGCATGGTGGTCGGGCGGACTTGCCTTCGCGGTGCTGCGGCGCACCCCACTCCGCATCCTGCTTCCGGTCAGCACGCTGGCGATCGGCTGCGCCTACCTGGCCACCGGCGCGGCGCCCACCCTGCTCGTCGCCTGCATCGCATCGGCGGTCGGAGGCGCCGGAAACGGCATCCAGTGGGTCGCCCTGATCACGGCCGTCCAGCAGCTCACCCGCGCCGACTATCAGGCCCGGGTGATCTCCCTGCTGGAGTCCCTGGGTACTGCCATGCCGGGGCTGGGATTCGTGATCGGGGGCGCGGTGGCCGCGGTCTTCAGCCCCCGTATGAGCTTCGCGGTCGCGGGGGCGGGCGTCCTGGCCGTGCTGGCCATCGCCTTCGTTGCGCTCTCCCGTGTCAACTGGCGGGGCGAGCCGGTCGAGGACCTCGCGGCCACGGCGGAGGCCGTGCTGCCGGGAGCGGCGGCGGCCAGAGCGCCCGGGGCGGCCAGATCGAGGCGCCGGACCCGGCTTCGCGCTAGCGCCCGGACGAGCTACTGAGCGCATACCCACGCGCTCGCCCCGGAGTCCGCCCAGATCTGCGAGGCGATAGCGCTCTGCTGCTGCGGCGAGGCGCTTTGGGGCGCCCCACGGCCACCGTAGAGGCGCCAGGTCGAGGGCAGGATCTGGTAGGCGCCGCCGGCACCCGACGACGGGTTCACGGCGCCGAAGTTGCCGCCCGACTCGCACATCACGATCGCCTGCGGGATCGCCCACTCCCCAAACCAGCTGGAGACCGTCTCCTGCGCCTGCGCCGCCGAGACCTGCTGCGCCTGCTGGACCTGCGCCTCCCAGTCCGCGACCTGGGTCCGGACACTGGAGAGCGCCGCTGCCTGCTCGGCCCGGGCCTGCTCGAATTCCGCCGCCCGTGCCTCGGCGCTGGCGCGGACGCTGGCTATCTGGTCGCGGGCTGCGGCGATGCGCTGATTGAAGGCGACCGCCTCCGCGCGAGCCTGCTTCACCTGGGCGAGTTGCGCCAACACCAGGTCACGGAGCGCGCGCACGCGAGCGGCGAGTGCAGCGTCGGCATCCTCGATCCGGCCTAGAAGCTCGGCGCGGTTGGCGAGATCGTCGAAACCCTTGGCGTCGAGCAGCAGCGCGGTCGCGTCCGGGGCGTCCCCCTTGTAGATCGACACGAGGCGGGCCGAGAGAGCCCCGAGGGCGCGGCGCAGGCGGGCACGAGCCTTGGCGAGCTGCGCCGCGGTCTGCTGGACTTGGACCTCGAGCTGCGCCTGGCGCTCCTGGCCTTCGGCCAGGACGGCGGAGAGCTCAGCCTCCCGCGCCGCGGCGGCGGCCGCCTCGGAGCGGGCGCCGGCGAGTTGCGACGTGCTGGCGTCGAGCTCGGCGCCCAGGCTCTGCGCCTCCGACTGGGCGGAGGCGATCCTGGCGTTCAGCTCGTCGACGCTCTGGGCGCCGGACTGCGGCGCGGACAGCGCGATCGCCACGCCCGCCACCAGGCGACCACGCTGGCGCGGCGGCGTCGCCGTGCGGCGGCACTCGGGCTTGCGGCGGGTGTCAGGTATCCGGGGCCCATCCTTCACTGCCTGCGGGGTTAGCTGACGGGCTCGCGCCGAAGGACTGGCGCTACGCGGCGGTCGCCGCGACTCGCCCCGAGGCCGGCTGGCTGGCCGCCTCAGTGGTTCCCCCGCCCTCCCGAAGAGACCCGGGAAGCTCGGCGGTGTCAAGCGCGGCATCCTAGCGAATTGTTAGGAAGTTATGAGTCCCCGCGTGGCTCGCGGGTCTAGCCCTCGGGTGGCTCGCGCGTCGCCGCCAGGTAGGCGCCGGCCACGATCCCCGCCACGCCGACGCCGAGCGCGACGCGGATTTGGCGCCTGTAGCGGGCAAGGACGAACCGCACAACCAGGCGACCGATCAGCTCATAGATGGCTGCCATCACTCCTCTTCCCTCTGTTCTCGCTGCTCGCTGGCGCGGACCCGAATCCGGTGCGCCATCCGGCTTTGAAGGGTGAACAACTCGATGAATCCAGGGCTCGCTGCCTGGCTGAACTCGCCCCGCGACTCGTCGAACGAGGCCAGCGAACGATCATAGAGAGCGTGGGGCGAGCTGCGCCCGACCGGGGTCGCCGAGCCCTTGTAGAGCCTCACCGTGACCTCCCCGGTGACCAGCTCGTTCGCCGAGTCCATGTACGCGTCGAGGTCGTAGCGCAGCGGCTCGTGCCACAGCCCCGCGTAGCACAGGTAGGCCCACCTGTCCTCGAGCGCCCGCTTGAAGGTGTTCTGATGGATGGTCGAGACGAGCCGCTCGAGCTCGCGGTGGGCGGTGAGGACGATCGCCGCCGCCGGCACCTCGTAGAGATCCCGAACCTTGAGGCCGACGACCCGATCCTCGATCTGGTCGACGATCCCCACTCCGTTGCGACGTCCAAGCTCCGCGGTGCGCTCGAACAGCTCGACGAGGCCGAGCCGCCGGCCGTCGAGCGACACGGGACAGCCGCCTTCAAAGCCGACCCTCACCAGCTCGGGCTGGTCGGGGGCGTCCTGAGGCGATGCCACCAGCTTGAAGACATCGTCGCGCGGCGGTTCGCCCAGGTCCTCGATCGCGCCCCCCTCGGAGGAGCGTCCCCAGAGGTTGTCGTCGATCGAATAGGGCGGCGCCTCGGTGCCACCCTTGACCGGGATCCCGTGCTCCCGAGCGTAGGCGATCTCCTCCTCGCGCCCCATCCGCCACTCGCGCACCGGCGCGATCACCCCCAGCTCCGGGTCGAGCGTCGCCAGGGTCGCCTCGATCCGCACCTGATCGTTGCCCTTTCCCGTGCAGCCGTGGGCGACCGTGTCGCAGCCCGCGCGGCGGGCGTGCTCGACGGCCAGCTTGGCGATCAGGGGCCGCCCGAGCGCAGTGAACAGCGGATACCCGCCGCCGTAGAGCGCGTTGGCTTTGATCGCCGGCAGCACGTAGTCGTGGGCGAACTCGTGGCGAGCGTCGACCACGATCGCGTCGAGCGCCCCGAGGTCGCGCGCCTTGCCGACCACCACGTCCCAGTCCTCATCCGGCTGGCCGAGGTTGACGGTGAGGGTGACGACCTCGGCCCCGTAGTGCTCCTGGATCCAGCGCAGCATCACCGAGGTGTCGAGGCCCCCGGAATAGAGCAGCAGGACGCGCCCCACCTGCTCGGGGTCGGCCTCATAGGAGGCGGTACGCTCGAGGGGACGCTGGCTCACGGGCGCGAAGTCTCGCACGCCCCAACCCGGTAGAGAAGCGCCCCCGGCCTTGCGCGGGTCCGCAATCATTGGCGCCGTGAGCCGAGCGCTTCGCATCCTCTCCGTGGCGCTGATCACCGCCGGCTTGGTGGTGCTCGCCGACGTCGCCACGACCCTGGCCTGGAAGGAGCCGGTGTCGACCGTCTACGGGTCGATCCAGCAGGGCAAGGCCGAGGACGAGCTCGCCGAGCTGGAGAGCAGGTTCCCTGCCAGGGCCGACCTGCGAGAGGTCGAGCACGTCGAGGGGATCAGCCAGAAGGTGAAGATCCTCGCCGGACTGTTCGCGAAGCGCGTGCATGAGGGCCAGGCGATCGGCCGCCTCCGGATTCCGAGCATCGACCTCGACGTGGTCGCAGTCCAGGGCACGGACACCGCCAGCCTCCAGAAGGGACCGGGTCACTATCCCCAGACGCCGTTCCCGGGACAAGGCGGAACGTCCGCATTCGCCGGACACCGCACTACCTACCTGGCCCCGTTTCGCCATCTCGACCAGCTCAAGCGAGGCGATGAGATCGAGATCGAGATGCCCTACGCGAACTTCGCCTACCGGGTCCAAAAGACCAGGGTGGTGGACGACTCCGCCGTCGACATCATCCACAAGGTCGGCTACGAGAGGCTCGTGCTGACGGCCTGCCACCCGCTGTATAGCGCCGCCCAGCGGCTTGCCGCCTTCGCGAAGCTCAGGCAGATCAGCTTCTTCGCTCTTGGGAACCGGAGCGTGGAGCGACCCCTAACCCGATTCGCGCGCGGCATCGCGAAGGAACTCCGCCACGCGCTTGATCTCGGCGGTCGCTGTCCGGGCCGCGGCGTAGTCGTGACCAGCGCGAACGAGGCCCTCGCGCAGCGCCCGATCAGCCGCGATCCGCTCGTAGCTCGGAGGCGGCGGCACCAGCGTCGTCGGCAGGGACCAGGCGCGCCGCCTCCCCCACCGCCGTCGCCACTCCGCCTACGTCGGTCGCGACCACGGGCAGGCCGGCCGCGAACGCCTCCACCAGCACCTGCGGAAAGCCCTCGGTCCACGACACGTGCAGCAGCGCGTGACTGTCGCGGTAAAGCCCGAGGAGCCGAGGCCCGTAGGGGACGTAGCCCAAGAGCTCCGCGTGCTCGGCGACTCCCAGCTCGCGGAGGCGATCCTCCAGCATCGGCTGCATCGCGCCCTCGCCGCAGACCGTGAGCCGCCAGCGATCGCCGTCCTGCCGCAGGCGCGCCAGGACGTCGGCGAGCAGCAGCGGGTTCTTCTCCGTCTCCAGCCGGCCAACGCTGATCACTCGGAGCTCGTCCACGTAGGAGCGTTTCAGCGCCACCTGCGGAGGGACGAGGTCGCCCTCCTCGATCAGGGAGACGGTGATCTGAAGCAGCCCCCTCGCGTGGGCGTAGTGAGCGGCGATCTCGGGGCCGACGACCACCACCGGGAACCGGCGGGCAAGTCCGCGCCACGCCGCGTCGAGCGCAGCGGCCGCCAGCCGGAGCGACCGCCGACCCGGATGCCGGGATTCGACGTACGCCCGCGTGTCCTGGCGCACGCCGAGCACGACCGTCTTTCGCCGCATCGCCGCCAGGGCGGCGAAGGCGATCGCCAGGGGATGCGGCCCCAGCAGCCAGACGCCATCGACGCCGCGCAGGGCTCGCCAGAACCTCGCCGCCGACTGGATCGACGAGCGCAAGACGGCCCATGGCTCGGACAGCCTCCGGTAGTAGGGAAGCGACACCAGCTCGACCCCGGCTCCAACCGCATACCGGGCCTGGCTCACCACGGGAGCCTCCCGCCCAACCAGGAGGAGGCGATCCAGCTCTCCCGCCAGCCGCCCCAGGAACAGCGCAAAGGCGCGCTCGGCGAAGACCTCTTCCCCCACCCGATGGTAGGTGTAGTCCGTATATACGGCCAGCCGCACGCGGCGAGCGTAGATCAGTTCGCCCGCCGAGCCATGCACGGCCCCGGGCGCCCGGCGCCAATGCAACAATGCCGAGCTCATGGAGGACGGGCTCAGCCCCCAGCAGCGCCGCGCGCCCGCTGCCGACTGGATCCAGCCGCCCCAGGAGGAGGCAGGCCTCACGCGCTACATCCAGACCCTGCGCGAGCGGATCTGGGTGGTGGTCGCCGCGGTGGTGATCACCACGGCGATCGCGATCCTCTACGTGGCCACGGCGGACAAGGTGTACGAGGCCGAGGCCGATCTGCTGATCGCCCCCGTAACCAGCACCGACGCTGTTCCCTACGGTCTGCCGGGGTTGATCCGCGAGTCCTCCGATCCCACCCGCGACGTGGAGACTGCCTCCCGCCTGGTGGAAAACGTGGACGTCGCCGAGCGCGTCAAGGACGAGCTCAACTCGCCCCTGAGCCCTCAGAAGCTGCTTGGGAAGGTGACGGCGGAGCCGGTCGCCTCGAGCAACATCGTCGCCGTCACGGCCGAGGGGGGCTCGCCTGAGGAGGCCGCCGAGCTCGCCAACGCCTTCGCCACCGAGGCGGTCGCCGAGCTGACCGACGAGCTCCAGGTCGCGGTCAAGCAGACCCTCGACGGGCTGCAGGCGCAGCTGCGCAGCGGGTCCGGCGACCCGGCGGCGATCAGGGCCTCGATGGCCGTGCTCGGGCCGCTGAGCACGCGGCCCCAATCCGAGCATGACCGTGGAGACCAAGGCCACCCCCCGCGGCGCCAGGCTTCGCCGCGCCCCGTGCTCAGCATCGTCGGGGGACTGTTCGCGGGCCTGGTGCTCGGCATCGGCGTGGCATTCGCCTTCCAGGCCCTGGATCCCCGGTTGCGTCGCGAAGAGCAGCTGAGGCGGTTGTACCGGCTCCCGATCCTGGCCCGGATCCCGCGGCAACCCCGATCCCGGGGGGACAAGCCGTTGGGCCCGCTGGAGCTCTCGCCGGCGACCTCGGAGGCCTACCGGACGCTGCGAGGTACGCTGGCCGTCTCGCGCCGAAGCTCGGGTGCTCAGTCACACGCGATCCTGGTCACCGGGTCCTCTGCCTCCGAGGGGAAGACGACGACCGCCGTCAACCTGTCCTCATCGCTGGCGACCGCGGGCCACAACGTGATCCTGATCGAGGCCGACCTGCGACGGCCCGGGATCGGCGCGGCGCTCAACCTCCAATCCAGGTACGGGGTCGCCAGCGTCCTGGTCGAGAGCGTCGCGCTCCAGGAGGCGCTCGTGACCACTCCCACCTTCGGCTCGAACCTGGGGATCCTGCTGGCCGACTACGAGGGGGGCTGGATCAGCGACCTGTTCGCGCTGCCGGCGGCCCGAGAGTTGGTCACCGAGGCGCGGCGGCTGGCCGATTTCGTGATCGTCGACTCTCCTCCCCTGACCGACGTGATCGATGCCCTGCCGCTGGTCGACTACGTCGACGACGTGGTGCTCGTCGCGGGGATCGGCAAGACACACCTCCGAAAGCTCGCCCAGCTGGGAGAGCTGCTTGCCGAGCACGGCATCCGTCCGGCCGGGTTCGCGGTGGTGGGAACGCCAAGGCCGAGTCGGTCCGAGTACCACTACTACGCCGGACGCCAGCCGCGGGCCACGCCTCCGCCAAAGGGAGACCGCCCAGCTGCCGCCGAGCGGCAACCACTGGAGCGCTAATAGCGCGGCGACCCTCCCGCGGCCGGGATTCAGACCTCCGACCAGACGAGCGATCTCAGACGGGACAGGACCTCCTGCGCCGGTAGGGCTGTGTCGACGACGTGGGCCGGCACCGTCTCCCAGTCGACCTCCCAGACCTCGCGCCAGCGGGCGCGGACGAACTCCGCCGCCTCATGCGGCTTGCGGGCCTCCGCCGTTTCCGGATCGACCCGCAGCACGATCAGCACGTCAGGACGCGTCATGGCCCGGTAGTAGCGCTGCTCGAGCGCGGCCAGCCTGCGGGTGAGCCGGTTCCAGCCGTCAGGATCGGCAATGCGGGAGACCCGAGGGGCGTCCATCAGCGTCAGTTGGGGAAGCGGGAAGCGGTCGCAGATCACGAGGTTGCCGTTCGTGGCGATCCGGCGAGCCCGCAGGCAGGTGCGGTAGCGGTCGCGGGCCAGGGCGACCGCGAGCACCGCCTGCTCGGTGGTGCGCGACGGCCCGCGCCCAGAGCGGATGCGGCGCGAGAGCCGCAGGAGCGCCGATCGCCCGCGAGCGACGGTCGTCAGCACGGACGTCGTCCACGATGGGGGCGGCTTGCCCAGGTGCACGCAGGTCACTGCGAACGTCCGGTCGAGCCAGCCGGTGAGTGCCTCGACCGCCGTCGACTTGCCCGCGCCGTCGGCGCCGACGATCGCGATCACCGCGCCGCCTGCCGCCAGTCGCTTGCGCCGTACCGGGCGAAACAGGAGCCGGCTGGCGATCCCGGTGCCGCGGCGCCAGAACTTGAGGCAGACGTCGGCGGTCCGTGACCGGCGCGCGCAGGGCGCCAAGGCCGCCACCAGCCGTCGCCCGGCACGGATGCCCTCGCCCATCCCGGCGTCGGGCGCCAGCGCCCGCTGGCAATCCGAGAACGTCTGGGGCGCGACGAACGGGAGCCATTGCCCGAGCTGGCGCGAGACGTGCTGCTGATCGACGCGGGCCTGGAGGAAGGCGAGTTCGGCGCGCGCCGAGGCCGGGACCTTGCTCCGCCGGGCCAGCACGGCATCCCACGTCAAGTGCTTCAGCACCAGCCGGATGACCAGGAGGATCAACTCCAGCTCGCGCGGGGGGACGCGGAACTCGCGATCCAGCTCGGCTGCGTCGAGGAACGCGTCCTCGAGCGGGATCCGGTAGCTCTTGGTCAGGTCGTCGCCGACGATGAGCTGATAGTGGGCGTGGACGTGGACGAGTCGCTCGGCCTCGCCGTCATAGCCGTAGAAGTCCAGGACCCCGGGCAGGGGTGATGGCCCCCATGCGAGCTTGAAGTCGAGGCGATGCATGATTTCCACGAAGCGGTCCTCGTCAGCGCGAGCGACCAGGAGGTCGAGGTCGTTCTCGGCCGTTCGCGAGCGATCGAGGAACGCGTTGCTCTTCCAATGGCAGTAGCGGACCCCGTCCGCCTCCAGCGCGGCACACAGGTCGCGCACGAGCGCGATCGCAGGCTGGCCGGTGACCGCCTCCATGTCGTGAGCACTCACGATCGGTCGACCTCTCGGTGCGAGCGCTCTCCTCCAGCACCGCCGCCCCCCGGCTTTCCTCGCCCCCCCACCACGGTGGCGAACCCGGCAAGGAGACCGGCCCCCCAGGCAGCGTGAATCGTCGCCAGGGCGGGGAATGTCCGCCATCCGCCGCCTGCCCGCGCCGCAACGATCGCCAGCACTCCGCAATACGCCGCCAGTGCCCCGCGAGCCGGACCCGCCAGCCGCGAAGGCACGGCGGCCGCGACGGCCGCGGTCAGCAATCCGACCGGCCCGAGCTGGCGCGGCCTCAGCGAGCGTGGGTCGGTCCTGATCATCAGCGTCTTGAAGCGCCCGAAGTCCCAATACTGGCGAGCGATCGCGCGCAGCGATTCCCGTGGGTGGTAGATCGACCAGATAGCGGGGTCGAAGACGATCCGTCCTCCCGCCAGGCGCAGCCGGTAGTTGAGCTCGAAGTCCTGATTCCGGACGAAGCGCTCGCTCCAGCCGCCCTGGGCACGAAGATCCTCGGCTCGCCACGAGCCGAGATTGAACGTATCGACATCCACCCGGCCCTCGCCCGGTCGCGGTCGACGCCAAAGGCGAGGATTCCCGATGCCGAAGCGAGATGCGAGCGCAGCGGCGATCGCGCGGCCCCAGGGGCCACTGGCCTCGACCTGCCGCCAACCACCCGCACCGACCGCGCCAGGCTCCTCGTCGAGCGCCCGGACGGACGCCTCGACATAGCCAGGCGGCATCACCGCATGGGCATCGAAGCGTACGACGACGTCCCCCCGCGCCTTGGCGAGCGCCGCGTTCAGGCCGGCGGGCGTGATGCTCAGCGGGTTGTCGACGACGATGGCGCCCGCCTCCCGCGCCAGACGCGCCGTCTCGTCCGAGGAGCGCCCATCGGCGACGATCACCTCGAGCTCGCCCGAGACCTGCTGCGTGACGATCGATCGGACGCAGGCGCCGATGTAGTCAGCCTCGTTCCGGGCCGGGACGATCACGGAGACACGCGGCATCTGATCAGGAATCAATCATCTAGCGCCGGCGGAAGGAGGGAAGCAGCCTCCGGACGCCCCCGGCGAGGGACCGGGACCGCTCGCGGATCCGGGGCGGGAGCCGCCTGTGGACTCGCCACAGGCCCACCTCGGCGCCCGCCACCAGGCGCATCGGGTGGAGGGAGCGGGCCAGGATCACGGTCTCAACCGGGCGTGCGTCCGTGGCGAAGCGCTGTTTGTATGCCTCCTCGCCCAGCAGCAGGTCGTACTCCGAGGCGGCCTCATCGATCGCCTCGCGGACGTGTGGGCCAAGAGCAGGAGCCCGACGCTGGCGTCCGACCAGCGCGGCTCGAAGCCGGCGAGGTAGTAGGAGTAACGCTCGCCCAGCCGCCACCCGTACCAGGCGGCGACCGAGTCGCCGTCGACTTCCATCAGCCAGAGGCGCAGCCATCCTCGCTCGAGTGCCGCCTCAGCGAAGTCCGCGTGGAAGCTCCGGACCCGCTCGGTTGCGGAGCTTGAGCCTCCCCGGGACTCCCAGCGTGCGTCGTGCAAACGGAAGAACGTCTCCAGGTCGCTCGTCAACTCCGAGGCGGCCTGGGTGCGACGGAAGCGGACCTCGTGACTACGCTCAAGCGCCCGCAGCTTCCTGCCGAGCTGGCTGCGGAAGTTGCGGCTGCGGCCCGCCAGATAGGTCTCCCAGCTTGCCGGCAACTGGATGCGCGGCAGGGTCGTCTCGCGGTAGGAGAACGCCACGAGCGACACGGGGGCGGCGGACATCATCGCTCGCCACCAGCCCGCATCGGCATCCACGTTGTCGAGGACAATCGTGCTCCAGCCCGAGATCTCACCGCCGAGCCTGGCGCCGGCGGCCAGCGCCACCGCCTCCTCCTCCTCGATCGCCGCGGCGGCGGGATGAAGGTGATCGGCGACGTTGGCGCCGCCGAACCTGAGCGAGCGTGGCCGCGCCGCCCTGTCCCGGACCAGGGGCATGACGCCCTGAAGGTCCCCGGCCGGGGCACGCAAGGTCACCACCGCCGGATCCGCGTGCTCGCCGTAGCTTCTCAGCCAGGCGAAATACCACTCCGGGGTCAGGAAGGCATTGCCCCGCCGCTCCGCGAGGGACCGCCAGTCCGGCTCGATCTCGCCGAGGTGATGGGGGTCGGTGATCACCTCGGCGGTCCCCCGCGAGCCTCCCTGGGCGCTGGCCGCGTCATGGGACGAGCATATCCAGCCGCCCATCCACCTCTCCGCGGGCGGCGCCCGGCTGCGAGAATCCCACCGTGCCAGCAGAGTCGCGCCTCGGCAGATGGGGGCTGTCGGCCAGCTTCAGCGCGGCCGCCGCCGCGGTCGGCCTGATGGCCGGCATCGACCCGCGCTTCGCGATCGCGGCTGCACTCAGCCTCGGGTTCGTGCTCCTGGTGCTGGCCGACCTCTACGTCGGCCTGATCCTGTTCACGCTGCTCACCTTCATCGCCCAGGTGCCGACCGTGGCCGGGCCCGGGCTGAGCTTCGCGAAGATCGCCGGGCTGCTGCTGGCGATCTCCTGGGTCGCGACCTTGGCGACCAGGCAAGACGCCAGGTCGGACTTCATGTCGGCGCACCCGGGCCTCACCTATGTCGCTGGTGCTGTTCTTGAGCTGGTGCCGCGGTCAGCCAGCTCTGGGCGGAGGACTCGGGCGAGGCGCTGACGGCCTTCTCGCGGCTGGCGTTGAACGCGGTGCTGTTCCTGATCATCTTCACGGCCGTTCGCACGCCCACCCAAGCGATCGGGTTCGTGGGCGCGTTCGTCGCCGGAGCGACGCTCGACGCCCTCTACGGGCTGCTCTTCGCTCCCTCCGACCCGGCAACCGCATCGCGTCTCTCGAGCTCGATAACCAACCCGAACGAGCTGGCCTCGATACTCGTGGCCGCCCTGGTGCTGAGCTTCGGCCTCGCGGCGGCCTTGAAAGACCAGCCGCTGGCCCGCGTTCGCAGCGCTGGGCGCGCGGAGCCCTGTGCGCCGCGGGCATCTTCCTCACGGGCTCGCGCGGGGCGGCCTGGTCTCCCTCGCCGTTGCCCTGGCCGCGTTCCTGGTCGTCGGCGCCCGGTGGCGCGGGCGCCTGGTGGTCGTCGATCGTGGCGGTGGTCCTCGCCGGGGTCGGGTACTTCACCTACGTCGCCTCGCCGGAGACCAGGTCCCACGTCTCGACCGTGGGCAGCGGCACCGGCCGGCTGGACCTGTGGACGGTCGGCTGGCGGATGGTCGAGGAGCACCCTCTCCAGGGCGTGGGCGCTGGGAACTTCCCGGTCTCCTCGGTCCACTACCTCCTGCAGCCCGGGCGCTCGCGCGAAGCGACTACATCGTCGGCGCACCCAAGGTCGTCCACAACACCTACCTCCAGCTCTGGACGGAGCTCGGCCTGGTCGGATTGGTCCTGTTCCTTGCATCGTCGGGATTCTGCCTGTACTCGGCGCTCAAGGCGGCGCGACTACTTCGCCCGCCAGGGAGACGTCGGATGGAGGTCATCGCTCGAGCCCTCTTCGTTGCCCTCGCCGGCCTTCTTGGCCGCGGACTTCTTCGGCTCGAGGCTGACCAACAAGGAGGTCTGGCTGCTGTTCGGGTCTCGCGCCCGCGCTGCTGGCCATCGCGCGCTCGCGCGAGCGGCCCGGCCCGCTCTTGACGGACGTACTCGTCCTCGGCTACCACGCGGTCAGCGAGCGCTGGCCCGCGGCGCTGTCGATCGCGCCGCGAGCATCTCGGAGCAGCACGTGCGACTGCTCGCCGAACGGGGCTTCGTGGGCGTCACCTTCCACGAGGCCGTGCTGGGACCGCCGGCCCCGAAGACGCTGGCGATCACGTTCGACGACGCCTACCGCTCGGTGATCGAGCTGGCGCTTCCCGATCCTCTCGCGGGTGGGATTCGTGGCCACGGTGTTCGCGCCCACCGCCTTCGTGGGCACCGAGGAGCCGATGGCCTGGCCGGGCATCGACCACTGGCGCGACACCGAGCACGCCGACGAGCTGATGCCGATGTCGTGGGAGGAGCTGGAACGCCTCGCCGAGGCGGGCTGGGAGATCGGCTCCCACACCCGCTCTCATCCCCGGCTGCCCGACGATCGACGACGCCGCGCTCGACGCACGAGCTGCGTGACGTCGCGTCGAGGAGATCGAGCGTCACCTGGGGCACGTGCCGTCTCACTTGCCTATCCGTACGGGGACCACGACGCCCGCGTGGTCGAGGCGGCGAGGCGGGCGGGCTACGAGGCCGCCGGGACCCTCCCCGCGAGGCTGAAGCCGGCCGACCGGGCTCTGGACTGGCCTCGGATCGTCATCACTCACGCCGACGACCCGCGCCGCTTCGCTGGAAGGTCTCGCCCGTCGTTCGCAAGGCCAGGGCGACCGCGGCGTGGAGCCTGCTGCACGCCGCACGGCCCGGCGGAGCTCCAGCTGGCGGAAGTCATGCGCTTGACCCGGACGCGCACCGTGCGCGAGTGGCCGGCGGCCCGACGCTGGCCCGGAGCTTGAGCGCCCGCTCCCGCGTTGGGCGCGCAGGCGGAGCGCGAAGCGTCCGTCGCGGATCTCGGTCGCCTTGATCCGCTGCCAGCGGTGGCCTTGGCGCTTGCGATCACGGCGCGTGCGGAGTGCGCGCCGAGCGCCCTCCCCTTCAGCTTCAGCGTGCCGCGCCGCGGACGGAACGCGAGCTGGCCTGGAGGGTCACCGTGGCGGAGCCACGCGGGAGGCGGCGGGGAGAAGGCGGAGGCGTGCGGCGACGAACGCCGTCCGGCAGCGACATCGTGCCCGTGTACTTGGCCGGCAGGAGTCGCCCGGCTTCAGGCGGAAGTCCCCGGCCGCCGGATCGACGAAGCCGGGCTTGGCGACCAGGTTGCCGGCCTCGCTGAAGACATTCGACGATTCATGCCGCCGTTGCCGTTGTGCCACCGCGCTGGCGTAGACGCAGTTGTCGCGCAGCACCCCGTCGCCGGGGCTTCCGGTGGACCCGGCGTACACGTTCCAGCGGAGATTCGAGCTGGCGATGATGTTGCCCTCGACGATCTGGTCTGCTGCCGCCGGAGTAGTTGACGCCCTCGCCGTTGTCTAAGATCACGTTGCCGGTGATCCGGGCGCCGTCAACGTCGCTGTACTGCTGAACGCCGCGGTCGGCGTTGTCGTAGATCCAGTTGTCGCGGACGATCGCGTCGCGGGCCTCGGACAGGTAGACGCCGTGGTCCTTGTTGGTCGGACGGGAGCTCGCCGCAGTCGTGGATGCGGTTTCGCTCGATCACCACGCCCCGGGGCGCCGGGTCCGTCGTACCAGCTGCCGACCTGCACGCAGATCGAGGTGTGCCCGTTGGTGATCTCGTTGTCGCGCAGCACGTCAAGCCGTCGGCGTAGATCTTCGGACCGATCGTGCTGCCGCCGCCGCCGCCGTCCAGCTTCATGCCCTCGATCGTCGAGTCGTGGCCGGCCGGCTTCACCTTGATCGACCCCTTGAGGGTCACGGCTTCATCCCGAAGGGCGCCAGGGTGATGCGGGCTGGGTCACGTCCGTCTCGAGAAGGTGTAGGTGCCGGCGCGGAAACAGCCCGTCTGTCCGGGGGCCAGCGAGTCGACCAGCTCTTCAGGCGTGGCGTAGGGATCCGCCAGCGTTCCCGCGCCGTGGTCGGATCCGCCGACGGAAGCGAACCTGTCGCAGCCCACGGCAGCGGCGGCGGGCGTTGCCGGCGATCATCACCACGCCAAGCGCCAACGCTCCCAGAGCGAATCCGAGCTGACCCCCGCCTGACCCCCATGCAGGGTCGACTCGACCGAGGTCGCCGGCGCCGCCAGCAGAGGCCACGGATTCTGGACGAATGACTGAGTGGCGTCGGCCGCCCGCCGCGATGGTCATGGAGCGATCAGCCGAGCGCCTCGCGCAGCGCCGCAGTCCACCGCTGTCCAACGGCATCGGGAGAGTGGACCCTGCGCCACATAGTCACGCCCGCGGCCGCCGATCTGGCGGCGAAGCTCCGGGTCGGTCCACAGCCTCCGTGCCGCCGCGACGAACTCGTCCCAGGACCCGTCGGCAAACAGCCCCAGCCCGTCGTCGGTAATCCGCCGATCAGGGTCGAAGTGCAACGAGATCACCGGCACCCCTCTGGCCCACGCTTCGAGGAAGACGTTGGGCATTCCCTCGTGGCTGGACGTGACCACGACCGCCGCAGAGCGGCCGATCAACTCGAGGACCTTGTCGCGCCATTGGTGCGGCAGCAACTCCAGGTTCGGAGTGTCCCGCGCCGCGTCAGTCACCTGCTCGAGGAGCCCTTCCGGGGTGTCGGACGTCCATGGCGCCACCATCCAGAAATGGGCCTCGGGAAGCGCTCGAGCCAAATCGACGTATCGCAGCGGCTGCTTGTACTCGACCAGGCGCGCCGCCCACAGGAACGCCTCGGGCTCCGGCGCCGGGGTCGAGGCAGTGGACGAGCTGGGCGAAACTCGGTATCAGCTCAACGCGAGCGCCAGCTCCGAGGCCGCCTGCGGGCGAGCTCCAGCTGCTGGGTGGTCTGCACGACGACGCATCGGGCGCGCGCGCAGGGCAGCTCGGTAGAGCGCCTGGCCCCAGCGGCTGCGATCGGGACGGTCGAAGATGAAGTCCAGATCGCTCGACGCCGAGACGACCAACCGACGCCGGTGGAGGAGGCAGAACGCCGCCCCGACCATCAGGTGGGCGCCGCCGCCACGGAACACGTACAAGCGGGCGTCCGCGTCGGTCAGCGAGCGCCAGACTCGGAGCGCCTCGGAAACCTTGCCCGGCAAGCCCCGCCGGCCCGCCCACGGCTTGCGCTCGATCAGCTGTAGGCGAAGGCACGGGAACGTCGCGCCGGGTGCTCGCGCCGATAGATGATGTGAGCGACCTGGAGGCCGTGTTTGCGCCAGAGCCTGCGCCAACAGCGTGGATTGCAACTCCGCCCCGCCCCCGCCGTGGGGGACGCGGTCCCCGTGGGTCGCCCGATCCTCGTAGAAGTAGAACGCGAACGGGGCGTAGATCGCGATGTCGTTGCGCGGAGCCAACTCCCAGCCGGCTCAGACCCAGAGATGCTCGGGGAGGGCGTCGAGCTGAAAGAGGACCAGGCTCTGACTCTTGTCATCAGGAAGCTCTTCACCACTTCTGCGCGCTCGACGTCGTAGAGAACGATCCGGCTGGGTGCCTTCGGGTGGCCGTGCCTGATCCGGAACCCGTATTCCCGCCAAGGCGAGAACCGGAGCATCGAGAAAGCGACGAAGAAGTGGTTCGGATCCCGTGGGTCCTCGCAGAGACCCCGACACCATCCCAGGGTCTTGATGCCGGGCGTCATCGACCCGAGGTCGTGACTTGCCACGACCTCGAGTGAATCAGGGTCCACCAGCACCACGAACCCCCGGACGGTAGTGAACGCGAGCTGGCCCCTGATGTAACGGCCATCGTGGGGACCGTCGTTCGGGCTTCCGGTCTCGAATGTGAGCCGGCGGCGATCCCCCAGGGCGCGCACCGCCCCCGGGATCTTCAGTCCCGTCGCCCACAGCTCCCCGTTGCGAACCCAGAGGTGGTTCGGGTGCAGGTGGTGCGGCTTCGTGTCAGGGAGCCGGCGGTAGTCGAAATCCGGATCGATCTGCCGTCCCTCGGGATGGCTGTCCAGCAGATCCCATCTGTGGAGGAGATCCCCGTCCAAAGACACGTGGTCCACCGTCTCGAGTCCAGTATTCGCCACGGCGAGCCCGCCGTCCCACGGGATGCAGTGGTGCAGGTCGTTGAACCCGGGGAGGCTGATCCTGGCCGCGGGCTCGGACGGCGGCCAGTCGTCGAACCGGACGATCTCCGTGTGGGAGCAGGCATATACCTGGCCGTCCGTCATGCAGTAGCCGGTGAACTGCATCTTCTGGTTGGGCGCTCGAAGCTCCGGCGGCGTCCCGTACTCGCAGAGATGAAGGATCTCGCCGGTGTCGGCATCGACGATTCCGAGGACCGCGGTGACCCCGCGAATCTGCTGCGGAGTAGGTATGGCGCCCGAAAAGAGGAGCTGCATCAGCCGCGCAAGGCTCGCCTGCGGGCCCGTGCACGCGCCTCATGCGTCGGAGTGGACAGCCGCGGCCAGCCGGGGCGAATCAACGGCCAGCACCTCCCTTATCTCCGGCAAGCGACCGGGGTCGGTTGAACGAACGTGATCGAGGAGGGCCTCCTCGCTGGACAGCTCCCGATCGGCGTAGGAAAGCGAGAGAAACGAGAAGTACTCGTCCGGGCTGATCGCCATCGCATCGAGCAGAAGCGCCGTCTCGTCGCGCGGTCTGTAGACCGGGGCAACGTGCAGCCGGTACATGCCGGGCTCGAGCACCTCGACCCCCGCCATCCGCAGCCATGCAAGCCGATGGCAGCCGTCGCCCGCGTGGATGGGCCGAGCCAATCGCTTTCCGGTCGAGGTAGGCTCGATCTGGTGGCCGGTTCGCAGGATGATCGGTCGCCGCGTGTCGTAACCCGAGGAGTCGAAGGCGTCGTGGAGCGCAATGGACCTGCGGACGCGGCGCTCGAAGGCCGCATTGAGGCGCTCGGCGTCGTCGACTATCTCCGGATTGTTACCGCTGGGCACGACGACCCGGGTGAACCACGTGTAGTAGGGCTCGTGTCGCGACGAGCTCCATGAACGCCTCGAAATCCTCTTCGGCGAGCGCCCGCCGCTCGTGGAGGACCCTGAGGTACCGCTCCCGCACGAGGATGTCGTACCTCAGCGGGCTGATCAGCTGATCGATTGGAATCGCCTCCCGGCCCGGCCGATACGCAAGCCGGACCAGCCCCGGGATCCGCCGCCGGAGGCCGTGGGAACTGCGCTCCATGTAAGTCCGTGAGCGCCCGTCTCACCCCGGCTCCGTTCGCGCCAGCGAGGTCCGCGCCGCGATCTGCCGTGACAGTCCTTCCCTGAGCCCGGTTCGCGGGACGTATCCGAGGTCGCCACGCGCCTTCTCCGTGTCCCCGCCGGTGTGGCGCGCGTCTCCCGGCACGGGCGGAAGGTGTTGCACCGGCACGGCTCGACCGAGGAGCTCGCCGAGGATCTCGATGACCTCGAGAACCGTTGCCTGGGCTCCACCTGCGATGTTGTACGCCTCGCCGGGACGTCCCCGCTCGGCCGCGGCGATCGTCGCGCTGACCGCGTCGTCGACGTAGGTGAAGTCACGGCTCTGGAGTCCGTCGCCGAAGATCTCCACCTCCCGGTCCTCCGCCGCAGCCCGGATGAAGCGGGTGAACGCCATGTCGGGGCGCTGGCGTGGCCCAAAGACGGTGAAGTAGCGCAGTGGCACCGTCGGCACGTCGAAGCGCGAGAAATACAGATGGCAGAGATGCTCGCCCGCGAGCTTGGTGACACCGTAAGGGGAAACCGGTCGCGGCGTGTCGGACTCGAGCGTTGGAAGGCGCTCGGCATCGCCATACACCGACGAGGACGACGCGAACACGAATCGCCGCACGTCCGTGTCCCGGACGGCCTCCAGCAACAACTGGGTCGCGAGCAGGTTCTCGTTCAGGTAGATCTCGAACTCCCGCCCCCAGCTTCGCCGTACTCCGGGCTGGCCCGCCAGGTGATACACGTCCTCGACTCCGGCCAGCAGATCACCCAGGTCGAGGTCACGGAGATTCCCCTCGACGAGCCGAAAGCGCTCGGAGCCCGCCAGGCCCTCGAGGTTCCTGCGTTTCAGCCCCGGGTCGTAGTAGGTCGTGAACCCGTCCGTCCCGATAACGCTCGCCCCGGAGCCCACCAGCCGCTCCGCCAGATGCGAGCCGATGAAGCCCGCCACGCCTGTGATTAGCACTGACATCAGCCGAACAGGGTAGTTAACGCGTCACCCGCTGCGAAGAGCCTTGACGGGCAACCGGACAAGCGTCCGAATCTCGTCAAGCGAGAGTGCCCGGGTAGCGAGCAGGGTGGCGAGGAAAGCTGCGGGGGCGAAGGCCAGGCCGACGACCCACTGGAGCGCGGAGAGGCTGCCGGTGCCGACCAGTGCGAGGACCGCAGCCATCGCCAAACCGGCGAGCGCCGCTCGGCCGGCGATCGCCGCGAGCGGCATCAGCGGAAGGCCGAGCAGCCGGTGACACAGCCACAGGTGGGCGCCTCCGTAGACGGCATACGCGACGTCCGTTCCGACGGCGGCGCCGAGGACCCCGATCTGCGGGATCAGGATCACGTCGATCGCCGCGTTCACGATCAGGGCCGCGAACACGATCGGGATCCGCCGCCTTCCCTCGCCCGCGTAGTTGAGCGAGGAGGTCAGCGGGGAGGTGACGCTGGTCAGCAGGATGAACGGGGTCAGGGCCCTGATCACCTCAGCGGACTCCGAGAACTCCGATCCGAGGACCAGACGGACAATGGGGTCGGCCCACAAGAGCAGGAAGGCGACCACACCGGCCTGAAGGATCACGATGTAGCCGACCGCCCGCTCGAGGGCGGTGACGTTGGGGGGCTCGTCGGGATGGCGAGCCAGTCGCGGCGCCACTCCCTGCGTCAGGGCCAGGGCGGGATAGCCGACCAACGCGGCCAGGCGCAGCGGGGCGCTATAGATGCCGACCGCGGCGGTGCTGAGGAAGGCGCCGATCAAGAGGGTGTCGAGGTAGCTGAACAGCGAGCTCGCCCCGCCGGCGATCAGCATTGCCCCGGCGTAGTTCATGAACTCCCGTCGCCTGACTGGACTCGGGCCCGTATTGAAGAACGGAGACCGGCTCAGAAGCCTGCCGAGCAGGAGCATGCCGAGGAGCGCACCGAACACATACCCCACCGCCCTCCCGAAGGCGGCGCCCGTCGCCCCGCCGCCAAGCAGGACGATCACGACCGAGGCGGTGAACTCCATGGCCGACTCAGAGATCACCAGGCCAAAGGTCCGGGACGTCCGTCGCAGGGCGGTGAATGCGCTGCGCGAGAAGTTCATGAGGCTCTGTCCGAAGAACGCGATCGCCGCCCCCCTCAGCGGCCAGGCCAGCTCCGGCGTGTTGTAGAGGTCGGAGATCGGTCCGGCGAGCGCGAACAGTGCGGCTGAGATGGCTGTCGCCGTCGCCAGCCTCGTCCTCAGCGCCATGCCGAGAACGCCGGTGATCGCAGCTAAGTCGCCGTGCCGCTCCGCGATGAACCGGGCAGCCGCCTGGGACGTCCCCCCAGCCGCCGGCCGCAACACCACCCCCGTGACGCTGATGGCGAGTGCAAAGGTCCCGTACCCGGCCGGCCCGAGCTTCCGAGTCAGGAACACAGTGAGCACCGCCGTGAACGCCGCCGTGCCCATCTGCGCGGCGAACGCGAAGAGGGCGTTACGGCTGATCGTGTCCCCCCGGTGGGACGACTCGCTGTTGGGAGCGTCGCGATTCATCTCTTGGCGGCTACCGATTTGAGCTCAGTCGGCGGCGAGCAGGCTCCCGATCGGAGCGTGGTACGTGGCCCGCGGCCAGCCACTTCGAAGGCCCTCACAGGGGGACTGGCGCCGATTTATACTCGCCTGGCAGGATCACTCGAGGGCGCGGCAGGGCGCGCTCTGCCCCTGAGCGATCCAGGAAGGGCCCGTGCTTGAAGGCCAAAACGCTACGGATGCTCGGTCTTGTCCTTGCCGCAGCGGCGGTGGCCTTCGGCCTGAGTGCTTGCTTCGAGGACAGCTCTGAATCCCCGCCCTCGGATGCGAGCTCAACTGGGAACGAATACACGGGCAAAGGCGGGCAAGCCTTCGTGTCGTCAATCGACACCCCGACTGCCGTCGTATGGGCGGTCGGCGACGGGGCCACGGATTCACCAGAGGCGGCCGACGTCGCACAGCTCATTGCCGATTCCGAAGTGGATCGCCTCCTCTACCTGGGCGACGTCTACGGTCGCGGAACCGCCGAAGAGTTCGAAACAAAGTACGAGCCGACCTACGGTCGTCTGGCGGCCGTAACCGCGCCAACGCCTGGGAACCACGATGCTCCCCTCGCCGAGCAGGGATATTCCCCCTACTGGCAGGAGGCGTGGGGTGCGCGCACCCCCCCGTACTACGCGTTTCGGGTCTCCGGGTGGCAGGTCTTAAGCCTGAACTCTGAGATCGATCACGATCCGCGATCCCCACAGGTCCGTTGGCTCCATCGCCAGGTGGCGAAAGGCGGAGACTGTCGCATCGCATTCTGGCACCGGCCGCGGTTCAGCGCCGGCCTGGACCACGGTGACCAGCCGGACGTGGACCCCCTCTGGGACGCGCTGCGGGGTCACGCCCGCATCGTCCTGAACGGCCACGAGCACGACATGCAACGGTTTCGACCCCGAAGTGGGATTACGGAGTTCGTCTCCGGGGCCGGCGGAGCGTCGCTCTATGGCATCGACGAGTCCGACCCCAGATTGCGGTTTTCCAACGATTCACAGTACGGCGCCTTGCGCCTGGGGCTGCGCCCTCGACAGGCGCGCTATTCGTTCGTTACCGCGGCAGGCGACGTGCTCGACCGGGGGGAGATTTCCTGCGACCGCTGATCGGCGGGACGGTCGAGGTCGCGGCAGGATGGCCACAGGCCTAGGTCGATCTCCGGAACCAGGGCCTTCAACCTCGCGGCATCGCGCAGGACCATCTGCCGTGCCGCTTCCTCCACCGCAACGGTGAGGTCCACCCGGGGGTGTGCCCCGCCCACGCGCTCTGCGAGCCCTGCCGGCACGTGGTCCACGGGGTCCGCGCCCAAAAACTCATACGTTCGTCGCAACTGGGCAGCTGGATCCTGGACGCAGCGCTCGAACTGGAGCACCAGCACCTGGCTGCCGAACTGCTCCAGCACCGTCTCGAGCTGGCGGCTATAGAGGCTCCGAGCGAGTGACTCGTTCGCATCCATTCCCCCGAAGTAGGGACGCCGCCCCCGCCGCACGGCTCGACCGACTATCGCGAGCTCGTGCCTGAGCCCGGATTGGTAACGCTGCAGGGGGTCCCTGAGCAGGACGAGGATCTTGGCGTCAGGCGCCGCCATATGCAGTAGGGCGGGCGTCCAGAAGTCATGCATGTACTTCGGCGACCACTCCCCGATCAGCGATCCCTTGGGTCGAGGAAAGAGCCGGTGGTAGGCAGCCACGTCCGCGTCGGAGAACTCGCGTCCGAAGTAGCCGTCGAAGAAGTGTGTCTCCTTCCCCCGCGCGCGCTGAATTTGGGGATGGTCACAGAGCACCCGATACCACCAGGTCGTTCCCGCACGCTGCGCACCCACCCCTACGAAGTCGGGCGGGCCGATGACCCAATCACGGGGCCAGGACGGCGGCCGCCGATCGGATCCGATCCATCCCCCAGCTCGCAAGCGGCGCAGCACCGGACGGCCGACCGGAGCCAGCACGCGCTTCAGGCCTTCCATCGCCTCATGGTACGGGGAAATAGAATGCTCGAGCCGATCGCGGCAGCCGTAGCGCCAGCGGCCAAGGGAGATCGGGGGCCAACCATGACCGAGGGGTCGAAACACGCTCGCATCTTGCTCGCTGGCCAGTCAGTCGATGACTTTCGCCACAAGGCCTCGCGCAACCAGGGGCTGTTCGCCGTCCTCGACGACCGCTACGAGATCGCCGGGACGGTCGAGCCGCATCTACCCGGCCTGGTGGACTACGCGATCAAGCTTCGCTACGCGCGCCCAAACCGTGATGCGTGGCGCGCGCGGGCCGGGCTGAGCCCCTGGACCTTCCGGCGCCTGACGAAAGTCGCGGAGTCCGAGCTTCGACCGTTGGAGGGCCGGTACGACCTGATCCTGCTCGTGCAGACCCTGTTCGCCCCCGGGCTTTTGTCGAAAGACCGGCGCTATGCGGTCTACACCGACAACATCCACATCCTGACGGCCCGTTACTACCCGGCCTGGGCGCCGCTGAGCCGTCGAGATCGGGCCAAGCGCATCCAACTCGAGCAGGCGACCTGCCGCGCGGCCCGCTACGTGTTCACCAAGACCGACTTCCTGCGCGACGCCCTGATCGAGGACTACGGCTGCGAGCCCGAGCGCGTGGTCCGAGTCGGCAGCGGCTCGAACATCTTGGTCCGGTCGCTCGATGAAAAGCGCTACGACGGGCAGGCGGCGCTGTTCGTCGGCATCGACTTCGAGCGCAAGGGCGGCCCCGTGCTGCTGCGAGCGTGGAGCAAGGTGCGCGAGCGGCTCCCCGACGCCGAGCTATGGGTGGTGGGCCCGAAGCGTCGGCCAGCCGCCGCCGAGCAGCCTGGGGTCCGTTGGCATGGCTTCGTTTCGGACCGGCAGGAGCTCGCCGGCCTGTACGAGCAGGCCACGCTCTTCGTGCTGCCCTCGCTGTTCGAGCCCTGGGGCGGGGTCCTGATGGAGGCGAGGGGACACGGGCTGCCGTGCATCGGAACCGATCGAGGGGGCTTCCGGGAAAGCGTCGACGACGGGGTCAACGGACTGCTCGTTCCCGCCGGTGAGCCCGAACCGCTCGCGGATGCGCTGGTGGCGCTGCTCGGCGATCCTGAGCGAGCGGCACTGATGGGGCGCCGCGGTCACGCCGAGGTGCTCACGGAGCACACCTGGGACCGGGTGGCCGACCGCATGGCTCCCCACCTCGAGCAGGCGGCGTCAGAGCCAATCGCTGAGGGCCCAGGCTAGTCGGGGCCGCCCGCCGGAGGGCCGCCCTCGGGCACCGTAGCGGTGGTGGTCTCCGTCACCGTCCTGTTGGTCTCGGTCGTGGTGGTGGTCGTAGGGGGCGGGGTAACGACCGTCGTCGTGGTGGTGGGCCGCACGCGTTTGACGCTGGTCGTGGTCTGAGTGCTCGTCCTCACGACTTCCTGAGGGCCTTCGGCGACGATCACGGCGACCGCCACGCCCAGGCCCAGGGCGAGCGCCGCCAGGAGTGCAACAACGATCCTGAGCCGTCTTCGTTGGCCATCATCCGGCGGCGTCGGCGGGGGAGCGCCCCGCGGGGGAAGCGAGGATCTCTCCGAAAGCACGCGGCGCGGGTCCGGTGGCGGCGGGGGTCCCTCGGGCGAGGGCATCGCGCACGTGTCCTAGTGAGTCGTCCGGGAACGTTGGCCCACTACGGCGCTTCCGTTCCGCCGCCCCCGCCGTTGGTCTGCGTGGTCGTGGTGGTGGTCGTCGTGGCGGTCGTGGTCGGCGGGTGGTCGTGGTGGTCGGCGGTGTGGTCGTGGTGGTCGGCGTCGTGGTGGTCGCGGTCGTCGGTGCGGTGGTGACCGTCGTCGTCTCGTCGCCGCCGTCATCGGCCGCGATCACCGCCAGCGCTGCGACCAGGCCGAGCACCGCCGCCACCAGCAGGGCGATCGCCCACTTGGCGCCGCGGCTCATGCCGCCCGGCGGCGGGCGTTGACCCCGGCTGCGGTTCGGGCTGGCCCATGTGGCGGGTCGGATCCTCGTGCACTGGTGGGCGAGTCTAGCCGGCGATGCGGCGGGTTTCGGGTAGATCGCCACCCTCAACTCCGTGTTTTCGGGTAGACACCGTGGAGCAGGCAGGATGCCGCCTGCGTATGCTCGCTGGCATCACAGAAAGGGGGGAAGATCGGGTGGGCCCTCCGGATCTCGCGCGGCAGGCGTCGGCCGCGGGCATCCGGCGTTTCGTGTGCGCCATCCTGGTGACGGCGGGGGCGCTGCTTTGGCCTGTGGTCCCGGCTTCAGCGGAGGTGGTGCATCCGACTCTCGTCCAGACGATCGCCACCTCCGCGTACACGCCGTCCAGCCCCGACCCCGCGGGCATCACCTACATGCCGGCCCAAGACCGGCTCCTGATCAGCGACTCCGAGGTCGACGAGTCGGGGCTCTACCAGGGCTTCAACCTGTTCACGGCGACACGCACAGGGTCGGGGTTCGGCAGCGGCACCCTGCTGCCCGGCAACAAGGAGCCCTCGGGCATCGGCTTCAACCCGGGTGACGGCTCGCTCTACACCACGAACGACGACAAGGACAGGATCCCCGCGTGCGGCCGGGGGCCGACGGCGTCCACGGCACCGGCGACGACACCGTCTCGAACTTCAGCACGTCGGCGTTCGGCAGCACCGATCCCGAGGGAGTCGAGTACGACCCGGCAACCGGCCGCCTGCTCATCTGCGACGGCGCCGGCATCGAGGTCTACGCCGTTGATCCGGTCAACGGCACGTTCGGCGACGGAAACGATGTCGTCACCCACTTCGACCTCGCCCGGTACGGCGCCCGCGACTGCGAGGGGCTAGGGCTCGACACGAACCGCAACACGATCCTCGCCATCGATTGGAGGACCGACGCGATCTACGAGCTCGCCATGGGCGGCGGGCTCCTGCGGACGCTCGACCTGTCGGCGATCCAGACCTCCAGCTCGCTCGTGGCGGGGGTCACGATGGCGCCCAGCTCGAACCCCAACGACAGCCCGTCCGCGATGAATTACTGGATCGTCGACCGGCACCGCGATAACAACTCCGCGACCCCACCCCCGATCGACGGCCTCCTCTACGAGATGTCGCTCGGCGCGCCGCCGCCTCCGCCGCCTCCGCGGACCCTCACGGTCCAAACTCAGGGCGCCGGCACCGGCACGGTCACGGGCCCGGGCATCAACTGTCCCGGCGACTGCACCGAGACCTACCCCCATGGCCAGCAGGTCATCCTGACCGCCACACCGGCCGGCGGCTCGAGCTTCGGCGGCTGGAGCGGCGCCTGCTCCGGAAGCGGTCCCTGCCCGCTGACCATGGACGCCGATAAGCAGACCACCGCCACGTTCAATTCATCGCCCAATCCTCCGCCGCTCTTCAGCCTGCCGATCAGGGCCGGGACCGACGACGCCGATGAGACCCAGAGCGGCACCGTGCGCCGGACCAACGGCGACATCAACCTGGGGTCCGGGTCGGGGGGCTCGCCTACGACGGCGGCGCTCAGGTTCACCGGGGTGCAGATTCCCAACGGGGCAACAATCGTGAACGCCGAGGTGCAGTTCACCGCCGACGAGACCGGGACCAACGCCGCGAACTTCGTCGTCAGGGCGGAGCGAGCCGACAACTCGGCGGCGATCGCGACATCAGCGTTCAACATCTCCTCTCGTCCTCGCACGACGGCCTCGGTCGCCTGGTCTCCGCCCGCGTGGCAGACCGTCGGCGCCGCCGGCCCCGGGCAGCTGACGCCGAACCTGGCGGCCGTGATCCAGGAGGTCGTCAACCGCCCCGGCTGGGCATCCGGCAACGCGCTGACGGTGATCGTCACCGGGTCCGGTCGGCGCGCCGCGGAAGCGTTCGAAGGCGGAGCGCCGCCGGTCCTCCGCGTCACGTCCGTCCTTTAACGCGGGTTGAGCAGGACGTCGGCGCCGGCCGGACCGGCCCCGCCCGACGTGCAGCGATCCGCCCGGAACGCGAAGATGCCCGTCCATGGATCGTCCAACTGCCGCAGCGCAAGCAACGGCGGAGCGGCGCGGGGAGTGGGTCACGGATACCCACCGGTTCGCCGAGCTTCGCGATCCCTGGAACAGACTCGCCACGGACAGCCTGTTTGTGACCTGGGACTGGCTGGACTGCTGGTGGCAGGCGTTCGGCCAAGGCGCGAAGATGCGGGTCAACGTGAGCTGGGAGGGGTCCCAGCTCGTCGGAGGGATGGCGTTCGGCCTACGGGGTCGCCACCTGTGGGCGATGGCCGACGAGCAAACCGATCTCTATCGCCCCGTGACCCGATCGAGCCAGGACCTGGACCCGGTTCTCGAGGCGGTCGCCGAGGGACCGTGGTCTCGGATCACGCTGCCGGGCGTTCCCGCTGACGATCCTGACACCGAGCGGCTCCGCGAGACGCTGCGAGCTCGAGGCTGGCTGGTGCATGAGGTGTTTCGCGAGAGCTGTCCGATCATCGACACCCGCGGGACATTCGACGCCTACAGCCAGGGCATGAGCGCCAACGCACGACGCCAGGTCGGGAAGGCCCGGCGGCGGCTGGAGCGCGAGGGACAGCGTCGAGCTGAGGGTCGTCGAGCCCGTCGAGGAGCTCGAGCCGGTGCTCGCCGAGAGCTTCGCGCTCGAGGCGGCGGGATGGAAGGGCCGCTCGAAGAGCGCCATCCTCTCTTCTGCGCGCATGACGGGGTTCTGGCGGTCGCTGTTCGAGCGCTATCAGCGGCTGGGAGGCCTGCGATTCTCCGAGCTCAGGCTCGACGGCGCGCTGGTCGCCTTCTGCTTGGGGATCGTCCACAACGCACGCCTGTACACGCTGAAGACGAGCTATGACGAGCGATATGCCTACTTCGCCCCGGGCAACGTGCTCCGCTTGGGGATGATCGAGCGCTGCTTCGAGCAGGAGATCGACGCGCAGGAGCTCCTCGGCCCGATGCTCCGCTGGAAGGAGCGCTACGCCACCGAGTCCCGGGACACCAACGTCTTGCGCGCCTATCGTCGCCGTCCCGCTTCCCTCGTCCGCTACGGCGGACGGCTGTTCGTCGTCCCGCCGCTGCGGGCCGCGTACCTGCGCTCGCGCAGGGCCGCCGATCGGCTTCGTGGGCGCCGCGGCGCATCCCCGGCGCAGGGCGACGAGGCGGGCACGTGAGCCGCTAGGCGGGGCTGCCTACGCCCTGGCCGCGCCGCGCCATGGCCGTGTCCACTCGATGCCTCCTCCATTGGTGCGCGACTGCCTTTGGAGCTGGCGGTGGCCGTAGCTCAGCACCGGTCGGGCCCAGCGCCGGTACGCGAATCGAGCCATGGAGGCCGGACGCCGACGATAGGCTCGAAATCGAAGGTGCTCGCGCTCGCTGGTGGCGAAGGCCAACTTGTAGTCCTCGCTCCCTCCGAGCAGCTCCACAGCGTCCAGCCCCAACTCGAAGGAGCGCTCGATCTCCCACAGCAGCAGCACCATTCCGGGTGAGAGGCGTCGGTAGCTCTCGTTGTAGGACCCCTTCAGCGTCCACAGGCGGTTCGAGTGGAGCAGGCAGAGGTCGAAGGCAGCCAGCTCGCCGTCGAGGGCGATCGTCGACAGCCGAAGCTCCCCGAGCCGCTGATAGGCGCTGGCCACGGAGCGGTAGAAGCGGGCGGTCTCCTCGGCGGAAACGATCGCCGTTCCGGCCGCGCCCTTCCACCCCGCGGCCTCGAGCGCGAAGGCGCGCTCGAGCTCCGCGTCGAGGTCCGAGGGATCCTCGAGGAGGACGACCTCAGCCTCGTGGTCGCGCCGCATCTTCCGGCCGAGCTTGGCGAGCTTGCGGCAGCGGGTCGGATGAAGCCGCCTATAGGCCGCGAAGTCGGCGCTCAGGTCGATGATCGGGGATGTGTGGAGCGACTCCACCAGGGCAAGGCGCCCGGCGCCGCGCGAGTCCCTCGCGAGGGCCGGGAGAGCGGAATCGGTCGAGGCGAGCGCCTCGACCTCGAGCGCTCCCGGTGCCGCCTTCAGCGCGGCGCTGAACGCCGCTTCGCGGGCCAGGTGGTCGCACGCGGGCACCTGGAAGACCGGGGTGTGAACGTTGGCCATCGCCCGCAGGGCTCCGCCCTGTCGCCACAGCGGAAGCACGGCCACCAAGCGCCGGCCGCGCCAGACCGCGCAAATGCTGAGCTCCCCCTCCGTTCCGAAGGCGTCCCACCAGGCGGTGAACCAGGCGTGCCGGCCGAAGGGCGCCGGCTGCCTCGCGGCCAGCCGGTCCCACTGCTCCCGGAGCTCCGCGAACCGCCCCGGCTCCTCGATCCACTCGACTTGATGGACCGCGGTCGGACGGCGGTCGCTGTGGCTGGGTCGCGCCCGGGGCAGCCACCCCGTGCGGCGGGCGGCGCAGGGTCGTTCGCGCCTCTTCCACGTCACTCGCTGTTTTCAAGTAAGAGCCCATGCCTATCCCTCGGGGAAGTGGGTACGGAACATAGGTAGGAACAGGGCGACGGGCCGAGAGTTGCGGTCTGGGCGCCCTCGGGTTTGCGTCGGGGCGATGCGGGGCTTCAGCCGAGCACGCGCGCCACGATCTCGGTCGCGGCATCCACCTCGCTCCTCGCCGATGATCAGCGGCGGCAGGAACCGGAGCATTCCCGGGGACGGGAACGTTGATAACCAGGCCGGCGTCGAGCGCGCGCGCGGCGACCGCCTGCGGCGTCCAGGCCGTCGCCCAGCGAGGCGCCGACCATCAGGCCGCGGCCGCGAACCTCGGCGACTCCGTCAAGCGCCGCCAGCGCCTCGATGAAGCGGGCGCCCAGCTCGCGGACGCGGCGAAGCAGCGCCGGATCGTCGATCACCTCGAGCGCCGCGAGCGCCGCGGCGGCGGCGATCGGGGCGCCGGCGAAGGTGGAGCCGTGGTCGCCGCGCCCCAGCACGTCGCCCAGCTCCGGCGTGGTCACGCAGGCTCCCACGGGGAGGCCTCCCCCGAGCGCCTTCGCCGCGGTGATCAGGTCCGGACGCACGGGGAGCTGCTCGTAGGCCCAGAGCGATCCGGTCCTCCCCATCCCGGCCTGGATCTCGTCGAAGACGAGCAGCGCGCCCGAGGCATCGCAGGCCTCGTCGCGCAGCGAGCAGCACCTCGTCGGCGATCGGGAAGACCCCCGCCTCGCCCTGGATCGGCTCGATGATCACCGCGGCGGTGCGCTCGCCGACCGCGGCGCGGAGCGCGCCGGGGTCGTCGCGCGGCACGGCGGCGAAGCCCGCCGGGAGCGGTCCGAAGAGGTCCTCGCGGGCGAGCTTCGGAGTCGCCGCCAGGGTCCCCAGCGTGCGGCCGTGGAAGGCGTGCTCGAGGACGACGATCTCGGGCGCGGCGACACCGCGCAGGTGGGCGTGCTTTCGGGCCAGCTTGATCGCGCACTCGTTCGCCTCCGCGCCCGAGTTGCAGAGAAAGGCCTTGCCACCCAGGCTCGACTCGGCGAGCCGCTCGCAGAGCCGCATCGCCGGCTCCGTGTAGTAGAGGTTGGAGACGCCCCCCAGCCGCTCCGCCTGGTCCGAGATCGCGGCGACGATCCGCGGGTGGCAGTGGCCCGCGTTGTGGACCGAGAGCCCGGCGAAGAAGTCCAGGTACTCCTTGCCCTCCGCGTCCCAGAGCAGGGCGCCCGTCGCCGCGCACGAACTCGACCGGCGCCCGCGCATAGGTCGGCATCGCATACCGCGCCTCCAGCGCCTGCAGCTCAGCGAGGCTCATCTGGCTGGGGCTAGCGACGAAGTCGCGGTAGCTGCGAGTGGACCTGCCGCCGCAGCGGCGCCCGAGCCCGCCGACTCCGAGGCCGGCACGGATGCCAAATGGCGAGGAGTCGGCGAGTTGATGTACCGGAGGATGTCGGCGGAGTTGGTTCATGACGCCGTGACCATGGTGCCGATGCCCGCGTCCGTGAACAGCTCCAGAAGCAGCGAGTGGGGCTTGGAGCCGTCGATGATGTGGGCGGACTGCACGCCGCCGCCGATCGCCTCGATGCAGGCCTCCGAGCTTCGGACGCATGCCGCCCTCGACTTCGCCGAGCGCAGCCGCCACCTCGCTCACGGTGGCGCGCGAGACCAGCGAGCCGGGATCGTCGGGGTCGGCAAGCCACCCGGGAACGTCGGTGAGGAAGATCGCCTTGTGGGCGCGCAGGGCCGCGGCGACCTTGCCGGCGGCGGTGTCGGCGTTGACGTTGTAGGAGTTGCCCTCGCGGTCGGTGCCGGCGGAGGCGACCACCGGGATGTAGTCCTCGGCGATGTGGTTGAGGACGTCGACGTCGACGCGCTCGACCTCGCCGACGAACCCGACCTGGTCCGCGTTGGGATGCGGCCGCACCTCGAACAGGGTCCCGTCCTCGCCCGAGAGCCCGACCGCCGGCTGGCCGTGCCGGTTGAGGCGGCTGACGATGTCGGAGTTCACCTTGCCGAGCAGGACCATCTTCGCCACCTCGACCGTCTCGGGATCGGAGACGCGCACCCCCTCGACGAACCGGACCTCCATCCCGAGCCGCTCCATGTAGCTGGTGATGTCCGGCCCGCCGCCGTGGACGATCACCGGGTTCAAGCCCACGTACTTGAGCAGCACCACGTCGGTGGCGAAGCCCTCCCGGAGCTCCTCTTCGCGCATCGCGGCGCCCCCGTACTTGATCACCACGGTGCGGCCGTGGAACTCCCTGATGTAGGGAAGCGCCTCAAGCAGGGTTCGAACGTCGGGCTCGCGTCGATCGTTCATGTCGCGTACTCCGAGTTCAGCTCGACGTAGCCGGGCGTGAGGTCGGAGAAGTAGACATGAGCTCCGCCGTCGCCGCGGTCGAGGCGGAGCCCGATCTCGGCCTCCGCCGCGTCGGAGCCCAGCTCCCCGGCCTCGATCGCGTCCGGGCCAAGCTCGGCGAGCTCAACCCCCGCCAGCGCCATTCCGGCCGCCTGGGCGATCCGGCCCCAGTTGGGGTCCCGCCCGTAGAGGGCGGTCTTGACGAGCGGCGAGTTGGCGATCGCCCGCGCCACCCGCTCCGCCTCCTCGCTCGAGGCCCCCCCGGTCACCTCGATCCGGCCGACCCGGGTCGCGCCCTCTCCGTCGGCGACGATCTCGAGGGCAAGCTGCAGCAGGACAGCGTCCAGGAGCCCCGGCGGCAACGGCCGGCCTGACGACCCCGTGGCCTGGAGCAGCACCGTGTCGTTGGTGCTCATCTGGCCGTCGACGGTGATCCGCTCGAACGAGTCGGCGACCGCCGCCTCGCAGTGCCGCCTCGGGCTCGGGCACCTGGGCGTCGGTCTGGAGGAAGCACAGCATGGTCGCGAAGCGCGGCTCGATCATCCCGGCGCCCTTGGCCTGGGCGGAGATGGTGACACCGCCGCCGCGCACGGTGCAGCGCTTCGGGCCGCGATCGGTGGTCATGATCGCCCGCGCGAAGTCGTCGCCGCCGCGCACAGACAGGGCGCTGGCCGCCTCGGCCACGCCGCCCCTGACCGCGTCGATCGCCAGCGGAACGCCGATCGGGCCGGTCTCGGCGATCGCCACCAGGCGGGGATCGAGTCGAAGCGCTTGCGCCGCGGCATCGCGCATCGGCCAGGGCGTCCCGGTAGCCACGCTCGCCGACGGCGGCGTTCGCGTTCCCCGAGTTGACGACCGCGGCCCGGATCCCGGCGCGGTCGCATTGCTCCCTGCATACCCGCACCGGAGCGGCCGCGGCGGCGTTGCGGGTCAGGAGCAGCGCGGAGCTGACCGTCTCGGCGTCGCAGGCGAGCAGGCCGAGGTCGGTGCTGCCGCCGTCCTTGAGGCCGCAGGCGACGCCCGCCGCCGTGAATCCCGGCGCAAGCTCGGCGGGATCGAGCTCCTCGACGCCCGCCGGCGCGTCCACCCAGCGTGAGCGGAAGAAGGTCATCCCAGGCCCTCCGTCTCGGGGAAGCCCGAGCATCAGGTTCAGGTTCTGGATCGCCTGCCCGGCCGCCCCCTTCCAGAGGTTGTCGATCGCGGCGAAGGCGAGCGCCCGGCCGGCCCCGTCGAGCGAGACGTGCACCCGACAGAGGTTCGTGTCACGGACGTCGCGAACCCCGGGCGGTTCGTCGACCAGCTCCACGAACGGCTCGTCGGCGTAGCGCTCCTCATACAGCGACCGGAGCTCCTCCTCCCCCACGCCGCGAGCCAGGCGGACGTAGCAGCTCGCCAGCAGGCCCTGGTCGAGCGGCAACAGGTGCGGAACGAAGGACACCGGCGCCGAGCTGCCCAGCCCCCGAAGCTCCTGAACGATCTCCGGCGCGTGGCGGTGGCCGTCGACCCCGTAGGGGCTGAAGTTCTCGTCCACGTTGACGAACGCGAGCCGCTCCCCCCGCCCCGTCCGGCCCCCGAGACCCCCGACGCGGCGCTGATCACGACGTCGTCCGCCAGCCCGGCCTCGGCGAGCGGCGCGAGCGCCAGCAGGGCCGCTGTCGGGTAGCAGCCCGGGTTGGCGACCAGCTTCGCCCCGCGGATCGGCTCGCGGTGAAGCTCCGTGAGGCCGTAGACGGCCTCGCGCAGACAGCTGCGGCGCGCCGTGATCGCCGTAGGTGCGCTCGTAGGTCGGCAGGTCGTGAAGGCGGAAGTCGGCGGAGATGTCGACCACCGGCATGTCCGCTCCGCGGAGCTCGCCGACGAGCTCCGCGGCTGCGCCGTGCGGATAGGCGACCAGCGCGGCGTCGTATCCGGCCTGCTCGCTCGAGGTCGAGCTGCTCCAGCTCGACGGGGACCCGGTGGCGCGGGTAGAGGCGATCGAGCCGCGTGCCGGCCTCGCCGCGGGACGTGGCCGCGGCGAGCTCGAGGCGCGGGTGCCTCCAGACCAGGCCCGCGGCCAGCGCGCCGGCGTAGCCGGACGCGCCGGCAACCAGCACTCGCACCTCACTCACGGAGCGACCCGCCGATCTCCGCGAGCGCGGCCTTGATCGCCTCGCGCCGCTCGGCGACCTCGGCGTCGGTGAGCGTGCGATCGGGAGCGCGGAACTCGAGCCGCAGCGCGAGGCTCTTTCGCCCCTCCCCCACCTGCTCGCCGCGATAGAGGTCGAAGACCGTCGCGCTGCGCAGCAGCTCGCCGCCGCCCGCCAGCCACCGCCTCCCGTACCCTGGCGGCCGGCAACCCCTCGTCGACCACGATCGCCAGGTCCTGGTGAACGGCCGGGTAGGTGGTGACGTCCTCGTACTGCTCCACGCCGAAGGACGACCCGGCCACCAGCTCCGCAAGCCCGATCTGGAAGCCAACCGCCGGATCGAGGTCCCACTCGCGGCAGACGACCGGGTGGACCTCGCCGAGCCATCCCGCTTCGAGGCCGCCCAGCAGCACCCTGGCCGCCCGGCCGGGATGCAGGAAGGGCTGCGGCCCCGGCTGCGAACGCGAGCTGCGCCCCGAGCTGGCCGGCCAGCGCCTCGAGGACGCCCTTGAGGGCGAAGAAGTCGGTCGGCCGGTCGTCCGCGCCCCAGCTCGGCACGGCGAGCGGGCCCAGGGCGAGGGCCGCCGATGCAGTGCGGCTCGAACGCGGGTGGCTTGCGCTCGCCCGCGAACTCGCCACCGAGCACGCCTCCCGCCTCCGATCTCCCCTTGGCCAGGTAGACGCGCCCCGACTCGAACAGGGCGACGCGCTCGGCGCCGCGCGCGACGTTGTAGCGCGCCGCGTCGAGCAGCGAGCCGAGCAGCGTGGTCCGCAGCTCCGAATGCTCCACCGAGAGCGGGTTGGAGACCCGGATCGGCGCCCGCCGGGGATCACCCTCAGCCAGGCGCAGCCGCCCCGGAAGGCCCGGGTCGGCGAGGCTCAGGTTGACGACGGCGTCGAAGCCCAGATCCCGCATCACGTCCTCGGCGCGGCGGCGCAGCGCCTGCTCGCGGGTCAATCGCCCCCCTGGCTTCTCGCCTGCGGCAGCGTGGCGGGGAGGTGCTCGTCGTAGCCGTGGATGCGCCCCACCTCCTCCACCAGGTCGACCTCCCGGCTGACGTCGTAGTGCCGGTGGAAGGGAACCTCGGCGGTCAGGTCGTCGCCTTCGCGCTCGACCCCGAAGCCGAGCCGCTCCAGGTAGGTGGCGCAGAGCTCCGGCTCGATCCGCATCCCGAGCAGCGATTCGGCGCGGTGCGCGCGCAGCCGCGCCCGGCGCGCGGGCGGCAGCTCCGCGGCGGCGTCGATCGTCCCGGGCACGAGCTTCGCTCCGCACAGCTCCACGATCAGCCGCGAGGCGACGCGCTGGGCGCGCATCGCGAGCTCTGGGTGAAGCTGCTTCTCGAACCGGTTGGACGCCTCCGAGCGCAAGCCGAGCTTTCGGGAGGTGCGCAGGATGTTGACCCCGTTCCAGGTCGCGACCTCGAGCAGGACGCGGGTGGTCGACTCGGAGACCTCCGACGCCTGGCCGCCCATGATCCCGGCGATGCCCGAGGGCCCATCGCGGTCGCAGACCAGGACCGCCTCGGCGTCGAAGGTGCGCTCGACCCCGTCGAGCGTGGTCATCCTCTCGCCGTCGGCCGCGGTGCGGATGATCAGCTCGCCCGTCCGGCACCCGGTCGAGGTCGAACGCGTGCAGCGGCTGCGCGGTGAGCAGCATCACGTAGTTGGTGATGTCGACGACGTTGTTGATCGGCCGCTGGCCGGCCGCGACCAGCCGCGCCTTCAGCCACAGCGGCGAGGGGCCGATCGTCACCTCGGTGAACACCCGGGCGGTGAAGCGGGGACAGAGCTCCGGAACCTCGACGGTGACCGACGCGTAGTCCGACGCCTCGCCCTCGCCGGCGGCCTCCGCGTCGTCCTCCCAGGGCGCCTGCGGCCAGCGGGGCGCCGCGTGAACGCGTGCACCTCCCGCGCCACCCCGTAGACGCCCAGGCAGTCCACCCGGTTCGAGGCGACCTCGAGCTCGAGCACGGGCTCGGCGATCGGCAGGACCTCGGCAAGCGGAGTACCGGGCGCCGATCCCGTCACCGACCCCGCCGCCCCCGGAGCGCGAAGCCGAGGAGGCGGCGGGCAGTGATTCCGACAGCACGATGATTCCGTCGGCGTCCTCGCCGATCTGGAGCTCGGCCTCGGAGAGGATCATCCCGTCGGAGGTGATGCCCCGCAGCTCGGCGCGGCCGAGCTCCTTCCCTCCGGCATCACCGCGCCCGGCAGCGCCACCGGGACGGTCTGCCCGGCGGCGACGTTGGGGGCGCCGCAGACGATCGTGCGCGTCGCGTCGCCGGTCTCCACCTCGCAGACGGTCAGCCGGTCGGCGTCGGGGTGCCGCTCGACCGAGACGACCCTTCCGACCACGAAGCCATCGGTGGAGGGAGGCCCGAGGTGCGAGATCCGCTCGACCTCGGTGGTCCGAAGCGCCAGCAGCTCACCGAGCTCGTCGACGCTCAGGTCGGGATCGCAGTGCTCGCGCAGCCAGGAGCAGGGGACCCTCAACGGAACTGCTCCAGCACTCTGACGTCGTTCTCGAAGAACTTGCGCAGGTCGGGGACGCCATGCTTGAGCATCGCGATCCGCTCGATCCCCATTCCGAACGCGAAGCCCTGGATCACGCTCCGGGTCGTAGCCGTTGGCCCTGACGAAGCCGAACACGTTCGGATCCACCATCCCCGAGCCGAGGATCTCGATCCAGCCGGTGCCCTTGCAAAGGGAGTCCCGCGAGCCGTCGGAGAGCTCCCCCGATCCCCCACAGCGAAAGCAGGACACGTCCACTTCGACGCTGGGCTCGGTGAAGGGGAAGAAGCCGGGCCGGAAGCGCGTGGAGCGCTGCGGCCCGAAGAGCGCCCTCGCGAACTCGTCCAGGGTGCCCTTGAGATCGGCGAGGGTGATGCCCTCAGCCACCGCGAGGCCCTCGACCTGGTGGAAGATCGGGCTGTGCGTGGCATCGAAGGGGTCGCTGCGATAGCAGCGGCCGGGGACGACGATGAAGATCGGCGGCTCCTGCTCCTCCATCGCCCTCACCTGCATCGGCGAGGTGTGGGTGCGCAGGACCACGTCCTCGGGCCCGGGCGGAAGCGCGGGCCCTCGGACCTCGGCTCCGGGGAGCTCCGGTGACGGCTCGATGCGAAGCTCAGGGTCCAGGCTTGCCGGATCGACGTAGAAGGTGTCCTGGGCCATCCGCGCCGGATGTCCGGGCGGGTGGTTGAGGGCGGTGAAGTTGTAGTAGTCGAGCTCCACCTCGGGGCCCTCCATGACCCGGTAGCCCAGCCCGACGAAGACGTCCTCGATCTCGCGCAGGGTCCGGATCAGCAGGCTGCGGGAGCCGATCGGAACGGCCGGGGTGCCGGGCAGGGTCACGTCGACCGCGTCGGCCGCCAGCCCCTGCTCGAGCTCGGCCGCATCGAGCTCCGCCCGCCTGGTTGCGAGCAGCTCCTCGAGCGCCTCCCTGGCCCTGTTTCCGGCCGCGCCGACCGGCCCTCGCTCCTTCGGAGGGAGCTCGAGCGATCCCCCGCAGGATCCCGGTCAGCTCGGCCTTGCGCCCCAGGTAGCGAACCCGCAGCTCCTCCAGCTCGGCGACATCCGAGGCGGCGCCGATCGCCTGCCTCGGCGTCGCGGCGAAGCTCCCCGATTCTCCCCTGGACGTCAGGCATGAGCGGCCATCCTATGACCCAGCTCGTACAGCGCCACGGTGGCCGCCATCGCCACGTTCAGCGAGTCCGGGCCGTCCGGCCGCATCGGAATCCGGGCGCGGGCGTCGACCTCTTCGGACAGCTCAGCGGGCAGGCCCTGGCGCTCGGCGCCAAGGCAGATCACGACCGGCGGCTGGACCTCCGCTTCGCCCAGCGATGTCCCCGCCCCGGCATCCAGCGCCAGCCTGGTCCCTGTCAGCTCGGCGAGCTCAGCCCGCGCCGGCGGACGGGCGAACACCGACCCCATGCTGGCTCGCACCGCCTTCGGCGAATAGGGGTCGGCGCAACCCGGCCCGAGCACGACCGGGCCGTCGCAGAGCGCGTGCGCGGCGCGGACGATGGCGCCGACGTTGCCCGGGTCGGCGACGCCATGGAGGTAGACGGACAATTGCGCCGCCGCCTCGGATCCGCGACCAGCGCTGGCGATAGACGCCGATCACCCGGGTCCCGGAGCCCAGCGTGCTCACCGCGCTCAGCAACGCGGGCTCGACGTCCTCTCCCGCCACCAGGACCAGCTCGGGGTTGGCCCCGGCGGCCTCCGCCGCGGCCGACCAGGTCCTCGCCCTCGGCCACAAACAGGCCCGTGCGCTCGCGCTCGCGGCGGGAGCGGAGCTTCCGGATCCGCTTCAGCTTCTCGTTGTGAGGAGAGGTGATCATCTGCTTGCTGGGCGTGGCTCACTCGCAAAAAAAACGGGCGGTCCAGCTGATGGGCCGCCCGGGAGTTTGTGGGTCTGAGCCGTCGCGTCTAGGTCGCGGTGGCCTCCCGGGCTAGCTCGGCAAATCGGCGAAACGCCTCCGGGTCGTGGACGGCGATCTCGGCGAGCATCTTGCGGTTGACCTCGACGCCGGCCTTGCCGAGGCCGTGGATCAGCTCCGAGTAGCTCATTCCCTCCCGCCGCGCGGCGGCGTTGATCCGCACGATCCAGAGCCGGCGGAACTCCCGCTTGCGGGCGCGCCGATCGCGGTACGCGTAGCGACCCGGAGCGCATCACCTGCTCGTTGGCGAGCCGGTAGCTGGAGTGCTTGCGTCCCCAGTAGCCCTTCGCCTGCGCGAGCACCTTCTTGCGCCGCCTGCGCCTGGCGACGGCGTTCGTTGTCCGGCTCATCTCAGCGGTTCCTTCCCGCCAGCAGGGTCCGCACCCGCTTGCGGTCGGGGCGCGCCACCTCCGTCGGCAGGGCCATGCGCCGCTTGCGCTTCGGCGACTTCTTCTCGAGCATGTGGCTGGAGTTGGCCCGCCGCCCGCGCAGCTTGCCCTTGGCGGTCTTGCGAAACCGCTTCTTGGTGCCGGAATGGGTCTTCATCTTCGGCATCGGACGGCTATTGAAGCAGACGGCTCTGGAGCCGGGTCAGGCGGCGGGGCGCTCGGCGTCGCCGCCCTTCGCCCGCACCGGGGCGAGCAGCATGCTCATGTTGCGCCCTTCCTGCTCGGGCTCCTGCTCGATCGTCGCCAGGTCCTCGATGTCGTCATAGAGGCGCTGAAGCAGGGCTCGGCCGCGCTCGGGATGCGCCTGCTCGCGGCCGCGGAACATGATCGTCACCTTGACCTTGTCCTGCTGACGCAGGAAGCGCTCGACGTGGCCCTTCTTGGTCTCGTAGTCGTGGGTGGCGATCTTCGGCCGCAGCTTGATCTCGCGCACGTTGACCTGCTGCTGGTGCTTGCGCGCCGCCTTCGCCTTCTGCTCCTGCTCGTACTTGTACTTCGAGTAGTCGAGCAGGCGGGCGACCGGGGGCTTCGCGTCGGGCGCCACCTCGACCAGGTCCAGGTCCCGCTCGGAGGCCAGCGCAAGGGCCTGCTCGGTGGGAATGATCCCCACCTGGTTCCCGTCCTCGTCGATCAGGCGGACCTCGGAGACTCGGATCCGCTCGTTGATCCGGGTCGGGTCACGCTCGGGAGGCGACCGGTCGAAACGCGGGTTCGCCACTAGCTCGAGTTGATGGGGCTCGTCAAGCTAGCGACGCTCTGACGGGGTTGGAGAGACGAGACGACAAGCAAGCAAGGGCACGGGCGCTCAGCGGCAGCACGTGGTGCGGGTGCCCTTCATTGGCGGCCAGTATAGACGGGAAGGTCGCGGGTTTCGGGGCCAAGGGCGGCGGTCAGCCAAAATAGGGCGATGCGCTGGCGGGCTCGTTTCCATGCATGGGGCTGGGCGTAACGCTTCCCCGGGGACAGCTGGGGCTGGCCCTGGTGGTGGCACTGCTGGCTGCGGGCTGCGGCGAAGCGGAGCCCGAGACCCCGCCCCACCTGGGCGGGGTCGGCCGAGTCGACGCCGGCGGCCTGCGACTTGTACGCGGCGACAGGGGGCTCGGACTCTGCGCCGGGCAGCCGCGTGAGGCCGCTTCAAACCGCCCAGCGCCTGGTCGACGCCCTGGACCCGGGCCAGACCGGCTGCTTCCGTGGCGGCACCTTCGCGTTCTCCCTCCTCGAGCTCTCCACGCAAGACGTCACCCTTGCCCCATACGAGGACGAGGCGGTGACCCTCGAGGGAGAGATCAAGGTCTGCCCCCCGGCTCAGGCTCGACGATCCAGGGCCTGAGGCTCAACGGCGCCAGCGGCGAGAGCCAGATCGGCCCCAGGATCTACGCCGACGGCGTGACTCTGCGCGACAACGAGATCACGAACGACCACGCGAGCATCTGCGTCTCGGTGGGGCGTTAGTACTCGAGCCCGCCGCCGCGGGGGGTGGTGATCGAGCGCAACCGGATCCACGACTGCGGGGCGCTGCCCCCGACCAACAAGGATCACGGGATCTACCTCTCGGAGGCCCGCGACACGATCGATCCGCGACAACTGGATCTACGACAACACCGACCGCGGCATCCAGCTCTACCCCAACGCCGACGGCTCGACGATCACCGGCAACGTGCTCGACTCGAACGGGGAGGGGATCGTCTTCGCAGGCAAGGGCTCGAACACCTCCAGCGACAACGTGGTCGCCGACAACGTGATCTCCAACTCCAATCTGGGCTGGAACGTCTACTCCAACCCGAACGGCACCCGCGCCGAGGGCAACGTGCTCCGCCACAACTGCCTCTGGGCGGGCGACGCCGCGCCGGACTACGAGTCCAACGGCGGCGTCGAGACCCCCTCGGAGAACTTCACCGCAAGCGCCAACGCGGTGGTCGATCCGCTCTATGTGGATCGCGACGCACGCGACTACACGCTCTCGAGCGACAGCCAGTGCCCCCTCGCCGGGCGACCGGGTTTCCCCGCGCTCAACGGCTAGGCCGCGGCGTTCACTCGCCCCGCGAACTCCTCCAGTGTCATCTGGCCCAGGTCCCCCTCGTCGTGCGAGCGGACGGAGACGGCGCCTGCCTCCTGCTCTCGCTCGCCGACGACCAGCATGTAGGGGACCTTGGACGCCTCGGCGTCGTGGACCTTCTTGCCCACCGATTCCGAGCGCTCGTCCACCCGCACGCGCACGCCCGCCTCGTCCAGGCCCGCCGCGACCTGGCGGGCGTAGGGCAGGTGGCGGTCCGCGACCGGCAGGATCGCCGCCTGGACCGGCGCCAGCCAGACCGGGAACCGGCCCGCGTGATGCTCGATCAGGATGCCGACGAACCGCTCCATCGAGCCGAGCAACGCCCGGTGGATCATCACCGGGCGGTGCTCGGCGTTGTCAGCCCCCTGGTAGCTGAGGTCGAAGCGTTCGGGCATCTGGAAGTCGAGCTGGCAGGTGCCGCACTGCCACGAGCGGCCCAGGGCATCGGTGATGTGGAAGTCGATCTTGGGGCCGTAGAAGGTCCCCTCGCCGTGGCTGACCTCGTACTCGCGGCCCTGACGCTCGAGCGCCTCGCGCAGGGCCCCCTCGGCCCGCTCCCACTGCTCGTCGGTGCCGATGTGCTTGTCGGGCCGGGTCGAGAGCTCCACTCGCACCCGGTCGAAGCCGAAGCGCGCGTACAGCTCGTCGATCGCCTGGCAGATCGAATCCACCTCGTCGGTGATCTGATCAGGGGCGCAGTACACGTGCGCGTCGTCCTGGGTGAAAGCCCGCACGCGCAGGAGCCCGTGCAGCACGCCCTCGCGCTCGTTGCGCGAGACCAGGCCGAACTCGGCCAGGCGCAGCGGCAGGTCGCGGTAGGAGCGCCGGTCCGACGCGTAGACCAGGCAGGCGCCGGGGCAGTTCATCGGCCGCAGCGCGAACCGGCGCTCCTCCACCGAGGTGAAGAACATGTTCTCGCGGTAGTTGTCCCAGTGGCCCGAGCGACGCCAGAGCTCCTCGTCCAGGACCTGCGGGGTCTTGATCTCGACGTAGCCACGGCGCTCGAGCTGGGCGCGAACCTGGCGCTCGATCAGGCGCAGCAGCACCGTCCCCCGCGGCAGCCAGAAGGGCATCCCGGGGGCTTCGCCGGAGAGCATGAAGAGGCCGAGCTGGGGGCCCAGCCGGCGATGGTCGCGCGCCCGCGCCTGCTCGAGCCGCTCCAGGTGCTCGTCGAGCTCCCGCTCGGAGAAGAAGGCGGTGCCGTAGATGCGGGTGAGCATCTGGCGGCTCTCGTCGCCGCGCCAGTAGGCGCCCGCGATCGAGCTCAGCTTGAAGGCCTCGATCCGGCCGGTCGAGGGGCCGTGCGGGCCACGGCAGAGGTCCACGAAGGGCCCGTTCCGGTACAGCGAGACCGTCTGTACCCCCTCATCGCGCACCAGGTCCTGGATCAGCTCGACCTTGTAGGGCTGTCCCTCGGCGTGGAAGCGCTCGATCGCCTCATCGGCCGGGATCTCGGTGCGCTCGAAGGCCTCATCCGCCTCGATGTGAGCCGCCATCCGCTCCTCGATTCGCTCCAGGTCCGCCTCGGAGGGCCGGAACCCATCGGGAAACTCGAAGTCGTAGTAGAAGCCGGTCTCGATCGGGGGGCCGATGGAGACCTTGGTGCCCGGCCACAGGTCGAGCACCGCGGTGGCCAGCACGTGCGCGCAGTCGTGTCGAAGGACCTCGAGGGCCTCGGGACGACCGGGGGTCAGGATCTCGATCCGCTCGCCGTCGGCGAGCGGCGCTGCGAGATCGCGAATCTGGCCGTCCACTCTGACGGCCAGCGCATCCTGCGGCCAGCCGCGGCCCGATTGCCGCCGCGGCGTCGGCGCCGGTTGCGCCCTGTGCCAGCTCGAGAGCCGACTCGTCTGGCAGCTTCACGGTCAGCTTGGCCATCGCCGGCCATGCTACTTAGCGGTGGATGACGCCGGACCGCCCGAGAGCCGGCGACGATCGCACTCGCGCAGCTGTGACGCAGCCGCGTCGGGGCTGGTGTCCCACTTGCCCGCTCCCTCTCAGCGCCCCGGGTCCGCCCGCTCGCCGACCGAGATCAGCGGACAGGGCCCGTGGCCCCGCGGTGCCGGGACGGCGTCGCCACAGCGTGTAGGGGCCGGCGCGTCGAGCGAGCCGCAGATCGGCGAACGGCGGCCGTTGCGGGGAGCCCTGGGTGATCACGTGCGAGATCCCTGGCCGGCCCGCCGCGACGAGGGCGACGCAGCGGGCGCTTTCGACGCAGACCCGTCCGCCGCGAAGCTCCCAGACGAGGTAGTCGCGACCGTGCTCGGAGGCCAGCATGTGGTGTGGCGCCAGCACCAAGGTGGAGCCGCGGCCGAGCACCGGACGCAGCTCGGTGAGCTCTGGCGAGTACGCCGCCGGGCCGACCGGTCCGTTGACGAGCGCCAGCAGGCTGGAGCCCGCGGCGGCGCCCAGGAAGGCGACCGCCAGGCCGATCCGCAGGGGGCGTTGGTTGCGGGCAAGGAGGCCGACTGCCCCACCCCGCCTCCTGGCGATCGCGCCCCGGAGCGCCCCGAGCTCGACCAGAGGCTCGTCGCTGAGCAACGCTCGGGCGGCGATCAGCATCGCGAGCGGCGAGGCGATGACGATCGACTTGGCCGCCTGATACGGCGTGCCGGCGAGGTGGGCGTAGACGAACAGGGCAGCCGCCGCGGCGAGCGCCGCGGGGACGGCCCGCTCGCCGCGGCGAAGCCACCAGGCGAGCCCGTAGGCGAGCGCCGCCAACCCGAGCGCCTCGCCGAGATAGAAGCCGATCCGCCGGCATGGCGCCGTCCCCCGGGTCGAGCCGAAAGTCGCCGGAAGGCCAGATGCCGAGCGCCTCGAGCGGCGAGATCGGGTTGAAGAGATTGCCGAGCCCGGGGCCCGAGGGGTCGAATGTCTCGAAGCTCGCGAAGTCGATCATCCGGCCGATCTCCGGGGCGATGGCGACCGCCACGGCGGCGACGGCGACGGCGGTCGCTGGGGCCGCCCGTCGGGCAAGCGCCACCGCCGCCAGCGAGGAGTCGCGCCGTGCGGCCAGCGCGAGCTCCAAAAGCGCCCAGAGGCCGGCGGCGCCCACCGGCCACAAGAGCCCCGGGAAGCTGTAGGAGTAGACGGCCCCGACCGCCAACGCGGCCAGCGGGATCGCGGCGAGCGCCTGACGCTCGCCCGCCTCGGTGGACCAGCGTCCCCCTCGCCAGCTCGTGCAGGCCGATCGCGAAGCCCAGCACGAACAGCGCCTCCATGGTCTCCTTGAAGGCCCCCTGGATCAGATACGAGGCCGCCAGGTAGGGAAGCCCGACCAGCAATGCGCCACAGATCCGCCGCCAAGCGGCCAGCCGTGCGAGCAGCGCCAGGGGCGCCAGCGCGGCGATCACCGGAATCGCCAGCGTGAGCCCGTTGAAGGCGTGCACCAGGCTGGCTCCGGTTCCCTTGGAAACCGCCGCCACCAAGGCGTGCGGCCCCAGCGGGTAGCCCTGGTCGAGCAGCTCGCCCCCCGCGCCCTGGGCAAGCTGGTCGGCCGCGAACAGGTGCTGCGACATGTCCGGGTTGAGCCCCGTTCCCAGGATCCCGAAACGGCGCTCGACCAGGAACGGCACCGACGCGGCCAGGAGCGCCGCCACCGCCACCGGAACCCCAACCGACGCCGCCGCCCCGAGCCCCGGGACCCGGCCGCGGAGAACGGCCGCCGAACCAGCGGCCAGCACCCCGATCGCGATCAGCGACGCGAGTCCCTCGCCGGGGAGCCGAACCGCGCCCCAGGCCACCGCGGTGAGCACGCCGAGGCCGACCGCTGGCGCCAGCCAGGACCACTCGCGCCTGCCGCAGAGCGCGAACAGCGCCTGGCCGACGAGGCACGAGCCGGCAAGGATGATGAGGAGCGACCCGTACGTCGCCAGCATCGCGGGCGAGCATAGAGAGCGGGGGCGACCTCTCCGCGCTCAGCGCGGGGAGGGGACACGCTTATGGCGGAGCCCAAGCGGGTAACGGCGTTCGCGGCACGGGTACTGCGTCCAATCGCGATCGGAATCGGTATCACTAGGAGGCAGATGGCATCGGGGTTCCCTCACCCTGACGGATCCCAGGTCGACCGCATCATCGAGCTCGATGATCTGGATCGGCTCGCGGGTGCCTGGGACCGCCTCGCAAGCAATTCCGGCAGTCCGATCGGGCAGTACATCTGGGCACGGGCCTGCGCCGAGACTCTGGGCGATCGGTACAGCCTCGACGTGCTGGCCATCGGCCCGCGCGAGCGACCGTTCGCCATCGCGCCGCTGGCCAGGCGGCGACGCCCCATGGCGCCCCTGGAGCTGCTCGGCGTCCACGAGCTGCGGGAGCCGATGGACTTCCTGTACGAGGACGCCTCCGCGGCCGCCGCGCTGGTGCGGGTCCTCACCAGCCTGCCAGGCCCGTTGAGCCTGAAACGCGTCCCCGCCAGCTCGCTCGTTGTGGCGGCGGTCGGGGACGCCGACCGAAAACGCGGGCTCGTGCTCAATCGCGACGCCGGCGCCTGCCCCTACATCAGCCTCGGGGAGCGCCACACGGACCCCGAGCAGCAGCTCACGCGCCCGCCGACGGTCCGACCTTCGGCGCGCCCAACGGAGAGCGGCGCGGCTCGGCGAGGTGAGCTACGAGATGCTGGCTCCCTCGCCCGCGGAGCTTCAACCGTTGCTCGAGGAGGCCATTGCCGTCGAGGCTGCCGGCTGGAAGGGGAGGGCGCGCACCGCCCTCGCCCACGACGAGATGCGCAGGGCCTTCTTCCGGAACTATGCGACGGCGGCCTGCTCGAAGGGCATCCTGCGGCTTTGCTTTCTGCGGATCGGCGGCCAGGCCGCGGCCGTGCAGCTTGCGGTCGAGACCGACAATCGATTCTGGCTGCTGAAGTTGGGCTACGACGAGCGGTTCGGCCGCTGCTCCCCGGGCTCCCTGCTGTTGATGGAGACGATCCGGCACGCGGCGATACGGGGCTTGCGCTCGTATGAGTTCCTCGGCAGCGCGGAGTCGTGGATTCGACCCTGGACCGACACGGTGCGTCCCTGTGTTCGCGTGGACGCCTACCCCTTCGAAGGATCGGGCGTGGGCATGCTGGCGACCGATGCCGCGGCCGCCGCCGGGCGGCGACTCAGGGACGTCGTCCGAAGCAGGCCGTGAGAGACCGGCCGAAGGCAGCGCTGAGGTCCTGCCTCGCGCCGCTACACCGGCGGGCCGCCTCCGCCTATGTTGCCGGGTCACGGATCGACGATGCCCTGCTCGTCTGTCGCACGCTGCAAGGACGGGGGCGAGCAAGCACCGTCGGGTTCTGGAACCAGGGCACAGACGAGCCCAGCCAGGTCATGCTCACCTGCCTGGCGGCTGTCGAGGCCCTGTCGCGGAACGGCCTGGATGCCCACCTGTCGATCAAGGCACCGGCACTGGGATTCTCGCCCGTGCTGCTCGCGAGGCTCCTGGAACGGACCGGCTCCGCGGGCGTGCGCGTTCACTTCGACTCGCTCGCCCCCGAGGCCGCCGAGCGGACACTGGCGCTGATCGCCGAGGCAGCACAGCGGCACGACGAGCTCGGGATCACCCTCCCAGCGCGATGGCGCCGCAGTCTGGGCGATGCGGGCGCCGCGGTAGAGCTCGGGGTCGGTGTTCGGGTGGTGAAGGGACAATGGCCCGACCTCGACGCGCCGGAACAGGACCCGCGCGCGGGCTTTCTGGCGATCGTCGACGAGCTGGCGGGGCGTGCCTGCCGGGTCGCCGTGGCCACCCACGACGAGGCGCTCGCCCGCGAGGCGCTGCGGCGGCTGCGGGGCGCAGGTACCCCCTGCGAGCTCGAGTTGCTGTTCGGGCTGCCGGCCACGCCAGCCACCCGTGCCGCCGACGAGCTCTCGGCGCCGGTGCGGGTGTACGTGCCGTACGGCCACGCCACGCTTCCATACAGAATCGGGGACGCTCGGCGCGACACCCGAATCCTGGCCTGGCTCGCGCAGGATCTACTGCGAGGCCGGCGCAAGGGCTGGAAGGAGCTCCCTAACCGGCTTGGCCCGGACGCGTTGCGACTAGGCTTGGCCGATGGTACGTCGGCGACGCTTCCGAGCGGCACCCGGCACGCGCGGGCCTAGCCAGGGCGACAGGAACCGCTGGGGAGTGCCGCTGGGCCTCGGCGTCCTGGCTGCACTCGTCGCCGTAGACGTGATCCTCGACCCGGCGCCGATCGTCACCGGGACCTTCCTGATGGCGCCCTTCGTCTGCGCGCTGTTCGGGAGTCCGCGGGGGACGGCGCTGGTCGCGGGCCTGGCGATCTTGCTCGGGGCGGCGAGCCCCCTCTGGCAGGCCGATGGTGGCGTCGCCTACGCGATCCGCCTGGCGGCGATCACCGCCTCGGGGGCGTTCGCCGTGGCTGGCGCCCACGCGCGCGACAGGTGGAGCGGCAACGCCGGCCGTCTGCGACTACTCGATGCGATCAGCGAGTTCGCCGACGGCTCGCTGCCGCTCACCGAGACGTTGAGCCGAGTGACGGAGTTGATCGTCCCCGAGGCGGCCGACATGTGCATGATCGACGCGGTGCACGAGGGCCGGGTGGTACGGACGGCGGTTCGCGCGCAGGGGGTGCCCGACGCAGCCGAGGTCGAGGACCGGCTCCGTCGCCGAGCGCCTTCGCTACCGGAACGATTCGTGACCTCGGAGCCGGCCTGGACCCAGATCCCGCACTTCCGGCCTCGCATGGACGCCGAGGACCTGCGGAGGATGGCCCAGGGCCCCGAGGACCTCGAGTTCCTGCAATCGCTGCGGCCGAGGTCGTCCATCGTCGCGGCGATGACCGCACGCGGCCGAACGCTCGGCACGGTGACGCTCGTCACCGCCTGGTCCAAGCGGCGCTACAGCGCCGACGACGTCAGCTTCGCTTCGCTGCTGGCCAGGCGCATCGGGCTTGTCCTCGACAACGCGGGCCTGTTCTCGGACCTCGAGAGCGTGGAAAGGCGGCTCGACACGGTGATGTCGATGCTCGACGAGGGGGTCGCCGTTCACGATGCCAGCGGCGACCTGGTCTATGCGAATCACGCAGCCGCCCGCTGGCTGGGGTTCACAAGCCCCAGGGAGGTCGTGGAGGCCGCCGAGCATGAGCTGATGGCCCGGGTGGAGATCTGGGCCGAGGACGGGGCAAGCCTCGACCGCGATCGGATCGCGCAGCGCCTTCGAGCCGGCCGCCTGCCGCAGCGCGAGCAGATCCGGCTGGCGCTCAAGGCCACCGGCGAGGAGCGCTGGGCCGTGGTCAGCTCGGAGCCGATCAACACCCCCGACGGAAGCCTCCTCTATGCGGTGACGACGATCAAGGACGTGACCGAGCTGAAACGCTCCGAGTTCGCCCAGCAGCTGCTCGCGCGCGCCGGCGAGCTGCTCGGCGCCTCGATCGACTACCGGCACACGGTCCAGGCCGTGGCACGGGTGGCGGTCCCGCGGTTCGCCGACTGGTGCTCGGTGAACATCCCGGATCAGAGCGGGGCCCTGCAACAGGTGGCCTTCGTGCACAGCTTCCCGGAAAGGGTGCGCCTTGGCCCGGCAGCTCAGCGAGCGCCACCCGGTGCGCATGGACGACGGCCCGCGGTTGATCCAGGGCGTGGGCCCGGGCTCCGCGCTGGCCGTCCCGATGGCGGCGGGGGCAAAGGTCGTCGGGGTGCTCGTCTTCGGCAACGATTCGAGCTCGCGCTCGTTCGACGAGCACGATCTGGAGATCGCCGTGGAGATCGCTCGCAGGGCGGGAATCGCGGTGGAGAACGCGCGCCTGGCCGGCGAGCGGGCCGAGGTCGCGCGAGTCCTCCAACGCGGCTTGCGGCCCGACAGAGCTGCCCCCGATCCCCGGCTTCGAGGTGGCGACCATGTATCGCGCGGCCGGAGAGGTCAACGAAGTGGGCGGGGACTTCTACGAGGCGTTCGAGATCGAAGGGGGATGGATGCTCGCGATCGGGGACGTGGTGGGACGCGGCGCCGCGGCAGCATCGGTAACGGCTCTCGCTCGCTACACGATCCGCACGGCGGGCAAGCTGACGGGCGACCCCCGTTCGGCCGCGCTGTTGCTCGACGAGAGCCTCAAGCAGAGGGCGGACCTGTCGCTGTGCAGCGCAATCCTCCTGGTGCTCCCCAACGGCGATGACGATCCCATGCAAGCATCGCTGCTCGTCGCCGGGCACCCCCTGCCCCTGCTCGTTCGAGCAGGGAACGGTGGATGCGGTCGGACAGCCCGGGCCGTTGGTGGGCGCACCCGACCAGCCGCGCTGGGAGGTCACGCCGCTCGAGTTGTGGCAGGGCGATCAGCTCGTCCTCTACACCGACGGTGTCACCGAGGCCCGGGGGCAGAGCGATCGCTTCGGGGATCACCGCCTGCGCGCCAGGCTGTCGGCTGTCAGCAATCCAACACAAACGGTGAGGAGAATCGAATCCGCGCTCGACGCGTTCGCGGTCGGACCACCCCAAGACGACGCCGCGATGCTGGTGCTGCTGCGGCCACAAACAGCGCTCCGCGAGACCGCCGGCGGGTCGCACCCGCGGGCCGCGGCGTCAACCGGCAGCGACCGGGAGGGGTTTGGGCGACGCGCGGCAGGGTAGTGCCGTTAGGAGAGCAACCACGCGCCTCACACCGGACCGCGGAATGAGGACCCTCACCACCCCCCGCATGGAGCAGGACACGAAGACGAGCGACGAGCCCGATCTTCGTCTGGCGCTCCCCAACCGCGCCGAGAACGTCGCCTTGGTCCGTCGGGCGCTGAGCGGGGTTGTGGACGTCCTCGACCTCGGGGAAGCGCGTCTGCTCGACATCAACGCCGCCGTCAGCGAGGCGTGCAACAACGTCGTGGTCCATGCCTACGAGGGCGCGGAAGGGCCGATGGACGTTCACCTGTGGATCCAACCGACCGAGCTCGAGGTCGTCGTCAGCGATCACGGTGTGGGCATCCGGCCGAACGTGCCGGAGCCCGACCTCGAGGTCCAGGGACTCGGGCTGTCGCTGATCCAGGCGCTGACCGACCGCGCCGAGTTCCTCGGTGGCATGGGCGAGGGCACAAGGGTTCGGATGAGCTTCGCCGTCGACAACGGCTCCAAGGAGATGTCCGACGGCGCTCACCCGGACGACCCCGAGGCTCCCCCACCCCCCGGCGAGCTCTCGATCGCCGTCTCCTCCGGGCCCCTGGCGGCACCGGTGCTGGGCCGCGTGATCGCGATGCTCGCGGCCCGCGCGGAGTTCTCGCTGGAGGGCATCTCGGAGGCGGAGCTGGTCACCGACGCAGTCGCGGCACACGCGCCGAGGTCGATCGTCGGCAACAGGATCCAGCTCGGGATCGATCGGCCGAACGGTCAGCTCGTCGTTCGCGTCGGGCCCCTCGAGGAGGGAGGGGCCACGCGGGTCGTCCAGGCCTCGGCGCTGGCTGACCTGCCGCCTGTGCTCGAGCGGCTCACGCAGGACCGCCGGGTGGAGAGCGCCGGCGAAGGTGAGCTGCTCTGTCTCGTGCTGGACCCTCGCTGAGCGCCGCGGCCGTCAGGCGCCAACCGCGTCGGGGTCGTCCACGATCTCCAAGCGTTGATCGAGCTGGGTGACCGTCAGCAGGCGCGCGACGGCGTCCGGGCCGCGAACCACCGCCAAGCGCCGGCCCCCGGAGCGAGCGCGTTCATCAGCGGCGATCAAGGCTCGAAGCCCGGTCGAGTCGATGAACTCCACGCGACGCAGATCGAGCACCAGCGTCCCCGGCGAATCGGCCTCGATCGCGGTCAGCTGCTTCTCGAGCTCGTCGGTGCTCGCGATATCGAGCTCGCCCACCAGGACTACCCGGGTCTGCCCAGGACGCTGCTCCGTGGTTACGTCGAGTGGTGGCATCTCAGACGGACGCCACGATACACGGGCAGGGCGCCCGGTCAGCGCCGTGCCGCAGTCAACTGGGGCGGACGCCATCCCTTCAATCGGCGGCCCCCGCCTGCACCGCCGCGAGCAGCTTCCGGAGCGCCCGTCGCATGATCCGCGAGACCTGCATCTGCGAGACGCCGAGGCGGCGGCCGATCTCGTACTGGTTCAGGTCCTGCTCGAAGCGGAGCATCAAAACGCGTCGCTCGCGCTCGTCGAGCGGAGCGTCATCGGCGGCGAGCTGAGCCTCCACCGCGTCATAGCCGGGCTCGGTCTCGCCAAGGGTCTCCAAGATCGTCGCGGACCCCAGGTCCTCTCTGCTTCTCGGCACCTCCAGCGACAGCGTGCGGCGGGCCTCGTCGGCCTGAAGGGCCTCCGAGACCTCCTCGTCCTCCCAGTCCAGGCGCTCGGCGATCTGTGAGACCGTCGGAGTGTGGCCGAGGTCGTCGCTGAGCTCGCCGGCGGCCTCGCTGACCGCCATCGTCCGCTCCTGGAGCCCTCTGGGCAGGCGCACCTCCCAGACGCGGTCGCGAAAGTGGCGCCGAAGCTCTCCCAGAATCGTGGGCGCCGCGTAGGCGATGAACGACTTTCCGCGCTCGAGGTCGAACCCGTCCAGCGCCTTGACGAGCCCCAGGCTGGCGACCTGGATCAGGTCCTCGGTGTCCTCGCTCGACCCTCGGTAGCGAAGCGCGAGCGATCGCGCCAGGGGCAGGAAGCGCCGAACCAACTCCTCCTTCAGCGCCGCGTCGCCCGTCTCCGCGTAGCGGCGGAGCAGCTCGGTCTCGGTGCTCAACGCATCACTGGCGTAGTCAAGGGATGGGCGCTGCTGGGCTCGAACCAGCGACCTCCAGCTTGTCGAGCTGGCGCTCTCCCTACTGAGCTAAGCGCCCGAGCGACTGAGTTTATCCCGAGGTTGCCGGTTTCCGATCGGCCCGGCGGGCCGAGCGGCTCAGGCCGCCGCCGGCGTACCGGGCGCCCGCGAGGGGGGCGTGGCCACCAGCCCCTTCGCATACATGGTCTCGAGGAAGACCTCGCGGGTGTCGGCCGAGGGCTCCCAGCCGATCTCCGCCTTGAGCTTCTCGTTCGAGACCACCCAGGGATAGCGGATGAAATTCAGATTGCCCGGTGGAGCCTCGACCCTCGGCGCGTGGAGCGCCCAGGCCATCGCGTAGATGCGGCGCACCGCCTTCAGCGACATCTCCCGTGTCTTCAGCCCGATCATCTCAGCGGACTCCCCCCATCTCAGCGAGCCGTCCCCTGCGACGTTGAACGCGCCCCCCGCTTTGGCATCGAGCAGGCCCGTGATCGCGCTCACGACGTCGTCCTCGTGGACGAGCTGAAACTCCTCGTCGACCCCGTCCATGACGGGCATGAAGGCCGACTTCTCCCAGCCTCGCGAGATGTAGTTGTCGACGTTCGGCCCGAACACGATGCAGGGCCTGACGATCGTCATCACCCGGTCCGGCTGCTCGAGCGCCCAGAGCTGGCAGAGGCGGTCCGCCTCGGCCTTGTGGCGCGCGTAGGAGAAGTCGGGCTGGCCGCGGACGGGCCAATCCTCGGCGATCGGCCTCGGGTTGTCGGGGAAGGCGCCGTATGCCGTCGCCGAGGAGGTGACGAGCACCTGCTGGGTCCCCGCCTCCGCCGCGGCCCGCAGCACCGCCTCGGTGCCGTTGACGTCGATGTCGTACATCCTCGCCTCGTCGCGGATCGGGTTGAGCAGGAAGGCGAGGTGGACGAGCGCGTCGGGCTCTGTGCGCTCGAGCAGGTCCCGAACCGCCGCCAGGTCGCGGACGTCGCCGCCCACGAAGGTGGCCTTGGCCTGCGGCGTTGTGGGCGGGCGGACATCGAGGTTGACGATCTGCTCGACCTCGTCCCGAGCCGCGAGGATCTCGGTCAGACGGGAGCCGATATAGCCGGAACCACCGGTGATCAGATACCGCATGGCGCGCATCCTATTGATCCGCGCGGTGGTGGAGCGTCCGTTGTCCACAGCGCATCAGCAGCAGCTGCAGCATTAGCCGTTCAGGAACATCGCTGCAAATGAACGAGATGCCGACCTGCGGACCAAGCCGGAGGTGTCGGTGCAACCTTGCGGCGAACTTTGGTGTTAAGTTAGATCAACAAGGACCGACGGGCCAGCGGCGGGATCGCTGGCGGCACGTCCTTCGGAAACCAAGGGCCCCTCCCGGGGCCCTTTTCCGTGGCCGCGGCCCGCCGGTCCCTCAAGTATGGGGCTCCACCCGCAGCGTGAGGCCGTCCACCCCCAACACGGTCACCGCCTGTCCCGATTCGACCGGGGCGCTGGCGTGAGCTTTCCACAGCTCGCCGCGCACCCGTACGAGCCCGTCCGGAGCGCAGGGCTGAACCACCTCCGCCCGCATTCCCAGCAGCGCCTCCGGTCCGACCCGCAGCCGGTAGCGGCGTAGGAATCTCTTCCAGAACAGGAGCTCGAGCACCTCCACCGCCACCGCGGCACCCAGGGCAACCACTCCCCACGGCGACGGAAGCAGGAGGAGGCCGACGATCGCCAGAGCGAGCAGCATCAAACACCAGCATTGCTCGTCAGCCTCACCTGGACAAGGAGTCGGTCCGCGCCGCTGGATCGGTTCTGATCGACGACAGGCGACGCATGAATCGGATCCGAAGCCTCAGGAACAGATACGCCCGTCCGTGCAGTCCGTCGGGCGTCGAGCTCTCCTCTACGTGCCACGTGCTGGGCATCAGTCCGCTCAAGCGTGGGTTTGAGATAGAGACGCGCCCCACAGGAACCTCGCCATGGAGACGAACGATGGCCACGCGGAACAACGGCAGCCACGCCTTCTTCCCACGCCACACCGAGACAGACAGCCTCAGTGTCTTCCCTCCAGTCGTCCAATCCAGTTGTCTCTTCGCCATGGGGACCGCTACAGGTCGGCCAGAGCTAACCGGTCTATCTTGCCGTTACTCGTTCTGGGGAGCTCCTCGTGGATCACGATCCGCCGCGGCACCATGTGGTCCTCGAGGCGCTCGGCACAGTGGGCGCGAAGCGCCACCTCCTCCAGCTCGGCGCCGCCCTGCGGGGAAACGTGGGCGTGGACGGCGTGACCAAGAAGCCGGTCGGGGACTCCGACCACCGCCGCCTCCTGGACGCCGGGTGCCGCGTGCAGCACGTCCTCGACCTCGCGAGGAACGACCTTCTCCCCGCCTGACTTGATCAGGTCGTCCCTGCGGCCGACGAAGTACAGGTAGCCCTCCTCGTCAGAGCGGAACAGATCGCCACTCGCCAGCACGCGCTCCCACGGCCAGCGTCCCGGGCGCAGGCGCTCCGCCGTCGCCTCCGGATCGCCCCAGTAACCCTGCATCACGTGCGAGCCACGGATCATCAGCTCGCCGACCTCGCCGGGCTCCGCCACGTTGCCCTCCTCGTCCTCGACCCAGGCTTCCGTGCCGGGGATTGGGATGCCAACGGACGCGGGGCGGGCGTCGAGCTGGTCCGGGGGCAGATAGGTCGCGCGCTTGCATTCCGTCAGCCCGTACATCGAGTAGAGGCGGGCGTTGGGGAAGGTGCGGCGGATCGCCTCCACAGTGGGCCCAGGTAGCGCCGCTCCGGTGTTGGTCAAGAACCGCAGAGAAGGCAACTCGCGATCCGCGAGCCCGCGCAACGACAGCAGCACCTGGAAGACGGTCGGGACGCCCGGCAGGCCGGTGACGTTCTTCGTCTCGAGCAGCTGTACGACCCGGCCCGGGAACGCAAAGTTCGGCTCCAGGATCAGCGTGGCCCCAATCCGCATGCACATCAGGAGCTGGTAGAGCCCGTAGTCGAATGACAACGGCAGCACGCAGAGGACGACGTCCGACTGCTGCATCCCCAGGTACTCGATGATCGAATCGGCGGCAAAGGTCATGTTGGCGTGCGTCAGCGTGACCCCCTTCGGGTCGCCGGTCGATCCCGACGTGTAGATCACCGCGGCGAGATCGACGCTGACTGGGCGCGTCGGCGCCTTCCCGTCGCCACCGGCCAGCGCCTCGACGTCCGTGACGACCGGGATCTCGCCAGCCGAAGCCACGGCCGCCCCCACCGTCTCGGCCCGGTCGGTGTCGGAGAGGACCACGGCAGCTCCCGAGTCGGACAGCACGTGCCCGAGCTTCTCGCGCTTGATCGTCGGGTTGAGCGGCGAGAAGGCGGCGCCGGCCCGCAGCACGCCATAGATCGCGATCGCTGCCTCTATTCCGTTCGGAAGGACGATGGCGACGCGATCGCCCCGCCCCACGCCGAGCTCGCACAGGCCGGACGCCAATCCGTCGACCATGTCGGTCGAGCTCGCCGTACGACAGCGCCCGCTCAGCATCGACCAACGCGACCCGGTCCGGATCACGGTTGGCGGCGGCGCGGAGGTCCTCGCCGAGCGGGCGGACGCTCATGCTGCGGTTCGCTTGCGCTCGACGTAGCCGGCTATGGCATCGATCGAGCCAAAGTTCTCCTCGGTGATCTCGACGTCTTCGACGGCGACGCCATAGCGCGCCTGGACCTCTTCCACCAGCTCGACAAAGCCGAGCGAATCCACGATCCCCAGGGTCAGGAAGTCGTCGCCGTCCTTGAGCTCGACGCCCGGGTGCAGGTAGAGGAAGTTCTCCTCGATGTACGCACGCATGTCCCCCCGTACGTCGCTGGTGATCTCTGTCATACAACCTCCTTGGTCGCTGATTTGATGGTGCGGTCGATGCGGATACGCGGTTGCTCGGGCTCCGCCGGATAGTGACTGGCCCCCCTGCCGACGAACTCCCCATGCCACAGCTGGGTGGAAAGGATGCCAACCAGCGCCATCGACTCACGCATCCCGGTCGCCCGGCCGGCGCGGCAACGCCTCAGCAGGCCACCCACCCGCGACTGGTCCCAGATCCCGGTCTCGGTCAGGGCCGCCGGGGACAGCAGCTCCTCTACCCACCCCGGTGCCCCTGGAGCGAAGAACGGGTCGATCTCCGGGGCGCGGTACGGCTGCTTGCCTCGCTCCGCGATCGACGGTGGCAGCACTTCGGCCGCGACCTCGCGGAGGGCTGCCTTTTCACGCATGCCCTCGAGCTTTGCCTCCGCCGGCAGGCCGGCAGAGTGTGCGAAAACGCGATGATCGAGGAATGGGAAGCGGCCCTCGACCCCATGCGCCATGGCGACACGATCTCCCTGCGCTGACAAAAGGTAGGGGTCGAGCAAGGTCGCGATCTCGAGCCAGGCGGCGCGCTCCAGCCGGCTCCAGCTCCCGAAGGCGGGCGGCAGCTCGGCTCGAAGGCGATCGAGTGACGCGTTCTTCCCGATCTCGGCTGCGACCTCCGAGCGGTAAAAGGCCTTCACCGTCGCAGTGGCCTCCGCACGGGTCAGGTGCGAGCCCAGCTCTTCGTCGTCGGCCCCGGTCTCCAGCAGGAACCGGCGCCAGGCCGGCCCGCGGCGGGCCACGGCAGGCCCGAGATACGAGTAGAGCTGCTCCAGCAGCTCGATCGGCCCGCTCCGGGTCGTGCTCATGGATCTCGCGAAGCGCGACCTCCTTGAACAGCTCATAGCCCCAAAACAGCTCGTCCGCCCCCTCCCCCGTTGCGACCACGGTGATCGCCTGCTCGCGCACCTCCTTGGCAAGCAGGAACAACGGCACCGGCGCCGTGCGCACCAGCGGCATCTCGGCGTGGCGGACCACATCGGGGAACGCGGCCGCGATCTCGGCCGGCCCGGCGTCAACCACGTGGTGGCGCGTACCGATGGCGCGCGCCACCTCCTCCTGATGGGAACGCTCGTCGTAGCGGGGGTCCGAGAACGCGATCGAGAACGTGCGCAGCTCGTGGTCGGTCTCCGCCTGGGCCAGGGCGGTGATCAGGCTCGAGTCGAGGCCCCCTGACAGATAGGTACCCACCGGCACGTCGGCTCGCAGGCGCAGCCGCACGCTGTCGCGCAAGAGCTCGTCCAGGTCGGAGTCGTGGCTTCCGTCCTGGCCGTATTCCGGGGTCCACCATCTTCGTTCCTCGACGATCCTTCCCCGTTCCCAGACGACCAGCCCGCCCGGCAGCACCTGGCTGACGCCGCGAAATGCGGTGCGCGGGGGCCGCGGGCCCCAGAGCGTGAATACCTCGTCGATGCCGGCCAGGTCGGGGGCCGCGGTCACTTCGCCCGAGGCGAACAGCGCCTTGGCCTCCGAGCCGAAGACCAGGCTGCCATCGTCCAGAAGCGCGTAGAAGAGCGGGCGCACGCCGAAGCGATCGCGCACCAGCGTCAAACGGCGCTGCTGCGGCTGCCACCAGGCGAACGCGAACTGCCCATTCGAACCGGTCGAGCGACGCGACGCCCTCGCGCTCCAGCAACCGCATCACCACCTCCGTGTCGCAGGTGGTCGTGAAGGTCTCTCCGTGCGCGCGCTCAGCTCGGCCCGCAGCTCCAGGTGGTTGTACACCTCGCCGTTGTAGACCAGCAGGCTTCCTCCCGGGCCGGACTCGAAGGGCTGCCAGCCACGGGGGATGTCGAAGATGGCCAGCCGGGCCGAGACCAGCCCGGCCCCAGCATCGAGGGCGAGGCCGAAGCCGTCCGGGCCGCGGTGGCGGATGGCCCCGGCCATCCGCAGCAGCGCGTCTTCGTCGACCGCTGCCGCGGCTTCCGGGCGGACGATGCCTGCCACGCCGCACATGACTCAGTCGGCGGGGTCGAGGATGGTCGGAGGGGCATGCAGGTACTCGGTGGCCACCCGGCGGCGCTCGATCTCCCCGTATGCCGTTTCCACCTCTTCTGGCTTCAACCCGGCGCGAGCGGCAAGCTCGCCTGGCTCGACCTCCTCGGCCTGTCCCCACATCAGCAGGTCCATGCGCTCATACGGGTGGCCGAAGTAGAACTCCTCCTGGGTCTGCGGCATGCTGAACGTCTCCGTGGTAGGCGCCCGGGTGGCGATCTCCTCCGGTAGCCCGAGCTCACGGGCCAGAAGGTAGACCTGGCCCTTGTAGAGCCGCGCGATCGGCTTTACGTCCGCGAGCCCGTCCCCCCCTTGACGAAGAATCCCTGGTCGTACTCGAGCAGATTGGGGGTTCCGATCACCGCGTAGCCAAGCCGATCTGCCCAGGTGTACTCGATCAGCTTCCGAACCCGCTGCTTCATGTTCGTGGCCGAGATCAGCTCCCGGTACGCATCGGAGGGCATGCGTCGCTGCTCCTCGCTGCCGTCGGGGCGCTGGACGACCAGCGAGAAGACGATCACCCCCCCAGACGGAGGGGAGCGGACCAGCTTGTGCTGCCAGGCGGGCTCGTAGTCGGGGAAAACACGACGGATCGCCTCGTCGCGGCGCCGGTAGCAGCCGAGCGCGTCCAGCGCGCCGGTGATCGGCTCCTCTCGGTGGGCGCACCGAGCGCGCGAGCCAAGCTCCAGGCCCAAGTCGGAGGAGGCGCCGCCGATGTCGCGCTCCGGAAGCCGCAGGCAGAGCACGCGCTCGGGCCCCAGGGCGCGTACGCAGATTCCCGCAACCACGCCCGAGTCCACTCCGCCCGAGACGGCAACGACGGCACCACGCCGGCCCAGCTGACGAACCGCATCCCGCGTGCCCCGCACCAGGCGGTCAAGGCAATCGGCAGGGTCGAAGGGGACGTCTCCTGGGGCAGCGGCATCACTGTTGATCTTGGTCACGTCCATGTCACTGGCTGGGCGATGGTTCGCGTAGAGACGCGGCTCGGGCCTGCTGTCGCTTTCCTGGTTGTAGTGTCGCTTTTCGCATGACCGACATTCGTCCGCTCCAGAAGACCGATTTGCCGACGGTGGTCGCGCTCCTGCGCGCCCATCTTCCGAACTGGAGACTGAACGAAAGCGTATTGAGCGGCGTCATGCTCGATTACCCGTGGGCCGACGAGGAGCTCCCGTCTCTGGTTGCTGTCGATGAGAGTGATGAGGTCATCGGCTTCATCGGCGTTCACGTTAGGCGGATGCGCCTCGATGGCGAACCGATCCGCGCCGCCTGTGCCACCCACGTGGTTGTGGCCCCCGACAGCCGCGCCGGCGCCGCCGGCTTCCATCTGTTGGGGCGCGTCCTCCGCGGTCCGCAGGATCTGTCCTTTTCCGACAGCGCGACCGACGCGGTGATGCGCATCTGGCGAACCCTCGGAGGGTACGTGGACCACGCGCGCACCTGCGACTGGATGCTCGTCCTGCGACCTGCCCGCTGGCTCGGGGGCGTGGTCCAGGCCGCGGCGCGGCGGCAACCAGTCGGGCGGGCGCTCGTACCCGTCGGCGCGCTGCCGTTCCAGGCCGTCGGCAGGCCACTGCTGCCGCGTGAGCAGCCCGAGACCCCCCCAGATGTCGTCGGCGAACCTGCCACCACGGCCAGCATCGTCGAGCACCTGCCGGCGCTCACTCGCCGCATGCGGCTGGTGGTCGACTATGACCAGGAGCACCTCGACCACCTGTTCCGGCAGGTGGAGGCCTTCTGGGGCCCCCTCGCGCGCCGCCTGGTGCGCCGCGGCGAGCGTGTAATCGGGTGGTACGCGTACGTGCCTCAATCCGGGTGGCACAAGCCGGCTGCTGCACCTCGCGGCGGTTGAGCGCGAGGTCGACAGCGGTTCTGGCAGAGCTGGTCGCTCACGCGAAGGCTCAGGGCGGCGCGGTTCTCACGGGACGAGGGGAGCCACACTTGATGGAGCCGCTGAGCCGCCGGTTCGCGGTGTTCGGGGTCGCCCGGCGGCCGATCCTCCACACGAACAACCCGGAGCTGGCCGCTCTGCTGGCGACCGACGCGTCCCTGCTCACCAGGCTCGATGGTGAGGTGTTCTATACGTGACGGCCCGCGCTTCGACTACGAGCTAGCAGCCCAGCTGGCGAGCGATCACCATCTGCTGCACCTCGTCGGTGCCCTCGCCGATCGTGAGGATCTTCGCGTCGCGGTAATACCGGCACACCGGATACTCCTCGATGTACCCGTAGCCGCCGTGGATCTGGACAGCCTCCTCGGTTGCCCGTACCGCGAGCCGACCGCTGAGCAGCTTCGCTTGTGCGGCAGCGAGCGCGAACCTCTCTCCGCGATCTTTTTGCACTGCGGCCCTGTAGGTGAGCAGCCGGACAGCTTCGATTTGCGCCGAGATGTCCGCGATCTTCCCCTGGATGAGCTGGTACTTGGAGAGTGGCTTGCCCCAGGTCCGCCGCTCCTTTGCGTAGGCGATCGCCTCATCCAGGGCGCCCTGCGCGAGACCAACCCCCAGGGCGGCGACTCCGATCCGCCCGCCCTCGAGCGCGTGCATGAACTGTCTGAATCCCCCTCCCCGCTTGCCTAGAAGGCTGGACTCCGGGACCCGGCAGTCCTGAAAGCTGAGCGGGCGTGTGTCCGAAGCGTTCCAGCCCATCTTGCGGTAGGGCTCGCCGACCTCGTAACCGGGCGTCCCGTTGGGGACGATGATGTTGGAGATCTCGCGCCGTTCGTCCGCCTGATTGGTCACCGCAGTGATCGTCACGCAGCCGGTGATATCGGTGCCGGCGTTGGTGATGAACTGCTTGGCGCCGTTGACGACCCACTCGCCGTCTTCGAGCTTTGCGACGGTACGCGTATTGCCGGCGTCGGAGCCGGCCTCGGGCTCCGTGAGCCCGAATGCCGCCAACTTGCGTCCACTGCAGAGATCCGGGAGCCATCGGGACTTCTGCTCATCGGTCCCCCAGAGGTGGATGGGCATCGTCCCGAGCGAGCTATGCGCGGAGATCGTGATCGCAAGCGAGGCATCCACGCGCGCCAGTTCCTCGATCGCCATCGCGTAGGAAAGGGCGTCGGCCCCGCCGCCTCCGTACTCATGCGGAAATGGGATCCCCATCAAGCCCAGCTCGCCCAGCTTCGCCACGAGCTCATATGGAAAGCGCTTCTCGCGGTCCAGCTCGGCGGCAACCGGCGCCACCTCCTGGCGCGCAAACGTCGCGCACCGTGTCACGCAATAGCCTCTGCTCATCGCTCAGCTCGAACTCCATCAGAGGCGGAGCTTACGGGCTCGCCTCCAGTGGCGGCTGCTAATGAGCCGGCGTCTGCATGCCGCGCTCATACCGGTCATCACGACTTGGGCGTGGCCGCTGCGCTGGTGGCAACCGGCGCCGAAACGCCGCCGCCAAACGTCGAGCAGGCACTCGCAGCACCGGCAAGGCCCAACGTCGTGGTGATCGAGACCGACGACCAGACTTGGCAGTCGCTTGGCTTCATGCCCAGAGTCAACTCCCTGATCGGTGACCAGGGCGCGAGGTTCAAGAACAGCTTCGTCAACTATTCGCTCTGCTGCCCCTCGCGCGCCACCTTCCTCACGGGCCAGTACATGCACAACCACCGCGTGCTCGGAAACCTGGCACCAAGCGGCGGCTTCCGCCGCTTCCAGACCCTGCACGGAAACAACAACCTCGCCGTCTGGCTTCAGCGCGCCGGCTACTACACCGCCATGATCGGCAAGTACCTGAACGGCTACAACAACGACCCGCCGGTGCCGCCGGGATGGTCGGAGTGGCGCGCGGCCGCCACGGCTGATACGCCACAGGACGTCTACGACTACCCCTGAACGAGAACGGCACCCTGGTCCACTACGGGACCGATCCCACCGACTTCAAGCAGGAGTGCTGACGCGGAAGGCGGTCAATCTCGTCAACCGCCGGGCGCCCTTGGCGCAGCCGTTCTTCCTCTGGCTCACCTACACGGCGCCCCACTCCGGCCGCCCGGACCCGAACCCGAACCCGCCCTTCAATGTGGCGACGCGGCGAAGCCGGCCCCCCGCCACGCCCACGCGTTCGACTCCCAGCCGCTGCCGAGGCCCCCGAACTTCAACGAGGCCGACGTCTCCGACAAGCCCGCCAAGATCCGGAACCGCCCGCTGCTTGAACGCAAATGAAATCGCGGACATCCAGCGCAAGTACCGCTGCGAGCTGGAATCGCTGCTTTCGGTGGACGAAGGCGTCAAGAAGGTCGTCGATGCGCTGAGTGCCAGGGGCGAGCTCGGAAACACAGTGCTCATCTTCACCGCCGACAACGGCTTCTTCCACGGAGAGCACCGGATCCCTGAACAGAAGCTGTACATCTACGAGGAGTCGATCCGGGTGCCGCTCCAGATGCGCGGGCCGGGCATTCCGCGGGGCGTGAAGGTGAGCGACCTCGCGATCAACGCCGACTTGGCGCCGACGATCGTCGACGTGGCGAACGCGAACCCCGGCCTGGCGATGGATGGGCGCTCGCTGATTCCGATGGTGCAGAACCCTGGTGTCGAACAGGGACGCGAGCTGCTGATCGAGGAGCCGAGCTTCAAGGCGATCCGGACCGGGCGCTACATGTACGCCCAGCACAACAACGGCACGAGGGAGCTCTACGACCTGAACAACGACCCGTTCGAGCTTAGGAGTCGCCACGACGCCCCCGCCTACGCGTCGATCCGGGCCCAGCTCGCGGCCCGCCTGCAAGAGCTGCGGGACTGCGCTGGTCCCAGCTGCCGCACCCATCCCTAGCTCGATGGAGGAGCGGGAGCGTCGTCAACAAGTTCGTACGATGAGGGCGTGTCGGAGCTCTCGGAGCTGCTGCGCCTGACCGCGACGCGCGTCGCCGACTATCGAAAGAGCGCGGGCGATCGCCCGGTGGCGCCGCCCGTCGACTCCGCCCGGCTGCGGGCAGCCCTCGGGGGCCCGCTGCCGGCGGAGGGGGCGGATCCCCACGCCGTCATCGAGCAGCTGGCCACGGCGGCGGAGCCCGCGCTCGTGACAACGGTCGGCCCGAGGTACTTCGGTCTCGTCGTCGGCGGCGCCCTCGACGCCGCGACATGCGCCGACGTGCTCACGACCGGATGGGACCAACTGGCCTTTAATCCCACCGCCTCTCCGGTCGCTGCCGCCGTGGAGGAGGTGGTCGGCGAGTGGCTGAAGGAGGCCTTCGGCCTACCCGCTGAGTCGTCGTTCGGCCTCGTCACAGGCGCGCAGGGCGCGAACACGGTTGGGCTCGCCGCGGCACGCCATCGAGTCCTCGCCCAGGCCGGTTGGGACGTGGAGACGCGCGGCCTGATCGGGGCGCCGAGGATCCGGGTATTGGCGGGCGAGGAGCGTCACGCGACGATCGATCGGTCGCTGCGCCTGCTCGGCATCGGGGCCGAGGCCGTGGAGCCGATTGCCGCCGACCCCAACGGTGCGATCGATCCCGCGGCCCTGGGGGAAGCCCTGGGTGCCGACTCCGAGGCGCCCACCATCGTCTGCCTCCAGGCCGGCAACGTGAACACCGGTGCTTGCGACGATCTCGCGGCCGCGTGCGATGTCGGCGCACCGCCGGCGGGGCATGGGTCCACGTCGACGGCGCCTTCGGGCTTTGGGCCGCGGTCAGCCCCTCCAAGAGGAGCCTTGTGACCGGCATCGAGCAGGCAGACTCCTGGGGCGTAGACGGTCATAAATGGCTGAATGTCCCCTACGACGCGGGCTTCGTGTTCTGCGCCGACACCGCGGCTCATGCCGCGTCGATGTCGTACACCGCCGCCTATCTGGTGGGCCAGGGAGAGGGGTCGGTCCGTGCGCCCTCCGACTACGTCCCCGAATCGTCCCGCCGGGCTCGAGGCTTCGCGACATGGGCCGCTCTGCGCGAGCTGGGGCGGGAGGGCCTCGCCGAGCTCGTCGATCGCTGCTGCGCGCTGGCGCGCCGCTTCGGCGAACAACTCGGCTCGATCGAAGGGGTCGAGATCGCCAACGACATCGTCCTCAATCAGGTTCTAGTGAGCTTCGGCTCCGACGAGCGCACCGATCGCCTCATCGCCGCCGTGCAGCGCGACGGGACCTGCTGGATGGGCGGGACCACCTGGCGCGGGCGGCGGTTCATGCGGATCTCGGTCTCGAACTGGTCCACGACGGAAGCCGACGTCGACCGCTCCGTCGAGGCAATCCGCCGGCTCCTGGCGGAGACAGCGTGAGTTCTCGGGTCTGTCTCTCGAATATCGCTGGATAGCGCCAGAGGCGCCTACTCCCGCAGCCCGGCGGCTTCGAGAGCCTTCCGACGATCAGGATCAAAGAGCAGGTGTAAGACCTCGCCGCCGCGAAAAGTCCAGACCGAGCACATCGGGCTCTCAACCGCGACTCCGCTCTGTCGTCCTACGGCGGCCTGGCGCCCGGCGACGACGACCTTGTCCGCCCCGACTTTGCGGAACTCATCACCGGTCAGCCTGTAATCACGCCACTGCGCCAGGAACTCACTCATGAACGCTTCGACCTCCCCCGGCCCATTGGCAACGACCCGCTCGTTGGCGTCTGGCATGAAGCTCTCGAAGGCGATCTCGGGATGGAAGTGGTCAACCCCAGCAGTCATATTGCCCCGCTCCCACTCAGCGTAGATACCACGCACGATCTCCACGTTCTCCTGTGACATCGCTGCTCCTTAATCCCGGCCTTCGAGGGCCGATTCATGTCGGGATAGAAGCTCACGCGAAGCACCTTGCCGCCCCGAAGGGTGTAGAAAAACCCATAAGGGCTGATTTCGGTCTCGATACCGCTGTGCCGACCCAATGACGCTGATTGCGGACCAGCCGACGACTAATCGCCGCTATCCCGGAGCTCGGCTCGAACCGGAGGTCCTTCCACGACGACGCCAGGTTCCCCAAAACCTCCGCGTACCCTCAGCGCCTCGGTAGACACCCGCCAAGTCCGGGATCACGCCTGCGAAGCGGGTCGCATCCCATTCGACCTCAGGCGCCATGAAGGCTTCCATTGCCTTGACGTCGCGTCGAATGAACGCCTCAAACAGGACTCGGACGATCGCCACATTCTCCTGCGACATCGGCTACTCCGAAAGCCCGGCGGCTTTGAGGGCTTCGGCTCGGTCCATATATCCCTGCATGCGCACCACGCGTCCGTCGCGCACCTCAAAGACGACTGCCGTATCGGATTCGAGCTCGACTCCGCTGCCCCTCCCGCGCGGAACTCGTGCACGAACACGACAACGCAGTTGCCTCCGTCGATGAATTCCTCTGCCTCCCGTCGGCGCTCATCCCAGGCCTCGGCGTCCTCTTCCTCAAAGGGGTGCCTGAACTTTGTGACGCGACGCGTGACCGTCCCTTCGGAGGCCCGCCGACCGTGCCAAGACCCTCTGCATCGGGATCGGCAGCTGCGCAGCTTGATCCCAGTCGCCTCGCAGAAAGGCCTCGGAGATTCGACGCAAGATCTCCACGTTCTCCTGCGACATCGTCCGCGCAGTATCTCGCTTCAGTTCTGGAAGTGCCCCAGACCGGGACAATCCGCATGGTTGTCCGGCTTCTTGAGAGGCGCCTACCGGAATCGAACCGGTGTAAACGGCTTTGCAGGCCGCTGCGTAGCCACTCCGCCAAGGCGCCGGGTGGGGCTAGCGTAGCGAGCGCCCAAGCCAACCGGACGGGCTTAGGACGCTTCCGGATAGGGTGCCTCTTCATGGCCGAGCTGGGGCCGCAGCGCGTGGGTGAGATCGCATATCGCGAGGCCGTTCCCGCCGAACCCTCCGATCTTGCCCCGGCGCTGTGTGTGCACGGCTTCCCCGAGACCTCCTACATGTGGCGGCACGTGCTGCCGAGCCTCGCCGCCGCCGGACGCCGTGCCGTGGCGCCTGACCTGCCGGGCTTCGGGGACTCGACGCCAGACCCGCCGGGCACGTGGGAGCGCCACGTCGAGGCGTTGGAGCGATTCCGCACCGCGCTCGGCCTCGACCGCGCCGTGCTGGTCCTCCACGACTGGGGCGGCCTGATCGGCCTTCGCTGGGCGTGCGATCACCCCGAGGCGGTGGCCGCGCTGGTGCTCAGCAATACCGGTTTTTTCCAGGACGGGAAGTGGCACGGGATGGCCCGCGCGCTGCGCACCGAGGGTGAGGGCGAGGACCTGGTGGAAGCGATGAACCGGGAGGGTTTCGCAGAGATGCTCGGTGCGGTCTCGCGCGGGATCGACAGTACGGTCGCGAACGAGTACTGGAAGACCTTCGAGAGCGAGGATGGCAGGCGGGGGATCCTCGAGCTGTACCGGTCCGGCGACTTCGCGAAACTGGCGCCGCACGAGGGAAAGCTGGCCGATTTCGGCGTCCCGACCCTGCTCCTCTGGGGGGAGAACGACGTCTTTGCGCCGGTCGCCGGCGCTCACCGCTTCAACCGCGAGATCCCCGATGCCAAGCTGGTCGTGATCGAGGGTGCCGGTCACTTCGTGTACGCGGACGAGCCGCAGCGCAGCGCGCGGGAGGTGGTCGGGTTCCTCGCCGAAAGCGGGGTTTGAGAGGTGGGCCGATGAGCGGGCTGTTCGCGGCAGCCCCGTGGCGGCTGCGCGCGGAGTCCGCAGAAGGCGCGCGCGGCCGTCTGGCTCTTGGCAGCCCGGCTGGCTGAGCCCCGGGTGGACGCCGTCCTGCGATCCGCTAATTCGTTACGTCCTGCACACGAGCCGTGAGCCCAGAAGGGAGCCCTGAGTGACGCAGTACCTAGCCCGACTCGCCGACATCGCCTACCGCCGCCGGGGCCGCGTCGTCCTTGCCTGGATCGTTGCCATGGTCGTGATCATCGGGCTGGGCTCCTCGCTGGCCGGGGAGTTCGAAGCCGACTACCACACGCCGGGGTCCGAGTCGAAGGCGGCGAGCGAGCTCACCCAGGAGCGTTTCGAGGGCTACTCCGGCCAGGAGATCAACGTCGTTTGGAAGGACGAGGCCGGCGCCAACAGCCCCGACGCCCGGGAGCGCGTCAACGCCTTCTTCGCCGAGGCCGAGCAGGTCGATCACGTCGCCGAGCACGCCCCGATCCGGTTCTCGGAGGACGGCACGATCGGATCGACCACGCTGCCATTGACGGTCAACGGCTGGGAGGTCCCCAAGGAGGACGGCGAGAAGCTGGTCGCGGCCGCCGAGGAGAACAGTGGCGATGGGCTGGAGATCGAGCTCGGCGGAGATCCGATCTACCAGGCGCAGGAGTCGGGCAGCCCGGAGGGGGTCGGGCTCCTCGGGGCCGCGATCGTGCTCCTGATCGCCTTCGGCTCGGTGGTCGCCGCCGGCCTGCCGCTCGCGATCGCCCTCGTCGGCCTCGGTATCTCATCCGCAGGCCTGATCGCCCTACTCGCCAACCTCGTCGACGTGCCCGACTGGACCACGGCGGTGTCGGGGCTGATCGGGATCGGGGTCGGCGTCGACTACTCGCTCCTCGTCCTCACCCGCTTCCGAGCGGCCATGAATGAGGGCAAAGACCGCCACGACGCCGTGGTGGAGGCGGTCACAACCGCCGGGCGCAGCGTGATCATCGCCGGCGCCACGGTGGTGATCGCCGTTCTCGGCCTCTGTCTGACAGGCCTTCCGTACATGTACGGCGTCGCGATCTCGGCGTCTTTCGCCGTGCTGGTGGTGATGGTCGCCGCGGTCACACTGCTGCCGGCCCTCCTCTCCTACCTCGGCCCGAAAGTCGACCGCCTGCGGATCCCGTTTCTCGGCCGGACGCTGAAGGCAGAGGGAGACAGCGAGTCACCGGCCGCGCGCTGGAGCCACACCGTCCAGCGGCGGCCCTGGCCGTTCGCAATCGCCGCCACCGCGATCTTGCTGGCGCTGGCAGCCCCCGCGCTCGGCATGCGCCTCGGCTTCCCCGACGCCGGCAACGACCCGCCGGACACCATGACCCGCCAGTCCTACGACCTGAACGCCGAGGGATTCGGACCCGGCGCGAACGGGCCGCTGGTGATCGCCGCTGAGCTGCCCCCCGATGATCCGGGAGCGGAGGCCGCGATCGGCTCCTTTGCGGATCGGATTCGCAGCGACCCCGCGGTCGCGTTCGTCCCGCCGCCGGTGGTAAATCCGGAGGGCAACGCTGCGATCGTCAACGTGATCCCCGAGGGCTCACCGCAGGACAAGGAGACCGAGGACCTGGTCAACCACCTGCGCGACGACGTCGTGCCCGAGGAGCTCCGCGGCACCGGAATCACCGCCGAGGTCGGAGGCGTGACCGCGGCGCTCGAGGACCAAAGCGAGTACATCAAGGACCGCATGCCGGTGTTCATCGCGGGGGTTGTCGGTCTCTCCTTCCTATTGCTACTGGTCGCCTTCCACTCGCCCCTGATCTCGCTCAAGGCCGGGGTGATGAATCTGCTCTCGGTCAGCGCCGCCTACGGCGTGATGACGCTGGTGGCGAAGGGCGGGGCCGTCGGCGGGCTGATCGGGATCGATCACGAGGTGCCGGTAGCGCCGTTCATGCCGGTGATGATGTTCGCGATCCTGTTCGGCCTCTCGATGGACTACGAGGTCTTCCTGATCTCACGGATCCGCGAGGAGTACCTCAAGGATGGGGACACCCGGCGGGCGGTCGCCGATGGCTTGGCGAAGACCGCGCGCGTGATCACCGCGGCGGCGGCGATCATGGTCGTCGTCTTCCTCGCCTTCGTGACGGCGCCGGATGTGTTCCTGAAGCTGTTCGGGATCGGTCTCGCCTCGGCCATCTTCCTCGACGCCACCGTGGTGCGGATGGTGCTCGTCCCCGCCGTGATGCAGCTGCTCGGTGCCCGCAATTGGTGGATCCCGAACTGGCTGGAGCGGATCCTGCCGCAGCTGGACGTCGAGCGGGTCGCGGTCGGTGCCGCGGAGGGACGACCCTAGGCTCGCCTACTTCATAAGCCCGACGGCTTTGAGCGCGTCGGCTTTCGACTGGTAGAGCTTGACGCTACGCACCTTGCCGCGATTGATCGTCCACAGCTGAGCGCCTGTCGCGTCCACTTCGACCCCGCTACCGCGACCGCGCCCCCGGACCCGGTTGGCGACCACTATCCGGGACTCGTCCACCTCGATGATCTCCTGAGGCTCCCAGCGGAACTCGTCCCACGCCTCGAGGAAGGCCTCGAAGAGCTCTCGCGCCCGCTCGCGCCCTCGATAGAAGCCGCCATGGGGAGCGATCGAGTTCGACCAATCTGCCTCGAAGTCCTCGTGCGCGACCTCAACCGCCTGATCGATCTCTCTCCTGTTGAGCGCGTCGATCGTACGCCGCACGAGCTCGACGTTCTCCTGCGACATCGCTACTCCTTGAGCCCGGCGGCTTCGAGGGCTTCGGCATGGCTTTGGTAAGCACGACCCCAAGTGGCGAGGCCATCGCGGAAGTGGAGCACCCAGCCGACCTCGGTATCCAGGGTGATGCCGCTCCTGAACCGGGCGCGAAGCCGGCCGAGCGCCATGACGATGTCGCCCTCGTCTCGAACCTCGTCGATACTCGCCTCAAACTCGTCGAACGTGGCGTTCAGATTCGCCCACCATCGCCTGACCCCTTCGTGTCCCTGGTATGCCACGTCGCCCTCGACCTGCGCCGAGAAGGGATACCACTCGATCTCGGGGTGAGAGGTCTCCAAGAGCGGCTCGATGTCGTGCCGGAGGAAGGCATCAATGCCCTTGCGGAAGATCTCCACGTTCTCCTGCGACAACACCTACTCCTGAAGCCCGGCGGCTTCGAGGGCTTCGTCCCGGCTGGTGAATCCCTGGCCGCGCACTATCTTCCCGTCCAGAAGCACCCATAGGGTCCAGAGCCTCCAGCTGGTCTCCGCACCACTCCGTTTTCCACGGCCCCGGTTAGTCACCGAGACCAGCACCTGGTCGTGCGCCTCGACCAGATCGTGGACCTCTATACGAGCGTCATCGAACTCCTCCCGGAGCCAGCCAGCGAATCGCTTGAATTCCTCAGGCCCCCGATAGACGCCCGTGGCGCCGGGGATCGCGCCCGAGGCGAGGTATTCGATATCCGGAGCGGCGTTCGCAACCGCGGCATCGAGGTCGCCACGGTTGAAGGCCTCGAAGGCGCTGCGCACGATCTCGACGTTCTCCCGTGACACCAACGCGCAGTATCTCGCGCTCGAGCCCCGGTCTCAGTCCATAGCGGGCAGCGTGCCGTGAACGTGCCCGCAGTGCGGGCATCGGTATGTCGTTGGCAGGGGTGGCGGGTTGAGGTCGGGTGGCGTGGCGCGCTCCGAGATGAGCACGCCGCCGTCGATCTGCTCGCGTTCGACGGTCCGATCGTCCACGTCGCGCTCCAGCTTCGACCAACTGCCGCAGTGGGCGCATTGGTGCTCGGTCTTCGTCACGCCCCCATAGGTGCGCCTCGGCTCCTCCACGGCCCCGATCCTCAGCCCCCTGAATAGCGGGCGAGCGCGAACGGCCTCCGGGGGTTTTACCCACCGCGACGATCTTGCCGTCCGGCTGGAGCGCCACCCCACTCGCCCCCTCTGTGGCGCTGCTACCGGAGCCGAAATCCGTCCTTTGCTTGCCGTCGCCGGAGAAAGTCGTGTCCAGGTCCCCTGGGGCGGCTTGCGCCCCTGCTGCCGAGAAGACGAGGCCGACCACCAGGGCGCTCACGAGGGCGGCGCCGCTTCTCATAGGCCTTCGCGCGATCAAGCCCTACACAGTATCTGGCTAGCCCTACTCCCCCAGCCCCCGGCGGCTTCGAGGGCATCTCGCCCGTCCAGATACGCATCCGCTGGGACGGCCCTTCCGTCTCCCATCGTTGAATGGAAACGCCCGGCTTCATGCCGGGCATTTCCTCAGACTGATTCGAGTCCCGGCTGAACCGGGGTCAGGACGGGGGTTACCCGCTGCCGCTCCCGCCGGAGCCGCTGCCATCCCGCTCGACGCGCGCACACTGCGCACGATTGACGATGGTGTCGTTGCGATCGACTCGAACCTCATCGCCGCCCTCGCAGATCACGGTGTCCCGAGAGGCCGCAACCGGCTCGCCTCCGCTGTCGCGGGCGTCGACCCGATCGGCATCGGGACCTCCGGCGAACGTATCGGCTCCCTTGTTGTCCCTGAGATCGTCAGGCCCGGCGTTGCCATTCAGGGTGTCGTTGCCGTCTTGGCCGTCGACGTTATCGCGTCCGTTTTCGCCGTTCAGGGTGTCGTTCTGCGGTCCGCCCCTCAGCTCGTCACGCCCGTCGCCGCCATTGAGCTGATCGGCGCCGCGGTTGCCCTCCAACTGGTCGCTGCCGGTACCGCCGTCGACTTGGTCGTCACCCCGCTGGGCGTCGACGAAGTCGTTCCCACCCAGAGCCGAGATTCGATCGGCCTGATTTGTCCCGCGGATTTGGTCAGGACCGTTCGTGCCGGTGATCACGGCGGCCACCGCGACGGCGGTGAATGCAAGCGTGGCGGCGAACGCGGCCGCACCTGGGGCGAAGCGAGCGTTCCCGAAGCGTTGGGATGCCTTTCTCATGTCACTCCTGTCACTCGAATTGGCCTACGTCACTTCCCCGAGATACAGGCGAGGCAAGCAGAAAGTTCATGCGGCGGGCATTGCTGGTCAGGCAACGAACAATTCTCGAAAGCGACTACAGCCGCCTACTCCGACAGTCCGGCGACTTGGAGGGCCTCGGCTCGCTCGGTGTAGTCATGGATCCGCTCGATCTTCCCGTCCCGAACGGTGATCACCGAGAACACGCGCTGGTAGACCGGGACGCCGCTTCCCCGACCTCGCGCCACCACGCGCACGATTGCCACCACCCGGTCGCCGATGCCATCGAGCACGTCCTCAATCTCGATCTGCCAAGCATCGACGGTTTCGATCCAGTCGGCCGCTGCCCCCAACAGCTGATCGCGGCCTCGGAAGGTCTCCGGGGTAAAGAGCCAGTCCCATTCGACCTCGGAATCCATTCGGTCAAAGACCTCATCGGTCCCTAGTGTCTCGGCGAGGGGGCGCTCAGGATTGGCCCAGTAGGACTCAAGCCACCGGTTGACAACCTCGTACCACTCCCGGGCCACGTCCATGTTCTCCTGCGACATCGCCCGCGGAGTATCTCGCTCTAACTGCGAACTCGCCTCGAATAGGCACCCGCTGGGACCTTCCCGGTAACGAGGCGACCATGACTTTCCGCGTCATGGCCTTGCGGCAAGTCTCGACGCGGCGCGAAAGGCCGGTAGGGTGGGCGCCAACGTAGCGATCAACCCAGGAGGTGGATACATGTCCGCTGACATAGCCACTCTGGAGGGAACCTCCGCGACTCTGTCTGACGACGCCCTCGAAGGTCTCCAGGCCCAGCTTCGCGGCAGCGCTTCCGCCAATGGCGACGCTGGGCGGGAGGTTTTCAACACCATGCACAACCCCCGGCCCGGCCTTACCGTGAAGGCCTCGGGTACGTCCGACGTGGTCGACGCCATCAACTTCGCACGACAGCAGGGCCTGCTGATGGCGATCCGTGGCGGGGGCCATTCGCTCGCCGGGCTCTCCACGGTTGACGGTGGCATGCTCCTCGACCTCTCGGCGATGCGGAGCGTCCAGGTCGACCCCGAACGGAAGCTGGCGCATGTACAAGGCGGCGCGCTGTGGGCCGACGTGGATCGCGAGACGCAGGCCTTCGGCCTGGCTGCCCCGGGCGGCGTCGTCTCGGACACCGGCGTGGCCGGGTTGACGCTCGGTGGCGGCTATGGCTGGCTGCGACGCAAGTACGGCCTCTCGATCGACTGCCTTGTCGAGGCGCAGGTGGTTTGCGCCGATGGCGAGATTCGCACGGCTTCCGAGGATTCCAATCCGGACCTCTTCTGGGCGATCCGCGGCGGGGGCGGCAACTTCGGCGTCGTCACCTCGTTCACGTTCGAGCTTCACCCGGTGGGGCCGGAGGTGGCGTTCTCGGCGACGTTCTACCCGCTCGAGGAGTACGCCGACATCCTGCGCGGGTGGCGCCCGTACGTCGAGGAGGCCCCAAACGAGGTGACAGCCGTGTGCGTGTCGCTCACCTTCCCCGCCAATCCCGAGATGCCGGATACGGTCCATGACCGACCGTGCACGATCGTCGGTGGCGTGTTCGCCGGGGACGTCGAAGAGGGAATGGAGGCCACGAAGCCCTTGCGCGAACTCGGTACCCCGCTGTTCGATATGTCTGGTCCCACCCCGTACGTGGATGTCCAGGCCGGGTTCGATCCGCTGTTTCCGCGCAACACGCTGAGCGCGTACTGGAAGTCGCAGTACCTCGATGAGCTCAGCGATGGCGCAATTGAGGCGATCACGTCCAATGCCGCGAACCGGCCGGCGCCGCTCACCTTGGTCAATACCTTCGCCATGGGAGGCGCGATCGCCGACGTCGACCCCGAGGACACCGCCTTCGCTACGCGCGAGGCTCCGTACATGGTCTCGATCGACGGCATGTGGACCGATGAGGTGAGCGATGAGGACGGGATTGCGTGGGTGCGCTCGGCGTGGTCGGACGTAAAGGAGCACGGGACCGGCGACGTGTACCTCAACTTCACAGGGCTCGGCGAGGATGAGGCGCCGAGCGCTGGCGTCGACACCGCGTTCGGGCGCAACCTGAAGCGCCTCGCCGAGGTGAAGGCGGAGTACGACCCCACCAACTTCTTCCGGGTCAATAACAACATCGTGCCGGCCTCCTAGGGCACGGTCACGCCACGGTCCCGCCACTCGCCCCAAAGGCAGGCGGCTGTAGCGAGATACTGCGTGGGCGATGTCGCAGGAGAACGTGGAGATTGCACGCCGAGCCTGCTGATCCACGAGCTGGTCGTCGGCGGGAAGCTGACGCACTCTGCGAGTGAGCTGCTCCTGGCTGGCAATGCGGTCTGGGTGGCCAACAACATCGTCTTCGCACTGATCTACTGGGAGGTCGACGGTGGTGGGTCGGCAGCGCGAGCACGCCACGCACCCGAGCACCCCGACTTCGCCTTTCCGCAGCACATGAACCCGGAGCTGGCCCCCGCGGGCTGGCGGCCGATGTTCATTGACTACCTCTACCTGGGGTTCACGAATGCGTTGGCGTTCAGCCCCACCGATGCCATGCCGCTCGCTCCATGGGCAAAGATTGCGATGGGAGTTCAGTCACTGATCTCGGTCGCGATTCTCGGACTCGTGGTCGCCAGGGCCGTCAACGTCCTGGCCTGACTCGCCCACACATCACCACGTTCTCCTGCGACATCGCCTACTCCGACAGCCCAACGGCTTCGAGCGCCTTCTCAACCTCGGCCTTGCCGAAGCCGAGTATCTCCGTCCGCACGACTTTGCCATCGCGGATCGTCCACGAAGCGAGGGATTGATCCTCGATTCGCGTGTCGCCCTCCGGCATCAGCCGAGAAACACGCCCCAAGGCGATGATCTCCTCGCCGCGATCGTAGATTCGATCAATCTCGAAACGGCCATCGCGCAGGAAGTCCCACTGCATCCGAACGACGGCAAGAAGTTCGTTGGCCCCGTGCCTCGTTCCCGGTTCTATGGCGGTCGGGGAGTTGACGTACGCCATCTCGGGGTCGCTGAGCGCCAGAAGCTCCTCTTCGTCGCGGCGGTTCCAGGCGTCGTAGACACGCTTGACGATTTCCACGTTCTCCTGCGACATCGCTTACTCCTTGAGCCCGGCGGCTTCGAGGGCTTCGGCACGGTCCAGGAACTCGTCCCGGCGAACGATAAGGCCATCGCGCAGGAGCGATACCGACCAAAGCTGCATGGCGACCTCGACGCCGCTGCCCTTGCCCCGCCCTTTATGCGCCTCTCCGACGACGACATGGTCGCCCCTATCCAGGAACTCCGTCGGTTCTTCCTGGAGCGGGTCCCAGGTGTCCAGCCAACCCTCGAAGTAACGGCGCACCGCATCGAGCCCGTGGATCGTCTCAGACTCTTCGACCGGCAGGTACTCCACCTCGTCGTGGAAGAACTCCATAATTCCGTCCAGGTCGCCGTTGGTTACCGCGGAGTACCACAACCGCCAGCGCTCAGGGATCTCCTGCGACATCGCCTACTCCGACAGCCCGGCTGCTTCGAGGGCCTCGGCGCGGCTTGGATAGACGTCGCATCGCACGATCTTTTCGCCGCCCACGGTGAAGATGTATCCCAGCTGCTGCGTAATCGGTGCCCCGCTGGCGCGGCCCTGACCGTGGTCGGTCGCGACGATGAGCACGCGGTCGCCCCAGTCGCGCGACTCTTCGATCTCAGAGCGATAGCCGTCGCTGAACTGCCTGTACCAGTCCCCGAACCACTGCCCGTAGGCCTTCTTCCCCGAGGCACCGCCGAGGTGCCGGAACTCCCCATGAACGGCAAGGGTCACATCCTCCGCGTGCGCGTCCAATGCAGCGACGAAGTCGCGCGAGTTCATCGCCTCGAACACACCCAGGACGATCTCCACGTTCTCCTGCGACATCCCCCGCGCAGTATCTCGCTATGCGGGAAAGAAGAAAGGCCCGCCGTAGCGGGCCCTTCTCACTTCCAGAACGATGCGGTTCTATGGTGCGCCTGTCCCTCCTTGGATCGGGCCACCCTCGTCGCCGCCTTGGTTCTGGCCAGTGTCACCGCCGCTGCTGGTGGACGACTTGCCGGGGTCACAGCCCTCACTGCCGTTGCCGCGACCGGCGTTGCAGTTCTTCTTCGCCGGGGGCTCGTTATTAGTGGCGAGCGCCACGGGCGCGGCCAACCCGCCGAACCCGATTGCCGCCGACGCCACCACAAGCACCAACCTGTTCTTGAGTCTGGGCACATGCCCTCCTTCCGTCTTGCCAGAGGGTCTCCCGCTGGCAGATGTCTGTCTCTGATCGACCCTGCCCTGCCATCGGACAGAGGCTCGATTTCCGAACCTATACCCAGGAAACGCGCCGCGCGTCATTTCATTCTTGTGAACGTAGCTACATCGAGTAGTGGTTCCGAGTACGCCAGCCCACCGGGGTGCCGGGGAACCCCCTCGAAGCGCATCTCATCTAGGCCCGCTGAGGTGAGGACGGCTAGGACGTGAGTGCCCTACTCCCGCAGCCCGGCGGCTTCGAGGGCTTCGGCCCTGTCACGAAAGCCATCAACGCGGGCTATGAGGCCGTCTCGAAATGCGTAGAGGTGGGTGAGTTCGACTTCAGTTTCGATGCCCTGCGCCGCGCCTATGCGCCAGCGCTCGACCCTGAGGATTCGGTCACCACCGACCTCGACCATCTCCTGTGGCTCGACGCGAATCGCCCCGGCGAGGAAGGTCTCGCCGCCACCGATGCTGGTCTCGACTCCTTCGAGGCCCTCGGTGATCGTCCTGAGCAACCGTGTCTGCCCATCCCGGCCGTGGTAGCGGCGACCGATATCCATCACCCCGCCGAGAGCCGGATGGATTTCGCCTTCCGGGTGCAGGTACTGCAGGGCGTCGTCGAGGTCGAGCCGATTGATCGCCTCGTAGAACGACCCGATGATCTCCACGTTCTCCTGCGACATCGCCCGCGCAGTATCTCGCTAAGGAGCGTGAGGTTCCCCCGTCGGGTCCAACATGCTTCACCACTAACCGGCAAACGAGGCGGGCCGTCACAAGGGGGGGGAGACGGCCCGCCTGAGCCCCGGTGATTGGGAGGACGGGGCTCACGTCACTCGGTTGGGGACGAGAGGAAGGTGGGGGCGACGTCTCTCCGTCGGACTCTCACTCCCCCAAGCGAATCCATCCCGATGCGGAGGCGCCGCCCCCGCCCAGCAGCCATCCTGCCGTAGCAAGGCCGCCCTGTCCAGACTGCCTACCTCAACGCAGTACCGGATCGCAGGGCTAGGCAGAAGAAGCGAGCCGTCTCGGGACAGGACGGCCCGCCTAAGCCCAACTCGGGAGGGGGCAGCAAGGCCCGGTATCTCCATACTAGCCCTCGGACGAAACGCGGGTGGGGGGCAACCCGATTCGAAGCGCCTCTATCTAGGCCCGCCGAGGCGAGGAGGGCTAGGGCGTGACGGTGCTACTCCCGGCTACCATCGGCTGCCGTGTCGACAGAAATCACGATCACCCCGCTGAGCGACAAAGGCCAAAGCCTGATGGACGTGCTCGAAGTAAAGATCGACCAACGCCCCTACAGGGTCGACGCGGATACCGGGTCTCGTACCTACCAGTTGGAGAGCGATTCGGCGGATATCGCACTAGAGCAAACGCTGGACGGCATCGAGCCGAACTGGCGCGAGCACCTGGCGCAAACCGAATAGGTCTACTCCCGGAGCCCGGCGGCTTCGAGGGCTTTGCCCGGCTTGGGGAACGTCTCCATGGAAACGATGATCCCGTCGCGAACCGTCCACAGGTGCCCGTTGTGGGTAACGAGGTCGACGCTGCCGCCCGGTGGCTGCGCGCGGCTGGTCACCAGGGCGACCACCTGATCACCCTTCTCGAAGAACTCATCCGGCTCCCAGATGAACTTTTCGAATGCCGCCAGGTAGTCCTCGGCCATCGCGGTCACCTGCTCTCGGCCCCGCCTTGTCCCGGCAAGGGGGCCAATCTGGTTCGTCATCTCGAAATCGGCGTGCGTGTCGCGAAACATGGCATCCCAGTCGCGGCGTTCGAATGCCTCGTAGAACTGCCGCACCACCTCTACGTTCTCCTGCGACATCGCCCCCGCAGTATCTCGCGTGAAGGACAGCGCCGGGAGCTACCGAGTGCCTGCTATGAGTCGACCAGCACCCTTCGACGGCTCCCGCCGTCTGGCTCGGGACGTCGGCATGACCACGCCCAAAGCCACAGAGCCGACTGCTCTTCGTCTGATGCGGGCAGCTCACCAATGCGCTCCTCGATCAGCTCGAGGGACGCGCCCTCGCGAGTCCAGCGCGTGATCTCGTCTCGCATGCCTGGCATGAGAGGCACCTCCTGGGTCGGAACTAAGTCCGCGCCCCGGTCGTGCCCCTTCCTCGTGCCGGACTACGGCGAACTACAGACGTTAGCGCGACTCGAAAGCCCGGCAGCCGGCGGGGGAGGGTTGGCCTGCCAGATGGCAGAAGCGCGAAGGCTCAACCAGCGGCATGACCGCTCTTGAGCGAGCCTTGCGTGCCCGCGACCGCGACGAGGAGGAAAGCGGCGACGAGCTCGACCGCATTTTGGGAGGACATGGATAACCCCTCAGGTAAGACGGGGCCTATGGGCGGAACACGCGGGCGAGGCCAGGTGGAGCGACGCTACGAAATGCGGCGGGCACGAAGCAGGAAGTCGATTTGGTTCTGCTTGCGCATGATCAGGTGCTCGAGCATGTGCTCGAGCGCTTCCGAGCGGCCCTCGCGCCCGGTCGGCTCGATTCCCGCCTGCAAGGCTTCGATCGCCTCGGTCTCGGTCTCGATCAGCCAGTTAACCGCGGCTGTGGGGTTGCCCGTCCAGCTCAGCGGCGCGATCTCGGTGGTCGGTTCCCCCTCCAGGGCGACGATCTTTTCCACCAGGAGCCGTGCATCGGCCAGCTCCGCCTGTCCGTACTCCCAGAGCCGATCGCCGAGGGCCTGGTACTCGAACCCAAACAGGCTGCCGGAAGCGAGCGTGTATCCGAGCGCCGAGCGGTACTGCAGCGAGAGTGCGGCGTTCAGGCGCTCCCGCGCCAGCTTCTCATCAAGAGTTTCCTGCGTGCTTGCCATCGAGCAACACGGCTACCCCGACCCGCGATACGGAAACGGTCGGGTTTCCGCGCAGCCCCCACCTTCAGGCGAGCTCTGCACGGCCCGGCGAATATCGCGTGGAGTCACAACCACACCCGATTTGCTCAAACGGAAAAACTTGGGCCACCCGGCAGCTCATTCGCCTGTACGGCCTCGAGGATCTTGCGAAGCGCCGTGCGCATGATCCGCGAGACCTGCATCTGGGAAACCCCGAGGCGGCGGCCGATCTCGCGCTGCTTCAGGTCGTCCTCGAAGCGAAGCCGAAGCACGGCGTGCTCGCGCTCTGTGAGCTGGGCTTCCTGGGCGGCGAGCTGGACCTCGACCCGCTCATAGCCCGCCTCTTGCCCCCCCACCGTCTCGACCATCGGCTCCGACTCTTCATCCTCGCGGCTCCGCGGGGCGTCAAGCGAGAGGGTGCGGCGCGCGGAGTCCGCGACAAACGTCTCCAGGACTTCCTCCTCGGAGAGCTCGAGGCGCTCTGCGATCTGGGAGACCGCCGGGGTCCTGCCCAGCTCCTCGGAGAGCGCCGCCGCCGCCGCCCGCACGGCCATCGTTCGGTCCTGAAGGTGGCGCGGCAGGCGCAGCTCGTAGACCCGGTCTCTGAAGTGGCGGCGAAGCTCGCCCAGGATCGTCGGTGCCGCGTAGGCGTTGAAGCTCTTGCCGCGCTCAGGATCGAAGCCGTCGAGCGCCTTGACCAAGCCAAGGCTCGCGACCTGGATCAGGTCCTCGAGCGGTTCGGGGGTGGCGCGGTAGCGAAGCGCGAGGCTTCGCGCCAGGGGAAGGAAGCGGCGCACGAGCTCCTCCTTGAGCTGCGGGTCGCGGGTCGTTGCGTAGCGGCGCAGAAGCGCGTCCTCATTGAGATCACCATTCCCGAGCTCGCCCCCCGAGAGCTGTGGTGAAACGGACTTCGTAAGCAATTGACACCTCCTTGGACGACGGCGAAATGTCCCGAGCCCTATGCGCACTCCCGAGGCGGTCGAGCACCTAGTTCCCTATGGCGCGGGGCGTCCCGGTGTGCCTGTCGTGAGCACCGCGAGATGCCCGTTTTGCGAGTGAGCATCATAGCGCAATAGCCATTGCCGCAATAGCTATTGCTGCAAGGGGGGTTGTCAATCCCGGTCGATCCGGCTATTTTCCTTGGCGTGGTCGCTGACGATCCATTCGGAAAGGCGCTATCGGACCTGGATCGCGTCCTCGAGGCCAATCTTGAGCGCCTCGCCCTGATTAAGCGGAGAATCGCCGAGATCCAGCGGCAGCACGCGGACGGGCTGTCGTACACGGAGATAGTCGAAGCCGCACCGCCACCGCTTCTCGTCCAGCTCGTCACCGAGAGCAAACAAACGCTCGATGGGTTAGGTGCTCGTGTCCGTCGAGCAGAGGCCCTCGTCCTGCACGAAGAGGGGATGACGATGGAGGGAATCGCGGAGAGATTTGGCGTGACGCGCCAGCGCGTATCGGCGCTCCTGAGAGAAGCTCGCCGAGATCCGTCAGATACCTAGCGGCTTCGGATCGGCGCGCAAGACGCGAAAGGCCTTCGCTATCTCGATAGGGCGTGGGCCCGCCTTGCCGCTCATGAGTCGGACGCTCGCCAGAGCCGCAGCGGGTGCAAATCCGACTGGGGCGGAAGTTCGCGCGGCGCTCTGATCCTGTAAGGAGCCATGTTTCGCTTCGTCCGTGGCTTCTTTGACCCACGACATGGCTTTTAGCGCCTCACGGGCTCCTGGCACCTGGCGAGTAAGCCCCGGCACGCCGGGTAGCTCTATCACGGGCTGCTCACAAGGCCGGCCCACTCGAGCCCCCATTGCCTTCAGGCAAGCTCGTGCCCGCCGCCCGGTAAGCGAGACTCGGCTCTAGGCGGACATTTCGGTTAAATCAAGCGCGCAGCGGGGGCCTGGGAGGGCCCGCGGACGCGAGTCGTTTTCGTGGCTCACCCTGGGGTAGCTGGCGTGGCATGGGACGTGATGATCCTCAGCAGGACCAGGGGACCCCCCGCGACTTCCGCCTGCTGGTCGTAGCCACATCCTCGAATATCAGCGAACCGGTCCGGCGCGAGATCGACCGCCGCGCGGCGGGTCGCCGTACCAACGCCATGGTGGTGGTGCCAGCACTTGCGGAATCACGCTTCAAGCAGGCGGCAGGGGCGGTAGATGAAGCGATCGCCCATGCGGATGAGCAGCGCGAGCCAGCCGCCGAGGAGGCAAAGGAGGCTGGCGCGCAACTCGTGACGGAGCCGCGGATCGGCGACTCGGACCCCATCCTGGCGATCGAGGACGCACTGCGCGAGTTCCCGGCCCAGGAAATCCTGATCGTGACCCGGCCCGCCGAGGAAGCAGTATGGATGGAGGAGGATTTGTTCGATCGTGCGAGAGAGCGGTTTTCGCAGCCGATAGCTCACTTCGTCTTGGACACCGAGAGCGACGAGGTTGTTGATGCGGATCGCGCTGAGGCTGGACATGAAGCCCCGGGAGGCGCCGAAGTTCGAGATCGCTCAGAGAACATGGCGCCGTTCTCGACCCGCGATTTGCTGGGCATCGGGGTCGCGGTACTGGGCACGGCGGTCCTCATCGTGCTGGCCGCATCCTGCAGCGATTTTTCGGCGGACCGGGGCTTGTCGAGCAGCGGTCTAAGCGGCTGCGCTGCCCGCCTATTGATTGCCGGCGCCATAGGACTGGCAAATCTCGCGCACATCGTCGGGCTGATGCTCTTCCAGACCGTTCGCTATCGCGGATTCTGGCGTAACTTCTTCGCGCAACTCTCCTTGTACGGCACTTTGGCGGGCATCGGCGCGTCGCTATTGGTCGGTTAATACCTGGCGCCGCCCGATACGGAGATCGGCGGCCGCGAATCCAGGCAAGCGAGTCGGTCAGGCCAGGCGCATCCGGGGCCCTGGCGAGCGCTCGGCAGGCCCGCAATCCTGGGGCCTTCCTCATGCCGTGTTTCATGTCTCTCGGCGGGGGTAAGCGATGAAAAGCGAGGCAGCATCGCTTCGCCGTAACGCGAAGCAACCTCCATCCGGTCTGGGAGCAAAGGGGCGAGAGTGACCGACGGTCACCTTGCACGGCCCAGGCGGGAACACCGCAAGACAGGAGAGCACCCATGGAAGCTGCAACCAAGCCCGGTGCCGTGCGCACCGATCCGATCCGCCGCGATGGCCGGATTCGCCGCCTGACGACTGAGACCAAGCAGGCCTTCAAGACCACCGAGTTTTGGGCAATGGTCGGCGTCGTGGTAGCGATTCTCGTCAGCGCCGCCGTAATCAAGGGTGGCGATACCAACGGGACCGACGAGTTCATCGCCCGCCAGGCATGGCTCTACGTCGCCATCGTCGCCGGCGCCTATTTCATTAGTCGCGGTCTGGCCAAGTCCGGATCGAGCGATCCGTACACCGAGAGCCGCGACGACGGCGATCGAACGGTCGCTCCTAACCAGGAGCGACGCGCACTCTGATGTGGCCCGAGCGGGCATCTAGAGCCCGCTCGGGCCTGACTCCCACGCCGACGGCGATCCTGCACACGATTGCTTACAGCGGCGCTGATTCTCAATGGCACCAATCGACGGCCACCAATCACCAGATACGACAGGAGCACCCTATGAATTCAGCCCAGAAGACAATTCAATACCTCAACGAAGCCCACGCAACCGAGCAGGCTCTGGCGCGAACCCTGCAGGCTCATATCGCGATGACGCCTCGCGGCGGCTACCGAACAGACCTCGAACGCCACCTGGGAGAGACCAAGTCCCACGCGACGGGCCTCGAGCAGCGTCTGGAAGAGCTCGGCGAGAGTCGGAGCGTCGTGGTGGCGGGCGTCGGCGTTCTGCAGAGCCTTATTGGCCAGGCTCTAGCCCTCGGCAAGGGTCCGTTCGATCTTCTTCGTGGCGCCAGCGGCGAAGAGAAGCTGTTGAAGAACGCAAAGGATGAGAGCGCGACGGAGGCGCTGGAGATCGCCACGTATCGGGCGCTCGAGCATTTCGCGCGTCGCACGGGCGACAAAAAGACAGCGAGGCTTGCCGCCTCGATCCGCAAGGACGAGGAGCGCATGCTCGCCCTCCTCCAGGAGAGGGTCACCACGCTTGTTGACGACGTGGTTCGTTCGGAGCTCAAGGACGAGGACGTTTATGACGTCGCGAAGACTGGTGCCGGCGAGGCGGTCCGTGGTGCGCGGAAAGAAAGTTGAGGGTACGACCAAAGAGACCGCAAGGAAGGCCGGCTCCCAGGCTCGCAGCACCGCCCGTCAAGCGCGAAAGGTTCCGGGTGTCGCTCAGGCCGAGGGTGAGCTAAAGGGGGCAGTTGCCTCCGAGCAGGATCTGGCCATCGACAACTACGACTCGTTGAACGTGGACGAGGTGGTCGGACAAGCTCACCGAGCTTTCCCAAATTGATCTGGCCAAGATCGATGCCTATGAGCGCAAGCACGAGAACCGCTCAACCGTGCTCAGCCGCATCGATTCCCTGCGCGGTACGAGCCATGGCCCGGCTATGACGAGCTGACGGTCGATGAGATCAAAAAGACGCTGGCCCGTGCGGACGCGAAGCAGAGCCGCGAGGTGCGCGAGTACGAGCGCCGCCACAAGGAGCGCGAGGGAGTCCTGCAGACAGCTGAGCAGCTGGCTGGCGACTCGAACGGCTGAAAACAAGCTGTGAAAAGGGGGCCGGCGTGTCTTCAGTGGCACGCCGGCCCCTGGCACGCATCGACACGAATAGAGCGTGAGATGACAGATTTCAAGCGTTCAGAACGAACTGGCGGCGGGGTGGTGGACAGGCTGGTCGGCGGGGCCAAAGAGGCAGCGAGAGGAGGAGTACATGCCGGTTTGGGTGTGGCGTGCGCTTAAAGCAGCCCGGCGTGTCCCGTGGACCAAAGTGTGGGCTGCGGTCATTTGGCTGGCCACCGTGGGTCGGGAGTATTGGGACCGACTTACGCCCAAGGAGCGAAGGGAACTCCTGGACCTGATGATCAAGTCCAAAGGTAGCCGATCCAATCTCACGAACAAGGAGCAGGGCCGCCTAATCGAGCTGTTCAACAAGATTCGTCGGGAGACGAGTGAGCGCGGAGGCGGCCGCGTTCTCCTGCGACATCGCCTACTCCTGAAGGCCGGCGGCTTGGAGGGCTTCGGCTCGCTCGGTGAAGACCTTGAATCGATAAGGGGTGGCGTCCCGCAGCCAAAAGACGTGTGCCACGCGCTCATCGATCTCGATCCCACTGATGCGTCCAGTCGCGGTCGTGTGGATCAGCGCCACTGTCGCGTCGCCCGCGTCGAGCAGGTCCTCAACCTCTACGTGGAAGTCGGCCCAAAGCTCGAACGTGCGCTCCAGGAACTGCCGGTAGTCCTCCCGACCACGGTGGACGCCCTCATCCGGCAGGCGATCGGAGAGGTCGAACTCGATCTCCGGGTCTACCTGTGCGAGGACACTGTCGATGTCCCCGCGCGCAAACGCGTCATAGATCTTGCTGACGACCTCGATGTTCTCCTGCGACATCGCCTACTCCGAAAGCCCGGCGGCTTCGAGGGCTTGCTTGGGATCGAGATAGGCCCGGACCGAAGTCGTCTTGCCGTTCTTGATCTCGGTCACGAGGGCATAGGGCGTCTCGGTCTCGGCACCGCTTCCCTTGCCACGTGCGCGGATGTGGCCGATCGCGACGAGTCGGTCTCCCAGATCCCTGACCTCCGAGATCTCGAGATGAAACTCGCCGAAGGTCTCGTTGATGTCACGGATCACCTCGCGGACGCCGTCGTGTCCCCGAAACACCGTCTGTTCCCCTCCCATCAACGCGTGGAGCGCCGAATGCCACTCCACCTCCGGGTCGAGCTCCTCCAGCAACGTCTCGACGTCTCCACGGTTGCCCGCCTCAAGTCCGCGCTGGAAAGCCTCCACGTTCTCCTGCGACATCGCCCGCGCAGTATCTCGCTACTCCCGCAGCCCGGCGGCTTCGAGGGCCGCAAGCGCGATCGGTGAAGTTGCGGACCGCTCGACCCAGCGGGCGGGGTTCCGGCGGAATGGCCGACCGGCTCAGTCGCAGGCCGAGCTGGTGGCGTCCGAGAAGCCCTGCGCGGCGGTGACGACGCTGTTGATCTCTGGAGCGAGCGGGAGCAGCTGCTGGGCCGTCGGGGAGGAGGGCAGCTTCTCGATCGTCGTGGAGAGGCTCGAGAGGGATGACTCGAAGCGCGCTCGGTCTCGCTCGGGAGGTCAGCCTTCGCCGAGCTCACGACCGCGTTTGCGTTTGTCTGGACAGTCTGTAGGCCAGTCTGCAGGGTGGGAAGAGCGCCGCTTTCGAGCTGGACGTCCCCGAGGTCGGTGACCGACTGCTGGAGGTCGCTGACGTCCGAGCAGTAGGCCGGCTTGTCGTCATCGCCACAGCCGGCTGCTACCAATGCCGCGGCCGCCAGGGCCACCGCGAAGATCAGCGCCATATGGAGCCGTACCCTCATCGGCGGGAGAGACTACTTCACAGGGCGGAGATCAACAGGCCTACGAGGGTCCCAACCCATCCCCATCGCGCGGGTTGCCAATCCCCTGGCTGTCAGCCACGACCGCGCGATCGAGGCGTCCGGGGTGCGGACCCCGGCCAGGATCTACGACCTGCGGTCCACGTTCGCCTCGAACGCGCTGGCGGCGGGCGTCAGCGTGTTCCAGGTTGCCCGCGTGATGGGGACCTCGGTGCGGATGATCGAGCGCCACTACGGTGCCCTGCTCGACGGCTCCGGCGCTGAGATCGCGGGCCGGCTGGACGCGCTCGACGCGGAGCAGGAGCACGAGGAGGAGGCGCGGTCGGAGCAGGGCTGAGGCGTTTGGGCCACTATCGGGCCACGACAGGAGGCGAGCCGAGGCCGGATATGGCTCTGGAATGGGAAGCGGCTGATGGGATTCGAACCCACGACCTTCTGCATGGCAAGCAGACGCTCTAGCCAACTGAGCTACAGCCGCGCAGGCAGGGATTCTAGCCGGCGCTCGCGCTAGCCGGAGGCGCCAGAATCGCCGGAGGATGGCGCGTCGAGCACCTCGTTGACGAGGCGATCGGCGCGCTCGTTCTGCTCCCGCCGCACGTGGCGGATCGACCAGCGCTCGAAGCCGTCGAGCGCCTCGCGGACCCGGGCGTGCAGGTCGCGCAGGGCGGCATCCTTGACCCGGTACTCCCCGCGCACCTGGCGAACGATCAGCTCGGAGTCGCCGACCAACTCGATCTCGCCGGCTCCGAGCGCACGGGCTCGCTCGATCCCCAGCAGCAGCGCCCGGTACTCGGCGACGTTGTTGGTCGCCGGGCCGATCGCCTCTGAGCCCTCCTCGAGGATCTCGCCGTCGGGCGTGGCGACCACGGCGGCGATCGCCGCCGGGCCGGGGTTGCCACGCGCGCCCCCGTCGACGTTGACGACCAGGCGCGGAGCGCTCAAGCCTCTTTGCGTGACGGCTTGCGACGCGGGGACGTCGACTGCAGGCGCAGCTTGCCGTCCTCGGCGACGGCCGCGTTCCAGGCCTGCGCGTCCTCGGCGAGCTCGGAGACCTCGTCGCCCTTGGCGACCTCGCGCACGGGCTCGCCGTGGCCATCGCCGCTCACCTCCCACTGATACCAGGAGATCTCCCAGGCGACGGTGACCAGCGCCATCTGGCGGCCCGCGTCGGGGCGCACGGCGGCCCGCGGCTCACCGAGCGAGCGGATCAGGCCGGCGACCTTGCGTCGTTCATCGCTGCCGTTGAACCGCTCGACGGCGCGCCGCATGAGCGCCTCGGGGCCGCGTCGCGGGCGAGGCTGCTTGGGCGCCGCCTCCCCGGCAGGCTCACGCGTCGGCTGGCGCGTCGGCGGCGTCCGCTGGCGCTTGGGCTTCGCCCGTTGCTGCTTGGCGGGCTGATCCGTTGTGGCGGCCTTCCCGGCGCCCGCTTCCGCGGGTGGGACGTCTCGGCGCCCTCGCGCGCCCGAGCGGGCCCGCGACGCCGCTCGTTCGAGCCGCTTGCGCAGCGCATCCCCGCGCCTGGCCCGGCTGGGCGGCGCGTGGGCGTCGGCGCCGGCCCGGTCGGCGGGGATCCAGCCGGACGCCTCGGCGCGCGAGCGGCACAGCACGCAGACGCCCAAGCGCTGGCCCTGCGGGTTCACGTACTCGTGTGCCTGCTCGCCCTTGAGGATGGTCCGCCCGCAGACGGCGCAGTTGGGGAACGGGTCGTGCTGATCCGGCACGCGCTCAACGTAGCAACGCGCAGGGAGCGAGGTGGGCAGGGCATTGCCGCAACCCGGCGGCTTCGAACCGGCATGGATGCACGGTCGGGACTCGAAGCCGGCGGAGACGTTCGGTCAGGCCTTGACCTGCTCCTCTTCGGCGGCCTGCGCCTCGGCGATCACCTTCTGGGCGAGGTGCGCCGGGACCTCCTCGTAGCGCTCGAATTCCATCGTGTAGTCGCCGCGGCCTCCCGTGATCGCGCGCAGGTCAGGCGCGTAGTCGAGCACCTCGGCCATCGGCACCTCGGCCTGTATCTCGGTGACCGAGCCCTTGGGCTCCATGCCCAGCGGGCGGCCGCGTCGGGAGTTGAGGTCGCCGACCACGTCGCCGACGCTGTCCTCGGGCACCGCGATCGTCATCTTCACGATCGGCTCGAGCAGGTATGGCTCCGCTTCGGCGGCCGCCTGCTTGAAGGCCATGGAGCCCGCGATCTTGAAGGCCATCTCGGAGGAGTCCACGGAGTGGTGCTGGCCGTCGTAGAGGCGTACGCGCAGATCCTTCATCGGGTAGCCGGCCAGCACCCCGCGCTGCATCGCCTCCGAGATCCCCTTCTCCACCGCGGGGATGAACCCGGAGGGGATCACGCCGCCCTTGATCGCGTTGACGAACTCGAAGCCGGCCCCGACCTCCGCCGGCTCGATCTCTATGTGGCAGTCGCCGAACTGTCCCCGCCCACCGGTCTGCTTCTTGTAGCGGCCGTGCGCCTTGGCGGGCTTGCGGATCGTCTCCAGGTACGGCACCTTCGGCGGCTTCAGCGCGATCTCGGCCCCGTAGCGCCGCTTCATCCGCTCGACGATCACCTCGACGTGGATCTGGGTGAGCCCGGCGATGATCTGCTCGCCGGTCTCCGGGTCGCGGTGCACGTCCAGCGTCGGGTCCTCCTCGGTGAGCCGGCGGAGGGCGGCCGCCGCCTTCTCCTCGTCGCCCTTCGACTTGGGCTCGAAAGCGAACGCCATCACCGGTGCCGGCAGCTCGAGCGGCGGGAACGAGATGCTCGCGTCCTTGGCGGCCAGCACGTCCCCGGCACGCGTCTCGCGCAGCTTGGCGACCGCGCCGATGTCGCCGGCGCCGAGCTCGTCCACGGTGGAGGTCTCCTTGCCGCACGGCGCGGCGAGCTGACCGATCCGCTCCTTCGCCTTGCGGGTGACGTTGAAGGCCTGCGAGTCGGAGCGCAGCACGCCGGAGTAGACGCGCAGCAGGTTGATCCGCCCCGTGTAGGGGTCGGCGGTGGTCTTGAACACATAGGCGACGGGCTCGCCGTCCGCGTCCGGCTCGATCTCGATCTCCCCGCCGTCGGCGTCGAGCGCCTTGATCGCGCCCCGCATCGCCGGCGAGGGGACGTCCTCGACGAGGGCCTCCAGCAGGCGGTTGGTGCCGAGGTTGCTGGTCGCCACCCCGCAGGTGACCGGGAACAGGTGCCCCTCCGTGACGCCCTTCTTGAGCGCCGTGACGATCTCCTCGTGGGAGATCTCCTCGCCCTCCAAGTACCGCTCCATGAGCTCATCCGAGTTCTCCGCGACCTCGTCCATCAGCTTCTCTCGGTACTCCTCGGCCTGGGCTCGCAGGTCGTCGGGGATCTCGGACTCGGTCGCATTGCCCCTCTCCTCCCCCGCGTACTCGAACGCCTTCATGTCGATCAGGTCGATCACCCCGCGCACCTCGTGCTCGGAGCCGATCGGGATCTCGGTGGCCACCACGTGGGGGCCGAATGCCTCCTTGAGGGAGTCGAGCGCGCGGAAGAAGTCGGCGCGCTCGCGGTCGAGCATGTTGACGAACACCAGGCGGGCCAGGCGATCGGCGTCGATGCGGTTCCAGAGGCGCTCGGTGTGGACCTCGATCCCCATCACCGCGTTGACCACCACCACCGCGGCGTCGACCACGCGCAGGGCCGCGAGCGTGTCGGCGACGAAGCTGGTCTCCCCGGGGGTATCGATCAGGTTGATCTTGCGATCGCCGTACTCGAACGAGGCCACGCTGGCGCCGATCGACATCTCCCGCTCCTGCTCGTCGGGCTCGAAGTCGGAGACGGTGGTGCCGTCCTCGACCCGGCCCAGCCGGTTGATCACCCCGGCCTCGAACAGCAGCGCCTCACAGAGGCTGGTCTTCCCGCTTCCCCGGTGGCCGATCAGGGCGACGTTGCGGATCCGGTCGGCTGGCCTAGGCGCCATCCCGACGCAATATATGCCACCGCTTACGTCAGATCTGGTCAGATCGGCCGGCAAAGCGCGGGCGAAGCGCCAGCACGGCTTTGGTGTGGAGCTGCGACACCCGCGACTCGGTCACCCCCAGGACCTCGCCGATCTCGCGCAGGGTCAGGTTCTCGTAGTAATAGAGGGCGATCACGAGTCGCTCGCGCTCCGGCAGCGACTCGATCGCATCGGCGAGGCGATCCTTGAGCTCGGACGCCTGGGTCTCGGCCTCCGGGTCGACACCGCCGGGGTCCTGAAGGGTGTCGAGAACGGAGACCTGGCCCCCGCCGCCCTCGGGGTCCGCGAACGTCCACAGGTCATCGAGCGCCAGCACGGAGGAGTTGGCGATCGCCAGCAGCGATTCCTGGAACTCGTCGACGCTCATCTCCAGCTTCGCCGCCATCTCCTCGTCGGTCGGCGCGCGCTGCAACTCGGCCTCGAGCTTGGCGTGGGCCTTCTCGACGTCGCGCGCCCGGGCGCGCACCGAGCGAGGCACCCAGTCGAGGGAGCGCAGCTCGTCGATGATCGCCCCCTTGACCCGAGCCACCGCGAAGGTCTCGAACTTGATCTCCCGATCCGGGTCGAAGCGCTCGATCGCTCCGATCAAGCCGAGCAGCCCGTAGGAGATCAGGTCGGCCTCCTCCACGTGTGAGGGGAGCCCGGAAGCCATCCGCCCGGCGATGAACTTGACCAGCGGCGAGTAGGCGACCACGAGCCGCTCTCGGGCCCGTTCGTCGTTGTCTTGCTTGTAGCGCCGCCACAGCTCCCTGAGCTCGACGGCTTTGACGTTCGTTTCCATACTGGCCCCCCGAAACTCGAAAACTTAGCCTGCGGCGCTCACGCTCGCGGGTGAGACCGTGCGTATTCTGAGCGCAACCGCTGCGGCTCGACGCGCGTGTACACCTGCGTGGTCGAGACGCTCGAGTGGCCCAGGAGCTCCTGGATCGAGCGCAGGTCGGCGCCCCCCTCGAGCAGGTGGGTCGCGAACGAGTGCCGCAGGGTGTGCGGGGACACGTGGCCGGCGACCGCCGCCTCGCGCACCCACCGCTCCAGTCGGCGGCGCACGTCGGAGGGCGACAGCCTGCGTCCGCGTCGCGACAGGAACAGGGCGCGCTCCGCGCTCCCGGCGGCAAGCACCGGGCGTGCCGCCGCCAGGTAGCGCTCCAGCGCTCGCTGGGCGGGCTCGCCCATCGGGACGATGCGGGTCTTGGCGCCCTTGCCGGTCACGCGCAGGGCCTCGGACTCGAAGTCGGGGCCGTCGAGGTCGAGCTTGACGATCTCCTCGGCGCGCAGCCCGCAGGCGTAGGCCAGCTCGAACAGGGCCCGGTCGCGGACCTCCAGCGGCCCCGAGGCCGGAATGCGGTCGAGGAGCGCCGCGATCTCGTCCGGCCCGAGCACGCGGGGGAGGCGAGAGCGACGCTTGGGGCTCGGCAGGAGCTCCGCGGGATTCTGCGCCGCGCCGCCCGTCCGGACCAGGTGGTCGTGGAGGCTGCGAACGGCAGCGAGCTTACGGGCCACGCTGGACCGCGCCAGGCCGCGCTCCGACAGCGCCGCGGCGTAGGCGCGCAGGTCCCGATACGCGAGGCCGCCGGGCGCGATGCCCCGCCCCGTCGCCCACTCCGCCAGCTCGGCAAGGTCGGCGCCGTAGGCCCGCAGCGTGTGCGGCGAGGAGCCGCGAGTCCTCAGCTCGCGCTGGAACCGGTGAAGCGCCGCCTCCCAGGCAGGGCTGATCTCCTCCTCCAGCGGATTCCGCTGCCACGGGTGGTTGATTCGGCAGCCGCGCTTGCAAGCCTGCCCAGGATCGGCGGTTTGCAGCCGCCTCAGCTGCCGATGTAGATGGGGGTGCCGAGGGGGACCTGGTCATACAGCGCGATCACGTCGGGGACGGCCATCCGGATGCACCCGTGGGAGGCGGCGCTGCCGAGCGAGCCGACGTCGTTGGTGCCGTGGATCCCGGCGCCGGCGAAGAACCCCATCCAGCGCGCCTGAAGGGGATTGTCGGGCCCCGGTGGAACCACCTCGCCCGCCAGATCGCCGGCCCAGGCCGAATCGGGCACGTACCAGGTCGGGTTGACCTGCTTGCTCTCGATGTTGTAGACGCCGGTGGAGGTCTCGTAGCCCGGCCGCGCCGACGGCGATCGTGTAGGTGCTGGCCAGCTTCAGGTTCTTCCACAGCCGTAGCTGGAAGGCGGCGCGGTCGATGGTGATGTAGGTCGGATACTGCTGGGCGAGCTCGTCGGTCGTCACCTCCGGCTCGACCCGCTCGACCGAGGCCGAGACCGTGCGATGGCCCGGGCTCTCGATCGCCGACCGCAGGCGAGAGCGCAGGTCGTCGGCGCGAACGGTCACCCCGTCCTGGGCGGGCACCGGCGTTGAGCGAGGAGGGCGTGGGGCTGACGGTCGCGTCGCTGCGCCGGACGATTGATCTGCTCGGCGACGTCGCTGAGGAAGCCGTCCAGGGCGTCTGCCGAGTAGGCGAGCTGGGGGGCGATCTCGCGATCGACCGAGCCGCCGGTCGCGTAACGCCAGACCCGCGTCGGGAGGCCACCCGAGCGGCTCGCGTCGAGCGCCGCGTCGACCATGCCCTCGACGTCCGCGTGCAGCTCGAGGCGCTCCGGGCTGAGCGTGTACTTGGTGCCCTCGAAGTTCACCGTGACGGGTCTTTCGACCGGCTTCGCCAGCCGCGCCTGCAGCCGCCTGCGTGCCTGGTCGGTCGACAGCCCGCCGACCTCCACGTCGCCGACCCTCACCCCGTCGGCGATCTCGTCCGAGTTGGCGCGGTCCAGCGCGTAGGCGCCCACCGCGAGCAGGAGCAGCGCGCCGACCGCGGCGGCCAAGGCGATCTGGACCTTGCGTCCCATGAGTGAAGAGTAGGGCGAGCGTCACCCGGACTCGGCCGCATCCAGGCAGCGCAACCCCACTTGCGCCCCGACCTGCGCGCTAGATGCCGAGCGGCTCGCGATCCGCGGCCACGCCGCGGCGCTCCCCGGAATGCTCGCGCCGCACGTAGGGGCTCCAGCGCAGGAACTCCTCGACCTCGCGTTCGTACGTGTAGGTCTGCTCGACGCCCCTGATCACCGGAGCCAGCCGCAGGTGCTCGGCCAGCTTGAGCACGGTCTCGCGAGTCGTGTAGCCGTAGCTGGAAGCCGGTGGCCTTGAGCAGCCGGTTGTCGACGCCGCGCCCGAAGCGAAGCTGGTTGACGACCTCGTCGGGGATCCGGAATCCGAGCCGGCGCAGCGGGCCCGCGACCAGGCCCGTGCCCCAGGGCGGAAGCACCGGCAAGGGCCGCTTGCTGAGCAGGCCGATGGTCTCCGAGAGCGCCAGCACCCCGTCGGCGGCCACGTTGTAGACGCCGGGCGTGACGTGGAAGGCGGCGTGCTCGAGCGCGTGCACGACGTCGTCCTCGTGCACGAACTGGAGCCGGGGGTCGAAGCCGAGCACCATCGGCACCAGCGGGAGGCGAAACATGCGCGTGAACGCGGTATCCACGTCGGGCCCCAGAACGTTGGCGCAGCGCAGCACGGTCACCGTGACGTCCCGATTCCGCTCGGCGAACTCGCCCACCGCCTGCTCGGCCTCGACGATGTCGCGCTCGAGGGCAGAATGCGGCGGATGCGGCCGGCGCATCTCCTCGCTGAAGAACGCCGGATCGTCCTGCTCGGACCCGTAGTAGTGGGTGGAGCTCTTGAAGACGAACTTTCGCACCGGCGAATCCGCGCCGGTGCATGCCGCCAGGATGTTCATCGTGCCGATCACGTTGTTCTCGTGGGCGTCCCGGGGTGAGGCCATGAGCGAGTTGACGACCAGCCGGGTGTCGATCACGGTGTCGATCTCCGCCGCGCGCACGATGCGCAGCAGCAGGGAGTGCTGGTTGGAGACCTTCACGAACTCGGTGCGCTCGAGCTCGCGCGTCGGGGCCTGACTGTCGACGCCGATGATCGCCTCGATGTGCTCGAAGCTCTCCAGGGCCTGTGCCAGGCGGCTGCCCCAGTAGGTGGAGAGCCCGGTGACGAGCACGCGGCGGGTCTGCTCGTCCGCCGGCGCCGCCAACCTGGCGAGCGCCCCGCTCAGGTCCCGGCCGGCGCTCAGCCGAGCCAAACCGATTTCCTCCTTGCGAGCATCTCGTGGAGGCTCTCCTGGATCTGGGCGCGGATCTCCTGGGCCAGGGTCTGCACGAGCGCCTTGTCCTCGGCCGCCTCCGCGCCACCCAGCTCGACGGTGTCGATCGGCTCCAGGAAACGGATCCTGAACTTCGCCGGCAGATAGCCGAGCATCCCCAAGGGGCCGAGCCAGGGGAAGGTCGGGGTGATCGGGAAGTAGATCAGCCCCGTGAGCCGCCGCAGCGCGTCCACCTGGCCGAAGACGGGCATCGCTTCCTCCGCCCCCACCACGCAGGTCGGGACCAGCTGCGCCTCGGCGCGCATCGCCGCCTCGACGAAGCCACCGCGGCCGAAGCGCCGCAACCGGTAGCGATCGCGGTAGAGCTTCTCGGTGCCCTTGCGACCTTCGGGGAAGACAAGCACGAGCTGGCGCTCGTCGTAGAGCAGCCGGTGCACGTTCGCTGGGTGCGCCGCGACGCCGCCGATCTTGGGGATCAACATCGAGAAGCCCGGGAAGCCCTTGAAGAAGTGCTCGACCGTGAGGTACAGCGCCCGGGGGTTGGGATGCTCCTCGCGGATCGCCTTGGCGATCATCGCCGCGTCCGGCGGCAGGGCCCCGGCGTGGTTGGAGACCAGGAGCGCGCCGCTGTCGGAGGGGACGTTTTCGATCCCCTCCACCTCGACCCTGAACCAGTAGCGGTAGAAGAACTCGAGCAGAGTGCGGTCGAAGAGGCCCTCGATTCGCTCCGAGCGACCCCAATCGTTGAGTCGCCGCTCCGGCTCGATCGCCGGCAGCAGCGCCCGCATGGTCTCGGTAGCGCCGCGCTCACGAACCGGCGCCGGCAACGCGGTCGTGTCGGCCTGTTCCTCCGATTCCTCCCCCGAAGCGGGGATCGGGGCGCCCAGCGATGTGCGGTGCTCGTCGGCCACGGCGCGTCATTCTGTCACCCTCGCGGCGCGGGTCCCGGGGGCGGCCAATATGTTTCCTTCGATGCGCTCCAAGGACCAGGTGCGACGCGCCGTATGGCGGGGGATGGACCGCGAGGGGGTCTCGCGGTTTCCAGGGGCCGAGGGGCGGATCCCGAACTTCGCCGGCGCCAAGCTGGCCGCCCAGAAGCTGGCGGCGCACCGCCTGTGGAAGCGCGCCCGGGTGATCAAGGCGAACCCCGACTCTCCCCAGACCCACGTCCGCCGCCTCGCGCTCGAGGACGGAAAGCAGCTGCTGATGGCGGTGCCCAGGCTGCGGGACAAGCACCCGTTCCGCCTCCTGGATCCGAAGCGCCTCACAAAGGCGCAGGTGCGCGAGGCGGCGACGATCAAGGGAGCGCTGCGCCACGGGCGGGTCGTCGCGCTGGAGGAGGTGCCGAAGGTCAACTTCGTGCTCTGCGGCTCGGTGGCCGTCAACCTGAGCGGGGCGCGGATCGGCAAGGGAGACGGCTTCTCCGACCTCGAGTACGGGCTGTTGATCGATGCCGGCAAGATCGACGACAACACCTTCATCGCGACGACCGTGCACCCGATCCAGATCCTTCGCGAGCACCTGATGGCCACCGAACACGACCTGCCCGTCGACCTGATCGCGACGCCTCGCGCCGTGATCGAGGTCGAGCGGACTTACGAACGCCCCCGCGGCATCCTCTGGGACCACCTCCAGCCGCCGCAGATCCACGAGATCCCGATCCTGGAGCGGGCGGGGTACGCGTGAGGCATCCGGCGCTCGGCCGACGGAGGTTCTACCCGCACCCACTACACGGAAGTAGAGGCCCCGAGGAAAGTCGAGATTGAGGCTCGGTCCAGGGGGAATAGGGACCGAGACTTTGCTCGGGCGGGGCGTCAAGCGACGGGGCACGGCTTTCGCCGTACTGGTCGCTGCGCTCGTTTTGGCCGCTGCCGCTATGTCCGCCGTGGGCGAAACGACCTGGCGAGTCACAATCGTCGGGCCCAAAGGGGGGCACGCCGTCTACAAGGTCAGCGCCGACACCGCCAAGGGCGCCGAGGCTGCGGCTTGGGCGCAGCATCGCGCCCGCTTCAGGACCAGAGCCGTTCCCACCACCACCCCGCCACCAGCAGGTGGCGGCGGCTACCCGTCGCTCAGCCGCGCGGCGATCGACTTCGACGGTGGCTTTGACGGTTGCAGTCTGATTGGCGGGATAGGCGGCTGGGACAACAACGTCACGGACTCCGATCGTCCGGGTTCGGTCACGATCGAGCGCACGATGGTCGGGGAGGGTGTGTGCTCGGCTCGATTCACGAACCCCGCCGGCAAGGGACGCTCCGAGTTGGCCAAGGACCCGGTCGGACCCGATCCCCATGTGGTCTACGAGACGCTGGTCTACCTCCCAAGCTCGACCAGTCACGCGGGCGCGATCACCCAGCACAAGCTCCCTACGGAGTTCGGAGGGGACTGCTTCAACGGCGGCCTCTCCAACCGTGACGATGATCCCGACCGGCTCCAGTTGGTCGCGGTGCCTCGGTGCACGAGCTCCCAGTCGGACGGCCAGGTCCGCTACGGCCTCGGGTACATCCCGCGCGATCGCTGGTTCGCCGTCAAGGTCCACGAGCGCTTCTCCAATGACCCCTCGGTGGGCTTCGTCCAAGCGTGGATCGATACCGACGGGCCCGGGCCGAACGACTACGCCGAGCGGCTGCCTCGCACGAACGTCGACAACGAGAGCGGGAACACGAGCGGAGCCCGCGTCAAGTTCCGGATCGGCACCTACAGCACGGGGCGGAACCGCGAACCGTGTACATCGACGGGTTCCACATGGACTGCATAGACAACTGCTGACGGAGTTCCGAGCGGGGGACTAGGCTCTCTCCGTTGGCAACGAGAATCATCTTTGCGGCAGGTCGGGGTGAGCACGCCCTGAGCATCAGCGTCGAGGAAGACGGCGACAGTGTCTTCGAGAGCTGGAATGCGGCCGGTGGCAAGCCATTCGTCCTCACCGAGACCCTGAACTCCGGCAAGGTCTGGATCAACCCTGCGACGGTCGCCTACTGGGAGGAGGCGGGGGAAGCCGGCTCGGTGAGCTTCCCCCCCTAGTGAGCGCCCAGGGCCAAGAGGCGCCGAGCACCACCCTGGTCGGGCAGCTCCTGGACGAGTACTTCCCCTTCGCGGCCCCCAGCGGCCCGCTTCCCGACCCGACGCCGGCCGAGGGCCCGGACCCCTACGGCAACCCGGACCCGGAGTGGCTTCAGATCGACTGGCGCGCACACCTGCGACAGGTGGACCTCGACGGCGCCCGCGTCAACTACGTCGAGCTCGGCTCGGGACCCCGGCTGCCGATCGTGTTCGTCCACGGCCTCTCGGGCTCGTGGCAGAACTGGCTCGAGAACATCCCCCACTTCGCGCGCGACCATCGGGTGCTGGCGCTCGACCTGCCGGGGTTCGGCCATTCGCCGATGCCCGAATGGGAGATCTCGATCGAGAGCTACGGGCGCCTGCTGCATGGCTTCTGCGAGGCGATGGAGGTACGCGACTGCGCAGTGGTCGGAAACTCGATGGGCGGCTTCATCTCGGCCGAGGCCGCGTCCGCCGAGCCGGACCGGTTCGAGAAGCTGGTCCTCGTGTCCGCCGCCGGCGTCTCTCACGCGCGGCTGCGTCGCCAGCCCGCCGAGACGCTGGCCCGGATGGCTACCGCCGCGGCGCCGCTCCTGCTCAAGCTCCAGGAGCGGGGCATGCGGAGGCCGCGCGTCCGCTGGGCGACCTTCAAGGGGTTGTTCCAGCACCCCGAGTCGCTGCGCCGCGAGCTGCTCCTGGAGCAGTTCCAAAACGGCGCCGGCAGGCCGGGCTTCCTGCCCGCCGTCCAGGGGCTGGTGGGCTACGACATCCTCGACCAGCTGACCGAGGTCGAGGTGCCGACGCTGATCGTCTGGGGCCGAAACGACCACGTGGTGCCCCCGCAGGACGCGGTCGGCTTCGCCCAGCGCCTGCGCAACTCGCAAACGGTGATCTTCGACGACACCGGCCACCTGCCCCAGCTCGAGCGGCCAACCCGCTTCAACCGCGTGCTGGAGACCTTCTTGTCAGACGGCTAGCTGGTGACGGCGCCCTCGGAAGCCGAGGAGACGCTGCGCGCGTACTTGGCCATCACGCCGTTCGTGTAGTGGGGCGGCGGCGGCCGGTAGTCGGCGATCCGCTTGGCGATCTCGTCGTCCGGCAGGGCGACGTCGAGCCGGCGGCCCTCGATGTCGATCGTCACCTCGTCGCCCTCGCGAAGCGCCGCGATCGGCCCGCCCTTGATCGCCTCGGGCGCGACGTGGCCGACCATCAACCCGCGGGTCGCTCCCGAGAAGCGCCCGTCGGTGAGCAGCGCGACCTCCTCCCCCAGCCCCTCGCCGACGATCGCCGCGGTCACCTGGAGCATCTCGCGCATCCCCGGCCCTCCAGCGGGCCCCTCGTTGCGGATCACGACCACGTCACCGGGCTTGATCCCCTGCTCCTTGACGACGCGGAAGCAGTCCTCCTCGGACTCGAACACCCGCGCCGGGCCGGTCTGGCCGAGGCGCTCGGTGCCGGCGAGCTTGACCACCGCTCCCTCGGGCGCGAGGTTGCCCCGGAGGATCGCCAGGCCTCCCTCGGGCTTCAGCGGATCGGAAGCGGCCGCACCACCTCCTGGCCCCGGCCTCCGCGGCGCGGCGCGCCTCCTCGCCGATCGTGCGCCCGCTGACCGTGGGCACGTCGGCGTGCAGCGAGCCCGCCTCGGCGAGGCGGCTTGAGGATCAGCGGCACGCCGCCGGCGCGGTAGAGGTCGGTGGCGACGAAGCGCCCGCCGGGCTTGAGGTCGGCGAGCAGCGGGGTTCGCCGGGAGATCGCGCTCGAAGTCGTCGATCGCGAGCTCGATCCCGGCCTCGCGCGCGACCGCGAGCAGGTGAAGGACGCCGTTCGTCGACCCGCCGGAGGCGCAGACGCAGGCGATCGCGTTCTCCAGCGACTCGCGGGTGATCACCCGGCTCGGGCGCAGGTCGTCGGCGAGCACCCGCATCACCAGCTCGCCGATCCGCTCCGCGACCTCGTCCTTGGTCGAGTCCGCGGCCGGGACCATCGCCGAGCCGGCGGGCGAGATCCCCAGCGCCTCGAACGCGCAGGCCATCGTGTTGGCGGTGAACTGCCCCGCGCAGGCGCCGGGGCCGGGGCTCGCGCAGTCCTCGAGCTCCTTCAGCTCCTCGTCGGAGATCTCGCCCGCCGCCTGAGCGCCGATCGCCTCGAAGACGTCACCGATCGTCACGTCCCTGCCCCGGAAGCGCCCGGGCGCGATCGAGCCGCCATACAGCATCAGCGAGGGGATGTCGAGGCGCGCGAGCGCCATGACGCAACCGGGGATCGTCTTGTCGCACGCCGAGAGCGCGACCAGCGCATCGAACTGATAGCCGCGCGCGGCGAGCTCGATCGAGTCGGCGATCACCTCGCGGCTGACCAGTGAGGCCTTCATTCCCCTGGTGCCCATGGTGATCCCGTCGGAGATCGCGATCGTGTTGAACTCCATCGGCGTGCCGCCGGCGGCGCGGACTCCCTCCTTGACGTGCTCGGCGAGGCCGCGCAGATGGAAGTTGCACGGCATCGCGTCGGTCCAGGTGTTGGCGATCCCGATCGTCGGCCTGGCGAGCGCCTCGTCGTCGTAGCCGACCCCCTTCATCTGGGCGCGGGCGGCGGCCCGGTCCGGGCCGTCGAACACGGCACTCGAGCGTGGGCGCGGAAGGGTCATGCGGCGTCGACGCGTCGCGCCCGCCACTCGCGCAGCCGGATCAGATCGCGCCCCACCTGGCCCGGGTCGAGCTGGCGCCCCGGCACGTGCATGTTGGCCACCGAGATCAGCTCCCGCTCCCCTGCCCGCAGCGACATCCACTTGGCGAGCACGTCGTCGGCGTCGGGGAGTCGCTGGCCGTGGGATGGCTCGGAGCGATCGGGGAAGCCCACGCAGTATTCGCTCAGGAGCTCGCCGGAGCGGGTGTCGTAGGCGATGATCGGGCGGTGCGGGTAGAGCAGGTACTCGTAGCCCTGATCGCCGTTACCGCCGGCGACCGCGATGAAGCCGAGCTCCGCGTACATCGCGTACTCATCCGCCGAGACGACCGAGCCCAGGAGCTCGCGCGCCCGCACCTCGGCGCGGCGCTCGCGACCCGGGTCGTATGCCGGCGGGGGCTGATCGGCGGGTCGGCGCGCCCGGCGCCGCTGCCAGCGGTCGGCCAGAGCGGGCCCGAATCCGACCACCGCCAGCGCGCCGAGCACGATCAGCGAGGTTGCGACTACGAGCGTCAACCGCCGGCAGCCGGCGGGAAGAACACGACCCGCTCGGTGTCCTGGGGAATCTCAGAGAAATCGCGCACCATTGTCGCCTCGTGCCGCGGACCGTCGGAGGTCGGGACCGCCGCCCACATCCCGAGGTCGAGCTGGCGGCGAAACTCCTCGATCAGGCGCTCCTCGTCCTCGGCGACCGCGGGGTCGCCCTCGGCGAGCAGCACATCGCCCTGCCCGGGCTTCATGCGCACGAGCTTCATCTGCGGTGGATTATGGCAGCGGTCAGGAGCGGCTCAGTCCGAACACGTCCACGGGTCCGGCGCCTGAGCCGAGGTCCTCGAGCCCGCTTCCGACCGCCTCGGCGGCGATCTCCCGCGCCCAGCGCGCCGCGTCGGCAAGCTCCGTGCCGCGAGCGAGAAAGGCCGTCAGCGCCGAAGAATGCGTGCAACCCGATCCGTGCGAGGCGCCTTCCGGGTACCGCGGGCCCTCGATGCGCAAAATGCCCGCGCCGTCGAAGAGCACGTCGGCGCCGTCGCCGGAGTGGCCGCCGGTGACGATCACCGCCTCCGGCCCCAGCGAATGGATCGCCTCGGCGAGCTGCTCCGGGCTCGCCCCCTCGCCGAGCCCGGCGAGCTGGCGCGCCTCGGGCAGGTTGGGCGTCGCCACTGTGGCTCGCGGCAGCACGCGCTCGATCAGGGCAGCCTTGGCGTTCGGGTCGAGCAGCACGGCGCCGCTCTGCGCGACCATCACCGGGTCGACGACGGTCGGGGCGCCGCGGACCAGATCGAGCGCCTCAACCACGGCGTCGATCGTGGTCTCGTCGCCGAGCATGCCGACCTTGACCCCGTCGACCCCGATGTCGTCGGCGACCGCCCGAACCTGGGCGACGATCATCTCCGGCGGCACCGGGGTGACCAGCTCAACCCCCACGGTGTTCTGGGCGGTGAGCGCGGTGATGGCGGTCATTCCGTGCACGCCGCAGCGCGCAAACGCCTTCAGATCCGCCTGGATCCCCGCCCCGCCGCCGGAGTCCGAGCCGGCGATCGCAAGGCAGGTCCGGACACGTCCACCATGGCTCATCGAATCAGCGTATTACGGCGCTGCCTCGCCGCCCGGAAGGATCAGGGCGCTCCTCGAGTAGCGTCCGGCGGCGTCCGCCCGCAGATAGCCGAGCAATTCAAGCCGGGCGAGGGCGACCGCCGTGTACTGGGGGGACGCGCTCAGGGCCAGGGCCACGGCGTCACAGGTGCTGCTTCCGAGCTCGACCGCCTCCGCGACCCGCGCCAGGTCGGGCTCGAGCGGAGGCCCGCAGCGCCGCACCGCCTCGATCCCGACCCCGAGGAGCCGGTCAAGGATGTCCTGGGCACCGCGGATCAGTCCCGCCCCGTCGACGATCAGGTCGTTGGTTCCCTCCGACACCCTCGAGGTGACCGGGCCGGGGATGGCGCCGACGTGGCGATCCAGGTCCAGCGCCTGCCGGGCGGTGATCAGGGAGCCGGATGGCTGCGCGGCCTCGACCACAACCGTGATCCCCCCGAGGGCGGCCATGATCCGGTTGCGCTTCGGGAACGCCCAGGGTTCGGGGCGCTGGCCCGGCGGCGCCTCGGAGATCGCAGCCCCGCTCGCGAGGATCTCGCGATAGAGGCGCCGCTCGCTGGCCGGATAGACGACGTCCGCCCCGCCCCCCAGCACCGCCAGGGTGGTCCCGCCAGCGGCCAGCGCGCCGCGATGGGCGGCAGCGTCGATCCCGCGCGCCATTCCGCTGACCACCACCAGTCCGGCCGCCGCGAGCAACCGTCCGAGCTCTTCCGCGACCCCGAGCCCGTACGAGCTCGCGCGGCGCGACCCTACGATGGTCACGGCGTGCTCGAGCTGGTGCTCCTGGATCACCTCCCGGTCGCCGCAGCCAAAGAGCCGCTCCGGTGCCATGGAGCCGAGATCGCGAAGGGCGGCAGGGTAGCCGGGCTCGCCCCGGTGGATGGCCCAGACCGTGTCGCTCGCCTCGCTCACTCGACGCCTCGCCGTCTCAGGGTCAGGGCACGGGCCACGTGGTCCCCCGAGACTTCCCCACACCCCTCCAGGTCCGCGATCGTGCGCGAGAGCCGCAAGACTCTGTCGTGCCCCCTGCCGCTGAGGCCGAGCTGGGCGTGGCCGGCGGCCAGCGTCGCCGTTGCCTCCGGTGTCATCGCGGCGGAGCCGCGCAGCTCGGCGAGGCTCATCTCCGCGTTGCAGCGCCCGTGTCCAAGCCTGCGCTCCTGGCGCTCGCGGGCCGCGATCACCCGCTCCCTGACCGTCGCCGAGTTGGAGGTGGGCGCCGCCCCCATCTCCTCCGCGCTCGGGCGTTCGACCGAGATCGCGATGTCGATCCGGTCGGCGAGCGCTCCGCTGAGCTTGGCGCGATAACGGCGCACGGAGGCGGGCTGGCACTCGCACTCGCCCGACTCCTCACCCCGGCTGCAGGGGCACGGATTGGATGCAGCGACGAGCATGAAGCGACACGGAAGCTCGATCGCCTGACGGGCGCGCACGATCGTCACCCGGCCCTCCTCCAGGGGCTGTCGCAGCGCCTCGAGTGCCTCCCGGGAGAACTCCCCCAGCTCGTCGAGGAACAGCACCCCGCGGTGGGACAGCGTCACCTCCCCGGCCCGGGGCGGCGAGCCCCCGCCGACCAACCCGGCGGTGGAGACCGTGTGGTGCGGTGCCCGGAAAGGTCGCGTCGGTGGAGCGTCCGGGCGCACGGTGCGGCCGCAGGCGCTCGCGACCCGCAGCACCTCCATTGCCTCGGAGCGGCTGAGCGGGGGCATGATCGAGGGAAGGCGCCGCGCGGCAAGCGACTTGCCTGCGCCAGGCGGACCGATGATCAGCAGGCTGTGACCGCCGGCAGCCGCCACCTCGAGGGCGTACCGGAGGTATGGCTGTCCCCGCAGGTCGGCGAGGTCTGGCGCTGCGGGCACGGAACCGTTCGCGCTCCAAACCGGATGCGGGGGAGCCAGCGGTTCCTCTTCGGTGCCCAGGAGCGCGAGTTGCTCGAGCCTGGCAAGCGGCACGACCCTCGGCTTGCCGGCCAGGGCAGCCTCCGGCGCGTTCTGTGCCGGGACTGCGATCGCCTCCGCATCCAGCTCCCGCGCGGCCTCCGCCATCGCCAGGATGCCGGGCACGGGCCTGATCGAGCCATCCAGCGCCAACTCGCCGGCGAGGACGATCCGGGACAGCCGCTCGGGCTCGAGCTGGCCCGAGGCTCCGAGGAGCGCGGCTGCGATCGCCAGGTCGAAGCTGGGCCCGCCTTGCGCAGGTCCGCGGGCGCCAGGTTGGCCGTGATCCGGTGCATCGGGAACTTGAAGCCCGAGTTGGCGAGCGCCGATCGCACCCGCTCGCGCGATTCCCTGACCGCCGGATCGGGAAGCCCGACCAGCGAGAAGCTAGGCAGCCCGCCGCTCTCGACATCCGCCTCGACCTGAACCTCCCGCGCCTCGATCCCCACAAGAGCGAACGTGCGGACGCTGGCGAGCACGGGCCGAAGCTACGTGCCACCGGATCGCGCGGGGCGCGCCGAACGTCAAGCGAGCGCCACCGAGTTGGCACATCTTGCGCGCCCTGTGCGCGGGCGACCCGCCTACCGTGGGCGTCGATGTCAGACGCGCGCCAGCGATTGGGGCGCGCCGCCGAGGCGCTGGTGGCCGACTCGCTCGAGAGCCGGGGGATGCGGATCGTCGCTCGCAACGCGCGGACCTCCTCGGTGCGCGGCGAGATCGACCTGATCGCCCTCGACGGGCGGGCGCTCGTGTTCGTCGAGGTGAAGGCGCTGCGTGCGACCTCGCTGGGCGGGCCGGAGCGTCCCGCCATGGCGGTCGGGCGCCGCAAGCGGCACAAGCTGCGCTCGCTCGCGCTCGCCTGGCTCAGAGACCACGACGGCGGGGTCCCGCCGCACAGCACGCTTCGCTTCGATGTCGTCGGGCTCCGCCTCGACGCCCGCGGCCACGCGGTCGAGTGGGAGCACCTGCGCGGGGCGTTCTAGCCGGGATGCCAGCCCCTTATTGGGGAACGAAACTGCCCTTTCCCCTCCATGTCATGGTCAACTGCAGTTTCGTCCCGGCGACGCCCGTCTTGACCTCGGCTGGCCCCGAGTCCGGGTCCGCACCGGGCGCCGCGGCCCCTCAGAGCTCGAGCTGGCTGTAGGCGATCGACTGGAAGGAGCGGCGGTGAAGGGCCGAGGGCCCGTGCTCGATGATCGCGGCTCGATGCTCGGGAGTCGAGTAGCCGACGTTGCCCGCGAAGCCGAACTCCGGATAGGAGGAATGGACGCTGCACATGTAGCGGTCCCTGGTCACCTTGGCGACCACCGAGGCGGCTGCGATCGCCGCGCTGCGTGCGTCGCCGTCGATCACGGCGCGGTGGGAGACCGAGCAGCCAGGCACAGAGAACCCGTCGACGAGACAGGCGGCCCCGGGCACGGCGACGCGCTCCAGGCTGCGCCCGAGCGCCGCCAGGTTGGTGACGTGCAGCCCCCGTGCGTCGATCCCGGGGGCGCAGCGGACCGTGACCGCGACCCGCGTCGCGGCGCGCACCACCCGCGGGTAGAGCTCCTCGCGCTCCTCCGGGCTGCGCAGCTTCGAGTCGTCGAGCTCGGAGAGAGCGCGCCGGTCGCGGCGGCTCAGGGTGCCGTAGTCGATCAGCACCCCCGCGGCGACCAGCGGCCCCGCCAGCGAGCCCCGTCCCGCCTCGTCGGCCCCGGCGACGTAGCGCGCCCCGAGCGAGCGGTCGAACCGGAACAGGCGCGCCGCCCGGCGGCGCCGGCGGCGTGCCTGGGCGCGGCCGCGCCGCCGTTAGAGGGTCCCGATCCGGTTGGGTGGCCAGTAGGTGAAGAAGGCCTCGCCGATGATCCAGTCCCGGGGGACGGGGCCCCAGAAGCGGCTGTCGTCGCTCGACCCACGGTTGTCGCCCATCATGAAGTAGTGATCGGGTGGAATGGTGATCTCACGCGGCAAATTGCACCCGTTTCCGCCCCTGCAGGGCCTGATGAAGTCCTCCTGGGCCTCCACCCCGTCGACCACCGGATGCCCGTTGCGGACGCTGAGCGTGTCGCCGGGCACGGCGACGATCCGCTTGATGAAGTTGGTCCCCGACTTCTCCGGCGTCGGCTCCGGACACGGCTCCCCGGCGCCCTGCTGGACGCCGCACTCCTGCCCGTTCTCCGCCCCCGCCGGCGGATGGAAGACGACGATGTCGCCAACCTCAGGATCACCGAGGTGGTAGCCAACCCGGTTGACGAGCACTCGCTGGCCGACGTCGAGCGTGGGCTCCATCGACGGCGACGGGATCTGGTAGGGCTTCACCACGAAGGCCTGGATCAGCAGCGCCAGGCCAATCGCCAGGGCGACGATCACCACCAGCTCGAGGAGGGCGCCGCGCCCCGTTGTCGGCCTCGGGATCAGTTTCGATTCCTCGGAATCGGATCCCTCGGAATCCTCGGACTTCGCCTCGGATTCCTCGGAGGAGCTCCGGCTCAGGCGCCGCTTCCTCCTCGGCAGGCGTCCTCGGGCTCTTCGGGCTCCGCCTCGCGCCTCCGCCTGCCTCCTCGGGCTCGGCGGCCTCGCTCGCCCTCCGCCACTTCGCCCTCCTCGCCCTCTTCGGCGGCCCCGATCGAGTCCGCCTCGCTCTGGGCGACACCCTCCGAGTCGACAGCCTCGCCTTCCTCGGCCGTGATCACGAGGTCGTCCTCGATCCCCCAGCGCCGCTCGGCCACGCGAGCGCGCTTGCCCACCCGGCCCCTCAGGTAGTAGAGCTTGGCTCGCCGCACGTCGCCCCTCGCCACCACCTCGAGCCGTTCGACCTTCGGCGAATGGACCGGAAAGGTGCGCTCGACTCCGACGCCAAACGATTGCTTGCGCACCGTGAACGTCTCCCTCGCGCCGCCGCCACGCCGAGCGATGACGACGCCCTCGAACACCTGGGTTCTGCGGCGGCTGCCCTCGACCACCTGGAAGTGAACTCGCACGCGGTCCCCGGGCGCGAACCGAGGTATCCGCCTCAGCTGACGCTGCTCGATGCTCTCGATGATCGTGCTCATGGGCTGCTCGAGGGCGGCGCCGGGGCTCTTGCCGCCCGAGTGAGGCCGGAGACGACGCCTGACCGTTTGCGCACGACGGGCCTCCGATCAGCGAAGGCCCGCGCGGCCGCAGAATAGTAGCGGAGAGCTTCGCGCCGTCAGACCGAACGGCCCGCCCGCCGGCGGCTCTCTTCGAGCCGCCACTGCCGCACCCGCGCGTGGTCGCCCGAGAGCAGGACGTCGGGCACCTGCCACCCGCGGTACGAGGCGGGACGCGTGTAGTGGGGGTACTCCGGCGCTCCCCCGAGCGCCTCCGAGAACGACTCCTCGACCGCGCTGTCGGCGTGGCCCAGGGCGCCGGGGAGCTTGCGGAGCACCGCGTCGGCGACGACCATCGCGGCCAGCTCGCCGCCGGAGAGCACGTAGGGACCGACGGAGACGGTATCGGTGGCCAGGTGCTCCCTGACGCGCTCGTCGACCCCCTCGTAGCGCCCGCACAGCAGGGCGAGCTGGGGCTCGGCCGCCAGATCGCCCGCGAGCGCGTCGTCGAGCTGGCGGCCGGAGGGGGCAAGCAGGACGATGCGCCTGCCCTCGCGGCCCTCCCCGTAGGCGGCGTTCAGGGCCGCGTCGACGGCATCGACCCGCAGCACCATGCCGGCCCCGCCCCCGTAGGGCGAGTCATCCACCTGTCCGCCGCCGAGCGGGGTCGTGTCGCGGTAGTTGAAGAAGCGGATCTCCGCCCCGTGCTGGAGCGCGTTGCGCACGTGCCGCTGCCCGCCGAACCACTCGAACCACTCGGGGAAGAGAGTGAAGACGTCAAGCTTCAAGGAACTCGACCAGGACCCGCCGCTCGGCGCGGGCCGAGGCGGCCTTGGCCACCGTGCGGATCGCGTTGGCGACCCGACCTCCCTTGCCGATCAGCCTGCCCAGGTCGTCGCCGCTCACGGTTACCTCGAGCACCAGGTCTCCGTTCTCCTCCACCTCCTCGACCTGCACGGAGTCCGGATCCTCGACCAGCGCCCGGGCGAGGAACTCGACCAGCTCACGCATGTCGTTATGAGCCCGCGGCCTCGATGCCCTTGGCCCGCAGCAGCCCCGCGACCGTGCGGGTCGGCTGGGCGCCGTGGGTGAGCCAGTGCCGGGCGCGCTCCTCATCGACCACGATCGTCGATGGGTCGGTCTGCGGGTTGTAGTGACCGATCGTCTCGATGGTCCGGCCGTCGCGCGGCGAGCGGCGGTCAGCGACCACGATGCGCCAGATCGGGTTCTTCCTCGCCCCCACTCTTCTGAGTCTGATTCGTACGGCCATTCGCGGCGGACCAGGTTACATGCCACGCATCAGCTGCTGCGGGTCGGGCATCTTGCCCTTGGCGAGCTGAGCCATCAGCTTGCGCATCTGCCCGAACTGTTTGACCAGCTGGTTGACGGCCTGCACGGTCGTCCCCGATCCTCGCGCGATCCGCTTGCGCCGCGAGCCGTCGATCAGGTCCGGCCGGGCCCGCTCGGTGGGCGTCATCGAGAGGATGATCGCCTCGATCCGATCCAGCTCGCGCTCGTCCATGTTCGCCTGGCGCATCTGCTTCATCGCCTTGCCCATGCCCGGCATCAGCCCGAGCACGTTCGTGAGCGGCCCCATGCGCCTCACCTGGCGCATCTGTTGAAGGAAGTCCTCGAGGGTGAACTGCTGGCGCCGAATCTTGCGCTCCAGCTCCTGGGCCTGCGTCGACGTCGGAGACCTCCTCGGCCTTCTCGATCAGCGACAGCACGTCCCCCATGCCGAGAATCCGGCTGGCCATCCGTTCCGGGTGGAAGCGCTCCAGCTCATCGAGCTTCTCGCCGACCGACGCGTAGAGAATCGGCTTGCCGGTCACCGCCTTCACGGACAGCGCCGCGCCGCCGCGGGCGTCCCCATCGAGCTTCGTCAGCAGCACGCCGTCGAACTCAACCCGTTCCGCGAATGCCTCCGCCACGTTGACCGCGTCCTGGCCGGTCATCGCGTCGAGCACCAGGAGGATGTCGTGGGGCTTGGTGCGCTTGCGGATCGCCGCCAGCTCCTCCATCAGCTCCTCGTCGATGTGCAGGCGTCCCGCCGTGTCGACGATCACGACGTCCTCGCCGGCGGCGCGGGCCTGGCCCAGCGCCCAATCGGCGATCTCGACCGGATCGCGTTCGGTGCCCTGCTCATAGACCCTGGCTCCGGCTCGCTGGCCCATCGTGACCAGCTGCTCGACGGCCGCCGGGCGTTGCGTGTCGCAGGCCACCAGCGCGGCCCGCTTTCCATCCTTGACGAAGTGCTTGGCGAGCTTCGCGCAGGCGGTGGTCTTGCCCGAGCCCTGGAGCCCGGCCATCAGGATCACGGTCGGCCCCGAGCTGGCAAGGGCCAGATCGCGGCTGGCGCCGCCCATCAGCGCGGCCAGCTCCTCGTTGACGATCTTCACCACCTGCTGGCCGGGGTTGAGGCTGTCGAGGACCCCGGCCCCGAGGCAGCGCTCCTTGACCTGGGAGGTGAACTGCTTCACGACCTTGAAGTTGACGTCGGCCTCGAGCAGCGCGAGGCGGATCTCGCGCATCGCGCGGTCGACATCCGTCTCGGTCAGCTTGCCTCGCGAGCGAACGCCGGAAAGGGTCTCCTGGAGACGATCGGATAGCTGATCGAACATAGGCCCAGCTTACGCGGCCGACGCCCGTTCCTCAGCGCTACTCGCCGAGCAGCGCGGCGGCGAACTCGCGGCCATCGAACGGTCGCAGGTCCTCGAGCCCTTCGCCGATCCCGATCAGCTTCACCGGGAGGCCCAGCTCGGAGGCGATCGCCAGGGCGATCCCGCCCTTCGCGGTGCCGTCGAGCTTCGTCAGCACGACGCCGGTCAGGTCGACGGCCTGGGCAAAGACCTGCGCCTGTCGCAGGCCGTTCTGGCCGGTGGTGGCGTCGATCACGATCAGCGACTCGTGAGGGGCGCCATCGAGCCGCTTCGCCGCGACGCGACGCACCTTGGCCAGCTCCGCCATCAGGTTCGCGTGCGTGTGCAGCCGGCCGGCGGTGTCCGCGACGACGACGTCGGCGCCCCGCGACTGCGCCGCGGCGATCGCGTCAAAGAGGACGGCGCCCGGATCGCCGCCAGGAACCCCGCGGACGATCTCGGCTCCAGCGCGCTTGGCCCAGGTCTCGAGCTGCTCGATGGCGGCAGCGCGGTAGGTGTCCGCCGCGGCGACGATCACCGACAGGCCGAGCTCGTTTCGCAGATGCCAGGCGAGCTTGCCGACCGTCGTTGTCTTGCCGGTGCCGTTGACGCCGACCACCATGACCACCGCGGGGCGGCTTGACAAATCGATCCGGGCGTCGCCTGGGCCGGCGACCTCCGCGAGCAACTCGACCAGCCGCTCGCGCACGGCCTCGGCGCCAGCGACGCTGCCCGCGTCGACCTCGGCCTCCAGCCGCCGGATGACGTCGGCGGTGGTTCGCGCGCCCACGTCGGCGAGGATCAGCGCCTCCTCGAGCCGCTCCCAGGCCTCGTCATCGAGCCGCTCGAAGAGGCTCGAGCTGAGCTCCGCCTGGAGCGCCCGGCGGCTCTTCGACAGGCTCTCGCGGAGGCGGCGCCAGGAGCTGGCCATGGCGCGCCACCTTAGGCGTCGCCGAGGCGCCTCAGGCGGCCTCGGCGGCCTCGGCGGCCACGCTCTCGGCCTCTTCTTCCGCGTGCGAGAGGCGGCGGGAGATGACCTTGGTGGCGCCGCCCTTGCCCATGCTGACCCCATAGAGCACGTCGGCGGCGTCCATGGTCCGCTTCTGGTGGGTGACGATCACGAACTGGGCGCGGCCGGAGAAGCGTCGCACGAGCTGAAGGAAGCGGTCGATGTTCGCATCGTCCAGCGCCGCCTCGACCTCGTCCAGGATGTAGAACGGCGAGGGGCGGGCGAGGAAGACGGCGAACACGAACGCGAGCGCGACCAGCGCCTTCTCGCCGCCGGAGAGCAGCGACAGGCGGCGGGTGGCCTTGCCGGCTGGCGTGACCTCGATCTCGACACCAGTGCCTGCCGCGTCATCAATGCCCGCGGCGTCCTCGTCTTCGACATCACTGCCGGCCGTCCTGCGCTGCCGCGTCCGGCTCGGCCGGGTTTGCTACAGCTCGCCCGTCGTCACGCCTCCCCTCCGAGCACCAGGCGGGGGCCGGGCTCGCCGACCAGGCGCAGGCGGCCGCGGCCGCCCGGGAAGAGGTGCTCGATCAGCTCCTCGAAGTTTCGCTCGGTCGCCTCGAAGGTCTCCTCGAAAGCGGCGCGGATCTTGCGGTCGGTGTCGCGGATCAGGCCCTGGAGCTCGGCCAGCGCCGATTCCAGGTCCTGCCGCTGTTCCTCAAGCTCGCCGACGTGGGCGAGGGCGTCGGCGTACTCCTGCTCGGCGAGCGGGTTCACCGGGCCCAGCGCCTCGCGGCGCCGCGCAAGGCGCTCGAGCTTTCGCTCGATCTGATCGCGCTCCTCTTCGCTCAGGGCCTCGCCGGCGGGCTCGATCTCGTGATCCAGCCCCGGGGCGATCCGCTGAAGCTCCGCCGCCGCTTCGTCGCGCCGATCGCGCAGGTGCGTCGCGCGGACCTCGGACTCGGTCACCGACTCACCCATCGCGTGCAGCCTGGACTGGAGCTCCGCCTCCGCCTGAGAGCAGGCCCGGAGCTGCGCCGTCACATCGTCGGCGTCGTGCTGGTCGAGCATGTGGCGCTCGAGTCCTTCGGCGCGTTCGCCGACCGCGGACCGCGCCTCGGCGATCGCCTCGAGGAGCCCGTCTAGCCGCTCCAAGAGCCCGGTCGCCGCCAAGATGCGGCTCTCCAGCGAGTCCTGTCGGCGCCGGCCCAGCAGCTCCTCGACCCGGCGTGCGGCGCGCGCCGCGCGCTCGGATGCCTCCCGGACCCGCGCCACCTCGGCTCCTCGCACGGTGCCGCTGTCCGCTCCCCGGGCCCGCTCCAGGGCCTCGCCGGCCGTCTTCAGCGCCGAGGAGATCCGCTCCAGCCCTGAGGCCACGGGATCATCGCCCGCGTCGCCGTCGCTTGCCTGGGGCTCGTCGGCGAGCGCGCCCAGCGCGGCCCGATGCCGCTCCAGCTCCCCCGCGAGCTCAGCGCGGCGGACGGACAGCGCCTCGGCGCGGACGCTGAGCCGTTCGTGGGCGGCCCGCAGGGCCGTCAGCCGGCCCCAGACTTCGGTCCGCTCTCGATCGCGCTGGGCGAGACGCTCCTCGATCTCGGTGCGGCGGCGGTTGACCTTCGCCTGCTCCGCCGCGACGCGCTGGCGCGCCTCACGGGCCTTGGCGGCATCGCGCTCGGCGCCATCGAGCTCGCTCGAGTGCACGCGGAGCTCGTCCGCCAGCAGCCTCGCGCGGAGCTCGCCGGTCTCCCGCTCGAGCCGGGCCTGTATGTCCGCCGCATGCGCCTGGCGCTTCAGCGGTCGCAGCCGGCTGCGCGCCTCGCGCTCCACGTCGAGGGCCCGGTCGAGGTTCTCCTGGGTGCGCTCGAGCTTCAGCTGGGCACGCCGGCGACGCTTGCGGTGCTTGCCGAGCCCGGCCGCCTCCTCCACCAGCAGCCGGCGATCGCGGGGCTTGGAGTGGACGATCTCCTCCACCCTGCCCTGGCTGATCACGGAGTGCATCTCGCGGCCGAGGTTCGCGTCGGCGAGCACCTCGATCACGTCGACGAGCCGGCAGCGCGCGCCGTTCAGCCGGTACTCGCCGTCGCCGTTTCGCTCCAGCCGCCGCCTGATCGAAATCTCCGAGAAGTCACCGAATCCCGCCTCGGACCCGGCCGCCTCCGGAGTCGCAGACGAGGAGGCGGCCGGCTTTGATGAGTTCTCGAGCACGACCTCAACCTCGGCGTAACGGCGCGGCGACTGCTCCTCGCCGCCCGCGAAGATCATGTCCTGCATGGTCTGACCGCGGACCGCGAGCGGGCTCTGCTCGCCGAGCGCCCAAAGCACGGCGTCGGTGATGTTCGACTTGCCGCAGCCGTTCGGGCCCACCACCACGCTGACGCCGGGCGAGAACACCAGCCGGGTGCGCTCGGGGAAGGACTTGAAGCCCTTGATCGTGATCGAGCTCAGGTGCATGGGATCGGCTGCGCGCCCTAGATAGGCTCGCTGTCGGATCGGACGGTGTTCTGTTTCGTCGCCTCGGGCTTGCTTCCTACTGCCCTCGACGCTCCAGTGCCTCCGCCGCGGCGGCCTGCTCGGCGGCCTTCTTGCTCCGCCCCTCGCCCCTCCCGATCACCTCGGCGTCGCGCATTGCCGCGACCTCGAAGCGGCGGTCGTGGGGAGGGCCCGCCTCCTGGACGACCTCGTAGGTTACGCGGGCGCCTTCGCGGGCGAGCAGCTCCTGGAGGGCGGACTTGAAGTCCAGCAGGGTCTCGGACGCCAGCTCGATCTGCGGAGCGAAGGCCGCCGCGGTCGCCTCGGCGGTCACCTCGAAGCCATGGTGCAGGTAGCAGGCGCCGATCATCGCCTCGCATACCGAGGCCAGCGGCACGCTCCGACGCCAGCAGCGCCTGCGGGTCGATCCCGCCCTCGGGGTCCAACGGCGCCGCTTCGCGAACCTTCGCCGGCAGGCCGAGCGCCTCCGCGACCTCGACGCAGGCGCGGCCGCTGACCGCCTGGCCGTGAACCTTGGTCAGCCTGCCGACGTCCGCGCGCTCGAAGCGCCGGATACAGGTGCTCGCCCACCGCCAGGCCGAGGACGCCGTCGCCAAGGAAGCCAAGGCGGCCGTAGGAGTCGGCCCGGTGGTCGACCCAGGAGGAGTGGGTGATGGCCTTGCGTCGCAGGTCGTCCGGCAGCGACTCGATCAGCGCCGCCAGCCGTTCCGGGCCCTCGACCTCGCGCCGCCGGCGCCCCCGGCCGAGCCTGCGAATTCCCACCGGCGCAGCCCCTTGCGCTAGCCGGCGCCCAGCCGCTGGGCCACGAAGTCCACGGCTTGGCCGACGGTCTCGATCCTCGCGGCCTCCTCCTCGGAAACGCTGACGCCGTAGGTGTCCTCCAGTTCCATCACCAGCTCGTAGAGGTCGAGCGAGTCCGCGTCGAGGTCGTCGCGGAACCGGGTGGACTCGCCGATTCCGTCAAGAGGGACCTCGAGCTCGGTCGACAGGTGCTCCCGCACCTTGGCCAGTACGTCCCCGCGGCTCAGCCCATCGTTGCTCATGCCTGCTTCCTATCACGCATCCCCGTCCGCAACGACTCGTCCCTCAGCCCGCCGCGGGTCATGCCGGTTCGCCCCAGCAGCTTGGCCGTGCGCTCGACGGCGCTCTGATCCACCGTGCGCGCCGCAAGCCTTACCGCGTTGGCGATGCCCTCGGGCCCGGAGCTGCCGTGTCCGACCACGGCAACCCCGCGCAGGCCGAGCAGGATCGGCGCCGCCGGTCGTGTCGGGGTCGAGCTGACGGCGCAAGCCGCGTAGGGACGGGCGAAGCAGGAGCCCGCCGGCGGCCGCCGCGGGTCCCGAGCGCGCCGCCGCGCGCACCGCCTCGGCAACCGCCTTCGCCGTTCCCTCGATCGTCTTCAGGACGACGTTGCCCGTGAATCCGTCGGTGACGATCACCTCGGCCTCCCCGGCGAGCAGCTCGCGGCCCTCGAGGTTTCCCCTGAAGTCGAGCCCCTCGGCACTGGCCAGCCTGGCGTGCGCCTCTACCACCTCCGGCGAGCCCTTGGTCGCCTCCTCGCCGACCGAGAGCAGCGCCACCCGCGGCTGCGCGACGTCGAGCACCGCCTGGCTGAAGGCGGCGCCCAGGTAGGCGAACTGCACCAGGTCATTGGCCCTCGCTGCATCGTTCGCCCCCACGTCCAGCAGCAATGCCGGTGGCCCGGGCCGGCCCGGGACGACGAGCTGGAGAGCGAGCGCGGGCCGGCGCACGCCCTGCAGGCGGCGCAGCGCAAACAGGGCCGCGGTCATCGTCGCCCCGGTCGAGCCGGCGCTCGCCATCGCGTCGGAGCGCCCCTCGGCGACGTCCTGGGCGGCGAGGACGACCGAGGCCCGCGGCCTGGAGCGCACCGCGGCAACCGGCTCCTCGGCGTTGGTGATCTCCTCGACGGCGGGCACGAGCTCCGCGCCGTCGATCAGCTCCACGGCGGCCAGGGTGGTGGGATCGCCGAACACGCGCAGCCGGATCCCGTCGGCCGCGGCGGCTCGGGCGCCGGCGACGATTGCCTCGGGCCCTCGCTCGGCGCCGCGACCGTCGAGGGCAACCGTCGGCACCGAGCTACTCCTCGGCCTCCGCAGTCTCCGTGGGGGCCGCTTCGGCGATCTCGTGCTCGATCACCTCGCGTCCCGCATAGGTCCCGCATACCGGGCAAACTCGATGCGGCAGGCGGGGACTGTGGCAGCGCGGGCACTCGTTCAGCCGCGGCGCGCTCACCTTGTGCGTGGCGCGGCGCTTGTCGCGGCGCGTGCGCGAGGTTCTCTTCTTCGGAACTGCCATGTGAAGCGGGATGGTAGCGGCGGGGGTCGGTCCGGCCACCGACGCCGCGCTCCCAGACCTCGGTAGCCTGCCAGGCGTCACCTGCCGGGCACCAAGCTTCCGGCGGCGCCCCGCGATCAACCGAAAGGAGCAGCGATGGCAGCCACCCTTCTCGACCTCACCCAGCAGGGAGACGTCGCCACGATCAGCGACGAATCGAAGCTCGACCGGGTGCAGCTGCTCAGCCCACAGCAGCTGTATGAGCTCTGGGAGCGCCAGCAGTGGCTCTCGCAGGAGATCGACTTCTCCCAGGACAGGGACGACTGGGCGAACCTCACCGATGAGGAGCGGGAATGGTTCGTGTGGGGGATGTCGGCGTTCTTCCTCGGCGAGGAGCGGGTCACCACCCAGTTCTCCGGGCTGGTGATGGCCTACGAGGACGAGCAGGAGGAGGCGTTCCTGACCACCCAGCAGGTCGACGAGGCGCGGCACATGCAGTTCTTCGACCGGTTCTACCGCGAGGTCGTGGGAATGGCCGACGCGGACATCTCCGAGCGCCTGGCAAGGGTGCGCGAGAACGTCAACGACGCCTTCGTGAAGCTGTTCGACGAGGCGCTCGTCGAGGCGGAGAAGCGGCTGGTCGCCGACCCCACCAACGTCGAGGCGAAGGTCGACTTCATAACCGCCTACCACATGGTGATCGAGGGAACGCTGGCGCTCACCGGCCAGTGGACGATCACCGACTACTGGGAGAAGACCGGCAAGATGCCCGGCTTCCTGGAGGGCTTCAAGAACGTCGCCCGCGACGAGCATCGCCACGTCGCCTACGGGACCTGGTACCTGAAGCGAGCGTGCGCGGAGAACGGGGCGCTGTCGGACCGCGTGCGCGCCACGCTCCACGAGCTGCTGCCGATCGCGAGCGGCGTGCTGGTCCCACCCGGCCAGGACCCCAACGACTGGGAGCTGCTCGGCTACACGTCCGAGCAGGTGAACAAGTTCGCCTTCACAGCCCTGACCAGGCGCCTCAAGGTGATCGGGGTGGCGCTGGCCGCGCCAGAGCCGGCTCCCGCCTAGCCAGCGGCCCGAGACGGCCATGCTTATGAGTTTGTACGTGCTATGCACGTAAAAAGTCATGAGCGTCGAGGTCGGCGGGGACGAAACTGCCGTTGACCACGAAATAGAGGGCAAAAAGCAGTCTCGCCCCTGGACCCTCCTACCTGACCCTTTGAGCTATTGGAGTTCGCGGAGCTTCGCCCAGCGCGGGTCGGGGGCGGCTTCGTGGCGGTGCTGCTCCGGATCGGTGTCGTTGAGCGAGGCGCCGCAGACCGGGCACAGGCCCCTGCAGTCGGGCCGGCAGAGGAGCTGGAGAGGAACCGCGAGGGCCAGCGCGTCGTGGGCCCATGAGCTCAGATCGAGCTCGTCCTGCTCGATGTAGGGGCTGCGAAGCTCCTCGTCCTCGGTCCCCGGTTGATCGACCTCGCGGGCGTCGACCTCGACCGCGACATCGGCATCCTCGAGGCAGCGCATGCACGGGCCCGACACGTGGGCGGTGAACCGCGATCCGAACCGCGTAACCCGCCGCCGTCCGCGACAGGTCGAGGCGGCGTTGGGACGGAGTCGCCCGCCACCGCGTAGCGCTGGCCGCCGAGCTCGAGATGCCCGGGGTCGGCCTCGAGATCGAGGCGTCGGCCCTCGCCGGGCCGCAGGGCGAAACCGCGCCAGGTCGATGCTGTGATATGCCGCCGCCATTCCCCGAAATCGAGCTTAGATGATCGATTCCACAACCTCACCCACGGGGATGACGCACGGATACCGTCGCCGGATTAACGGAAGGACCTCAGCGTGAGCGCGCAGTTCCACATGAATCCCGAGACCTACCTGGACGAGATCCGGGCCGAGATGCCGCGCTACGACGAGCTCCAGGATGAGACGATCGAGGCGATCCCGTTCACTCCCCGGCGGGTGCTCGAGCTCGGGGTGGGCACCGGCGAGACCGCCCGCCGGCTTCGGGCGCGCTACCCGGACGCCGAGCTGACCGGGCTCGACTCACAGCCGGAGATGGTGTTCAAGGCACGCGAGCTTGGGATCGAGGTGCGCCTGGCGCGAATGGAGGACCCGCTGCCGGACGGGCCGTGGGACCTGGTGATCTCGGTGCTCTCCGTCCACCACCTCACCGACGAGCAGAAGCGCGACTTGTTTCGCCGCGTGCGCGAGCAGTCCCGGGCGCTGGTCATGGGAGACGTGGTGATCGCCGAGCCACAGGTGACGCCGCTCGAGGAGGGAGTCGACCTGCCCTCCCGCGCCGACGACCTGGTCGAGTGGTGCGGAGGCGAGATCGTCTGGGAGGCGAACGACCTGGCGGTGATCCGCGCCGTTTACGAACAAAAGAGCCCGCGCTGAGGCGGGCTCTTTCGAGGCCGCCTCGACGATGGCGGCACTCGCCTGTTGCCTGAAGCGTACCGCCGCGCCTTACGATCCGCACCGCCCGCGACCGAGGAGAAGACGTCCATGTCCAAGCTGCTGTTCGAGAAACGCGACCGGATCGCCCGCCTGACGATCAACAGGCCGGAAGCCCGTAACGCGATCGACCCCGATGTCCACCGGCTGATGGTCGAGGCCTGGGCCGACTTCCGCGACGACGACTCGGTCGACGTCGCGATCCTCACCGGAGAGGGCGAGGCGTTCTGTGCCGGCGCCGACCTGAAGACCTACATCCCACCGATCATCGAGGCGGGCAGCGCCAACCGGCTGCGCGAGATCGTCGAGCTGGGCCTGAACGGCTTCACCCGCGGCATGCACCGGATTCACAAGCCCATCATCGGGGCGATCAACGGCTGGGCGCTGGCCGGCGGCCTGGAGACGGCGATGGCCTGTGACATCCGGATCGCCTCTGAGCGCGCCATGTTCGGCTCCTTCGAGGCGCGGCGTGGCTTTCACCACGGCGACGGCGGCCTGGTGCGGCTCGTCAACACCTGCGGCGTCGGCGTCGCTATGCAGATGCTGCTGACGGCCGAGCCGATCGACGCCCAGCGCGCGCTGGCGTGCAACATGGTCACCAAGGTCGTCCCGCACGAGAAGCTGATCGAAGAGGCAGAGCTGGTCGCCCAACAGATCCTCCGCAACTCCCAGGCCGCGGTGCGCTCCGCGAAGCAGACGATCCTGGACGTGATCGGCCAGCCCCTCGACTTCCAGCTCCGCACCGAGGCCTGGAACGCCTACACCTGTGCCGACCCGGAGGAGACCAAGGCGCTCCTGGAGCGCTTCTACGAGAAGACCGACGCCGGCCGGGCCGGGACGCACCGGACCGAGCTATGAGACGCGCGCTGGTGACTGGCGGGGCGCGGGGGATCGGGGCCGCGATCACCGAGCGCCTGCGTGCCGACGGGATCGAGGTCGTCACCCTGGACCGCGAAGAGGGGTGCGACCACAGGCTCGACCTTGCCGCCGACCCCTTGCCCGATTTCGGCGAGATCGACGTCTGCGTATCCAACGCGGCGATCACCGACACGGTCGCGCCCGCCCACCAGATGACGCCCGAGCAGTGGGCACGGGACATCGAGGTCAACCTGACCGGCGCCTTCCGGGTGGTTCAGGCCTGCCTGCCCGGGATGCGCGAGCGAAGCTGGGGGCGGATCGTGGTGATCTCCAGCGGCGCCGCCCGCGCCGGACTCCCCGGCCAAGCCGCCTACTCCGCCTCGAAGGCGGGGCTGATCGGGATGGTGAAGACGGTCGCGGCGGAGAACGTGCGCCGGGGAATCACCGCGAACGCGGTCCTCCCCGGCTTGGTCGGGACCCAGAAGGTGAAGGCGATGCCCTCCAAGATCGTCGAGCGGCTGATCGAGGTGCTTCCCTCGGGCCGCATGGCCGAGCCCGAAGAGGTCGCCGCCCTGGTCGCCTTTCTCGCCTCCAAGGAGGCCGGCTACATCACCGGAGAAGCGATCGCGGTCGACGGCGGCGCCTCGCTCAACACCTTCTCGCTGACCCGCGAGCAGCGCTAGGCTCGCGCCGGGCCCGAGTCGCCGTAACGCTCGAAGTGGCGGGCCGGGATGTCGGCCGGGTCCTTGTACCAGTACCAGGTGCAGGGATCGCGGTCGAAGTCCTCCGGTGGGTCGGACGGATACACGGGGTAACCGATCCAGCGGATCGGCAGGACCTCGTTCATGAACGCGCAGTGCGTGCAGTAGAGGGGGAAGCCGGCCCGCCCGTAGCTCCAGTCGTGCGCGCCGTCGGTCACTCCGAAGCCCTCCGGCCCGTAGCGGCGGTTTCGCCACAGGCGCTGGCCGGAGCCGCATGGATTCATCGTGAAGGTCAGCTTCTCGTCGTCCTCGGCGATTTCGAAGGCACCCGGCTGCGGGCCGACGCCGCTGGTCGAGTGCGCGCGCCAGGTAGCCGCGAGCGCCGCCGCCACCTGGCGACGATCGGTCTTCGCGATCGTCTCGACGGGGCGTCGCCAGCTCCGCTCGAGGCTCCACCGCCAGGCCTCCTCCACCCCATCGTCACCGAGCTTCTCCTTCACAAACGAGATCAGCCCGGCGACTCCGTCAACGAGCAGGTCGTGCATGAACTGCGACTCGTGCCGCATCTCCTCGCAGAGCCGCTTCGCCTCCTCTGCGTCGCCGCTCTCGAGGGCCTCGATCGCCCTCACCATCGTCGGCCGCGCCATCTCGCGCAGCTCTTCGTCCGAGAACCACCGCTCGCCCATCTCTCACCTCCGTTCGCCGGAGGCGAGCCTATCGGCACTGCGAAGCTCGGCCTCAGCCGGTTGGCTCCCGCCACATCTGCCAGAGAGTCGGCCCGCCGGAGGGGAGGTTGAACTCGCCTGTGACCGCGAAGCCGTGGCGCTCATACAGCGCACGGCTGCGCGGGGTGCTCGCCTCCAGGTAGGCGGGCATGCCCTGCGCATCAAGGGTCTCGAGCGCCGGTTGCATCAGCTTGGAGCCGAGGCCCTTCCCCTGCCACCGCGGGTCGACGCCCATGATCGCCAGGTACCAGTGGGGAGGCTCGGGGGGATGCCTTCCCTCCATCCGCAGCCGCGCGCGCAGCGCCAGCGCCAGCCGTCGGCCGAACACCCTGACCATCGAGGGCGCCTGCCGGACCGTCACCGCCAGCGGTGCGCGCCAGCCTTCGGGCGGCGCCCAGACCGCCCCGCCGACCAGCTCGTCGGTGGTCCAGACGAGCCCGTGCGAGAGGGCGACCGCGCGCAACTCGGTCTCGTAGAACCGTCTCAGCCGTGGCGGCCGGTGGCTCGCCTGCGGCAGCAGATGCGACCAGCCGGGATCGTCCTGAAAAGCGCGGGCGAGGGCGTGGGCAAGGCGCGGAACGTCCGCGGCTTGCGCCTTGCGAATCGTTAGCTGACCTCGGCCGGCTCTTCCTCGCGCCCGGCGAGGCGATCGCGGCCACGGCGCACGGCGGCGAGGAACTTCTCGAGGTTGACCTCGAGCGTGGACAGGATCTCGTCGGCGTAGTCCTCGGCGCCCAGGCGAATCGAGCGCTCGGTCTCGCGGGCGTCCTCGATGATCTCCTCGGCAGCGCGCTCGGCCTGCTTGTAGACCTCCTCGTCGGAGATCAGGCGCGACTGCTGGTCGCGCGCCTCCTTGACCACGCGCTCCGCCTCCCGCTTCGCCTCGGCGAGCATCTCCTGCCGCTCCTTGACGATCCAGCGCGCCTGCTTGATCTCCTCGGGGATCGTCGCCCGCATCTGGTCGAGCAGGTCGTAGATCTCCTCACGATCCACGCGCACCTGATCGGTGAGCGGGACCGGCCGCGCGTTGTGAATCAGGTCATCGAGCTTATCGATGAGAACCAGTACGTCCATGAGAATCGTGAAAGCTTACGCGGAGCGGCGGAAACGCGGGCCGACAGTCGTGATTTCGGTGTCGAATTGCAAGCTCCCGCCCGCCGCGCGCGGAGTCACTCTAGCGTCCCAGGCGCTCGACCAGCGCCTGCGCGACGGGTGGCGGGACCAGGTCGGAGACGTCGCCGCCGAAGGTGGCCATCTCCTTGACGCCGGTCGAGGACAGGAAGCTGAAGTCGGGGGAGGCGATGATGTAGACCGATTCGATCTCCGGGGCCAGCTTCCGGTTGAGCTGGTTCATCTCGAACTCGTACTCGAAGTCGGAGATCGCTCGCAGGCCCTTGACGATGGCGCGTGCCCCATGCTCGCGGGCGAACTCGACCAGGAGGATGGAAAAGACCTCGACCTCGACGTTGGCTTGAGCCGCGACCGCCTGCTGGAGGAACTCCATCCGCTCCTGGGCGCTGAACACCGTCTGCTGCTTGCGGGTCGGCTGGTTGACCACCCCGACGACCACGCGGTCGAACACGTTCGCGGCCCTGGTGATGATGTCGAGGTGCCCGTAGGTGACCGGGTCGTAGGTGCCGGGGCAGATCGCCACGCGCCCGTCGGTCATCGTCCCGCCTCCAGGCGGTAGATCCGGATCAGGGTGTCGCCGTAACGTCGCTCGTCGTCGAGCGGCAGGGACAGGTCGAGCGGGTGGCGCGCGGCGCTCTCGCAGATCAAGCGCGCGTCCTCCGCGAGCCGGCCAGGGATGAGCGAATCGAGTTCCCCCTCAAGACGGTCGGCGAGTCTATAGGGCGGATCGCAGAAGATCAGGTCGAAGCGCCGGCGGGACCGTCGCAGATAGCGGAGGGCGTCGGAGCGGACGATCTCCGCACGGCGCTCCAAGCCGAGCTCGCGCACGTTGCGCCGGGCAAGGGAGACCTGGGTGTCGACGAACGTTGCCCGGGCGGCCCCCCGGGAAAGGGCCTCGATGCCGAGCGCCCCGGTGCCGCAGAACAGGTCCAGGACGCTCGACCCGCCGACCTCTCCGAGGATCGCGAACAGCGCCTCGCGAACCCGGTCCGCGGTCGGCCGGACGGCCGCCGAGCGCTGCGGCGGCGCCGCGAGGCGGCGTCCCTTGAGCTCCCCGCCGACGACCCTCAATCGACCCGCGACTTCGTCGCCAGCGCCATGGTCACGCCGGTATGCCCTCGGCCCGCTCGTCGCCGAAGCGCTCCCGGGCGGCCAGGAGCAACGGCCCCAGCTCGGGAGCGTCGAGCGATCCATACCGGTCCAGCAGCCCGATCAGCTCGCGCCGCGCTTCGGTGAGGACCGCCACGTCCTCAGGAAGCTCGGCGACCATGAACCGCGGCAGGCCATGCTGCCGGGTGCCGAGGATCTCGCCCTCGCCGCGCAGCGCCAGGTCGACCTCCGCCAGCTTGAAGCCATCCCGCTCGGTCTCGATCGCTGCCAGACGCCGGCGGGCGAGCTCCGAGCCCGCGTCCGCGAACAGGATGCAGTGCGAGGCATGCTCTCCGCGCCCCACCCGGCCGCGGAGTTGATGGAGCTGGGAGAGCCCGTAGCGCTCCGCTCCCTCCACCAGGATCACGGTCGCGTTGGCGACGTCGATCCCCACCTCGATCACGCTCGTCGCCACCAGCACGGCAGTCCGCCCGGCGGCAAACCGCTCCATTGCGGCCTGCTTGGCGCGTGGCGGCATCTGCCCGTGCAGCAGGCCGACCTCGAAGTCGGCGAACTCGCCAGCCCGCAGGCGGTCGGCCTCCTCCGCCGCGGCCTTTGCCTCGAGCTTCTGAGAGCCCTCGACCAGTGGACAGACGACGTACGCCTGGCGGCCATCCCGCAGCCTCTCGCGGATGAACTCGTACGCGCCAGCACGCTTCTCCTCCCCCACCACCCAGGTCTCGACCGGCTTTCGCCCCGCCGGCAGCTCGCGAAGGACGGTGGCGTCGAGATCGCCGTAGGCGGTCAGCGACAGGGTTCGCGGGATCGGCGTCGCGGTCATGTGGAGGGCGTGCGGCGCCGCCTCCCGGGGGCCCTTGGCCCCCGGGAGGCTGCGAGGCCCCTTCGCGTCGAGCGCAGCGCGCTGGCGAACGCCAAAGCGGTGCTGCTCGTCGACGACGCAGACCGCAAGCCGGTCGAAGTCGACGTCGGGCTCGATCAGCGCGTGCGTCCCGACCACCATCCCGAGCTCGCCGGAGGCGAGCCGGCCAAGCGCTTCGCGGCGCCGCGCCGCCGGCGTCGCACTGGTCACCAGACTGAACTGGACCGGCTGATCGGCCAGCAGCCCATCCAGGGTGGCAGCGTGCTGCTCCGCGAGTGTTTCCGTAGGCGCCATCAGCGCCGCCTGGAAACCTGCCTCGACCGCGCGAAGCATCGCGCACGCCGCGATCACCGTCTTCCCGGATCCCACCTCTCCCATCAGCAGCCGCTGCATGGGGCGCTCCGACGCGAGGTCGGCGTCGATCTCCTCGATCGCGCCCCGTTGATCGCCCGTGAGCTCGAAAGGCAGCGACTCGAGCCAGCGGGCGACCAGCTCGCCAGGGGCGCCCAGAGGGATTGCGGGCCGGCTCGCCTGGCGGCCCTGGCGGCGCGCGGCGAGCGCCGCCTGGTGCAGGAACAGCTCCTCGAAGGCGAGCCGATCCCGGGCCCGCTCGGCCTCGCCGAGGCTGTCCGGAAAGTGGGCGATGGCCAGCGCATCGCCTGCGCCCGCCAGGTGCCGGCGGGCGCGAAGCTCCGCCGGCAACGGCTCGAGGGCGTGGCGCGCCAGCGACCGGACCTGCCACGCCCACTCCCGCAGCCGCTGGGCGCGCAGCCCCTCCGAGGCGCGGATGGACCGGGACGATGCCCGTCGTGTGGAGACCCGGAGGGGGCGTTGGCCCGCCCGCGGGAGCCCCCCGGCGAGGTGCCGTTACCCGCCGGCAGGAACTCATGCGCCTCGACCCGAAAGCCGGAACGGTCGAGCTTTCCGTACGCAAGCAGCCGCGTTCCGGCTTGCAGGCGCTCGACCAGCCAGGCCTGGTTGAACCAAACCGCCTTCGCAGGGCCTGACTCGTCGGCCACCGTCGCCTCGACGATCACCAGGCCGCGGCGGCGGGTCCGCCGCAGGCGCACCGAGCGCACCTCGACCTCGACGGTCGCCTGCTCGCCAATCCGAAGCTCAGACAGCCGGCGCGGTGCTGAGAGGTCCCGGTAGTTGTGCGGGACGTGCAGCAGCAGCTCGCCGAGGGTCTCGATCCCGATCTCGGCCGCCGCGGCCGCGAGCCGGGGGCCGGCGCCCCGAAGGGTGGTCAGCGAGGCACCGAGCACGCTCGGGCGAGGCACCGAGCGAAGCGCCACCGAGCGCAGGCGCTTGCGGCTCTGCCGCTCATTCGTGGCGAAGGCGGCCGGAGCCGCGGCCTCCGCCGGGCTCTCGGACTCACGAGGAGGCGCCGCCGCCCTGCTCATCACGCCAAGGCTACGGCGGCGCGAGGCCGGAACCCGGCCGGCTCACGTGGCGCTGCTCAAGCTCGCGCGGTGGCGAGCTCGGTGTCGCTCACCTGCCCGGTGGGCTTGATGTTCTGGTTGAGGCGGAACAGGTTGGTCGGGTCGTAGCGATCCTTGAGCGCCTGAAGCCGCGCGTAGGTCTCGGGACCGAAGGCGGCGCGAACCCGATCCTCGCCCTCCTCGCCGATGAAGTTGAGGTAGGCGCGGCCCGTTGTGTGAGGCTTCATGCGGGCGCCGGCCTCACGCGTCCAGGCGATGTTGGCGTCGTCGTCGCCCGGATCGAGCCACATCGAGATGATGTGGAGGTTGAACGGGGCATGCCGCTGGCCGAACGCCATCGCGTCGTCCGGCACGCGTGAGATCGCGCCGCCCCCGGGCAGCACGAGGATCTGGCTGAGCGGCGAAGGCCTCGAGAGATGTAGCTCGCAGATCACGTCGATTGCCTGGTCGGGAAGCTCCGCGAGGAAGTCCGCGGTCCAGTAGTTGCGACGGCCGGGCTGATTGGGCGGGTCGATGAGCTGCTGGATCGCCACGTAGGGCATCGGCTGGAGCATGTCCATGGCGGGTGGCCCGAACTCGCGCAGGGGCCGAAGCGCCTCCGCTCCCTCCTCCACCGGGCCCGCGTAGCAGAGCACCATGCCGAGCACCGGCTGGCCGCGCACCGGCTCGGGGACGAACTCCTCGGGCGGAGCCGAGATCAGGGCGCAGCCCCCACAGACCTCGTCGGGCGCCGCGGCGATCAGGTCGCGGAAGTTGCGAAGCACCGAGCCTGCCATCGGCGCCGGGTACATCAGCATCCCGCCCAGCAGCGTGGGTCCGATCGGCTGAAGGTCGAACTCGAACTCGGTGACCACGCCGAAGTTGCCGCCCCCGCCACGGGTCCCCCAGAACAGGTCGGCGTTCTCGGACTCCGAGGCCGTCAGCGTGGCGCCGTCCGCGGTCACGATCTCCACCGAGCGCAGGCTGTCGCAGGTGAGTCCAAGCCTGCGCTCCAGCCAGCCCGAGCCACTTCCGAGGGCGAGGCCGCCCACCCCGGTCGTCGAGTTCCGCCCGCCGGTCATCGCCAGCCCGTGCTCCTGGGTGGCGGCGTCGATGTCGCGCCAGAGCGCTCCGCCCTGGACTCGGGCAAGGCGCGCGTCGGGATCGACCTCGACCCGATTCATGGGGCGAAGATCGATGCAGACGCCCCCCTCGCAGACCGCGTGGCCGGTGACGCTGTGGCCGCCGGAATACACGGACAGGGGCAGCCCCTCGGAGCGCGCGAAATCGACTGCGGCTGCGACGTCGTCGGCGCTGCCGCAGCGGGCGATGACCGCGGGACGGCGGTCGATCATCCCGTTGAAGACCTGGCGCAATTCGTCGTAGCCCTGATCATCGGGGCCAACGAGCTGTCCCTCGAACCGAGCCTGAAGTGGCTCCAGGTTTGTGGCCGTCACGGCTCCCCCTTTCCGACCTTGAATCCGTTGAGACCTTAGCCAACCACCGCTCGGGCGGCGATCTCGGCCGAGACGCCGCGATGGCGGCTGTACATCTCCCTGATCCATTCGGCGGCGGGGTGGCGGCTGAGCGACTCCAACCACCCCGAGCTCGGCGGTTCCGGGTAGTCGTACTGAAGCTCAGGTGGCCAGGCAACTGGAAAGAGCAGCGCCGCCGCCGCCAGGTCGGCAACGGTGAACCCGTCGCCCACCAGGTATCCGCCTGGGCCAACCTCCGCCTCGATCCGGTCCAGGGCAAGCGACACCTTGCGGCGGCCCTCCTCGGCGTCGGCGGGATTGATCCGGTAGCGGCGCTTCGGGTACACCATCGCCACCGGAAGCAGCACGCGCATCAGACGGCGGGCGAGCGGGCCCTGCTCCGTCATCAGCAAGGCGCTCACGTAGTCGGGGTCGTCGCGGAGTTCGTGGAAGGCCGCGCGGCGCAGTTCATGACCAGCCTCCTCGTCGAAGAACTCCTCGAGCTCGAGCGCGCGGCGCCGCTCGACCTCCCCGGACGGATACAGCGGGGGATCCGGCCAACGGCGCTCCAGCGCCGCGATGATCCTGGTCGAGTCCACGATCCGCTCCCCGTCCAGGTCCAGCACCGGCACCGTCCCGCGCATCGAGAACCACAACGCCCGAGGGCTGCCCGGGCGCATCGAGTGACGCACGTGGGGAACCCTTTTGTAGTCGAGCGCCCAGCGCGCCTTCTCGTTGAAGTTCGAGAAGTTGTATTGCCAGAGGACCGGCGTACTACCGGTGGCCATGCACCGCGACTTCGTCGCTGGCCCGAACGGGCTTGCGGTGGCGCCGGAACATCTCCTCGACCCAGCGGTAACCGGGGCGCTCCACCAGCGGGGCGCGGAAGCTCTCATAGCCCGCCGGCGACGGCACCATCGGTCCCTCCGGGGGGAAGGCGAGCGGATAGAACAGCGCGGCCGCGGTCAGGTCGGCAACGCTGAAGCGATCGCCGACCAGGTACTCGTTGCCGTCGAGCTCGACCTCCAGACGGTCGAGCGCCGCCAAGCACCTTGCCCCGCGCCAGCTCGGCGGCCTCGGATGACTTGACGCCGTAGCGCACGCCTGCGAAGGCCGTCGCGTACCGCGCGGCCGCGACGCCGGCGCCCCGCAGGCGGCGGAGGGGCCGCGGAATGTCCGCCGCCACGGCTCCTGCCATCTGCCCGGGGTCGCGGGTCGCCTCGTGCCAGACGAGCAGCCGGATCTGGGGGCCCAGCTCCTCGTCGAACCAATCCTCGAGCTCCAGTGCCCGGCGCTGTTCCTCTCGGTCCTCGGGGTAGAGCGGAGGTTCCGGGTAGCGCTCGTCGAGCGCGGCGATGATCGCCGTCGAGTCGCCGATGTTATGCCCTTCCAGCTGGAGCACCGGGAACGTCTTGTGCCTGCCCCTGGTCAGCGCCAGGGCGACCAGCATGTGCGCCCCGGCTGGCGGTGCCTTGCCCTCGTAGTCCACCCCCTTGTAGTCGAGCGCCCAGCGGACCTTCTCGCTGTAGTGCGAGATCCTGATCTGCCAGAGGACGGGCTTCGATCCGGCCACGTGGTCAGCCTACCTGCTGGCCCTCGACGTGAAGCTCGGAGAGCTCCAGCCAGACCAGCGTCGGGAAGGGGAGCGAGCGGTTGCCCGGGCGGATCGGACGGACCCAGCGGCGGGTCGGGAACACGAGCCCGCCCGCCTGCGCATGGTCGGCGCAGTGGTGCGCCGCCCTGGCCCATCGCCCCACGACCTCGGCGACGTAGTCGTGGCGGCGAAGGCGGCCCTGCGCGTCGAAGTAGAAGGTCTGGCGGCTCGAATGCGTGTCGAGGCCCTCGGGGAAGCCGACTTCCAGGCGCCGCCAGCTCTCGCCTTCCTCCTCCCAGGCATCGCCCTCGCTCACCTCGACGCCCTCCCGGGTCAGCAGCAGCGGCGTCGTGAGGTAGTTCCACATCGCGTAGCCCGCGAAGTAGGTGGAGTCGAGGGCGTCCCAGCGCAGGTTGCGGCGCAGCCCCGCACGGCCGAAGAACTCGGGTCGCGGATCGTCTCGGGAGCCCACCAGGTCGCCGTCCTCGGTCTCTATCCGCGCTCGCCCGCCCTCGAAGATGCCGCGCTGCCCCGTCGTCGGAAAGGGATCCATCACCGCCCGGGGCTCGTGCACGTCGACCGTGAGCTGGTAGTCGGCGAACCGATTCCCGGGAATCCGCGTACGCAACAGGAGGCCTCCCGAGCGCACCCGAGCCCTCATCGCCCGCGCCGCCCGCCAGCGCTCCAGGCCACCGTGGCCTCCACTCCAAGCGCTCTCGGCAAAGAGCGCTCACAGTGTGGACCTGCCGCCGCGTGGGCGCCAAACCCGCCGAAAACGTAGGCGAAGCCGAGGCTTTCGGCGGAGTGGTTCCCGGACGCGAAGGCGGATGGCCGAGGCTTTCGGCAGGATGTCATTGCTATTCATTGCGCAGCAATGAGCCACCAGTAGTGCGGCTGGCCACCTCGGTGGAGCTCCAGCTCGACCCCCTCGGTGACCGCCAGCGGCAGCTGATCGAGCGGGATCGGCGCACGCTCCCCCTCGATCACGGTGACGATCTCGACCCCCTCGGCGAGGCGCTCGATCGTCGCCGACAGCGTCGAGCCCGCCCCTCCCCAGGCCACCACCTCCTCGCCCACGAACCCGACGGCATCGCCGCGCACAAACCGGCCCTGCGGGTCCGCGCGCGCGGCCGGCGCCACCGCGCCCCAGTCGGATCTCCTCCAGCGCGGACTCCAGCCGCTCCGCGTTGCCGGCCGCGTCGCGCTCCGGATCGAGCTCGACCAGCGCCACCAGCGCCGCCTGCTGGGAGAGCGAGCCGACCACGCGAGCCGGCTTCTCGGACAGCTTTGCCGCCTCCTGCGCAGCCAGGATCACGTTTGGCGAGTTGGGGAGCACCAGCACCTCGTCCGCGGACGCCTCGTGGATCTGAGCCAGGATCTCGTAGGTGGAGGGATTGAGGGTTGCGCCGCCGTCGACCACATGCGCGCCGAGCGCCTCGAACAGCGACTTCAACCCGTCACCCGCGGCTACGGCGACGACCCCGGTGCGCGCCGGGGCGAGGCGGTGCTCCCGTGCCTCTATCTGCTCGCGCATGTCGCCGACGTCGAGGCGCTGCACGTCGCCGGCTTCCTCGAATACGGCCACGGCGACCTCGGGCTCGTCGGTGTGCAGGTGCACCTTCAGCGTCTCCTCGTCCCCGACCACCAGCACCGAGTCGCCGATCTCCTCCAGGCGCCTGACGAAGGAGCGGGAGTCGAGCCCCCGTCCGGTGACGATGAAGTTCGTGCAGTAGCGAAAGCGGCTGTCGAAGTGATGAGGGCGCGTCTGCCTCGGTGGCTCGTGATGGGCGACCTCCGGGATCGCGTCGACCTCACCGCGCAGCCCTGCGACGATCCCGGCCAGGATCACCACCAGCCCGTGCGCCCCAGCGTCGACCACGCCGGCCTGGGCCAGCACATCGAGCTGCTCGGGGGTGCGCTCGACCGCCTCCTCCCCCGCCCGGGCAGCCACCGCGAGCACCTCGGCCAGCAGCTCGTCCTGCTCCTGGTCGCCCGCCTGGAAGGAGAGGCGCTGGCGGTCCATGTGCGCCAGGTGCTGCGAGGCGGCATGCGCCATCTCGCGGATCACCGTCAACATCGTTCCCTCGGCCGGGTCACGCACGGATTCGTAGGCGGCGTCGGCCGCGCTGGCGAACGCCGCCGCCACCAGCACCGGGTCGACCAGCTCCCCCGGGCGGCTGGCCAGCTCCTCGGCGGCGCCGCGGACGATCTGGCTCAGGATCACCCCCGAGTTGCCGCGCGCGCCCATCAGCGCCGCCCTGGCGACGGCGTGGACGATCTCCTCGCGAGCGCCTGTGTCGAACGGCTGCCCGTCGAGGCGGTCCAGCTCACTCATCACCGCACGCATGGTCAGCGCCATGTTGTCCCCCGTGTCGCCGTCGGCGACCGGGAACACATTCAGGTCGTTGACCTCCTGGCGGCGCTGCTCGAGATGCGCATAGGCGGCTTCGACGACCCGGCGAAACCGCTCAATGGAGGTATCGGCCACTACGGCCGGATTATCCCTCGTTAGGCGGCTTTGGTGACTTTGTTCGACTTCAGGCAGCGCGTGCAGACGTAGACCCGGCGGGCCCGGCCCCCGTCCTGAATCCGGACCTTCTGGAGGTTCGGGTTGAAGCGCCGCCTGGTGGCGACCATCGAGTGGCTGCGGGAGTTTCCGAACGCCGGCCCCTTGCCGCAGCTGAAGCAGACCTTGGCCATGGCGACGGTGGATGGTAGCGGGGACCTGGCCGGTTCAGGCGAGGGCTTCCCGGATCAGCGCCATCCGCATTACGGCGAGCGGCGGCGTTTCTGCCCTGGTCGCGCTTGTCCCCCCCGGAGCGGGCCAGCGCCTGCTCCATCGTCTCGCAGGTGATCACCCCGAAGGCGCAGGGAACGCCGGTCTCGAGCTGAACGTGCTGGATCCCGCGTGCCGCTTCTGAGCAGACGTAGTCGTAGTGGTCGGTCTCGCCGCGGATCACCGCGCCCAGGCAGGCCACGCCGGCGAACCGGCCGGACTCTGCGCACCACTTCGCTGCCAGCGGCAACTCGAAAGCACCCGGAGTCTCGAAGGTGTGCACCGATGCCGCGCTGACGCCGCCCGCGGAGAAGCCCTCGACCGCGCCGTTGACGAGCCGCTCGGCGAGCTCCTCGTAGAAGGTCCCCACGCAGACGGCGAACTCACTCCGACCCAACCGCTCACGTTCCTCATCCGAAAAGCCCGCCGCCTCGGAGGGAGCCGAAGGCGACCGTGGCCCGAGCCAAAGGCTCGGACGCGTCGGTTGTCGGCGGGGTCACTGGCGGGACTAGGCATCCTCGGGCTCGGACTCCTTCGCTCCCAGCGCCTCGCGCTCGATCTCGTTGCGATGCTCCTCGTGGATCATCTCCTCGTCCAGCGGCAGGCCCTGGTGGTGGAGAGTGTGCCCGAGGCGCTCGCGCTTGGTGCGCAGGTACTCCTCGTTGTGCCGGTTCGGCGCCGCCTGGATCGGGACCTGGTCGGCCACCGAGAGCCCGTATCCCTCCAGGCCGTGGATCTTCCTCGGGTTGTTGGTGAGGATGCGGATGCTGGTCAGGCCCAGGTCGACCAGGATCTGCGCCCCGATCCCGTAGTCGCGCAGGTCGGCGGGGAGCCCGAGCTTCAGATTGGCGTCGACGGTGTCCAGGCCGTCCTCCTGGAGCCTGTAGGCGCGGAGCTTGTTCAGCAGGCCGATCCCCCGCCCCTCCTGGGAGAGGTACAGCAGGACGCCGGCGCCCTCGTGCTCGATCATCGCCAGCGCCGCCTCGAGCTGCTCGCCGCAGTCGCAGCGCAGCGAGTGGAAGACGTCGCCGGTCAAGCACTCGGAATGGACGCGCACCAGCACGTCCTCCTTGCCGCGGACGTCGCCCTTGACCATCGCCAGGTGATGCTTGTCGTCGACCAGCGAGCGGTAGCCAACTGCGGCGAAATCGCCGAAGGCGGTGGGTAGACGCGTCGAGACAACCCGCTCGACCAGCCTCTCCGTTCGCCGCCGGTATGCGATCAGGTCGGCGACCGTGACCATCTTCAGCCCGTGGCGCCGACAGTAGGGGATCAGGTCGGACACCCTGGCCATCGTCCCGTCCTCGTTCATGATCTCGCAGATCACGCCGGACGGGATCAGGCCCGCGAGGCGGGCCAGGTCGACGGCCGCCTCGGTCTGGCCGGCCCGCTCCAGCACCCCGCCCTCCTTGGCCTTGAGCGGGAACACGTGCCCCGGCTGGACGATCCCGTCGGGCTTCGTGTTGGGGTCGATCGCGACCTGGATCGTATGGGCGCGGTCGTGGGCGGAGATCCCCGTGGTCACCCCCTCCGCAGCCTCGATCGAGACTGTGAAGTTGGTACGGAACGCCGACTCGTTCTTGGCCGCCATCAGGTCGAGCTCCAGCTCGTCGCAGCGCTCCGGCGTCAATGCCAGGCAAATCAGCCCACGTCCGTGGGTGGCCATGAAGTTGATCGCCTCGGGGGTGGCGAACTGGGCGGCGAGCGTGAGGTCGCCCTCGTTCTCGCGATTCTCGTCGTCGCAGACGACCACCATCCGGCCGCTTCGGATCTCTTCGATCGCCTCCTCGATGGAAGAGAATGCGCCCGCGGCCTCCTCCGTTGGGCGTTCGGTGGTCGCGGGGTCCGTGGCACTGCGGTCTTCAGCCATGTCGTGTCCCTTCCTCGATCCCAAAGCCTTGCATGAGCCGCTCCGCGTAGCGCGCGATCACGTCGACCTCGAGGTTCACCTGCCCGCCCTCGGTCAGCCCTCCGAGCGTGGTCCGCTCCAGCGTCTCGGGGATCAGCGAGACCTCGAAACCATCGTCGGCCAGGGCGGCCACCGTGAGGCTGACACCGTCCACGGCCACCGAGCCGCGCTCGACGATGAAGCGATCGAGCTCGGACGGCGCCGCGAGCCGCAGACGCCGGGCGAAGCCATCCGCCCGCGCCGCCCTCACCTCTGCGATCCCGTCCACGTGTCCCTGGACGAGGTGACCGCCCAGGGGATCCCCGGCTCGTAGGGGCGGCTCCAGGTTGACTGAGGCGCCGGGAACGAGCCCACCGAGGCTGGTCACCGAAAGCGTCTGGTTTGCGACCTCGGCCTCGAAGGCGCCGTCCGAGGCAGAGGTCACGGTCAGGCAGGCGCCGCCCACCGAGACCGAGTCACCCGCGGCCAGCTCCGCGGCAAGCCCGGCGCTGACGCGCAAGCGAGCCCCCTGCTCGCTTCGCCGAAGCTCCTCGACAGTCCCGATCTCGCGGATGATGCCCGTGAACATCCGTCACCACTCCCGCAGGCGGGCACGAACCAGGATGTCCTCGCCCGAGCGCTCGGAGTCCATCGCAAGGGCCGGGGTGGCGTCGGCAACCACGGCGGCACCCTGGCCTCCGGCCAGTGGCCTGGCGCCGGCGCCGCCCAGCACGATCGGGGCGATGAACAGCCGCAGCTCGTCGACCTCGCCGGCGTCGAGGAAGGACCCGGCCAGGGTGGGACCCCCCTCGAGCAACAGGGCGGTGATCTCGCGCCGCCCGAGCTCGGTGAGCGCCGCGGCGACGCGCGTCGGCGGATCGCCGTCGCAAACGATCAGCTCGGCCCCGGCCTTCCGGAGCGCCTCGGCTCGCTCGCCCGCGGCGGCCGGGGAGACGACCACGACCAGCGGCGCCTCGCCGATCGAGCCCACCAGCCGGGAGCCCGGTGGCAGCCGCGCCTCGGAATCGAAGACGACCCGGGTGGGCTGGCGAGCATCGACGTCGTCAGCGGAAAGCCTTGCCGTGAGCAGCGGGTCGTCGGCCAGCGCGGTCCCGATCCCGACGCACACGGCGTCGCACTCCGCCCGCCAGCGGTGAACCAGCGCGCGGCTGGCCTCGCCGGAGATCCATCTCGAGTCGCCGCCCGCGGTCGCCACGCGGCCGTCGAGACTGAGGGCGGACTTCAGGACGACGAGCGGGCGGCCGGTGCGGGCGTGCTTCCGGAATGCCTGATTCAGGAGCCGCGCGGCGGCTGCCTCCGGGCCGTTCGCCAGTTCGACCTCCACGCCCTCGTCGCGAAGGATCCCCGGGCCGCGGCCATTCGCCTTCTCGCTCGGGTCCTCGGAGGCGATCACGACGCGCGCCAGCCCCGCCGCGAGAATGGCGCCGGTGCACGGCGGCTGGCGCCCGTGGTGGGCGCAGGGCTCGAGCGTCACGTACAGCGTCGCTCCCGAGGGATCGTGGCCCCGGGCGCGGCAGTCGTCCAGGGCGGCGACCTCCGCGTGGGGACCGCCAAGCTGGGCGTGAAAGCCCTCGCCGATCGGCTCGCCGTCGCGCACCAGCACCGCGCCGACGAGCGGGTTCGGGCTGACCCGGCCACGACCGCGCTCAGCCAACTCCAGCGCCCTTTGGAGGTGAAGCCGGTCCTGGTCTGTGACCACGTTGGGCATCTGCCTGATCGTAGGCCGCCGCGTACTCGGGCCCGGCCCGCGCCTTGCGCGGCCTTTACTGATTGACTGGTCAGTCAACCACGGATTGTACGCCCCTCGCCCGCCCGCCCGCGATCTCTGCACGTAAGGTGCCCCACCGATGGCGCGCGAGGTAGCGGAGGCGGAGGCGAGGCGCTTCGGCCGCGCGGCCGGATTGCTGTCGATCGGGGTCGGCTCGGCGGGCCTTCTCACCTACGTCTACTTCTCGCTCGCCTCGCACAACCTGAGCCCGGTCGACTACGGCGAGGTGGTCGTGCTGTGGTCCGCGGTCTTCATCACCATCTCGACCCTCTTTCGGCCCGTCGAGCAGTTGCTCTCGCGCACGATCGCCGAACGCCAGGCGACCGAGCAGCCGATCGGACGGCCGCTGCGGGTCGCGGCGATGATCCAGCTCGGCCTTGCGGCCGCCTTCGCCGTCTGCGCGCTCGCCCTGCGGGACCCTCTCCAGGACCAGCTCCTGTCGGGCGACGAGACCCTGTACTGGATCCTGGTCGCCGCCGTGCTCGCGTTCGGCGCGAGCTTCTTCGCGCGCGGCTTTCTGGCCGGCAGCCGGCGTTTCACCCTCTACGCCCTCCTCCTGCTGGCCGAGTCCACGGCCCGCGTCTCGTTTGCACTCGCGGTCGCCATCGGCATCGCCGACGGCCAAACCGCCGTGGCCCTGGGGATCGTCGCCGCGCCGCTGGTCAGCCTCACGGTCGTCCCGCTCGCCTTTGCGCATCGAGCGGCGGCCCGTAGCCGTGCAGCGCCGCCGCCGGCCTCGGGCCAGCCCGACTTCACACTCGCCGCGGGGGGCGGCTTCGCCGCCGCGGTACTGCTGATCATGGTCTCGGAGCAGACGCTCCTGAATGCCGGGCCCCTGCTGGTCAGGGCCTCGGAGGGAGCCGCGGCGGCAGGCTTCATCTTCAACGTGCTGATGGTCGCCCGCGCTCCGCTGGTCCTCTTCCAGGCGGTGGCCACCAGCCTCCTCCCGCACCTGACGCGATTGCGCTCCAGCGCCGACTCGCGCGATGCGGAAGCGTTCCGTCTCTCGATCCGGCTGACGATCGGCGCCGTAGCCGTCTTCGCGGCCGCGGTCGGGCTGATCGTGTTGATTGCAGGTCCCGAGTTGATGCAGCTCGCCTTCGGCGAGAATTTCGACTACGACCGCCTCGGGCTTCTGATCGTCACCACCGGCATGGGCTTCTACCTCGCCGCGGTGACCCTGAACCAGGCGGCCTTGGCGCAGGGCCAAGTCCGCCGCGCCGCCGCCTGCTGGGTGGGATGCGCGCTCGCCTTCGTCGGCTGGAACCTGTTGCCGGTACTGGACGAGTTCCGTCGCGTCGAGGTTGGATTCGCCGGTGCGGCGGCGCTGCTCCTCGCGCTTCTCTACCTCCTCTACCGCCGCCCGAGGGCTCGCCCGGAGGATGTCGTCGAGCCAGGCTCGCCGCAAGAGCTCGAGGCGCAGCTGGCGGCCGCGGATGAGGCCAGTTGAATCGGGCTAGCGACGAAGTCGCGGTAGCAACGTGTGGACCTGCCGGGTCAGGCTGGCGCCCTAACCCGCCGCCCCGGAGGCGCAGCCGAGGAGGCGGCGGATTTATTCGGCGTTCGCCGCTGCGGCCATCCGACGGTACGCCTCCGCCGGGTCCGGGTCGCCGAACACGGCCGACCCGGCAACGAACAGGCCGGCCCCTGCCTCGGCGACCCCGCCCACCGTCTTCGGGTCCAGGCCTCCGTCCACCTCGATCACCGCGGCTGGCGCCAGACCGCGCAGCCTCAAAACCTTGTCGGGCGCCGAGGCGATAAAAGGCTGCCCACCCCAGCCGGGGTTGACCGACATGCAGAGGATCAGGTCGGCGGACCCGGTCAGCTCCGTAACCGACCCAGCAGGCGTCCCCGGGTTGAGGGCCAGACCGGCCAGGCAACCCGCCTCGCGGATGGCCCCAAGGGTGCGATGGGCGTGAGCATCGGCCTCGAAGTGGAAGCTGATGCAGTCGGCGCCGGCCCGCGCGAACTCGGCCACGTGGTCGGCGGGGCGCTCGATCATCAGGTGAACGTCGAGCGCGCCGCCGAGCTCGTGGACTCGGTCGGCTATCGCGGCCGCGACCAGGGGCCCGATGGTGATCGGCGGGACGAAGTGGCCGTCCATCACGTCGACGTGGATCAGCCGCGCACCGGCCGCCATCACCTCGTCGACCTGAGCGCCGAGCCGGGAGAAGTCGGCGGAGAGGATCGACGGCGCGACCCGCCTGCCAGCGAACAGCTCTCGCGGCGAGGCTGTCGGGGACTTGTCGGTCGCAGCCTCCATCAGATCGACCTCAGCATCGAGTTGCCGCAATGCTGGCAGAGCATGTCCTCGGAGGTGCTCATACGGGCGATCGTCTGGTGCTCGCCGCAGTTCGGGCACTGCGAGACCAGCTCATAGCGCTGCATGCAGTACACACAGCGGTAGCGTCCGGGTAGCTGGGTTGGGCGCAGCCAGGGCTCGCCGCAGCCCGGGCAGATGGGGCGTTGAAGCGCTATCCCTCCCCCTTCCAAGGCCACGAGCTCAGCGCTCCCCCGCCGAGCCAGACTCGGCCATGTCGCGGCGCAGCCGGGCGATGAAGAACCCGTCGGTGCGGTCGCGGTCGGGCCTCGTCTGGAGGAAGTGGGGCACCTGATCGGAGGCGAGCTCCGGGTACAGGGCGCCGAGGTCGTCTGCGCTCAGGGCACGATCGCGTTCGAGCAGGGCCGCGACCGGCTGCTCGTTCTCGCGCATGGAGATCGTGCAGGTCGCGTAGACCAGCCGGCCGCCGGGGCGCAGGGCGGTGGCCGCGCGGGACAGAATCGCCTCCTGTAGCCGGGCCAGACGCTCGATCAACTCGGGTGACTTGCGCCACCGCGCGTCGGGCCTGGAAGCGAGCGCGCCGAGATCGGAGCAGGGAGGATCCACGAGGATGCGATCGTAGCCGCCTCCGAGGTCGGCGCTTGCAGCATCCGCCTCGACCACGCGGACGCAGACGGCGCCCAGCCGCTCGACTAGCTCGCGCAGGGCGCGGGCCCGCCCGGGGTCGAGCTCGACGGCGACGATCTCGCCCTCGTTTCGCATTCGTGCCGCGATCGCGGTGGTCTTGATCCCCGGGGCGGCACACAGGTCGAGCACGCGCTCTCCGGGTCTCGGGTCGAGCAGCGCCGACCACCGCCTGGGAGCCGCGCGACTGCGCCACGAGGTCCCCGGCCGCCAGCGCCCGGCGGGCGGCCTCACCCAGCGGCCCGTGAAAGACCAGCGCCTCGGCCGGCGCCAGCGGCTCGCCGCCTTGCGGCCGCTCAACCGCCTCGCCCGCGGCCTCCAGCTCGGCGAGGGCCCTTGCGGGCTCCGCCTTGATCGTGTTGACGCGGACCGCGGTCTCGGCTGGCGAGTTCATGGCCGCCATCAGCGAACGCGTATCCTCCGGCTCCGAGCTCGTCCCACCACATCCGCGCCAGCCACTCCGGGTAGGAGTGCGCCAGCGCTGCATCGGGCGGCGTCGCGTCATCGAGGGAGCCGAGCAGCTCCTCTCGCTGGCGGGCGGCGCGGCGCAGCACGGCGTTCACCAAGCCCGCCGCCGCCTGCCTCCGCCTCCCGCCGTTCCCCTTCGCCAGCTCAACCGCCTGATCGACGGCGGCGTGATCCGGGGTCGCGTCGGCGAACAGCAGCTCGAATAGCCCCAGCCGGAGCGCGGCAAGGGCGGGGGCGTCGAGCTTGGAGACGGGCCGGTCGGCCAGTCGCTCGATCAGGTGGTCGCAGGTGCCGCGCCTTTGGACCGCTCCGTAGGCGAGCCGCTGGGCCTGAGCCCGCTCGCGTCCCTCGACCCCGTGGCGTTGGGAGGCGGAGCGAAGGGCGCGGTCCGCCCACGCCTCATGCTCGAAGGCGCGGCGGATGACCTCGAAGGCGACTCGCCGCGCGGGAGCGACGGTCAACTCAGAACGGGCGGCGGGTGGCCGCGCAGGTAGGCGTCGGCGGGCATCGGGCGCTTTCCAGGCGGCTGCAGGACGTCCAGCCGCAGCACGCCCTCGCCGCATCCGAGCCGCAGCCCGCCTCCGTCGGCAGCGAGCTTGCCGCGGGGCAGCTCGCCATCCTGGGCCGAAGCCGCCCGGACGCCCAGCCGGCCGCCGCCGTCCAGCTCCAGGTAGGCGCCGATATGGGGGTTGAGCGCCCGCACCGTGCGCTCGAGCCGGGCCGCCGGTTGGGCCGGGTCGAGGCGGCGCTCCAAGGGGGCGATCTTCTCGGCGTAGGTGGCCAACGAGTCGTCCTGCTCCGTGAACTCGAGCGTGCCGGCGGCGCGCAGGTCCAGGGCGCGCAGGATCAGGCTCGCCGCTGAGCTCGGCGAGGCGGGCCGAAAGCGCCCCGTAGTCGTCGGCCAGCTCGATCGGCGTCCGTTCGGCGAGCGCCGCGGGACCGGAGTCCAGCCCCGCCTCCAGCCGCATGATCGTCACCCCGGTCTCGGCGTCACCGGCCATGATCGCGCGCTCAATCGGGGCGGCGCCCCGCCACCGGGGCACCAGCGAGGGATGCACGTTCAGCATCTCCAGCTCGGACAGCAGCGGCTCGCGGATCAGCTGCCCGAACGCGCACACCACCCCCAGCTCGGCGCCGCAGGCGCGGATCCTCTCCACAGATCCCGCCTCGCTCACGCGGCCCGTCTGGTGAAGCTCGATGCCGAGCTCGCGGGCGGCCGCGGCGGCGGGCGGGGGAGCCAACTTCCTTCCCCGCCCCCGGGGCCGGTCGGGAGGCGTGACGACGAGGACCGGCGGATGCTGCGATGCGGCTAGGCGGCGCAACACCGGGACAGCGAACGCGGAGGTCCCCAGATAGACCGTTCTCACTCGGCGTCGGATGACGGGGGGCCGTACGCGGTCCCCTCCCGCAGCGCCCGCAGCGCGCCCTTTCGCTGCTCGCGCTCCGTTCGGTCGAGGATCAGCACCCCGTCCAGGTGGTCGATCTCGTGCTGGAGGACGCGGGCCTCCAGGCCGGACGCCTCGACCAGCAGCGACTCACCGCGGACATCGTGGCCTCGCACCCGTGCATGCAGCGGACGCTCGACCTCGACCGTGATTCCGGGCAGGCTGAGGCAGCCCTCTACGGCGATCGCCAGCTCGTCGGAGAGCCATTCCAGGTCCGGGTTGACGATCGCGGTGGGGGTGGCGTCGAGCCCCGCCTGCACGACCACCAAGCGGTGCATGATCCCGAGCTGGGTCGCGGCCAGCCCGACTCCGAGGGCATCGCGCATGATCGAGACCATCTGCTCGGCTTCACGCTCGAGCTCGGGGCCGAAGCTCGCCACCTTCGTGGCCGGCGACTTCAGCACCGGGTCCCCGAAGGTCCGGACCTGGGCAAGCGCCGCCGCCCGGCGCTCGCGCGCGGCGGGATCGAGCTCGGCAACCGCGTCGTCGCCGGGGCCCTCGGGGCTCAGCGGTTGCTCCTCCCGGACTGCGGCGGAGTCTGGTGAATCGCTCATCGGAGCGAGTCTAGTAGTGCCTCTCGGAGCGTTCGGTCACTGTGGGTCCACGTCGACGCTCATCGAGACGCCGCGCAGCTCGCGGCCCGCGGCCAGGCCCTCTACCGCGGCACGTACCGCGTTCACCGCCCCCGCCCGCTGCTCCGCCTTCAGCAGAAGCTGACGACGGTGACGACCCCTCAGCCGGAAACGGGGCGCCGGCCCCAGGAGCTCGGTGCCTGCCGGCAGCACGCCCTCCAGCGCCTGGCGAGCCCGTTCCGAGGCCGCCTGGGCACGCCCGGCCTCGGCCGACGTCAGCTCGATCCGAACCAGGCTCGAGAAGGGCGGATAACGGAGCGCTCGGCGCCGCTCGAGCTCGCCGGCGAGGAACCCCTCGGCGTCATGGGCAGCGGCGTGGCGGATCGCTGCGGCCTCCGGCGCCAGGGTCTGGACCAGCACCCGCCCGCCGCGCTGGCCGCGCCCGCTGCGCCCGGCCAGCTGCGCGACCAGCGCGAATGTCCGCTCCTCGGCGCGGAAGTCGGGGAAGCGAAGCGTCGCGTCGGCATCCAGGACCACGCTCAGGACCACATCGGGGAAGTCGTGTCCCTTGGCGACCATCTGGGTGCCGACCAGGACGCCTGACTTCGCCTCCTCGAAGCGGCGCAGGATCTCGACATGGGCGCCGGCATGGGCGGCGCTGTCGGAGTCGAGGCGGAACACGGGCAGCGGCGTCACGGCGTGTTCGAGCAGGGTGGCCAGGCGCTCGGTCCCGGCGCCGTGGTGGGCGAGGGTGACCGAGCCGCACTCGGGGCACGACTCGGGAATCGCGGAGGCCTGGCCGCAGTGGTGACACCGTAGGCGCTCCTCGCGCTTGTGGAGGACGAGCGAAACCTCGCAGTCGGGACACTGGAAGGCGTACCCGCAGGCTCGGCAGCAGAGGAACGGCGACCAGCCGCGCCGGTTGAGGAGCACGATCGCCTTGGCGCCCGCCTCGCGGACCTCGGCGAGCGCCTCGATGGCGCGCGGGTGAAGGGGGCCGGACCGGGGCGAGCTTCCCCGCAGATCGACGACCTCGACCGGCGGCAGCTCGCGGCCGTCGGCCCGGCGCGGCAGCTCCAGCCGCGGGAGCTCGAGCCAGCTCTCAGGCCGGGGCGTGGCGCTGCCGGCGACGAGCACTGCCCCCGCCTCCTCGGCCCGGTGGCGGGCCACCTCGCGCGCGTCGTAGCGGGGATCGCCCTCCTGTTTGTAGGAGGCGTCGTGCTCCTCGTCGATCACCATCAGGCCGAGGTCGCCCACCGGCGCGAAGACGGCCGAGCGCGGGCCGACGCAGATCCGCGCTTCGCCCGAGCGCAGGCGCTGCCACTCGTCGCGCCGCTCGCCGGCCGCCAGCCGCGAGTGCAGCAGCGCGACGCGGTCGCCGAAGCGCGCCGCAAACCGCGAGATCGTCTGGGGCGTCAGCGCGATCTCAGGGACGAGCACAATCGCGCCCCTCCCCCGCTCGAGCGCCGCCTCGGTGGCGGCCAGGTAGACCTCAGTCTTGCCCGAGCCCGTGACCCCGTGGAGCAGGTGCTCGCGACTGGCGCCGCTGTCGCCATCCATGGCGGCGACGATCACCTCGAGCGCCGCGCTCTGTTCGGGCGACAGCGGCGGCCTGCTCGATCTGGCGCCGATCTCCACCACCTGCGGCCGCCGAAAGCGCTGCTCGGCGCGCAGCCTGACCAGCCCCCGGGCCTCGAGGCGCCCCAGCGTCTGCCGGTCGATCCCATCCTCCGCCTCGAGCTGCCGTGCCGGGAGCTCGACGCCGGCCGCGGCCGGCTCGCCGGCCAGCCTCTCCAGCGCGGGGCGCTGGCGCCGCCCCAGGCGCGTCCCGTCGCCAAGCGCGGCCCGGCCGGCCTCGGTGGCGGCGGCAAGCGTCTCCAGCCTCGGTCCCGTGCCCCGCCCCCCTCGGCTGACGCTGGGCGGCAGCACGAGCTCCAGCCCGCGAGCCGGGGTCGAGCAGTACTGGCGGGCCACCCAGAGCCCGAGCTGGACGAGCTCGCGGCGGCGCCCCCGCGGCCAGCGCCTCGATCGGCTCCACGAGCCGCTCCGGCGGCAGCTCGCTCGACTCGGCGAGGGCCACCACGACTCCGATCACTCGCCGGCGGCCGAACGGCACCAGGAGGACGCTGCCGACGCCGATCTCGCCCAGCCGCTCGGGCAGCCGGTAGTCGAACGGCCCCCGCAGCGCCCGGGCGGTGGTCAGCGGCTCGACCTTCGCGATCGCCATACGGCCGCAGAAGCTAGGCGTGGCGGCGGACGCCGCAGAGGCCTATGCTTGCGGCGTGGCGCCGAGGCTGGCACCCGGGGAGCAGGTGATGTTCGAGGGACATCCGTCGTGGCGCTCGATCATCGCCTTCTACATCAAGGGGTTGCTGCTGGTCTTGATCGCTGCCTTCGCGGTCGGGATCTTCACCCAGATCGCCGGCGACGAGACCGACGCCGGCCTGGTCACGCTGGTGGCGGTGATCGGGGTCGCGGTCGTCGTCCTGGCCGGGTTCATCAAGCGGATCACGACCCACTACACGATCACCACCCGGCGCCTTCACATCAAGCGGGGGATCATCGCCCGCGAGATTCAGGAGACCCGGCTGGAGCGGGTGCAGAACGTCAACTACAACCAGTCGCTGGTTCAGCGCATGCTTCAGGTCGGCGACGTCGACTTCGACACCGCCGCCGGCGACGACTTCAACTTCATCTTCGCCGGCGTCGCAAACCCCGACGAGGTGGTCGAGCAGGTGGACCGGGCCACACACGCAGCCCCGGCCTCGGGCCTCGGGGACGAGCCCACCGCTCCGACCAGGCTCGACCTAGGAGAGTAGGGACTAGGAGACGTCCGCGGTGGCGCCGGCCTCGGCCTCGGCGCCCCCAAGGCCCGCCGCGGCGCGGAGCGCCTCGACCCGGTCGGTGCGCTCCCACGTGAAGTCGTGGTCGGTGCGGCCGAAGTGGCCGTACGCGGCGGTCTTCTGGAAGATCGGCCGCCGCAGGTCGAGGTCGCGGACGATGGCGCCGGGGCGCAGGTCGAACTCCTCGCTCACAACCCTGTTCAGCTCGGAGTCGGGGAGCTTGCCGGTGCCGAAGGTCTCGACCATCAGCGACACGGGGTGGGCGACGCCGATCGCGTACGCGACCTGGACCTCGCACCGATCGGCGAGCCCGGCGGCGACCACGTTCTTGGCCACGTGGCGGGCGGCGTAGGCGCCGGAGCGGTCCACCTTGGAGGGGTCCTTGCCCGAGAAGCAGCCACCGCCGTGGCGGGCGGCGCCGCCGTACGTGTCGACGATCACCTTGCGGCCAGTGAGGCCGCAGTCGCCCTGCGGGCCGCCGATCTCGAACTTCCCGGTCGGGTTGACCAGGAAGGCCTCATACAGCTCCTTGTCCGTGAACAGCTCCTTGTACTCCTCGTGCAGGACCGGCTCGACGACGTGCTCCCACAGGTCGGGCTTGATCAGCGTCTCGCCGTCGATGTCCGGCTTGTGCTGGGCCGAGATCAGCAGCTTCACGACCTCCACGGGGCGATCGTTCTCGTAGCGAACGGTCACCTGGGTCTTGCCGTCGGGGCGCAGATAGGGGATCACGTCCGCCTTGCGAACCTCGGTCAGGCGATGGGCGAGCGTGTGCGCGATCTGGATCGGCATCGGCATCAGAGCCCGCGTCTCCCGCGCCGCGTAGCCGAACATCATTCCCTGGTCGCCGGCGCCGATCCGATCCAGCTCGTCCTCGTCGTTGGGGTCGGTGCGCGCCTCGTAGGCGGTCTCCACGCCCTGGGCGATGTCGGGCGACTGCTCGTCGATCGCGGTGATCACCGAGCAGGTATCCGCGTCGAACCCGTACTTGGCCCGGTCGTAGCCGATCCGCCGCAGCGTCGCCCGGGCGATGCGCGGGATGTCGACGTAGGTATCCGTGCTGATCTCGCCGGCCACCACCACGAGGCCGGTGTTGACCAGGCACTCGCAGGCGACCCGCGCCCGCGGATCGTCGGTCAGCACCCCGTCGAGGACGCCGTCGGAGATCTGGTCGCAGATCTTGTCCGGGTGGCCCTCGGTGACCGACTCGGAGGTGAATAGGAACTCGTCCCCTGAGAGTTTCTCGATCGGCATCAGCTCAATTGCTCCGCGCTCGCAGGCGCGACTGTAGCGAACGGTGAGGCCGACGGTCGTGGCTAGCCGGTTGGCGCCACGCCTTCCGGGGCCTCGGCCTCCTGGAGCATGTCCGCGCCCTCGCCGACGATCAGGCGAGCCTCCGTGGAGAGCTCTTCCGGGCTCGACTGGATCGCGAAGCCGAGCGCCTGAAGCCTTTGGATATCGGACGCGAAGGTCGCATAGGCGGGGTCCTCGCCGAGCCCGGCGCTCTCGGCGAGCGCGATCAGGCCCCCGAGGTTCAGATAGCCGAGCATCGCGAGCTCGCCGGGAAATCCGTCGGTTGCCCGATCGAAGAGCTCCTCTGACGAGAGGCCGCCCTCGCCCGCTGCCAGCTGCTCCACCGCGGCGGGGTCGGTCGCGACCACCAGGGTGGAGCCCTCGATCGCGTAGGTGAGGTCGACGGTGGGCGAGATGCTGACGCTGTACGCAGTCAGGTCGCCGACCTCGCGCTCGCGAACCACGGGAGCCGGAAGCTCCTTGGAGGGATTGAGCGCCTGGGTGATTGGGCCCTGAAGGCGGGCCAGCGCCTGGCTGGCCCGGTCGGAGTCGACCTCGGCGGCGATGAACTCGAGGAACGGGATCTGCGAGCCGGGCAGCGCCCGGTCGCGGCGTCCCCCCGCCGCCGCTCCCCTCATCCGGCGCCGGCTGCAGCGCGATGGCCGCTTCGCCGCCCAGCGAGGGCAGGAGGTCCTTCTGGAGATCGACCTTGCCCAGCTTCCTCACCTGCTTGACCAGGTCGCCGACCGCCGCCGCCAGCCCCGGCTCGGTGGCGCTCGCCTGCTCGAGCAGCGACCTGAGAGTCGTCCCAGGCTGGCCGATGCCCACGTAGCCGAGCGACTCCGGGGGCAACGCGCCGGCGAGCTGGGGCTCGAAGGAAGGGAAGGCGGAGAAGAAGCCAGGGTGGGCCTTGGCGCGACGCGGATCGAGCTGGGAGCTGAGGTCGATGTCGAGCCCCTCGTCGCCCGCCACCAGCGCCACCGCCGCTCCCTGGCTGGCGCCCGGGTTGATCACCGAGGCGAAGGTGGCCAGCGACCCGCGCGGGTCGGCGACGAGCTCCGCGATGCCGTCGGCGGAGAGATAGGCGTCCGCGAAGCGCTTGTCGGGGAGGGCGTCTCGTGCTGCGCTCGGCATTCGGATCGCCGGCCAGAGAGCCCGTTCCCTCCGCTCCGCTGTCGGCGTCGATCGCTTCCCGCACGCCGCTCCGGGTGCCGATCGCGAGGAAGCCGCCGACCAGTGCGGTCGCCAGCCCGCGCCGATCGACGCGCACCTCGACCTCGCGGTAGGTCGTCGAGCGCGGCTTTCCGGCCGCGATCGAATCGGCGAACTCCCGCGCCTCGCTTTCGTCGCTGGCCTCGAGCAGCTGGACCTGCTCGCCCACGGCGCCGCCGCCAGCGGGCACGATCGCGAGTGCCGCCTCGCCGCCGAACCAGGGCTCGATGTCGCGCTCGAAGTCGGGCGCAGCGCCATCGGGCCCCGGCAGCCGGGACAGCAAGAGCGCGATCACCTGTTTGGTGATTCCGGGAACGCGCTCGGAGACCTTGGCGGCGTCCTCGTACTGCTCGGTGTCGCGATCGACGTTCAGGTGCACGTAGGCCAGCGCGTCCTGGGGAACGAGATGGATCGCGTCGTCGGCGGGCGGGCACCTGTCCCCGCCCGGCGCCTGGCAGGGAAGCGCCGGAACGGCGACCAGCCAGACCAGCGCGAAGGCCGCCACGGCGCCCAGCGCCAGGGCGAGGCGCAGCCGGGTGTCGATCTCCAGGTCGAGCCAGAACTCCCGAGACCCCCGTCCGATCGCAGCCGGAACCCGCTTGGCCACGCGCCCGGCCTCGAAGGCGGCGTCCTCAACCGCGTAGCCGGCGTCCTTCAGTCGCTCCGTGATCGACGCGAAGCGGGACGGGCGCAAGAGCGGCCAGCTTGGCCGCCGACGGCGCAGCCAGTGGGGCCGCCGCAGATGCGGCCAGCCAGGTCGCCGCAGGCGAGGCCGGCCGGGCCACCGCAGGCGAGACCAGTTCGGCCGCGGCAGTCGAGGGCGAGGAAGCCGGCGCACGGGCGAAGAACCTACCGCGACTCTGTCGCTAGCCCAGGCCGAACACGCCGGCGGCGCCCCGAGCGGGGGACGAAGTCGATCACCAGGGGAACGCCCTGAAGCTGGTAGGCCTCGCGGAGGCGGTTCTCGAGGTGGAACGCCCACGCGCGAGTGATCAGGCGGCGGTCGTTGACCTGGATCGCGAAGCGGGGCGGCCGGCGCTCCACCTGCGCCGCGTAATACAGGCGCAGGCGCCGCCCCCGCTTGGCGGGCGGCGGCCGGCTGGCAAGGAGGTCCTGGACGAAGCGGTTCAGCTCGGGGGTCGGGATGCGCGAGGCACGACGATCGGCGAGCTCGATCGAGCACTCGAGCAGCTTCGGCAAGTTGCGGCCGGTGAGCGCCGAGCAGGTGATGACCGGCGGGCGAAGCCGGAGGCGCTTCTCCAGCCTCGCGGTCGCATCCTCCAGGTCGGTCTCGCCGACGTCCCACTTGTTCAAGGCCACCAGCGTGGCGCAGCCGGACCGCATCGCCAGCTCGGCGACCCGCAGGTCCTCGGAGGTGACGCCCTCGGAGGCATCGCAGACCACCAGCGCCACGTCGGCGCGCTCTGCCGCTCGCTCGGAGCGAAGCTGCGCGTAGTAGGCGACCGTGCCGGCGACCTTGGTTCGGCGTCGGAGGCCCGCCGTGTCGACCAGGATCAGCCGGCGGCCGTCGAAGTCGAGCTCGGTGTCGATCGCGTCGCGAGTCGTCCCGGCGATCTCGGAGACGACCACCCGCTCGGTGCCGAGGAACGCGTTCACCAGCGAGGACTTGCCGACGTTGGGCCTGCCGATCACCGCAACATCGACATCAACTGGCGTCCGCCTGGGCTAGGGACGAAGTCCCGGTAGCTGCGGAGTGCCTGCCGCTCACGTCGGCGCCCGAGCCCGACCGCGAGCGGCAGGCTCAGCGCGTATCTACCGGCGACTTCGTCGCTAGCCCGAGCCGAGTCCACCTTTCGGCGAGCTCTGCGAGCCGGTCGAGCAGGTCGCCCGTCCCGTGGCCGTGGGTGGCCGAGACGGGATGCGGGTCGCCGAGGCCGAGCCGGTGGAACTCGGCCGCCAGGTAGGCGTCGCCGGGCTCGTCGATCTTGTTGGCGACCACGATCACGGGAACCTTTCCGCGGCGGAGGATCTCGGCGACCTCGGCGTCGCCCTGGCGCAGGCCGGCGCGCGCGTCCACGACCAGCGCCACCGCGTCGGCGTCGGCGATCGCCTCCCGCGCCTGTCGCTGGACGGCCACGGACAGGGAGTCCTCGGCCGCGAGATCGACGCCGCCGGTGTCGATCAGGCGAAAGCGGCGACCGTTCCACTCGCAGTCGAGCGCCTTGCGATCCCGAGTCACCCCGGCATCGCGGTGGACGACCGCCTCGCGGCCCCCCGCCAGCCGGTTGGCGAGCGTCGACTTGCCCACGTTGGGGAAGCCGACCACGGCGATCTGGGGAAGGCGGTCGCTGGTCACGATCGCCCGATTCCCTTCTGGGCGGCGAGATCCGCGATCCGAGCCGCGACCTCGTCCACGCTGAGCCCCGTCGTGTCGATCTGGACCGCGTCGTCCGCCGCGCGCAGGGCGCCGTGCTGTCGACCGCGGTCGCGGGCGTCACGGGTCGCCTGTGCCGCCCGCACGTCGGCAAGGGGCTCGCCGGTCTCGGCGGCGCGCCGCCGGGCTCGCTCGGCGTCGCTCGCCGTGAGGAAGACCTTGAGCGTCGCGTCCGGGCTGACCACGGTGCCGATGTCGCGGCCCTCGGCCACGTAGTCGCCGGCGGCGATCAGCGCCCGCTGGCGCTCGACCATCGCCTGCCGGACCTCTGGGTGCACCGACACCCGGGAGGCCGCGGCCGACACCTCGGGGGTGCGGATGGCCTCGCTCACATCCTCGCCGTCGAGCGAGACGCGTCCGCCCGCGAGCGCGACCTCGAGGCCGGGGACCAGGCGGCCCAACCCGACCCCGTCGTCGAGGCCGGCGCCCGCGCGCAGAGCCGCCAGGGCGACGCAGCGATACATCGCCCCGGAATCGAGGTAGGTGAGCCCGAGGGCACGGGCGACGGCCCGGGCGACCGTCGACTTGCCCGCGCCTGCCGGGCCGTCAATGGCTATGACCATGCGGGTGAGGATAGAGTTGGGCGGAGCGAGCAAAGGGGAAGATGGAGCGATGCGGAGCTGGGACATTTCGACGCTGGACGTCCAACCTCACAGCCCTGCCGTCCTGGACTCCGAGGTCGAGGGGCGCGCGATCGTCATCCACCTTCCGGCCGGTGAGCGTCTCGGGGAACACCAGGTCCACGAGAGGGCCTGGCTGCTGGTGGTCTCGGGCGCGATCGAGATCGACGGGCCGGGCGGCGATGAAGCCGCCGGCGGGCCGGGCCTGTTGGCCGAGTTCGACCCGAACGAGCGGCGCGAGGTCCGCGCGACCGAGGACGCACCGCCTCTGCTGCTCCTCTCCCCCTGGCCGGGCGAGGGGCACCCGAGTCTCCGCCAGGGCGCCTAAGACGCCAAGAGCGAGGCCAGGTCCGCCTCGAACCGCGGATAGCTGACCGCGGCCGCCTCCGCACCGACGACTTCGACGCCTTCCCGCGAGGCGAGCCCGGCGACCGCGCCCAGCATCGCCATCCGATGGTCGCCGCGAGCGTCCAGGGTCCCGCCGCGAAGGCCGCCGGTGCCGCGCACCGCGAACCCGTCCTCGAGCGCCTCGACCTCCGCGCCGATCCCGCGAAGCCCCTCCACCACAGCCGCGATCCGGTCCGACTCCTTGTGGCGCAGCTCCGCTGCCCCGGAGACCACGGTCCTGCCCTCGGCGAAGCAGCCCACGAGCGCCACCAACGGCAGCTCGTCGATCGCCAGCGGCACCTCGTCGCCGTGGACGCGCGTGGCGGCCAGCGGGCCATGGCGGGCGACGATCGCCCCCCGGGGCTCGCCGCCCCGCGAGAGGTCCTCCTCGATCTCCACCGCCGCGCCCATCCGGTTCAGCGTCCCCAGCAGGCCGATCCGGGTGGGGTTGAGGCCGACCTGCTCGAGACGGACGCGGCTTTGCGGCACGAGCGCCGCGGCGACGAGGAGGAAGGCGGCCGATGAGAAGTCGCCGGGCACCGAGATCCGCTCCGGCGCCAGCCGCTCCGCGGGGCGCACGGCGATCCGGCGGACCGGGCCGCTGTGCACCGCCGCCGCGGCCCGCAGCTCGGTGACCTCCACCGCGGCCCCGGCAGCGGCCAGCATGCGCTCCGTGTGGTCGCGAGTGGCAGCGGGCTCGACCACCTGGGTCTCGCCCTCGGCCAGGAGTCCGGCGATCAGCACGCACGACTTGACCTGGGCGCTGGCCACGGGAAGCTCGTACGAGACGCCATGCAGCGCCGACCCCTCGACGCGAAGCGGCGGCAGGCGGCCGTCGCGGCACTCGACCCTGGCCCCCATCATCCTCAGCGGCTCGGCAACCCGGTCGACGGGACGGCGCCGGATCGACTCGTCTCCATCCAGGGTCCACGCGCCCCTGCCCTGCCCGGCAAGCCAGCCGGGCAGGATGCGAAGCAGGGTGCCGGCGTTCATCACCTCGAGCGGGATCGGCTCGGCGCCGTCGGCGACGCGCTCCCCCGGGCCACGCAGCCCAATCCCGCGCACCCGCAGATCGTTGCCGCCGGCCGCGCTCGACGGACCCAGCTCCTCCACCTCGGCGCCGATCACCCGGATCGCGCTCAGGGTGGCCCGCGTATCCGCTGCGTCGAGGCAGCTCTCGATCACGGTTGGCCCCTCCCCCATCGCCCCGATCAGCGCGGCGCGGTGGCTGATCGACTTGTCGGGCGGGGGCAGCAAGGTGCCGCGGAGCGGCCCGGAGGGGGCGAACCGCGTCACCGGGCGACGGACACGTTGTGGCCAAGTCCTCGCACGATCTCGGCCGCGCGCTCAGCCTCCGCCTCCCCCGCGACCCAGAGCGAGACCGCGCCGGTGCGCATGTCGGGCGCCGGGTAGAGCGCCATGTCGTCGATGTTGACCCCTGCGCGGCCGAGCGCCAGGGCGATCTCGGCGACGGTGCCCGGCCGGTTCTCGACGCCGAGCCGCAGCTCGTAGAGCTCGCCGCCCACCCGGTCCGCCTCCAGCAGGCGACGGCGGTGGTCACGGGCGGCGCCGTGCCAGGCGCCGACCCGCGCCGCGTCGCCCGACCGGATCAGCTCGGCCGCCTCTCGCAGCCGCTTGGAGACCTCCTCGACCTCGCGCGCCACCGCCTCGCGGTTGGTGGCGAAGATGTCGCCCCACACCGGCGGGTTCGCCCCCGCGACCCGGGTCGTGTCGCGGAAGCTTGGGCCAACCTCGGGCAGGCGCTCGGACTCCTCGGCCGCCGCCGCAGCCGCCTGCTGAACCAGCACGTTGGCGATCACGTGCGGAAGGTGGCTGACGGTCGCCATCAGCCGGTCGTGGGCCTCGGCGTCGATCGCCTGGGGACGGGCGCCGAGGTCGGCGATCGCACGCTGGAGCCGGTCGTACAAGAGGCCGCTGGAGCGCTCGGTGGGCGTCAGGTACCAGCGCGCCCCCTCGAACAGGTCCGCCCGCGCGTTCTCGACCCCGGCAGTCTCGGCGCCGGCCAGCGGGTGCCCGCCGATGAAGCGCTCCTCGAGCGGCCCCCGCACCCCTTCCACCAGCGCCCCCTTGGTGGAGCCCACGTCGGTGACCGCCGTCTGCTCGCCACTCGCTGAGAGCGCCTCGGAGACCAGTCCCGGAAGAACTCCGACGGGCGCAGCGCAGAAGACCACCTCGGCGCCGTCGACCGCCTCGGCGATCGTGTCGTCCACCCGGTCGACCGTGTCCCGCTCCAGCGCCCGCTCGCGGGCGGCCGGGTCAGGATCGAAGCCGCTTACCTCGGCGCCCAGCCGCCGCTTCGCCGCCAGCCCGATCGAGCCGCCGATCAGCCCGACGCCGAGGACGGCGATTCTCATCGTGTGGCTGGGCCCTCTCCACCCTCAGACCGTCGAGAGCTCCTTGCCGGCGATCTCGGTGATCACCCGGAGCTGCTCGGCGTAGTCGGCAAAGCGCTCGGTGGCGATCGCCTGCGGACCGTCGCAGATCGCCTCCTCGGGCTCGTTGTGGACCTCGACGATGACCCCGTCGGCGCCGGCCGCGGCCGCGGCAAGCGACATGGGCTGCACCCAGTCGCGCCGCCCGGCCGCATGGCTGGGGTCCACGATCACCGGCAGGTGGCTGAGCTCGCGCAGCGCCGGAATCGCCAGCAGGTCGAGCGTGAACCGGTAGGTCGTCTCGAAGGTCCGGATGCCGCGCTCGCAGAGCATCACGTTCTCGTTGCCCTCCTTGAGCACGTACTCGGCCGCCATCAGCAGCTCCTCGAGGGTCGAGGAGAGGCCGCGCTTCAGCAGCACCGGATGGCCGGTGCGCCCGGCCTCCGACAGCAGCGAGTAGTTCTGCATGCTGCGGGCGCCGATCTGGATCACGTCCGCCACCTCGACCACGTCGGAGACGTCGCGGACGTCCATCAGCTCGGTGACGATCGGCAGCCCCGTCTGCTCCTTCGCCTCCTGGAGCAGGCGCAGGCCTTCGGCGCCGAGCCCCTGGAAGGAGTACGGCGAGGTGCGTGGCTTGTAGGCGCCCCCGCGCAGCATCGAGCCCCCGTTCTCGGCGACCGCCCGGGCCACCTCGAGGGTCTGGTCGCGGCTCTCCACCGTGCAGGGCCCGGCGATCAGCGCGAAGTGATCGCCCCCCACCTTGCGTCCGTCGACGTCGATCACGGTTCGCTCGCCCTTGCGGAACTGGGCCGAGGCGAGCTTGTACGGCTTCAGGATCGGCACCAGGTGATCGACCCCTGGCGCCCCCTCGAGCCCCAGTCCCGCGACCCTGTCGCGGTCGCCGATCGCCCCGATCACGGTCAAGAGCTCGCCCTTCGAGACGTGGGCCGAACAGCCCACCGACTCGACTCGGTCGACGACCGCGTGGATCTGCTCCTCGGTCGCCCCCTCTTTCATCACGATCATCATCGTCTTGTAAGCCTTTCAGAGTCTCATTCGGTGTGGTTTGTGAATCGGTTCACGTCCCGCGTAGGGGCGCAGCTACGGCGTCCGGCGGAGCTCTCCTGCTAGGCGGGCCGAAAACGGCCGTGGCCGGACGCCTAGCTAAATCGCGAATAGGTGAACCAGGCACGCCGGCGCAGCCCCTGAGGGGCGAACGAGAAAGCCGGCCTGCTCGCGCGGTTCATTGACCCAGGTTTGTAGCACGGCCGCGCGGATTCCGCAAATTCCGGCCTCAGATCGCCGCCGCCAGGGCATCGAGGAAACGCTGGTTCTCGGCGCGAGTGCCGTAGGTGACGCGGATGTGGCCGGGGCCGCCGAGGCCCTCGCCACCGCGGACCACGATCCCGGCCTCGCCCAGGCTTCGGATCACCTCAGGCCTCGTCGTTGTCGGTCAGCGGGATCCAGGAGAAGTTGGCATCGGAGCCGGGGGGATCGAGGCCGAGCTCGCGCAGCGCCTCCTCGACGAAGATTCGCTCGACGATCGTTCGCTCGACTCGCTCGGCGACGTCGTCGGCGTGCAGGATCGCCTCGGCGGCGGCCGCCTGGGCCAGCTCGTTGACGCTGAACGGCTGGCGCACGGCGTCGACCGCGGCGCGGAACTTGGCCGAGCCGAGCGCGTAGCCGCAGCGCAGGCCGGCGAGCCCGTGCACCTTGCTGAACGTCCGCAGGACGACCACGTTCGGGAGGTCCGAAATGACGTCGAGGGTGGCGTCGGGATCGTCGTTGGTCTGGAACTCGATGTAGGCCTCGTCGAGCGCCACGGTGACGTGGTCGGGCACCCGCTGGCAGAAGTCGCCGATCCGCGCCGCCGGGATGTGGGTCCCGGTGGGGTTGTTCGGGTTGCAGACGCAGACGAGCTGGGTGGCGGCGGTGATCTCGGCGAGCATCGCCTCGAGGTCGTGGACGTAGCCGTCCGCGAGGGGAACGCGGATCTCGCGGGCACCGGAGAGCGCCGCCAGGTGCGGGTAGATCGAGAACGCCGGCCAGGCGAAGAGGATCTCGTCGCCGGGCTCGCACAGCGCCTCCGCGGCAGCAAGCAGGATCTCGCAGGAGCCGTTGCCGACGGCGACCCGCGCCGGATCGGTGTCGAAGCGCTCGGCGATCCGGCGGCGCAGACGGCGCGCGTGCTGGTCCGGATAGCGGTTGAGTCCCTTGGTGGCCCTGGCGAGGGCCTCGATCACCGCCGGATGCGGTCCCCAGGGAGACTCGTTGGAGGCCAGCTTGACGACGTCCTCCGACGCCGAATGCCTGCCGCGCGGCGTCCTCGTGCATCCCTGCCTCGTAGTGAGGCAGGCGGGCGAGCTTCTGGGCGAAGGTCACTGCCATCAGTTGTGATTGTTACTGAGCGGCGTGGAGATCCGACCGGAGCTCCTGCGCCTTGCCGAGATAGGTATGCGCCGGAGCATGGTCGCCGGGCCCGTAGTAGTGCACGAGGACGCGGATCACGCTGCGCATGGCGCCCGGGACGTCGAGCTCGCGCGTGCACAGTAGCGGCACTGCCTCGAGCCCCAGGCGACGGGCAGCGACCGCGGGAAATTCGGCGTTCAGGTCGTCGGTGGTCGTGAACAGGCAGCTGACGATCTGCTCCGGCTCGAGCCCGTTCCGGGACATCAGCTCGCGCATCAACGCCTCGGTGGCGCTGAGGATCGCCTCGACGTCGTTGCTCTCGGCCTTGACCGCGCCCCGGACGGCCCAGAGGCGCTGTTCATCACTCATCAGCGCGAGCATCTTTCCAGAGGCGCCGTACCTCGGGAGGATGGAGCTGCCGCGCCTTCCCCTCGGGCAGCTCTCCCAGGTCGATGGAGCCGAACCGGATCCGGGCCAGCCCGAGGACCTCGTTGCCGACCGCCTCGACCATTCGCCGTACCTGCCGGTTGCGTCCCTCCGTGATCGTCAGTTCGAGCACCCGCGGCGACACTCGGCGCACCCCGGCCGGCGCCGTCATCCCGTCCTCGAGCTCCACGCCCCGCCGCAAGCGGCGGAGCTGGGCGTCGCTCGCCGCCCGTCTCAGCCTCACCCGGTAGCGCCGCTTCACCCCGTATCGCGGGTGCGTCAGCCGGTTGGCGAGCTCGCCGTCGTTGGTGAGCAGGATCAGCCCGGTCGAATCGGCGTCGAGCCTGCCCACCGGATACAGGCGGCGCCCCGACTTCACCAGCTCGACCACTGCCCGGCGCCTGCCCGGCTCCCGCGCCGTCGAGGTGATTCCGGCCGGCTTGTTGACCATCCAGACCTCGCGCGGCTCGGGGGTGACGGGCCGTCCGTCGGCCTCCACAGCGCTCGACTCGTCGACGTCGCGGGCGGGGTCGGTGACCGTCCGCCCGCCCACTCTAACTCGGCCGGCGGCGATCAGCTCCTCGGCGCGGCGCCGCGAGGCGACGCCGCAGTGGGCCAGGTACTTCGCGAGGCGCACCGCCCCTCGGCAGTCAGCTCGCCCGCTGCTCGCCGGCCTTCAGCAACCGCTCCCGCAGCTCGCGCTCGTCCTCGGGCGCCGGGTCGAAGCTGGATGGGTCGGGAAGCTGGTCCAGCCCGCTGAGGCCGAAGAGCCGTTCGAACAGCGGCGTTGTCCGGTAGACGACCGCGCCGAAGCGGGAGCGCCCCGACTCCTCGATCAGCCCCCGCTCGGTGAGCGTCGCCACCGCAGACTCGGAGGAGACCCCGCGGATGCGGGCGATCTCCGGGCGCGAGACCGGCTGGAGGTAGGAGACGATCGCCAGCACCTCGGCCTGGGCCTGGGTGAGCGGCGGCGTCCGCGGCTTCGACAAGAGCCGCCGGGCGGCTTCCTCGGCGATCGGGTCGGCGGCGAGCGTGTAGCCGCCGGCCACGCGGCGCAGGACGACGCCGCGCGTGCCCTCGGCCAGCGCCCCCTCCAGGGCATCGAGCGCCCGGTCCACTTGGGCCTCGCTGGCGTCGCACGCCTCGACGAGCTCGGTGGCGGACACCGGCTCCGGGGACAGGAACAAGAGCGCCTCGATCGTCCGCTCGAGCTCAGGGTCATTCGAGTGACCTCCACCTCGATTGGCCCGAAGAGCTTCTTCTGCGTCCAGGTCGCCTCGCCTCGCTTGTGCATCTCGAGCAGCGCGAACAGGGTGACCGCCTGGGTCAGCCGATCCTCGTCGGCGAACGCCTCGTCGAAGTCGAAGCGCCCCCGGCGCGCGAGCAACTCGCGAAGCAGGGCCAGCCGCCGCTCGAGCGAGACGGTGGGACGGATGTGGCTGGTGTCGGGCGCGGGCGGCGTCCGCAGCAGGTCGCCGATCGCCTCGGCAAGGCGGACCGGCTCGTACACCTGGGTGGCGGCGTCGAGCGAGGCGCGCCGCAGCTCCGGGGGCAGCGGCGCGGACCGGTACAGATAGCGGCGCCCATCGGCGAACAGGCCGGAGAGATGGGCGGCCGCGTCGCGGTAGCGGCGGTACTCCAGCATTCGCGCCAAGAGCTCGTCGGCCGCCTCCTGCGGGCCAAGCTCCGGCAGCTCGTCCTCGGCCGCCGGCAGCAGCAGCCGCGACTTCAGCTCCAGCAGCGAGGCGATCAGGACCAGGAACTCGGTGGCCGCGTCCAGGTCGAGCTCGCCGGCGCTCTCCAGGTGCTCGAGGTACGCGACGACGATCTCCCCCAGCGAGACCTCGGCCAGGCTCACCTCCTCGCGCAGCACGACCGCCATCAGGAGGTCGAACGGGCCCGCGAAGACGTCCAGGTCGAGGTCGAGCTCTGCGGCTCTCATGGCGCCAAGGGTAGTCCGAAGTCGGTCGGGGCTAGGGACGCAGTCCCGGTAACGCGAGTCGCCCGGGTCCACTCCGTTGGCGCCCTAGCCCGGCGGCCCCGGAGGCGAAGCCGAGGAGCCGCCGGTTGATGGCCAAGCCCCATCGCCTCGCGGACGTCGGCGAGGGTCTCGGAGGCGATCGCCCGGGCCTTCTCGGCCCCCGCGGCCAGGGTCGCCTCGATTCCCGCCTCGTCCGGACGCAGCTCGGCGTAGCGCTCCCGGACCGGCGCCAGGTAGTCGACCAGCGCCTCGGCGACCGCCGACTTGAAATCGCCGTAGCCCGAGCCCTCGAACTCGTCCTCCACCTGCTCGGGGGTGATGCCGCGAACCGCGGAGAGGATCTCGATCAGGTTTCCGATCCCGGCCTTGTCGGGGCCCCGGTTGACCTCCGTGCCGGAGTCGGTGACCGCGCTGCGGACCTTCTTGCGCACCGCGTCGGCCTCGTCGAGGATGTAGACGGTTCCCTGTTCCGAGCCGTAGGTGGTCGACATGCGGGTCTCCGGGTCCTGGAGGTTCATGATCCGCGCCCCAACCTCGGGGTACCTGCCTTCCGGAACGACCAGGGTCTCGCCGAATCGCGCGTTGAACCGCTCCGCGATGTCCCGCATCAGCTCGATGTGCTGGCGCTGGTCGTCGCCCACCGGCACCTCGGTGGCCCGGTAGGCGAGCACGTCAGCCGCCTGGAGAACGGGATAGAAGAACAGCCCGGCGGAGACCAGCTCCCGCTGCTGCTCGGCCTTCTCCTTGAACTGGTGCATGCGGTTGAGGTCGCCCCAGGCGGTCACCGTGCCGAGTAGCCAGCAGAGCTCCGTGTGCTCCTCGACGTCGGACTGGCGAAAGAGGATGCAGCGCTCGGGCTCCAGGCCGGCGGCGATCAGAATCGCGGTGGTGTCGTAGAGGCGCTCGCGAAGCTCGGCGGGGTCCTGCGGCACCGTGATGGCGTGCAGGTCGACGATGCAGTAGATCGCCTCGCCGCGCTCAAGTCCCTCGACGTACTGGCGGATCGCCCCGATGTAGTTGCCGAGGTGCTTGCGACCGGTCGGCTGGATGCCGCTGAAGATGCGCCTCTCCGCCATCGCGGGCGCGGACTATAGAGGCGCCTCAGCCGGCCCCGGATGCCCCGTCACGGCTCGGGCTGCTCGCGGAGCTGGTGCGCCGGGGTGAAGAAGTTCCGGTAGGCCAGTGTGATCGCGATCAGCCCGGCGAGGGCGACGCTGCCCAGCAGGGTGTACAGCAGGATCAGCTGGAGGCGGACGGCGTCGGTGGGATCGGCGCCGGCGAGCAGCATCCCCACCATCGTCCCCGGGAAGAAGATCAGCCCGGTGGTCTTGGTGGAGTCGATCAGGGCGATCATCCCCGAGCGCAGGCTGCGGCGGGCGATCGGCGCCGCCGCCTGGGTGGAGGTGGCGCCGAGCGCCAGCGTGGCCTCGATCTCCCGGGCGTGCCGGGTGACCTCGTCGCCGAGCCGGTTGAGGGCTACCGCCGCCGCGGTCATCGAGTTGCCGACCACCATGCCCCCGACCGGCACCAGGTAGCGAGGCTCGGGCTTGAAGACGCCGAGGGCGACGACGAGGCCCAGGGTGGCCGCGGCCGCCAGCGCCAGCGCCACGAGCAGCGGCCAAAGGGCATCCGGCACCTGCTTCGCCCGCGTTCGGGCCTGGAGGGCGCCGAACACGACCATCACGGCGATCAGCGCGACCACGAACCAGAGGCTGTCCTGGTCGAAGATGAAGTTGATCACGTAGCCGATCGCGGTCAGCTGGATGAACGAGCGCACCACCGCGATCCCGATGTCCTCCTCGAGATCGGCGCGGCGCCAGAACGACACCGCCACCGCGACGGCAACCAGCGCCAGGGTCGCGGCGACGTCGCCGAGGCTGACCTGGATCGAGGGGCTGGTCACGCCGCGATTATCCGCCGCGGTCTGCCGTCGTGGACGGAAGAGATGGGCTGGCCCGCCTCCTCGCTCAGACCGCGAGCTGTTCCTTGACCCGGCCCTGGGCGACGACCCGCCCCTCGTCCAGCCGCACCACCCAGTCCGCCATCCGCCGCGCCTGGTCGAGGTCGTGAGTGACGAGCACGGTGGAGACCTTCACCCGCTCGCGCAGGTGCAGGAGGGTCGCCTCCACCGCCCCGCGCGCGTCCTCGTCGAGGGCCGAGGTTGGCTCGTCCAGGAGCAGGACCCGCGGCTCGAGGGCCAGCGCCCGGGCGAGCATCGCCCGCTGCTGCTCGCCGACCGAGAGCTTGCCCGAGTCGCGGGAGGCAAACGAGGCGTCGAGCCCGGCGAGGTCCAGCAGGCGCCCGACCTCGGGCTCGCGCCCTGCCAGGCCGGCGGCGAAGCGAACGTTGTCCTCGACCGTCCCCTCGAGCAGGGCCGGGAGCTGCGGCACCAGGCAGACCTCGCGCCGCAGCTCGAGCGGATCGCGCTCGCGCACGTCGGCTCCCTCGTAGCGAACGGCCCCCGACACCGGGTCGGCAAGCCGGTTGAGCAGCCGAAGCAGGGTCGACTTGCCGCTCCCCGACGGCCCGGCGACGCAGCTCGCCCCCTTCGGCAGCGACGCCGTGACGTCCTGGAGCACGACCTTGGAGTCCCGCTCGATCGTCACCCGCTCGAGCTCGAACAGCATCGGGTGATTATCACGCCGGACGAGACCCTCCAGGGAGACACCTGGGCGATCGACAGGGCAGCGTCAGTCGAAACGGCCTTCATGGGTACGTGTAACGTTGGCTGCGCCAATCACGGGAGAGGGATGACGCGTTTCGCCCGCACCGCCCTGGCCATGGGCGTTCTTGTCTTCGTCGCGGTCTCGCTCTCGGTCTGGCCCACCGCCGGGGGGTCCCAGGGGAGCTCGTTTTACGTCGACTGCACCTTCTCGCCCGGCGACGGCGTCTTGCGCGTGCACATCCACGACGAGGAGGGGCTGGTCAGGCGTCGTGGGGAGGAGATCCGGATCCTGGCGCCAACGGGAGCCGAGCGCCCCGTATGGGAAGCGATTGACTGCGGCGGAAGGGCCACGGTCAACAACACGGATCTGATTCGCATGAGGATCGACAGCGTGGGGTCGACGATCGGCCGACTGTCGCTGCGTCGAGGGCCGTTCGCGCCGGGAGCGGCGCCCGAAAGCGGCATCCCCGAGATCGAGATCCTCACCTTCGCTCGCCGTGCCGACGCAGAGCTCCTGGTCGAGGGCACCCGACACGACGACCGCTTCCGCGCTGGTCGGCTGGAGGGCGCCGGGTGGGTGAACCTGAACCCGAATGCCGAGGGCGCGAGCCCTGATGCCGATCTGAGGCTGCCAAGCGCCGGGCGCGCACCTATCGGATTCGCGATGGGGCGGGGAAACGATTCCGTCAACGCGAACGGAGGCCCTGAGTTCGACCGGCGGCTCGGCGCCAAGCTCGTGTCCCTGAGGCTCGGCAGGGGAGCCGACTATTACAGGGGGCGTCATCCACGCGCCTGGCTATTCCCCGGGAGAGGAGCCGGACACCGATCGTGACCGGACGCCGCCGCGACTTCGTCCTTGACGATCGCGGCGACGATTCGATCCGTACCGGACGTGCCCCCGATGCCGTACTCGAGGTGGGGGAAGAGATCGCGTCTGGACCGGCAAGGGTGACGATCTCGTCTACACGAAGGACGGTCGCCGGGACCGGGTCGACTGCGGACCCGGCTCGGACCAGGCTGCGCTTGACGCACGCGACCGCGCGCGCTCATGTGAGAGAGACCTTGACCTGAGCAAGTCGCCGCTGGTACCCCGAGCTTCCGCTCGGTGACCACGACGCGGCGCGAGCTCGCGGCTATCGCCGGCGGAGTCTCAGCACGGGGGATTTCGCCCTGCTGCACCAACCGCCCGGGGTTAGCTCCCGCCTCAGCTTCGCGAAGTAGCGGCCGCGGGTGCGGTTCGTGCGAATCCCGTAAGACCAGTCGGATTGGTCCGGGTCGTAGTCGGGGGTGCCGCTGGCCACCTTCACCCTTCGGCCGCCGCGCTTGATCTTGAAGACCCTCACGCGGGTTGTAGATCGCGCAGGCCGACGAGAGCGAAGCCGGAGAAGTAGCGGTGCTTGCGGTACGTCTCCAATACAAGCGAGATGGATCGCCGGAATCGGTAGCAACCATCGCTGTGTTGTGGAGCGAAGATCTGGGGACAGAGGTCGTCTGAGTCGAGCACTCCGTCGGCATCGGCGTCGGCGGGACCGTTGCTCCACAGATACCGAGCCAGAAGCCCCGTAGCTCGCCGTGTAATCGAGGATGTAGGAGTACGCGGATCCACCCACCACGATCCTCCCATCCGGCTGAACGGCGATGCTGCTCGCAGCGGCGTATTCGTGGCCGATGTCGGTGATCAGGATGCCGTCGCCCGAGAACCCAGGGTCGAGGTCACCGTCGAGCTCGTAGCGCGCCAGGGCGAATTCGCCATTCGCGTGCGCCGGCCGCAAGGAGCCGGCCGGACGCGCAGCACGACATCCGACGCGGCGGCACGCGTATACCGTCGGTCTCGCCGAAGCTCGTGGTGACGACTCCATCGCCACCGAAGTTCGCGTCCAGCGACCCATCGGGTCGAACCTGGCCAGCGCGAAGTCGCCGGAGTTTCCTCCTGCGGCGACGATTTTCCCGCTTGGCTGAATAACGATCGGCGCGGGCACCGGTGCCTTGCGCATCAGTGAGCCCGACGCGTCACTCTCCCGTCCCCGGAGAAGGCGGGGTCGAGATGCCCATCCTGGTCGTAGCGGATCAGGGCAAAGTCACCTGAGGCAGAGCCGCCCACGACGATCTTTCCGTCTGGTTGGAGGGCGATGTCGTGCGCTGTGTCGTCGGCGAAGTTGGTGGTCCGCTTTCCGTCCCCCGAGAAGGTGGCGTCTAGGGTGCCGTCCGGGTTGTAGCGGGCAAGGGCGAAGTCCCTGGAGGGCACGTCGTCGCTGTCCAGCTCGACGGAATATCCGGCCACGACGATCTTGTCATCCGGTTGGACCACGATGGCCTTAGCTTCATCGTCGTGGCCGCCGAAGTCCAACGTCACTAGGCCGTCACCGGAGAAGGTGTCGTCGCGGCTGCCGTCCGGGTTGTAGCGGGCAACGACGAAGTCGCTGCCGGTCGTCCTCAGGTAGCGGTACTGATGGCCGGCGACGACGAGCTTGCCATCAGGTTGCAGCGCCACGGCCGCGAAGGACCGGGGGTAGGTGTAGGGAGGGTCGTCGCTGACGAAGGAACCGTCCGCGGTGCCGTCGGGATTGAGACGAACGAGGCCGTAGTCTCCGGCGGCGACAATTTTGCCGTCGCCCTGGAGCACCACCTCTGAGAAGCCGGGCTCGCGCAGGGTGAAGTCCTCGCAGCCCACGAGCGTGCCATCGCGGCTGAAGCTCGGATCGAGGTCACCCGGGGCCGCCGCAGCCGATGTCGCCCCGAGCAAGAAGCAGCCAACGAGCGCGAGGGTCGCGGCGACTGAGCAGCTCCCCCTCCCCCAACAAGCACCCGGCGCCCTTGTCCCGAGCCCCCCGATCGCTTTCTCACCCGCAGCAGGGGAGAGCGAGCTCCTTCACAAACCCCGAAATCCCACTCCAACGTCCTCTCCACCTTGGCGTAGTACCAGCCCCGGGCGGCGCGGGGAGCGCACCCAGTAGACGGGTGCGGAGCTGGGACGGCCAACCTGGACGTCCTCCCCAGGCCGGTTCCTGAAGACCGTTACCGGGACGTACTGATCGCACTCGCGCTGGTCGGATGAGATCCGACCCCTGAAGGCCTTGTCCCGGTTGGAGTAGCGGATCGTGACCGTTCGGGCGTAATGCGGACACCCGTCGGGCAGGGTGGCGGAGATGCGATCACAGAGATCCCGGTCGTTGGTCACTCCGTCGGCGTCCGCATCCGGTGGATCCAGGCTGTCCATGCGATAGCGGGCAAGGGCGAAATCGCCTGGCTCGTCGTTTTCGAAATCGCCTGAGTGGTCGTAACCGGGCTCCGACCGCCCCGCCACCACGATTTTGCCGTCCGGTTGGATCGCCAGGGCTCGCGCCTGGTCAGCGTTGAAAAGCCCGAAATCGGCGACTGCGCCGGGAGGGCGGCCCGACTTTGGATCGCGTGGGCCGCCAAACCGGGAATCCCAGGCCCCGTTCGAGTCCCACCGGGTGACCAAGAAGTCGAACGGACTCGCTGAACCAGGTCCACCCCGCCGCGACGATCCTCCCGCTCGCCTGGATTGCAAGCGCCCGGGCGCCCGCATAGTCTTCATACGCCGTTGCAAAGCTTTGATCCGGCGAGCCGTTCGGGTTGAATCGGGCGATGATCAGGGCGGAGAAGATCCCCCCGCCGGTCGCCCCGCCGAGGACGATCTTGCCGTCCTGCTGCAACGCGACGGCGTGCGCACGTGCGCTCCCATAAGGATCGGCGATGTCCGTGATCACGATGCCGTCGCCCGAGAAGGTGGAGTCCGGCGTGCCGTCGGCCTGGTATCGCGCCAGGGCGAAGAACGGCGTGTCCCCGTAAACCTCATGCTCTGCGATATGCAGAGCCGGCAGCGACGATCCTGCCGTCGTCCTGCAAGGCGACGGCATACGCGACATCGCCCCAAGCCGGCGAAGTCCGTGGTGACGATGCCGTCCCCCGAGAAGCTCGTGTCCAGGCTGCCGTTCGGGTGGTAGCGGGCGAGGGCGAAATCGCCCCCCGACTCACCGGCGACCACGAGCTTGCCATCAGGCTGCAGGACCAGCGCGTTGCGCGCCCTCGGAGGCGCCGAGGTCGGTCGTCACCCGGCCGTTCTGGGCGAACGAGAGGATCGAGGCTGCCGTCCGGCTCGTACCGCGCCAGGGTGAAGTCCCACCCGGTCTCGGGTTGACTCGACGTGCCAGCCACGACGATGTCGCCGTCGTCCTCGACTGCAATCGCTCGGGCGGCCGCAGAGCCATCCCCGAAGCGAGTGGCGACGACGCCGTTGCCGCTGAACGACGGGTCACGCACGCCGTCGACGTCGAAGCGGACCAGGGCAAAAGCGCGACCGCCGACCGGCAGGGAGGCAAAGCCGGCGGCGACGACCTTCCCGTCCGGCTGGACCGCGACCGCCGACGCTCCGTCATCGCCGCCCGCGAAGTCGATCAACACCTTGCCGTTACGGGAGAAGGAGGGATCGAGGTCTCCCGGCGCGGCCTGGGCGTCCGGCGCCACAGCCAGGACCGCCAGTAGCACCGCTCCCGTGGTTGCGGCGAGCAACCCGACCGCTTTGCGGCCCGACGGTTTCCGTCTTCGGTCTCCGAGTACCTCCGCCAACATCTCCGCCGCTCTCTACGCGGCTCCCTCCGATCGTTTGGCGCCGAAACAAAGTAGCACCGCATAGGCATGACGCCACATAAGGCCCGGATCCTCGGCAGGCTCGCCCACGCCACAGATACGGGCTGGCGGGGACGTGAGGTCCGGCAGGCACCATCGCGCGCAAGATTCGTGCCGCCGCCACGGTGGGTAACCAGGAAGTGACGCTAAGTTGGGAAACTGGAACAGCGATGACTTTCGTTACTTCCGACGGTCTCTTGGTTGCGAACGATGGCTAGAGCGATTTGGAGCGGATCGATCAGCTTCGGGCTTCTGAACGTGCCCGTGAAGCTGTACAGCGCGGTGTCGCGCAAGTCGGTGAGCTTCCGCGAGCTGCGGGCGAGCGACAGCTCACGGATCCGGCACAAGCGCGTCGCCGAGTCCGACGGCGAGGAGGTCCCCTACGAGGAGATCGTCAAGGGCTATGAGATCGCGCCCGAGCAGTACGTGGTGATCACCCGCGAGGAGCTCGAGGAGCTCGACCCCAAGAAGACGCGGGCGATCGAGATCCAGGACTTCGTCGATCTCGACGAGATCGACCCGATCTACTTCGATCACCCCTACTACCTCGGGCCCGACAAGGGGGCTGAGAAGGCCTACGGCCTGCTGGTCAAGGCGATGTCCGACGCGAAGAAGGTGGCGGTGGCGCGGTTCGTGCTTCGAAACCGCGAGAACCTGGCCGCGATTCGCCCCATGGGCAAGGTGCTGACGATGGCGACGATGCGGTTCGCCGACGAGGTGGTCTCGCCGGAGGAGCTCGGCGACGTCATCCCCGAGGACGGCCGCAAGCTGTCCAAGCGCGAGCTCGAGATGGCCCAGCAGCTGATCGAGTCGCTGAGCACGGACTTCGACGCCGACAAGTACCGCGACGAGTACCGCGAGGAGCTGGTGGCGCTGATCGAGCGAAAGGCGCGGGGCGAGGAGGTCGTGGAGGCCGTGTCCGAGGAGCCGAAGCCCACCAAGGCGCCCGACCTGATGGCAGCTCTCGAGGAAAGCCTCGCGGCGATCCAGGGTGAGCCGCTGGCCGCCGGATCGAAGCGCGACGGCACCAAGCGGCGCAAGCGGACGACCGCCGCCAAGAGCCGCTCCGGCTCCAAGAGCTCCAAGGCCGGATCGAGATCGCGAAGCAGGGCAAAAGCCGCGAAGTAGACGTAGACGGGCACCGGCTCGAGCTCACGAACCTCGACAAGGTGCTGTGGCCGAAAGCCGGCTTCTCCAAGGGCGAGGCGATCGACTACTACGCGCGGGTCGGCGGAGACGATCCTCCCCCATCTCGCCGGTCGACCGCTGACGCGGGTGCGCTTTCCCGACGGCACCGAGTCACAGCGGTTCTACGAAAAGCGCGCGCCCTCCCACACTCCTGACTGGGTGCGCACGGCGCCCATCGAGATGGGGACCGCCGGCGTGCTCGATTTCATCGTCTGCGACGATCGTCCGACGCTGATCTGGCTCGCTCAGCTCGCCGCCCTCGAGCTCCATCCGTCGCTGTCGCTCGCCGAGGACCCCGAGACGCCGACGGTGATCGCCTTCGACCTCGACCCCGGTGCGCCGGCGACGATCGTCGAGTGCTCGCGGGTGGGGCTGCGCGTCCGCGAGCTGTTCTCGAACCTCGGCCTCGAGTCGTTCGCGAAGACCTCAGGCTCGAAGGGCCTGCAGGTCTATGTGCCGCTCAACACCGCGGTCACGTACGAGCGGACCAAGCCGTTCGCCCACGCCGTCGCTCAGACGCTGGAGCAGGCGGAGCCGGACCTGGTGGTCTCGCGGATGACGAAGAAGCTGCGCAAGGGCAAGGTGTTCGTCGACTGGAGCCAGAACGACCGCGCCAAGACGACCGTGGCCGTCTACTCGCTGCGTTGCCGGGAGCGGCCGTGGGCGTCCATCCCCCTGCGCTGGGAGGAGGTCGAGGCGCTCGCTGACGACGGCGATCCCGAGTCGGTGCGTTTCGAGGCCCCCGCGGCGCTGGAGCGAATCGACGCCCACGGCGATCTGTTCGCGCCGGTGCTCGAGCTCGAGCAGGAGCTTCCCGAAAAGCTCAGCTGACCGGTTGACGCACCACCGGCCGGCGGCTGGCGGTCGCCTCGTCGAGGCGCCGAACCGGAGTCGTGTAGGGCGCGTTGCGGGCGATCTCGGGGTCGCGCTCAGCCTCGGCCAGGATCTCCTCGACCGCGTCGGCGAGCGCGTCCAGGCCCTCCTTGGTCTCGGTCTCGGTGGGCTCGAACATCAGCGCCTCCTCGACCAGCAGCGGGAAGTAGATGGTCGGCGGGTGAAAGCCGAAGTCGAGCAGCCGCTTGGCGACGTCGAGCGTCTTGACCCCGAGCTCGCGCTTCGCGGCCGCCCCCGAGAGGACGAACTCGTGCATGCAGCGACGGTCGAAGCCGACCGGCAGGTACCTCCCGGCGCGGCCCTGGCGAAGGCGGGCGAGCAGGTAGTTGGCGTTCAGCACCGCCGTCTCCGACGCCTCGGCCAGGCCGTCACCGCCGAGGCTGCGGATATATGCGTAGGAGCGGACGAAGACGCCGAAGTTGCCCGCGAAGCCGCGCAGTCGGCCGATCGACTTCGGCCGCTCGTAGTCGAGGTCGAAGGCGGGGACGGCGCCGTCCCCGCCCTCCACGCGGACCAGGCGCGGGACGGGCAAGTAGGGCTCGATCCGGTCGGAGACCGCGATCGGCCCCGCCCCGGGCCCGCCGCCCCCGTGCGGCTGGGAGAACGACTTGTGGAGGTTGACGTGGACGATGTCGAACCCCATGTCGCCGGGCCGGGTGTGGCCCATGATCGCGTTCAGGTTGGCGCCGTCGTAGTACAGCGTGCCGCCGGCATCGCGAACCATCCGGGTGATCTCGGCGATGTTCTCGTCGAACAGGCCGAGCGTGTTCGGGTTGGTGAGCATCAGGCAGGCGACCTGATCGTCGACCTTGGAGCGAAGGTCGTCGAGGTCGACGCCGCCCCGCTCGTCGGTCGCCACCTTGACCACCTCGTAGCCCGCCATGGTCACCGAAGCGGGGTTGGTGCCGTGGGCGGTGTCCGGGGTCAGCACCTTGCCGCGCTGCTCGCCGCGGTCGGCGTGGTAGGCGCGGGTGAGGAGCAGCCCCGCCAGCTCCCCGTGGGAGCCCGCCGAAGGCTGGAGGCTGACGTGCTCCAGCCCGCAGATCTCGGCCAGGGCGCGCTCCAAGCGCCACATCAGCTCCAGCGCCCCCTGGGCGCGCTTCGCGTCCTGCGCCGGGTGCAGGCGCGCGTGGCCGGGCAGCGCGGCGACCCGCTCGTTGAGCCGCGGGTTGTGCTTCATGGTGCAGGAGCCGAGCGGATAGGGGCCCGTGTCCAGGTCGAAGTTGCGGCGCGAGAGGCGGTTGTAGTGGCGGACGATCTCCGGCTCGGAGACCTCGGGAAGCTCCGGGGGACGCTCCCGCCGCAGCTTCGGCGGGATCAGCTCGTCGAGGGGGCGCTCCGGGACATCGAGCGGCGGCAGGGTCGCCGCGCGGCGCCCGGCCTTCGAGCGCTCGAAGATCGTGGTCGGCGGGCTCCCTTTGCTGAGCGGTCGGGGTATCGGCGTTTGATGGCGGCGAGGGAAGGGAGCCCGTTGTCATGCGGTCACCTCCTCCGGTCTGGACGGTTTCCTGCCGCTATCCGGCAGTAAGTCGTCCATTCCGGCGGGTTCGGCGATGGCCTGCTCGAGCGCATCGGCGAGCCGGTCGATGTCTGCCCGCGAACGGCGTTCCGTGAGCGCAATCGAGCAGCACCGTCCTCGTACTCCGGGTACTCGCGGCCCAGCCAGTACCCCGCGGCGATACCCTCGTCGCTGGCCCGGTCCAGCACCGCGGTCACGGGCGCGTCCAGCCGCACCGCGAACTCCCGCACCACGGGCGCCTCGTGCAGGAGCTCGACCCCGTCGAGCCGTGCCAGCCGCTCGCGGGCGTACGCCGTCCGCTGGGCCAGCAGCTCGCCAAGCTCGACCACCCCGCGCCTGCCGAGCCAGGCCAGGTAGATCACCCCGCCGAGGGCGTTCAGGGCCTGCGACGTGCAGATGTTGTGGGTCGCCTTCTCGCGGCGGATGTGCTGCTCGCGCGTCTGTAGGGCCAGCACGAAGCCCCGCCGCCCGTCGGCGTCCACCGTCTCGCCCGCGATCCGGCCCGGCATCCGGCGCAGGTGCTCCTGGGTGGCGCAGAAGAAGCCGAACGAGGGGCCGCCGAAGTCGAGCCTGCCTCCGAGCGGCTGGCCCTCGCCGACGGCGATGTCCACGCCGCACTCCCCGGGCGGCCGCAGCACGCCCAGGGTGAGCGCGTCGACCGCCGCGACCGTCAGCGCGCCCGCGCGCTTCGCGGCCGCGGCGAGTGCCTCGAGGTCCTCCACGGCGCCCAGGAAGTTCGGGTTCTGGACGAACAGGGCGGCCGTGTCCTCATCCAGCGCGGAGCCCAGCTCGGCCGCATCGGTGAGGCCGCCCTCGAGGCCCACCTCGACAACCTCGGCGCCCAAACCGCGCGCGTAGGTGGCCAGGGTCTCGCGGCTGTGGGGATGAAGGCCCCGCGAGACCACCAGGCGCCGGCGCCCCGTGGCGCCGATCGCCAGGTAGGCGGCCGAGGCGACCGACGAGGGCCCCTCGTAGAGCGAGGCGTTGGCCACCGGCAGCGCGCATAGCTCGGAGATCGCGGTCTGGAACTCGAACATCACCTGGAGGCCCCCCTGCGAGACCTCCGGCTGGTAGGGCGTGTAGGGGGTGAGGAACTCCGAGCGCTGGGTGATCGCGTCGACGATCGCCGGCACGTAGTGGTCGTACATCCCGGCGCCGAGGAAGCAGACCTCGGCGTCGGCGTGGGCGTTTCGCTCGGCCAGCGCCGCGAGGTGGTCGAAACACTCGGTCTCCGAGAGCCCGGGCGGCAGGTCGAGGGCGCGATCCAGCCGCAGCTCGGCGGGGATCTCGGCGAACAGCTCGTCGATCGAGCCCACGCCGATCGCGTCGAGCATCGCCCGGCGGTCGGCGTCGGTGGCTGACGTGTAGCGGGTCAGGCCGGCATCACTCCTGTCCGGATGCTAGCCGGGGGCGTGGCGCCAGCCCCGCGGCGTCGCGGGCAGGCGCCTCAGCCGTCCTCTTCGGCCAGCATCGCCCGGTAGGCGGCCGCGTCCATGAGCTCGTCGGCCTCCGAGGGGTCGGAGAGCCTCACGCGCGCCAGCCAGCCGTCGCCGTAGGGGTCCTCGTTGACCAGCTCGGGCTTCTCGGCCACTGCCTCGTTGACGGCGACGATCTCGCCGGAGAGGGGCGCGTAGACGTCCGAGACCGCCTTCACCGACTCGACCTCGGCGTAGGCCTGGTCCTTGGACGCCTGCGAGCCGACCTCGGGCGGCTCGTAGAAGACCACCTCACCGAGCGTGTCCTGCGCGTACCAGGTGATGCCGAAGGTCGCCTCGCCGTCCTCGATCCGGGCCCAATCGTGCTCTTGGTGGTAGCGCAGATCGTCGGGGTAGCTCTCCTCTGCCAACTCAGGACTCCTTTCGGTACAGGGGCTTCGACTCTATGCGGGCCGCGCGATGCTTGCCTCGGACGTCGATCCCTATCTCGGTTCCGGGCTCGGCGAGCTCGACGGGGACATACGCCATCCCGATCCCCACCTCGAGCGAGGGAGAGAGCGTCCCGCTGGTCACCACGCCCACCTGCTGGCCGCCGGAGACGACCGCGTTTCCCTGGCGGGGGATGCCGGGCCCGGTGAGCACGAACGGCACCAGCCTCTCGTCCGTGCCGCGCTCGCGGGCAGCGGCGACGGCCTCTGCGCCGATGAAGCCCGTCTCCTCCTTGCAGCACCAGCCCAGGCCCGCCTCGATCGGGTTGCGACGCTCGTCCATGTCGTTGCCGTAGAGGTGGAAGCACACCTCCATGCGAAGCGTGTCGCGGGCGGCGAGCCCCGCCGGCCTGGCGCCCCCGTCCGTCAGCGCCCTCCAGACCTCCGCGCCGCGCTCCGGCGCCAGCAGCAGCTCGACGCCGTCCTCGCCCGTGTAGCCGGTCCCGCAGACCAGGGTCTCCCCGCCGGCCACGCCCAGCGTCGCCGTGTGCATGCGCGGCGGCAGCTCGCCGTCGGCCAGCTCGGCGACGATCCGGCGCGCCTCGGGCCCCTGTACGGCGAGCATCGCGTAGTCGTCGATCGCGTCGCTGACCGCGGCGTCGAAGTCGGTGGCGTGCTCCTCGAACCAAGCGAGGTCGCGCTCGTGGTTGGCGGCGTTGGTGACCGTCAGGTAGCGGTCGTCCGCAAGGCGGTAGGTGAACAGGTCGTCGAGGATGCCGCCGTCCGGGCGGCAGAGCACCGAGTACTGGGCGCCGCCCACCTCGAGCCCCGAGACATCGTTGGAGAGGAGGCGCTGAAGGAGCGCCCCGGCCTGCGGTCCGGAGGTCTCGACCTCGCCCATGTGCGAGACGTCGAAGACGCCGCAGGCGGAGCGCACCGCGAGGTGCTCGACCCGGACGCCCTCGTATTGCACCGGCATCTGGAAGCCCGCGAAGGGAACCAGCTTGGCGCCCGCCGCCACGTGGGCCTCGTACAAGGGGGTGCGTTTGAGCGCCGCGGTGGCCATGCCGCCAGGCTATAGCGGTCCGGGCATCAACCGGCGGAAGCCTCGGCTTCGCCTACGTTTCCGCCGGGTTAGGGCGCCAGCCTGACCCGGCAGGTCCACACGTCGCTACCGCGACTTCGTCGCTAGCCCAGCCGAGGAGGCCGCGGTTGATGTCCTAGCGGCCCTTGAGGAAGGGCGGGACGTCGATCTCGTCCTCGGAGACCTCGAGCTCGCGCCGCTCGCGGTCGCCGAGCGCGCTGACGCCGCGCCGGCGGGCGCGGTCGCGCACCTGGATCGGACGGCGGGCGAGGGTCTCGAAGCCCTCGAAGCCGGTGGCGATCACCGTGACCCTGACCTCGTCGGCCATCGTCGGGTCGATCACTGTCCCGAAGATGATGTTGGCGCCCTTGTCCGCGGTGGCGACAACGATGTCGGCGGCCTCGTGGACCTCGAACAGGTTGAGGTCCTCGCTGCCGGTGAAGTTGAGCAGCATCCCCGTGGCGCCTTCGATCGACTCCTCCATCAGCGGGGAGGAGACGGCTCCCTTCGCCGCCTCGGTCGGCCCGGCTCTCGCCCGAGGCGGAGCCGACGCCCATCATCGCCGAGCCCGCCTCCGACATCACCGCGCGAACGTCGGCGAAGTCGAGGTTGATCTGGCCGGGGGTGGTGATCAGGTCGGTGATCCCCTGCACGCCCTGGCGGAGGATGTCGTCGGCCATCCGGAACGCCTCGCTGACCGAGGTCTGACGCTCCACCACCTGAAGCAGCTTCTCGTTCGGGACGATGATCAGCGTGTCGCACTTGGCGCGCAGCTTGTCGATCCCATCGAGGGCCTGCTGCATTCGGCGGCCGCCCTCGAACTCGAACGGCTTGGTGACGACGCCGACCGTGAGCGCTCCGATCTCCTCCTTGGCGATCTCCGCGATCACCGGCGCCGCGCCGGTGCCCGTGCCGCCGCCCTCGCCGGCGGTGACGAAGACCATGTCGGCGCCCTTCAGCGCCTCCTTGATGTCGTCGCGGCTCTCGGCCGCGGCGCCGCCGCCGATCTCCGGGTTCGCGCCGGCGCCCAACCCCTTGGTGAGCTGGTGGCCGATCGAGAGCTTGATGTCCGCCTCGCACGCCTGGAGCGCCTGGACGTCGGTGTTGATGGCGATGAACTCGACGCCCTTGAGGCCGGCGTCGACCATGCGGCTGACCGCGTTGGTGCCGCCGCCGCCCGCGCCGACGACCTTGATCACTGCGAGATAAGAGGACTCGACCATTGACTCTCGACTGTCCTGACCTTCGTCTTTGCGCTCCGAGGCTAAAGCGATGCTTGAGAGTTTTAGACCGCCTCCAGCCTCAAGCCTAAGGCGAAGGTAGGGCATCCGGCGGTCCCTGTCAACGCAGGGATAGCTTACCGGCACGGAATCGTGCAAGCGAAAAGTCTCAACCCTAGGCTGAGAGTTTACGATTTACCGCGTATCTCAACCTGCGGTCTAGACTCGGTCACGGAATGGTGGCCGTGGCGGTCGTCGTGGCGGCCGGCGACGCTCCCCCCACCGCGGGGCGATCGGGCACCCGGACGTCGACGTAGGAGAGGCTCGTGAGCTGCCGGTCGGCGAGGATCGCGGCGATCGCCGCCCATTTTTGGCCGGCACGGTCGCGGGTTCCGAAGCGCAGCACGATTCCGCCCCGCATCTCCACCACGACCCCGTAGTCGCCGGACACGGAGGCGCCGGCGATCAGGGGCAGCAGCGGCGCCGGCGCGGCGCCGATCACCAGGGCTTCGCTGAGCGGGTCGCCGTCGAGGCGGCCCGATGTCGGCAACTCGTCGAGGCGCAGCTCCGGCAGCTCTCGCTCCGCCGCCTGAACCCCGGGGAGCAACGAGCCGTCGGCGCGACCGGCACCTGGCGGTCGCCGGCCCGGACGATCAGCGTCGGCTGGTGCTCGTTCACGTGGATCGTGATCCCGTGGGGAAAGTTCGGGTCCGCGCTCACCGATGCGACCGCGGGGAACCCCCGGACCGCGTCATGGAGGCGGTCGGTCTCGACATGGAGGGTGGTCATTCCCCGAGCGGCGTCGGTGAGCTCCGAGACGATCCGCTCGCCGTCGGCGCCGCTCACCCCTTCGACCTCGACGTCGCGGACCGCAACCAGCGAGGAGTCACGGAACCAGCCGAAGTAGGCCAGCACCAGGGCGACCGAGGCCAGGGCCAGCAGCAGCGCCCGCCGGCGCACCGAGGTGGAGCGCACGAGCGCCACCAGGGACCGGGGTCGGACGAAAGACCGGGGTCGGACCACGGACCGCCGCGCGCGGCGTTTCGACGAGGGGCGTTTCGAGGAGGGGCGTGAGCGCCGCGATGGCGCCCGACTCTTCGCCGGGCGGGCAGCGGGCCGGGCTCGGACCGTGCGCGTGCTGGCGCGCCGCTTTCCGGCGGCGGTGGCGGCGGGGGTCCTCACAGGAGGGTGATTCGCGCTCACGGGGGGCGCCTCCTGCCCGGAGCCGCCTGGATTCGGCTACTCGTCCAGGTCCCAGGCCTCGGGCCACTCGACCTCGCCCAGCACCTGGACCTCCGGCTCCAGCGAGATCCCGAAGCGCTCGTGGACACGACGGCGGCCCTCGGCCATCAGGGAGACGATGTCGGCCGTGGTGGCCCCGCCGACGTTCTCGACGAAGTTGGCGTGCTTGTCCGAGAAGCGGGCGCCGCCGACCCGCAGCCCGCGACAGCCCGCGGCTTCGAGCAGCTGGCCGGCGGTCCGCCCCCCGGTGCGGGCGTCGTCGGCGGGGTTCTTGAAGGTCGAGCCGAAGGTCTTGATCCCGGACGGTTGCGCCTCGAGCCGCTTGCCGCGCATCCCGGCCAGCGTGTCCTTGATCTCCGCAACCTCACCCTCGCTGAGCCTGAAGGACGCCTTGGGAGACGACCTCGCCAGGCCCCAGGTTCGAGCGTCTGTAGGCGAATCCGAGCTGGCTCGGCTGGCGGCGCTCGACGCCCGCGGCGGTGCAGACGTTCACCCACTCCAGCACCCGCCCCAGCTCGCCGCCGTAGGCGTTGGCGTTCATCTTCACCGCGCCGCCGACCGTCCCAGGGATGTTGATCCCGAACTCGAGCCCGGAGAGCCCCCACCGGGCCGCCTGGGCGGCGGCCGACGGGAGCCGAACGCCGCCGCCGCAGACCAGGCGGGTGCCCTGGCGCTCGATCGCGGCCAGCCGACCATCCAGCTTCAGGACCAGGCCGCGAAAGCCATCGTCCGAGACCAGGAGATTGGAGCCCGAGCCGACCACTCCGACTGCGACCCCCTCCGACGCCGCCCAGCGAAGGAGCTCCGCGAGCCCTTGCTCGTCGTCCGGGCGCGCGAAGAGGTCGGCCGGCCCGCCCGCGCGCACAGTGGTCAGCCGGGCCAGGGGGTAGTCGCGCTCGAATCATCATCCGGCGGCTTCGTCGCGCTAGCCCGCAACAAGGGCATCCGCGAGCTCGTAGATGTCGCCGGCGCCGATCGTCACCAGCAGGTCGCCCTCGCGCAGCCGCGGCGCCAGGGCGCGCTCGGCGCGCTGGGCGTCGACGAGCCACCAGACCGGGCGGCCCGAGGCGCGCTCGGCGGCCGCCCGGGCGACCGCGAGGCCACTGACGCCGGCCAGCCGTCCCACCGGCTGCTCGCGGGCCGGATAGACGTCGAGGACGCCGACCTCATCGGCGGTCGCCAGGGCCAGGCCGAAGCGGTCGGCGAGAGCCTTGGTGCGCGAGTACAGATGGGGCTGGAAGACCGCTATCAGCCGGCGCGGCCCGAGCTCGCGAAGCGCCTGGAGCGCCGCGGCCACCTCGGTCGGGTGGTGGGCGTAGTCGTCGTAGATGATGGCCCCGTTCCGATGTCCCTTGAGCTCCAGGCGGCGCAGGATCCCGGGAAAGTCGGCAAGCGCGCCAGCAGCCGGCGCGAGCTCGAAGCCGGCCAGCTCGAGCGCAGCCAGGGCGGCGCGCGCGTCGAGCAGGTTGTGGCGACCTGGGACCTTCAGGTCGAGCGGCGGGCCCGGGTGATCCTCGCCGAAGACCTCAACCCGCTGCTCGCCGGCCAGCCCGGTCAGGCTTCCGTCGCCGGGCAGCGCCAGGGCCCGCGCGGGCTCGCAGAACCGCCGGAAGGCCTCCAGCAGCTGGGCGCGCGAGGACCAGTGCGAATGGTGGTCGAGCTCGAGGTTCGTCACCACCGCCACCTCGGGGCGTAGGCGCAGGAAGCTCGCGTCCGACTCGTCTGCCTCGGCAACGACCCACTCGCCGGTCCCCCAGCCGGCGTTCCCGGGCCCCCCATCCTCGCCGGCGCCCGGCAGCTCGCCTCCGAGGAAGAAGGCCGGGTCGGCGCCCTGCGCCCGCAGGACGTGGACGACCATCCCGGCGGTGGTGGTCTTGCCGTGGGTCCCGGCGATCGCCAGCAGGCGCTTTTCGGCGCACAGCTCGGCGAGCAGCTCGCCCCGATGGATCACCGGCTGGCCGCGCTGGCGGGCCCGCGCGAGCTCGGGATTGTCCTCTCCGATGGCGGTCGAGATCACCACCTCGGCGTCCGGCGGGACGGCGTCGGCGTCGTGACCCACCCGAGGCTCGAGGCCCGCCGCTCGGAGACGCTCGAGGTAGGAGCTGCGAGCACGATCCGAGCCGCTGACCCGGGCCCCGAGCCGGTGGCAGACGAGCGCCAGGCCGCTCATCCCCGCGCCGCCGATGGCGATGAAGTGCAGCTTGCGCCGGCTCCAGGTCATGGATCGTCGTTCGCCGTTCGCCGTCCGCCGTACGCGGCCTTCAGCACCTCCTCGGCGATTCGCTGGGCGGCGTCCGGCCGGGCGAGGGCCCGCGAGGCTGTGGACATCCGCTCCAGGCGCTCGGGATCGGCGAACAGATCCCCCACGGTTCGCATCAAGGTCCCGGGATCGAGCCGGGAGTCGTCGATCACCACGGCCGCGCCGGCACCGGACATCCAGGCCGCGTTGGCGTCCTGATGGCGCGCGGTCGCATGCGGGTACGGGACCAGGATCGCCGGCCTGCCCGCCGCCGCCAGCTCGAACACCGAGCCGCCCGCGCGGGCGAGCACCAGGTCGCAGGCGGCCAGCGGGTCGGCGAGGGTCGGCTCGTACTCGAGCAAGGTGTATCGCTCAACCCCGCCGGCGGCATCCAGGCGCTGCCGGGCCAGCGCATAGTCGCGGTGGCCGGTGATCTGGATCACGTGGTAGTCGCGCGGAGCAGCGGGCCCGTCGCCGGCGAAGGCATCGAGCGCGCAGAGGTTGAGCGAGCGGGCGCCCTGGCTGCCGCCGAAGACGAGCAGGCAGCGGTCGTCAGCGGCGATCTGGAAGCGCCCGCGAGCCTGGCCGCGATCCGCGGCGAAGATCGCCGCCGGCACCGGCCGGCCGGTGACCAGGTAGCGGCCGTGATCCCGGCCGGGGATCGGAAACGCCAGGCAGACGCGGCTCGCGCGGCGGGCCAGCAGGCGGTTGGCGAGGCCCAGGTGGCGGTCGGCCTCGGTCAACACCAGGGGCAGGCGAACGGACAGCGCCGCGAGCCCGGCGGGCCCGGCCACGTATCCCCCGCCCCCCATCACCACATCCGCGCGGCGGCGCCGCAGTGCCCTTCGCGCCGCCGGCACCGCAGCCGCAGCGCGGGCCGCCGCCGCTGCCGCTTTCAAAGGAGCGCCGCGGTCCAGGCCGCGGACCCGCAGGAAGTCGATCTCGTACCCGGAGGCCGGGACCAGCTGGGCCTCGAGCCGCTCACGCGTTCCGAGGAATGAGACGTCGGCGCCCTTATCCCGAAGCGCGTCGGCGACGGCGAGTGCCGGCACTACGTGCCCCGCGGTTCCCCCCGCGGCTATGACGACTCTTGGCACCGCGCGACACGCTCCTTCCTGTTGCTCTTGCGGACCTGGCGCCGCTCTGCGTGCGAGCCGGCCACCCTCGACCACCCGCAGTCTCGCAGTGCCTCCCGCGCCGGGCGGGCGCGGCGGCCTGGCCCCCGCGGGCCACGTTCAACAGCAGCCCGGTGGCCGCCAGCATCACGAGCAGGCTGGAGTTGCCGTAGGAGACGAACGGCAGCGGCACCCCGGTGAGCGGCGCGAGCCCGAGCACCGCGAACAGGTTGACGATCCCCTGGACCAGGATCAGCGAGGTGAGCCCGGCGGCCAGCAGCTTGCCGTAGCGGTCCCGCGCCCGTTGCGCGGTTCGAAGCCCTGCGTAGCCAAACAGCCCGAACAGCCCCACCAGCATCGCGATCCCTGCCAGCCCGAGCTCCTCGCCGACCACGGCCGCGATCATGTCCGTATGGGCCTCGGGAAGGTAGAAGGCCTTCTGAAGGCTCTGCCCGAGACCGACACCGAAGATCCCGCCCGAGCCCAGCGCGATCTTCGCCTGGATCGCCTGGAAGCCGGCGCCGCCCGGGTCGCCGTTGGGATCGAGGAAGCCCGTGAGCCGCTGCATCCTGTAGGGCTCGAGCACGATCGCGAGCAGCAGCACCACGCCGACCGCGGCGCCGAGCAGCGCCAGCTGGCGCATCTTCACGCCGGCAGCGACCAGCAGGGCGCCGGTGGCCAGGCAAAGGACGATTGCCGTGCCGAGATCGGGCTCGGCGACCATCAGCGTGCAGGCGAGGCCGACAACCGCCAGGTAGGGGCACCAGGGTGCGGATGCCGCGGGTCATGCGCGGCCGTGCGGCCAGCAGGTGGGCGCCGTAGAGGACCAGCGCCAGCTTGGCGAACTCCGACGGCTGAACCTGGAACAGGCCGGCGCCGATCCAGCGCTGGGCGCCGTTCACCGACATGCCGACCCCCGGGATCAGCACGGCCAACAAACCGAGGAACGAGGCGGCTACGAGCAGCGGCGTCAGCGGCCGCAGAAGGCGCATCCCACGCAGCGACATCACGCGCATCACCAGCAGGCCACCGGCCCCGAACAGCAGGGTCCGCTTCAGGTAATAGGCGCTGTCCCCGCTCTGCCCCAAAGCGACGTCGTGGAGCTGGCGCTGAACACCATCACGACGCCGAAGGCGAGCAGGCACAAGGTGGCGGTGAGCAGCAGGTTGTACTCGATCGGCTGGGCGCCGGCACGCCTGCGCGTCCTCGGGCCCAGCCGGCTGAGCGAGAGGGCTGTCATCTCCTGGTTCTGTTCGCGCCAAGCAGGCGCGAACCTTCCGGGTCAACCCTGGGCGGGGAGCGCCTCGACCAGCGAGCGGAAGTGCTCGCCCCGCTCGTCGAAGTCGCGATAGGCGTCGAAGCTCGCGCAGGCGGGCGAAAGCAGGACGACCTCCCCGGCTTGCGCTTCGGACGCTGCCGCGCGGACCGCGTCGGCGAGCCCCTCGCAGCGACGCAGCTTCACCCCGGCGTCGCCGGCTGGCTCCAGGTCCTGCCCGAGCGACTCGGCGGCGACGCCGATCAGGTAGCAGGCGACGCAGCGCTCTCTCACCGGCTCCACCAGCCCCGTGAAGTCCCCGTCCTTCAGCGAGCCGCCCAGAATCGCTCGCACGCCGCCGTCGAACGAGCGCAGCCCGGCCGCTGCGGCGGCGACGTTGGTGGCCTTGGAGTCGTTGACGTAGAGCACGCCGCCCCGATCGGCAACCCGCTCGAGCCGGTGAGGCACGCCGGTGAAGGTGCGAAGGCCCTCGCGGACGGCGTCGCGGTCCAAGCCCATCGCCAGGGCCGCCGCGGCGGCGGCCATCGCGTTGTCGGCGTTGTGGGCGCCGATCAAGCCCAGCTCGCGCGCCTCCAGGAGCGGCTCCTCGCCGGCGAAGATCACGCCGTCGCTCAGCGACACCTCGCACTCCGGGTTCGGGCCTCGGCAGTACGCCACCCGCCGGCCGCAGCCACCCAGGTCGAGATCGCGCAGCGCCGGCTCGGAGGAGTTGTAGACGGCGACGTCGTCGTTTCCCTGATTGGCGAAGATCCGCAGCTTGGCGCGCAAGGTAGTGATCGAAGTCCCGGTGGCGATCAAGGTGGTCGGGCGTCACGTTCAGCAGCACGGCGCACTCGGGCGCGAACGCCTCCGAATCCTCGAGCTGGAAGCTCGAGCACTCGCAGATGATCGTCGCCTCGGGGGGCGCCTGGCCAACCAGGGAGGCCAGCGGCGTCCCCACGTTTCCCGCCACCGCCACCGGCTCGCCGGCAGTCCGCCAGACGTGGCCGAGGAGCTCCGTCACGGTCGTCTTGCCGTTCGTCCCGGTCACGGCGACGAACCGGTTCGGCAGCAGGCGCCAGGCGAGCTCCAGCTCGCCGACAACGGCGATGCCCAGCTCGCGCGCCCGCGCGATCACCGCAGCTTCGCGCGGCACCCCGGGGCTCTTGACGACGCAGCGCGCGCGCCCCAGAAGCTCCACGCCGTCCGAGTCCAGGTGAACCGCGACGCCCGCCTCGGCGAGTCCCGCGGCCCCCGCGGGGGAGCCCGAGTCGCAGCCCGCGACCTCCTCCCCACGCCCGGCCAGCGTCCTCGCCGCCGCCTGGCCCGATCGGGCCAGGCCGACCACGAGGTATGGGCCGTCGGGCAGGGGCGGGCGGGGCTTCAACCGATCGAGTTCTGGTACAGCGTGTAGCCGATGCCCGCGCAGACGGCGGCGACGATCCAGAAACGGAGCATGATCTTGGTCTCCGACCAGGCCATCATCTCGAAGTGGTGGTGGACCGGTGCCATCAGCAGCACCCGGCGGCGGAACATCTTGAAGCTGAACACCTGAATCGCCACCGAGAGCGCCTCCATCACGAAGATCCCGCCGAGGATGATCAGCAGCAGCTCCGTCTGGGTCATCACCGCCAGGGCCCCGATCGCCGCTCCCAGCCCGAGCGAGCCGGTGTCGCCCATGAAGATCGCCGCCGGAAAGGAGTTGAACCACAGAAAGCCGACCGAGGCGCCCACCAGGCAGGCCGAGAGCAGCGCCAGACCCTCCTGGCCGCTGGTGATCGTGATCGCCGTGTAGGCGAGCAGCACGATCGCGCACGAGCCCGCCGCCAGCCCGTCGAGCCCGTCCGTGAGGTTGACGGCGTTCGAGGCGCCGGCGATGACCAGGAACACGACCATCACATAGAGCACCGGCCCGAGGTAGATCTCAGCGTCGGAGATCCGCACCTGGAGGCTCGGGTCCAGCCCCACCTCCTCGCTGGCCACCCACCACAGCGCCACCGCGAGGGCGATCTGGGCGAGCAGCTTCCAGCGCGCCGACAGGCCGAGGGAGCGGCGCTTGGTGACCTTGATGAAGTCGTCCGCGAAACCGAGGCTGGCGGCGCCGAGCGCGACGCCGAACACGGCCAGGCTCTGGGTGTCACGCGGCGAGAGCACCAGGTACGGGACGGCGATCGCCACGAACACGATCAGCCCGCCCATGGTCGGGGTCCCGGCCTTGGTTTGATGCTCCGAGGGACCCTCCTCGCGGATCTGCTGGCCGAACTCCCGGGCCCGCAGGAACTCGATGAATCTGGGGCCGAGGAAGATCGTGATCAGCATCGCCGCCATCCCGGCGATCAGGATCTGGCCGCGATCGATCGCGGACGACGCGACCTCGTTGGCGAGGGCGGCGTCAACAGCCGGCGGCTCCTCGTCCAACGTGGCATCCATGCCGGACTCGGAGCCGCCGGTTGTGCATGCCGCGCGAGCAGCTCGTCGGTGACGAGCTCCAGGCCGACGGAGCGCGAGCCCTTGACCAGCAGCGCATCGCCCGGCTGGAGCATCGCCTCGGCCAGGGGCACCGCCGCCTCGGCATCGGGAGCCCAGGCGTCGGGGGCGTAGTCGCGGGCCAGCTCGCCGACCCCGACGATCGGCGCGACGCCGAGCTGGCGGGCGTGCGACCCGACCTCCCGGTGATAGCCGGGTGCGTTCGGGCCCAGCTCCGCCATTTCGCCGAGCACGGCCACGTGGCGGCCGGGGGCCGGGAGCGAGGCCAGGTGATCGAGCGCCGCGCGCATCGAGATCGGGTTGGCGTTGTAGCAGTCGTTCACGACGACGATTCCGTCGGCCAGCTCGACCAGCTCGCCGCGCAGGCGCGAGAAGGCTATCTCCGGCGCCCGCGCCGCCATCTCGTCCAGCGGCACCTCGAGCGCTTCGCCGATCGCGATCGCCGCCAGGGCGTTGGCCAGGTTGTGCGCCTCCCCGAACGGGAACCGGAAGCGCTGCTCGCCGGTGGGGGTCCCGATGGTCGCCTCGATCGAGCGCCCGTCGCCGCTGGACCGAAGCGCAAAGACGTCGCCGCCGGCGCCGAAAGTGATCGTCACCAAGCGGTCGTGCAGGTGGGGCTCGAGCGCCTCCGCGTCGGCGGGGACCACGGCGCGATCGCGCTTCCCGAGCCCGGCGAGGATCTCGGCCTTGGCCTCGGCGATCGCCTCCAGGGCACCGAGCAGCTCCAGGTGAACGGGGCCGATGTTGGTGATCGCCGCGACGTCCGGCTCCGCGATCTCGCACAGCTGGGCGATCTGCCCGCGGCCGCGCATCGCCATCTCGAGCACCAGTGCCTGCGTCTCGGGAGGAGCGCCGAGCACGGCCAGCGGCAGGCCGATCTCGGTGTTGTAGTTCTCCGGGCTGGCGTGGACGCGCAGCGGCAGGATCGCGTGGCAGATGTCCTTGACCGACGTCTTGCCCACCGACCCCGTGATTCCGACCACCGGGCATCCGAGCTCGCGCCTCCACGAACGAGCGAGCGTCTGGAGCCCGGCGAGCGGATCGGGCGCGGCCAGCACCCAGCCATCGCCCTCCCCCACCCGGCGCCCGGCGTCGTCGCGCGCCAGCGAGCGAGCACGCTCCGGCTCCACCACGACGCCCCAGGCCCCGGCCTCCAGCGCCCGCTTGGCGAACTCCCCTCCGTCCGCGTGCTCGCCCCGCAGGCCGAAGAACAGGTCGCCGGGCCGCAGCTCGCGCGAGTCGACCACCGCACGCTCGGGCCGCCCGCCCCTGCCGGCCAGCGCCACCTCGGCTCCGGCCGCGGCCGCAATCCGGTCTGGGGACAGCTCGATCACTGGTGGTCGCGTCCGATCAGCTGGTGCCCCTCACGCCGCCCGCGCCCCCAGCTTGCGCAGCTCCTCCCTCGCCACCTCGCGGTCGTCGAAGGGGATCTTCCGCCCGCCTGCGAGCTCCTGTCCCTGCTCGTGGCCCTTGCCGGCGATCACGACCGTGTCGCCCGGCCCTGCGGCTTCGAAAGCCAGGGCGATCGCGGCCCGGCGGTCGGGCTCCACTTCGATCTCAGCGTCCTCGGAGTCGGCCATTCCGGCCAGGATCTCGGCGATGATGGCCTGTGGCTCCTCGGAGCGCGGGTTGTCCGAGGTCACCACGCAGGTGTCCGAGAGCCGGGCCGTGATGGCCCCCATCAGGGGGCGTTTCTCACGGTCGCGATCGCCGCCGCACCCGAAGACCGCGATCAACCGTCCCTCGGTCAGCTTGCGCGCCGCCGCCAGCGCGTTCTCCAGCGAGTCCGGGGTGTGGGCGTAGTCGACCAGGACCGCGAACGGCTGCCCTTCGTCGACCGGCTCGAAGCGCCCCGGGACCCGGCCGGCGCTCCCCAGGGCGGCGGCAGCCGCGTCGACCGGCGCGCCGAGCGCGTGGCAGGCGCCGATCGCGGCCAGCGCGTTCTCGACGTTGAAGTGGCCGGGCAACGGCATCCGCGCCTCGACCTCCCCGCCCGGCCCCAGACAGCGGAAGCGTGACCCCGTGGCGTCGAAGGAGACGTCCGCGGCCCGGAAGTCCGCGCCCTCCGCCCCGCTCGCAGAGAAGGTGAGCAAGGCAGGCTCGCCCGCTTCCCGTAGCTCGGCCGCCAGCCGTTTCCCATACGCATCGTCGACGTTGACGACTGCCGTCTTCGGGAGCGGCCTTCTTTTCCCCGAGACGGGCGCGACAGCGCCCGGCGAGGAAAGAAACAGGGCACGCTTGGCCGCGAAGTACTCCTCCATGTCGGCGTGGAAGTCGAGGTGGTCCTGGGTCAGGTTGGTGAAAACGGCGACCGCGAAGCGGACGCCGGCGGTGCGCTCCAGCGCCAGGGCATGCGACGAGACCTCCATCGCGCACGCCGTGTCGCCCCCCTCGAGCATGCGCTGGAACGTCCGCTGGAGGTCGATGGCCTCGGGCGTGGTGCGCTCCACCTCCTCCTCGACTCCGCCGACGATCCGCTTCACGGTGCCCAAGAGCCCGGTTCGAGTCCCCTGCGACTCCATGACGTGGCGGATCAGGAAGGCGGTGGTCGTCTTCCCGTTGGTCCCGGTGACGCCCGCGACGCGCAGCCGCGCCGTCGGGTCGTCCCAGAAGCGAACCGCGATCGAGGCCATCGCGGCGCGGGCGTCGGCGACGCGCACCTGGGGCACACCAACGTCCAGAAGCCGCTCGACGACGAGCGCGGTGGCGCCGCGCTCGACCGCGCTGTCCGCGAACTGGTGGCCGTCAGAGCGCTGCCCAGGCACGCAGAAGAAGAGCGTGCCCGGCTCGACCGTACGACTGTCGTATGCAAGGCCGGCTATCTCCGCCTCCGCGTCGCCGGCGATCTCGGCGACCTCGGTGCCGGCGAGCAGCTCGCGGAGCTTCATCGCGGCGATTCTAGGGCTGCTGGTCCGGCGGGATCTCGAGGTAGGGCAGGGCGAACCTGGCGATCTCGCCGAACGCGGGGGCCGCGACCACGCCGCCGTAGTAGCTGCCCTGCGGCTTGTCGACCACCACGGCGACCAGCAGCTCGGGATTGTGGGCGGGAGCGAAGCCCACGAACGAGGCGACGAACTGTGAATCCGAGTAGCCGCCATCGATCGCCACCTCCGCGGTTCCCGTCTTCCCGGCCAGGGTGTAGCCGGGAACGCTGACCTCGGATGCGGTCCCGCCGGGCGCCAGCACGCCCTCCAGCATCTGCGTCAGCTGCCCCGCCGTCTGCTTGCTGATCACCCGGTGGCCGTCAGGTGCCGGGGCGGGCGCGTCCCCCTCCTCGAGGATCAGCCGCGGCGGGCGCAGGATTCCGCCGTTGGCGATCGCCGCATAGGCGGCGGCCATCTGCATCGGCGTCACGGAGAGGCCCTGTCCGATCGGGAGGTTGCCGATCGTGGAGCCCGAGAACTCGGACAGAGTCGGGACGATGCCCCGCTCCTCGCCAGGGAAGTCGATCCCGGTCGGATCGCCGAAGCCGAATCGCCGCACCCAGCGGTAGAAGCGCTCCTCGCCGAGCTCGAGGCCGATCCTCACCGCGCCGACGTTCGACGACTGGGCCAGGATCTGGGCGACGGTGCGGCTCTCCGGGCCTCGCTCCTCGGCGTCGGAGATCTTTCGATCGGCCACCTGGATCTCGATCGGCAGGTAGAACATCGTGTCCGGCGTGACCAGGCGTTCCGAAAGGGCGCCGGCGACCGTGAACGCCTTGAAGGTCGAGCCCGGCTCATAGGTGAAGCCGGTGGCCATGCTCCGCAAGTCCTCCGACGAGGCCGAGGACGGATCGGTGGGATCGAAGCTGGGCCAGTCGGCCATCGCCAGGACCTGGGCGTTGCGCGGGTCCATGACGATCGCCGTCGCTCTCCGCGGCTGGTAGGTCTGGGCCACGTCGGCGAGGACCTCCTCGGTCCGTGCCTGAATCCCGGCGTCGATCGTCAGCCGCAGGTCCTCGCCCTGCTGGGCACCGCTGACCGTGTCGCGCTCGATCTCCTTGCCCAGCCCGTCGAAGACCACCTGGCGCTCCCCGTTCGCCCCGCCGAGCAGATCGTCGTCGGCGGCCTCGAGCCCGGTGAGGCCCTGGGCGTCGATTCCCACGGTCCCGATCACGGGTGCCGCGAGCTCACCCTCCGGATAGACCCGCCGGCTCGACGGCACGGTGGCGATCCCGGCCAGCTTCAGCTTGCGCACGCGGTCGGCGATCGGCAGGCCCACCTGGCGAGCCAGGTAGGCGAAGCCCGAGGACCGATCGGCCAGAGCGCGAAGGACCTCCTCCTCGGGGACGCCCAGCAGGGGCGCCAGGCGGCGGGCGGCCTTCGCCGGGTCCTCGACCTGGTAGGGAGTCGCGATCACGTCCGCGGCGTCCTCCGAGACGGCCAGCTCCCTGCCCGTGCGGTCGAGGATCCGCCCGCGCCGGCCCGGGATCGTCACCGTCTGGGTCTGCTGGCTCTGCGCGTCGGCGCTCAGCCCTCCGCCCTGAACCCCCTGCACCCAGGCTGCCCGCCCGAACGCGATCACGAGCAGCAGCAGAAAGCAGGCGAACAGCAGGCCGACGCGCCGCTCGATCATCGCTCAGTCGACCTCGGCCTGGGCCCGGCGGCCGGTGTGCCGTCCGAGCCTCGCGTTCAAGGCGCCGCCACCCCGCCGGCGCCACCGGACGCGACCGCGCCTGCCTGCTGCCCGCTGGCCGGCGCGGCCTGCGGCGTGGTCGTCGGCGTGGAGGTGGTGCCGGCGGCGGGTGCCGTCTGGGTCGGCTCGGCGGCCGTGGCCTCGCCGGTCGCCGGAGGGGAGGTCGGGGTCGTCGTCGGCACGGTCACCGGCGCCAGCGGCCCTCGTATGAGGCCTGGGCCGTCAGCTCCCCCGAGGCGAGGCGCTTGGCCGCCACCGCGGCGTCGTCGCGGCTGGGCGCGCAGGTAGCCGACGGCGCCCGGCTCGGGGACGATCAGGCCCAGCTTCGCCGCCACCGCCTGGATGCGCTGATTGGAGGCGCCGTCGGTGGCGATCTCGGCGCGCAGTGCCGAGATCTCCCGGTTCAGCGCGTCTGCCTGCCTGCCGACCTTGCTGGAGGATGCGTTGAGGCTCAGCGCGAGCACGTTCAGGGAGACGATCCCGACCAGGAGCGTGGTCAGGGCGCCGATCCACAGCCTGCCCCGGGTCAGCCGGTGGACGACGCCGGAGTCCGCCAGCCCCGAGACGGCGACCGCGGTCCGTCCCACCGCCAGGGGGACCAGCCGGGCCGGCATGGCGGAGCGCGGCGCAGAGCGCGGCCGCGTCGCCCGCGCCGCGGAGCCCCGGCTCCGCAAGGTCGCCGAGCCGCGGCTCCGCGATACCCGGCGAGTGCTCGGGCGCGCGGTTCGCGCCGGCGCGGCAGCGGTGCGCCGCGCCGCTTGAGTGGAGGCGGCGGCCATCAGGTCCCCTTCATTTCGTCGTCGCCTGCCGTGCCCCTGTGGAGCTTCCGCGCGGCGCGTAGGCGCGCCGAGTGCGACCGAGGGTTGCGCTCGATCTCCTCCGGGGTGGCGGCCAGCGCCCGCCGGGTCAGCGGCTCGGCCTCCGGCTGGCGCCCGCATTGGCAAACCGGGAGCTCCGGCGGGCAGACGCAGCCTCGGGCGCGATCGGCGAGGAAGCGCTTGCTGCGCCGGTCCTCGAGCGAATGAAACGAGATCAACCCCAGGCGACCGCCCTCGCGCAACAGCTCCCAGGCCGCGGGCAGCGCGCGGTCGAGCGAGTCCAGCTCCTCGTTGACGGCGATCCGGATCGCCTGGAAGGTCCGCTTCGCCGGGTGTCCGCGCCCGAAGCGGTAGGCCGGGGGAACGGCGGCGCGAATCGCCTCGACCAGGTCGGCCGTGGTCTCCAAGGGGCGGCGGCGGACGACCTCGCGCGCGATCGCCCGGGCGTGGCGCTCCTCTCCGTGCTCACGGATGACTCCGGCGAGCCGATCCTGCGGCCACTCGTTGACGACCTCGGCCGCCGAGAGGTCCCCGCCCGGATCCATGCGCATGTCGAGCGGCGCGTCGTAGGTGTAGGAGAAGCCCCGCTCCGCGGCCTCGAGCTGGAGCGACGAGATGCCCAGATCCATGTAGACGAGGTCGGCGCGGAGGCCCTCAGCGCCCAGCTCGGCGAGGGCGTCCGCGAAGTTGGCTCGCACGAAGCGCGTCTCGCACTCCAGCTCGTCCGCGATCTCCTCGAACCGCTCCTGCGCGGCGGGATCGCGGTCGATGCCGACGAGGGTGCCGCCGGCCCCCAGTCGCTCGGCGACGAGCCGGGCGTGCCCGCCGCCCCCGAAGGTGCAATCGACCGCGGTCTCACCTGGGCGAGGGTCAAGGAGCGCGATCAGCTCGGAGGCCAGGACTGGGACGTGCTCGGTGGGCATGTACGTCAGTGTGGCCATCTCCGAATCGGGGCCCCGAATCTCAGCCGGTCCCTCGCGGCGCCCCCGACCCGCCGTGGGCCAGCTCCTCCGCGATCTCGGCCGCGGTGGCGTCGATCTCGGCGTCGTGGTCGGACCAGCGCTTCGTGTTCCAGATCTCGAGGTGGTCGGCGACGCCGATCACCACGCAAGGGCCGTCCTCGAGCTCGGCGTGCTCGGTGAGGTGCTTGGGAATCCGGATGCGTCCAGCCGAGTCGAGGGCCTCGTCGTGCGAGCGGCCGTGGAAGCGTCGCCTCATCATCCGTCCGTGTCGGCTCAGCGGGTTGAGCTCGGCGAGGACGTGCTGCTCGAAGCGCGCGAACTCGCCGGTCGGGTAGACCTCGACGCAGGGGTCGAGGCCCGCCGAGAGAACCACTCCATCGGCCAGCGCCGCCCGGAAGCGCGCCGGGACGGTGAGACGGTCCTTTGAGTCGAGGCTGTGCTCGTACTGACCGCGAAATGCCAACCGTGAGGTCCTCTTCTGCGTGGGTGATCGAGTCCGTGCGGCCGCGCCGCCTGAGTGTTTGGACCGGAGTGGCGAGGTGGGAGGAGCCTCGCCACCCCGGTCCTTGAGTCAGATCGAATCGCCACGCTAACCCACCAGCTCCCACTTTGCAACACAGATCTGGTCGGAAATGGGACACGATCCGTCGGACGGAACTGCTACCAGCGCTCCAGATCCCGCGGAATCGGCTTGTTGAAGCCGTTTCCCAGCTCGCCACGGCCGGCGCCGGAGCCGCTTCGCGAATCGCCGATCTGCAAGCCGCGTTGCAGTCCGGGGGCCCCCGGCAGGGCCCGCAGCGAGCTAGACCCCGCCGAGCAGGGTGTCCGAATGAGCGACCAGGGCGGCCAGGATCATCAGCAGCACCGACGGGACCAGGACCAGAGCAACGACGAGCTGGATCTTCGGCGCCGCCCGCGCCGCGTGCTCCTCGATCCGTCGCCGGGTCTGCCGGCGAAGCGACGCCGCCTGCTCGTGGAGCTGCTCGGCGAGGGGCGAGCCGTAGCGTTGAGAGCGCTCGAGCGCCGACGCCAATGCCCCGAGCTCGGCGCCGGGTACGCGTTCGCGAACCGCGGCGATCGCCTCGCGCTGCGGCACCCCGCACTGGATCTCGGCCACAGCGACCGCCAGCTCTGCAGCCAGCGGCCCGCTCGCGCCGCTCGAGATCTCGCCCAGCACCGTGGCCGGGCTGCGCCCGGCTGCGGTTCCGACCGCAAGCAGGTCCAGGGCGTCGGGCAGCGCCACGCCGATCCGCGCCCGGCGGCGCCGCGCGGCCCTCTCCAGCAGCGCCTCCGGCGCCACGAAGCCAGCGGCGGGCAGAGCGAGGGTGAGCAGGACCGCCAGCCGGGTGGGCAACCCCGGGGAGGCGACGGCAGCAAGCAGCGCGCCCACCGCGACCCCGCCCGCCTTTCCGGCCAGCACGGTCGCCACCGGGATCCGCTCCGCCTGGCCGGCGCGCCGAAGGCGCTGCGGGATCCGAAGCCACAGTGCCGCGCCGGCCAGCGTCCGCACCCGCCCACCGCTCAGGGTCGCGGCGACGCCCCGCATCGAGCGACCGAGCTCCTCTCCCCTGCTCCCCGCCAGCTCCCAGAGCGCCGCGGCGCCGAGCAGGACGGCAGCGGCGACCAGTGCGGAGCTCATCCGTCCTCGGTTCGGCTCAGGCGCCGAATCGAAGCGAAGCCGCCAACCTGGAAGGCCGCCGCCGCAGCCAGCAGGGCGGCCGAGGTCCCGTTCGAGAGCAGGCCTCCGACGAAGCCGGGCTCGATCAGCTCGGCGAACAGCGCCGCTCCCGCCGGCATCGCGACGACCAGCAGGCCGGTGAAGCGAGCCTGCACGGTGGCCGAGCGCGCGTCGGCGGCGACTCGGTCGCGCTCCGCCGCCGAGGCGGCGAACCGCCGCAGGAGGCCGGCGAGGTCACCGCCGCCGAGCTGCTGTGAGAGAAGCGCCGCCGTGAACGAGCTGACGCGCTCCGACCGCAGGCGGGCGCCCAAGGCCGCGAGCCCCTCCGCGGTGGACGCTCCGAGCTCGAGGTCAGCGCGCAGCCGCGCCAGCTCGGCGGCCGGCGGTCCCTCCATCGAGCTGCCCGCGGACGCTAGCGCCGCGCGAACCGAGCGGCCGCCGGCGAGCGCGTCCGCGACCGCGACGGCGACCTGCGGCAGGCCGCGCTCGACGGCGCGCCGGTAGCGCGCCCGGCGGCGCGCCACCGCCCAGGCGGCGGCGCTGGGGCCGGCCACCGCACCGAGAGCCGCCGGTCCGGGTCCGGCCACGAACAGAGCGCCGACGAGCAGCGCGCCGGTCCCCAGGGCCGCGAGCCGGCGCCGTTCGGCCTCCGTCGGGGCATAGCCCTCCCGCCCCGCGCGCCGCAACGGCTCGATCGCCTCGGCCAGCCAGCGCCCCAAGGCGGGGCTGGCGAGGACGGCCTCCCTGACGGCCACCGCGGCCATCCCACCTGCCACGGCGGCGAGCACGATCGGCGCGATCATCGATGCCAAAGCTCCCTGACGCCGACGCCGCCGACCGCGCGCACCACCTCCCCCACCTCGACCACACGGCGCTCGCCCTGTGGCGACCGGGCGAGGTGGACGACCAGCTCGATGCCGCGCCTCACCTGCTCACGGATCGCCTCGTGCGGCAGCCCCACGCCGGCCATCAGCGCCAGTGTCTCGAGCCGGCGCAGCGCATCGGGGGGCGAGTTCGCGTGGAGGGTCGACAGCGCCCCGTCGTGCCCCGTGTTGAGCGCGGTCAACAGGTCGAGCGCCTCGCTGCCACGCACCTCGCCGATCACGATCCGGTCCGGCCGCATGCGCAGCGCGTTGCGAAGCAGGTCGCGAATCGTCACCTCGCCGCGCCCCTCGACGCTCGGTGGCCGGCTCTCCAAACGCACCACGTGGTCCTGGCGCAGCCGAAGCTCTGCCGCGTCCTCGATCGTGATCACCCGCTCGCCCGAGCCGATGTAGGCCGACAGCGCGTTGAGCAGCGTCGTCTTTCCGGCTCCCGTCCCGCCCGAGACCAGGATGCTGCGCCGGGCACGAACCGCGGTGGCGAGCAGGTCGCGAAGCTCGGCGGTCAGGGTGCCCGAGGCGACCAGCTCGTCGGGGCCGGGGCGGGCGGCGCTGAAGCGGCGGATCGAGAGCGCCGGTCCGTCCACCGACAGGGGCGGGATCACCACATTGACCCGCGAGCCGTCGGCCAGCCGCGCGTCGACCATCGGGCTCAGCTCGTCGACGCGGCGGCCGAGCGGGGCGAGGATCCGCTCGATCGCGTCACGAAGCGCCCCTTCCGACGCGAACCTGACCTCGGTCGGCTCGATCCGGCCGCCGCGCTCCACGTAGACCGCGTCGGCGCCGTTCACCATCAGCTCGGTGACCGCCGGGTCGGCGAGCAGCGGCTCGAGCGGGCCAAGGCCCACCGTGTCCCGCAGGATCAGCTCGCGGATCCGGGCGCGCCGCCCCTCCGAGAGCACCGCGGCATGCTCGTCGACCAGCTCCGCCACCGCTCCCTCGAGGTCGTGGCGGCGCGGCCGTCCAGCCGCCGCCTCGGCTCGGCGGCGCTCCACCAGCCGCCGCCGCAAATCGGCGGCCAGCGCTTCCGCGTTGCGGTCGGCCGCACCCACGCCCGCTTCAACCCCGGCGCAATGCGCCACGCCCCCGACCTGCCCCCGGCGTCTAGACTCGGCGCCGGGACGCGATGGCGGACATCGAGGTCCAGCAGGCCGACATCACGAAGCTCGAGGTCGACGCGATCGCGAACGCCGCCAACACCGACCTCAAGCACGGAGGCGGCGTCGCGGGAGCGATCGTTCGCGCCGGCGGGCGGGTCGTGCAGGACGAAAGCGACGAGCTGGCCCCGATCGGTCTGGGCGACGCGGTGGCGACGAGCGCCGGCGAGATGCCGGCGAAGTGGGTGATCCACGCCGCCACCATGCGCCTCGGCGGACCAACCTCGGCCGAGATCATCCGCGCCGCCACCGCCAGCACGCTCGCCAAGGCGGACGAGCTGGGCGCCAAGTCGCTGGCGCTGGTCGCCTTCGGCACCGGCGTCGGCGGCTTCCCGGTGGAGGAGGCGGCACGGATCGAGGTCGAGGAGGTCCGGCGCCATCTGGGCGAGGGGAGCGACCTCGAGCGAGTCGTGTTCGCCGTCTTCGGCGACGAGGCCCACCGGGCGTTCGAGGGGGCCGTCGCGGGCGGTTAGCGGGGGATCAGGCGCACCTGGCGGGCGAAGTTCTCGGCCTGGATCAGGCGCAGGGCCTGGGGTCGCCTCAGCGCCAGGGTCGCCGACCAGGTCCCCGAGCCCGGGCCGGGGAGACCGGCGCCGGCTCCGGGGTCGCCCGATTGGTCCAGCGCCAGCAGCTCGACGCCCTCGGCGGCGACGTAGGTGCGGCCGCTCACGCCGCCGGGCCCGGGCTCGGTGGTGACGATGACGTCGACGCGGCTGCCCCGCGGATCGCCGCCGGCGGCGCCGCCAGCGCCTCGGCCCCGCTGACCGCGATCTCGACCGGCTGGCGGCCCGAGCCCAGCCGCGGTTCGTGGCGCGGCTGGCGTCCGCCCGGCGACCTGAGCTGGCTGGCGAGCAGATAGGCGCCGGCCGGGACGTCGACCGCCGGCGCGCGACCTATCGCCTGCTCGGCTGACGTCAGCGCCCCGGGCGGCGCGAACCGCTCCGGGACTCGCCGAACCTCCAGCAGCCTCGATGCCTGCGCCGGCCGAAGCGCCTGCCGCACCGGAAGCCTCGCGCGCGTGACGACCACCGGCCGAAGCGGGCCCAGCTGGCTCTCGAGGTCGGCTCGGTAGCCGCCGGCGACGGCGGCCGCCAGGCCCGCGCAGGCCAGCGCGGCACAGGCGAATGCGATCGCCCGGGCGCGCCGACTCATGCAGCCAGATTGCCGGCGCCATGCTCACGCCCAGCTGCCGGGATCGGCGTTGGGGCAAGTGGCAACTCCAGGACCGAGACCCAGGCGCCATCCGGATGCTGAACGAGAAAGCGGCCGCCGTGAGCCGCGGCGATGGAGGCCACCACCCGAAGGCCGTGGCCGCGGCGAGGGTCGCGGCGGGGATGGGCGGGCAGGCGCAGCGCCAGGTTCGAGACCGAGATCCGTACGCCGCGGTCGCCGATCGACGCCTCCACGCGTACTCGGAGGCCGCCGTACTCGATCGCGTTGGCGAGCAGGTTGTCCAGAGCTTGGGAGACGCGGTGAGGGTCGGCCATCACCATCACCGCCCCCGCCCGCCAGCGCAACTCCACCGATCGGCGGGCGTCCGCGGCGGAAACGCGCCAGCGCTCGACGGCCGACTCGACCAGCGCCCGGCAGGACACCGGGCGGCGGGACAGGGTGCGCGCAGATCCGTTGATCTCGTGGTCGAGATCGTCGAGCGCCACGAGCGCCAGCTCCGCCGCGGCTGGCGCCGGTGTCTTGCCGGGTGGCGGTGGCGCCAGGGCCAGCGCCTGCAGCGGGCGGCGCAACTCGTGCAGGGCGCGGTTGAGTGCCACACGTCGCCGAGCCTTTCGCACCCGGTCGCCGACGAGGACGGCGGCCAGCGTGACGCCTAGGGGCCAGCCGGCTAGGCCGAGCTCGGCTAGCGCTCTCATCGACACCTCCCCACCTCGAGCGGCTCAACCGTCGATCAGCCGATAGCCCACGCCCCAGACGTTGATCACGAAACGCCCGCTTTCGGGGTCGAGCTTGCGCCGCAACCGGCTGGCGTGCGAGTCGAGTGTCCGCGTGCGGCCCATCGAGCGAAATCCCCAGACGTCGCGAAGCAGCTCCTCCTTGGTGAACACCCGCACCGGGTCGGCTGCCAGCGCGCAGAGGAGCGAGAACTCCTTGTTGGCGAGCTTGATCGGGCGATCGCCGATCCGCACCTGGCGGCGGGAGGTATCGATGAAGATCTCCCCCACCCGCCGCGGCCCCTCGCGCCTCGAGTCGCGCCGGCGCAGCACCGCGTCGATCCGCGCGCGCAACCTCCTCGTAGCGGAAGGGCTTGACCACGTAGTCGTCCGCGCCCTCGCTGAAGCCGCGCACCCGGTCGGTGTCGGTGCCGAGACCGCTGAGGACGATCACCGGGAGCGCCGGGTCGTACCGGCCGATCGCACCCTCCGAGGCGCGGATCTCCCGCAGGACGTCGAGTCCCGAGGCGTCGGGCAGGCGCAGGTCGAGCAGCAAGAGGTCGGGCTGCTTGTAATGGCAGAGGCGAAGCGCGTCCGAGGCCGAGGGCGCCGGCAGGGCGCGGAAGCGATCCGCCTCGAGCTGGTCGCAGAGCAGGTCCAGGGTCGGCTGCGTCGTCCTCGCAGACGACCACCGTGGCGGTCGGCTGGGCCTGCGGCAGCACTACGCTCCTCCGCGCCGCGCCGGCTCAGCCGCCGGCAGCTCCAGCACCGCGCGGGCGCGGCGCTCGAAGGCGACCCTGCCCGGCGGCACCGCATAACGCAGCGAGACCTCGCGCAGCTCGACGTCGAGGAAGACCAGGTCGAGCGGGAAGCGCATGCCGAAGGTGTGGACGCTCCGGCACCCGGGGAGCAGCAGTCCTGCACCGGCGGCACGGCGATCGAGCAGCGCCAGCCCGAGAAGCCGTGCCCGGCGAGAGAGGGCCACGGGGACCCGGTGCCCCTTCACATCCGCTCGGGGCTGGCCACGGAAGCGGCGCGGATGGCCGTCGCTCTTCCTCTTCACGACGCGTACAACCCCGGGGCCTTTTCACACGCCCCCGATCCACCGGCGCCACGCCCTGCGCCCATTGCCGCCGTGCAAACGGCCGTTCAGGCAAGGCCGCGCCCACACAAGGGCAGCCGGCATGGGCGAAGATTCGAGTCGTCCGGACCGCGGCGGACATCGGTCGATCGGGGTCCGAGAAGAGGAAGAATTGGAGAAGGCAACTCGCAGAGGCAACTACGACTCGGGGTCGGACTACGTCCTCGAGTACGGCGAGTTGCGGTTCTCGTTCAACGAACAGGACTTCGCCGAGCGGGTCGAGCAGGCGGCGGTGAAGCTCGACTTCGTCGAGGAGGGACTGGGCGCCGAGGAGCTTCAGGACCTGCTCGAGCTCGCGGTGAACGGCGAGATCGGCGAGCCCACCTCGTTGCTCGGCGAGCACATCAACGAGCACTGGACCGAGCTGGTCGGCCCCGCGAGCCGCAGCCTCGTGCACTGGATCCGTCGGCTCGTGTTCCGCGGCGCCTGGCTCGACCAGCGGGTCAAGGAAGGTGAGCTCGACATCGTCTTCGACCCGGGGGCCAGCGCCTTCGGATACGTCCAGCCGGAGCGCGACGCCGAGCCGATCGAGCTCTCCCGCGAGCCCTCCTGGGCTCGCCTCGGCATACAGGCGCTGAGGCTCCCCAGCTCCTCTAACCAGCTCCGCCGCCGAGCGCCGCCAGCAGCTCGGCGTTGCTTCGCGAGCCCTCGATCCGCTCGCGAACCAGGTTCGCCGCCTCGACCGGGGACAGGTCGGCGAGCAGCGAGCGGAGTCGCCGCGCCGCCGCCAGCTCCTCGGGCTCGCGAAGCTCCTCCTCGTTGGAGACCCGGCACTCGCCGGCCCGGAGCGCGGGGAACACGCCGGCGGCGGCCAGCTCGGGATCCAGCCGGATGAGCGAGCTCTCGGTCGTGATCACCGCGCGTTCGGCGGCGCCGTCGTCCTCCGCACCTTCGACCACCGTGGCGACCACTGTCACCGAGCCCGCTCCCTCTTCCGCGAGATCGCGTGCGGAGCCGAACAGGCGCTTGACCTCGGCGCCATTCCCGGAGGCGACCGCGAGCCGCGAGAGCGAGTCCACGATCAGCACTACGTCCGCCCCCGCCTCGGCGCGCCGCCGCGCCCGCTCGAGGGCGAGCTCGGCAAGCCGCACCTGCTCGGCGGGCGCCAGCTCGGCGGTCGCGGTTGCGAGCTCGGCCTCCGGCAGCGCCTGGCGCCACGCGGTCGCCTCCTCGGGCCGCTCGTCGATCAGCAGCACGACCAGTTCGGGGCCCTCGGCCGCGTCGACGGCCCTGGCGAGGCCGCGCAGGAGCGTCGTTCGGCCCGATCGCGGAGCCGACAAGACAAGCACCCGCTGCCCGAGCGCCAGCGGCGTCAGCAGATCGACCGCTCGGGTGAGGACGTCGGAGGGATCGTGGTCGAGCGCCAAGCGGCGCTTCGGCAGGATCGGCGTGAGCCGCTCGAACTCGGGGCGATCGGCCAGCGGCTCGCCTCCGTCGACACGATCGACGTGGACCAGGGCGCGGTGGCGCTCGCCCCGGCGCGGCGCGCGTGCCGGCCCGGAGACCTGATCGCCGGGCCGCAGTTCGCAGCGACGGACCTGGGAAGCCGAGATGTAGACGTCGTCGGGATGCGACTCGAGCCCCCGCAGGCGCAGGAACCCGTAGCGCTGGGGCGTGATCTCGAGCGCGCCGGTCACCTCCTCGGTGGCCACCTCCTCGAGCGGCTCGCGCTCACGGTCCTGCTCCCGCTCCGGCTCAGGCCCGGGCTCGCGCTCCGGCTCCCGCGCGGAGAGGGGTTCAACCTCGGGCTCGGCGCTCGGATTCGGGTTGAACCTCGGGTTCCGGCCCGGCGGATTCGCCGGCTCCGAGGCGGCTCTTGATCTCGTCGACGAGCTGCGCGCGGCGCAGCAGCCGGAAGCGCGGCACCCTGAGCTCCGCCGCCAGCTCGTGAAGGTCGGCCAAATGGAGCTCTGCGAGCTTTTCCGGCATCGCGGCAGGAGGATATCCCGGCATCAATCCGGCGGCCGCTCGCCTCCGGCTGAATAACTCCGCCGGAAGCCTCGCCAGAACCACTCCGTCGGCGGCTCGCCTTCGGCTGCGCCGCCGCCGGGCTAGGGCGCCGGCCTGACCCGGCAGGTCCACACGTGGCTACCGCGACTTCGTCGCTAGCCCGGGCCGGGCTACGTGCGCGTCGCCTTGGGGCGCTCGGAGACCAGGGCTTGGAGCCACTCCGCGAACTCGGGGCGTGACTCCCAGTCCTTGCGGAAGCGCTCCGCGCCGGCCGTGGTCAGCGGATGCTCCAGCATCTGGCGCAGCACCTTTGCGGGGATCGTGGCGATCTCGCATCCCAGCCGAGCGGCGGCAATCACATGCTCCGGGTGGCGCACGGACGCCGCGATGATCTGCGAGGTGACCCCGCCGGCCCGGAAGCACTCGACGATCTCCCCGACGACCTGGCCGGAGTCGACCGAGATGTCGTCGAGGCGACCCATGAAGCACGAGACGTAGGTCGCGCCGGCGCCGGCCGCCAGCAGGGCCTGGTTGGCCGAGAAGACCAGGGTCATGTTGACGGGGATCCCGTCAGCGGTGAGCGCGTGGGTGGCCTCGAGGCCCTGCTCGCAGAAGGGCACCTTGACGGTGACGTGCTCGTGCAGCTCGCGGAGCGCGCGGCCCTCGGCGACCATCCCCGCGGGGTCGGAGGAGACGACCTCGGCCGAGACCGGACCACCGACCAGGTCGCAGATCCGCCGGATGATCTCGCCCGGGTCGCCCTCCTCCTTGGCCAGCAGCGAGGGGTTGGTGGTTGCGCCGGCGAGGATCCCCCAGGCGGCGATCTCCTCGACCTCGGCAACGCTCCCGGTATCGATGAATAGCCTCACTTGGCCGAGCTTACGGGGTTCCCCGGATCGATACCCTCGCTTTCCGCAACGGCGACCCAGGCCTCGGCCTCGGCGCTGGTGCGGTCGGAGCTCCATCCCAGCTCGCCGCCGATGGCCTCGGCCACCGGACGCACGGATTCGGCGTCGCGGAGCTGCGGCGCTGCGACCAGCCCGAGCCTGGTCCGGCGCAGCAGCACATCGGCAACCGAGCGCGCCTGCTCGAGCCGCGCGGCAATTACAGCTTCGGCCAGCAGGTCCGGCTGCCCGGGAACAATCGGCCAGGCCAGCTCGGGTCGCTCACCGGCGAGCTTCAGCACGTTGCGCGCCGCGTGCCCGTAGCGGAAGGCGAGCAGCTCGAGGGAGCCGTCGGGCAGGTCGTCCTGAGACAGGCCGGCGGCCGATTGCAGGTCTCCCTCACTCGCCGGCATGCCCAGCGGGATCTCGGCGGTGCGGCAGGGCGCCTCGCGCCCCTCGCGCTCCACCATCCGGTCGACGACCTGCTTAGCCATCCGCCGCCAGGTGGTCAGCTTGCCGCCGGTGATCGTCAACAGCCCCGAGGACGTCTCGTACAGCTCCGCCTTGCGGGAGATGTCCACCGACTTGCGGGGATCGCCGGTCGAGATCAGCGGTCGCACGCCCGCGTATGCGCCGCTGACGTCCCCCAGCGCCAGCTCCACCCCGAAGAACGAGTTGACCGCGTCGAGTAGATACTCGATGTCCTCGCCGGACGGTTGGACGTGCGCGATGTCACCGTCGTAGTCGCGGTCGGTGGTGCCGATCAGCGCCCGCCCATACCAGGGAAGCGCGAAGATCGTGCGCTCCTGGCCGGCCGGCACGATGCACGCGGCCTTGGTGAGGGGAAGCTTCTCGGTGGAGACCGTGACGTGGGTGCCGCGGCTCGGCGCGATCCGCGGGACCTCCTCTTCGGCGAGGATCTCCTCCGGTCGGATGCGGTCGGCCCAGACCCCGGTCGCGTTGACCACATTGGCGGCCCTGACCTCGATGCGCTCGCCGCTGTCGGCGTCCGTGCAGACGACGCCGGCGGCCCTGCCGTCGTCGGAGATCAGCTCGACCACCTCCGCGCCGTTGGAGAACACGGCGCCGAAGCGCTCCGCCTCGCCCAGGACGGTCAGCACCAGCCGGACGTCGTCCGTTTGGCAGTCGTAGAACAGATAGGCCTCCTTGGGGTCGCACGGGGCAAGCGCCGGGATCAACTCGGCGGCCTCGTCACCGGGGATCGTCCGGTGGCGGTCGGGCGCCCAATCGTCGCTTTCGGCTTGCTCGGCGCGCTCCCTGGAGGCGCGCTCGCGCGCCTGGCGCTCGCGCCGCCCCTGGCCGACGCGAGTTGTCGCCATCACGTCGTACATGTTCAGCCCGATCCCGATCCGCCAGTCGCGACGCCCCTCGCCAAGAGTGGGGACGAGGAACGGGACGGGATAGACGAGATGCGGCGCGAGCTCCACCATCAGCTGGCGCTCCAGGAGCGCCTCCCGGACCAGGCCAAGGTCGAAGTTCCGCAGGTAGCGAAGCCCGCCGTGGACCATCTTCGAGGAGCGGCTCGAGGTACCGGAGGCGTAGTCGTCGCGCTCGACCAGCGCCACCGAATAGCCACGCGAGGCGGCGTCCAGCGCCACCCCCGCACCGGTGATCCCGCCGCCGATCACGACTACGTCGAAGGGCTCTCCGCCGAGTGCCTCGAGTGCGTCTGAGCGAGAGAGCATCGCTAGTGCCTAGTCGAGGTAGGCGACGGTGTCGGCAACGGAGGCGCGCTCGGGGGCATCCTTCTCCTGGATCGGCTCGCCGAGGTGAATGAGGCTGACGAAGCGCTCGTCGGAGGGCAGCCCGACGGCGGCACGCCCGGCCTCGGTGCGCAGGACCTCTGGAGTCCGCCAGTAGCCAGCCAGCCCGCGCGCATGCGCGGCCAGCAGCACGATGTAGGCGGCGCAGGCGGTCGCGTGCAGGTCCTCCTCGTCCTGTACCGGATCGCCGCCCAGGGCGCACGAGCAGACGACCAGCGTTGGCGCGCGGTCGAGCTTCGACGCCGCCTCGGCGCCGGCGGCCCGCTTGAGGCGCTCCAGCGCCCGCGGCCCCAGGACGCGGAAGCGCCACGGGTTGGTCAGGTTGTGGTTCGGCGCCCAGCGGGCCAGGTCGAACAGTTCGCCCAGGACCTCCCTCGGCACGGGGTCCGGCCGGAAGGCCTTGTGGGTCCGCCGGGTGCGTATGGCGTCCGCGACGTCCATCGCCGAGAACGGTAGCCGGTGCCACGCGGAACCTGGCCGGGGCTAGGGACGAAGTCCCGGTAGACAGTGTGGACCTGCCGCCCCGCCTGAGCCCGAGCCCGCCGAGACCGGAGGCGGAGCCGAGGATCTCGGCGGAGTTATTCAGGCCGAGGCTTTCGGCGGGGTGATTCTCAGGGCAGGCGGCGGCGGTACCAGAAGAATCCGCCCACAAGCGCGGCGGTCAGCAGGACGAAGCCGGCGCCGACGTAGGCCGGGGTGCCGAGCCCGCCGTCGTCGTCGGCCGCGGCGGACGCGGCCGCGGGTGCGCCCGCCGGCTGGCCGGAGGCGAGTTCCCCCCGCACGGCGTTCCAGGGCCGCGCCGCGTCCCCTGGCTTGCCGGAGCCCCGGCCACCCGCGCCCTGACCCCCTGTCGCTGCTCCCCCGGCTTTGCTTGGTCTCGAGCCGCCTTCACCGGCGCCTGCGCCGGCTCCGTTCCAAGATCGGCCACCGCTCGGCGAGCGGGGCACGGCCCCCAGCGGGAACGCCTTGCGCTTGACTGCGAGAAGCGCCTGACCTGTGACCCAGACCGGCGTCTGGTCGCTCGACGCCGAGTAGCGGTAATGGCCATCGCCGGCTTGGCGGTGAGCGAGGTAGTCGAATGGGCTGCGTCCGTTCGTGCGGACGGCGGCGGGGTTGGCGCCGGCGGCGATCAGGCCTTGGACCGCCCAGGCGGTCGATTGCGAGTTGGTGGGTCCTCCCTCGGCCAGCGCGAAACCGCCGTCGGCACGCTGGGCGCGTCGCAGGTAGGAGGCCCCGCGTGCGGTCACCCGGCCCCGGTCCCCGGCAGCCGCGAGCGCCTGGAGCGCGGCGCCGGTGCTGTCGGGGTCGCTGGCAACCTGCTGTCGGAAGCCCCAGCCGCCGTCGCCGTTCTCGGCCCCACGAAGCCAGGCGGCCGAGCGAGCCACTGCGGAGCGGGGAGCGCCGGCGGCGCGCAGGGCAAGGACCGCGAACGCCGTCAGATTGACCTGGCCCTCAAACGAGCCGTTCCGCGAGCGTCGCCTGTGTAGCTCGGCCACCAGGTTGCGGCCCCCGAACCTGTGCGGGTTGACGCCCGCGCCCTCGAGCGCCAGGACGGTCCGCTCCAGGTCTCCGGTCGAGCGCAGGTCCGCCGCCTGAGAGCGCAGATACCCGATCACAGAGCGTCCGCCCTGGCGAACGTCCAGCGGGTTGCGGCCCGCGCTCTCCAGGCCCAGCGCGACCCAGCCCGTGATCGCCGCGCTTGACGCGGCGTTCGGGGAGGGGCCGAAGCCACCGTCCAGGTTCTGGGCCCGTTCGAGCCAGCGCGTAGCCGAGGCGGCGCCCCCGGCCCGGGCCTGGACCGGGACGGCAAGGGACCCCACGACGCCGATGAGGGCAAGCGGCAAGAGCAGGCCGTGCGCCGAGGCTCGCGCGCCGCGAGGCGTTCCCCGGCGGCCGGGCGGTGCCGGCGCATCGCGCCAGGTGAACTCGAACCTGCTCCGGTAGCGCGAGATCATCCGCACCAGCGCCGGCCCGGCGGCCAGCGCCAGGGCAACATTGCCAACCGCGTGGGCCACGTTGAACGGGATCCCTCGCCCGGAAAGCGCCAAGTAGCGGTCGAGCGACTGCTCGCCGCCGTACGTGACCATCACCGAGAGATCGAGGAGCGCGCCATATGCGAGGCCCGCGAGCCCGCAGGCGGCGGCAAGCCCGCCACGCCCCAAGCGGCGCCCGGTGACCACAGCGAGTGCCGCACCACCCAGCCCGACCAGGCCCCACCCCGCCATCTGCCAGGGCGTCCATGGCCCCTGGCCGAGCCAGAGATTGGAGACAGCGGCGGCCAGCGCGCCTACCGCGAACCCGGGCGCCGGCCCCACCGCGTAGCCCGTGATCAGCACGATGTCGGTGGTAGCGACGACGTTGGGGATCGGCGCGAACGCGAGCCGGCCGGCCACCGCGAGCGCCGCCAGCGCCGCGACGAGCGCCACCATTCGCGCCGGCGGGCGGGAGCGCTCGTACCAGGCGATGCCGCCGGCCAGCACAAGGGCCAGCAGCGCGTACGCGGTCACTTGCCAGCTCATGGAGAATCACCCCGTCGGGGAATAACTCCGCCGAAAGCCTCGGCTTCGCCTACGTTTTCGGCGGGTTTGGGCTCAGGCCGGGCGGCAGGTCCACACCCATCTACCGCGACTTCGTCGCTAGCCCGAGCCATGGCTCGGCGGAGTATCGCCGCACCGTCTTCCGGAGAGATTGCCCCGGTGGCGCCGAGGATGCGGGCCACCTCGGTGGCGAAGTACCAGCCGCCGGAGAGGATCTCCGCGACCGGGCCGTCGGCGATCAGCTCGCCGTCGCCGAGCAGCACGACGCGCTCCGCGAACACCGACGCAAACTCGACGTCGTGCGTGGCGACCACGACGCTCGCGCCCCGTTGCGACAGCTCGCTGGCCCAGCCGGCGAGCTCCTCCTTGCGCGCCCGGTCCATCCCTCGCGTCGGCTCGTCCAGGCCGACCAGCCCTGGGAGCCGTCCCTCCGCGGCCCGACCCGCCATCACCAGGGCCAGCGCCAGGCGCTGGCGCTCGCCGCCGGAGAGATCGCGCGGATCGGCCTCCGCCGCCCACCCCAACCCAACCGCGGCAAGGGCCTGGCGGCCCGCCTCGCCGGGCAGCTCGTCGGCGACCCGCTCGCGAACAAGCAGGTCGCCTGGGCTCTGGGCGAGGAGCGCGCAGCCACTCGGCGCCGAGATCCGTCCCCCGGCCGGCTCAACCAGTCCCGCGGCGGCGCGCAGGAGGGTGGTCTTGCCGGCGCCGTTGCGGCCCATCAGAGCGACCCGCTCGCCCGCCTCGACCAACAGGCCCAACCCGCGCAGGACATCGCGGGGCCCGCGGCCATCGTCGAGCTCCACCCACAGGTCAGCGACCTCAAGGGCCAGAATCACTCCGTCGGCGACTCGCCTCCGGCTGCGCCGCCGCCGGGCTAGGGCCCGGGCCTGACCCGGCAGGCACCTCCGCATCTACCGGGACTTCGTCCCTAGCCCCGCCATCGCCGGGCGGACGCCTCCACGCCTGCGCGGCAAGTTGCTCCCGGGCCGCCTTCACCGACGTCGGTGGGGGGCGAAGGCCGGCCAGGTCGAATAGCCGCGCCGCGGGCGTGGCCAACGCGCCGTCGCTGGCAAGCGCCCAGCGGAGGAAGTCGCCGGGCTCGCCGTCGAAGGCGATCCGGCCCTCCACGAGGGCGAGCACGCGGTCGGCGGCCGCCAGGCAGCGCTCGAGCCGGTGCTCGGCGCAGACCACCGAAAGGCCCCATTCCTCGTTCAGCCGTCGCAACAATCCGATCAGCTCGTCGCCGGCCACCGGGTCGAGCTGGGAGGTCGGCTCGTCCAGCAGCACCAGGCGCGGCCGACCGACCAGCGCCGCCGCCAGGGCAACGCGCTGGAGCTCTCCCCCCGAGAGCGTGTCCGCGGGGCGATCCAGCAGGTGCGGAATCGCCAGCGCCAGCGCCACCTCCTCCACCGCCCGAGCCCGGGCGGCCGGGGGCTCGCCCCGGATCTCGAGCGGCAACGCCAGCTCGCCGCGCACTGTGGTGGAGACGACCTGTGTCTCCGGGTCCTGGGCAACCAGGCCGACCGTGCCGCCCAGCTCGGCGGGCCCGTGGTCGCGGACGTCCAGGCCGCCGACCTCGATCTCGCCGCTCACCTCGCCGCCGTAGTAGTGGGGCACGAGCCCGCAGCAGGCACGCAGGAGCGTCGTCTTCCCCGATCCCGAACGGCCGGCGAGGACGATCAGCTGACCCGGCTCGATCTCGAGGTCGAGGTCGCGAAGGCACTCCGCCTCGCCATCCGGGTAGCGATAGGAGAGCGACTCGATCCGGACCAGTGGCTCAGCCACGACCACGCCTCTGCTACGCCGCCCGGCGGCTTCGCCTTCCGGCCGCCCCGAGCAGCGGGAGCGCCGCCGCGAGCGGGATGCAGGCGGCGAGGACCAAAGTGGGCCAACTCGTGTCGATGCTCACGGTCGGATACGGGTCGAAGGCTCCAAGCCCCGCGGCACGGGCCGCGATCCCCCCCACCGCGATCACGAGCCCCGTGGTTCGGAAGATGCCGTCGCGGCGCGAACGACGACCGCCGCGCGCCGTGCCTGGCGCTCCATGCGCGTAACCACGGAGCTCGAGGGTGGCGGCGACGTCGACGGCGCGATCCAGCGAACCGGCGACGAGACGGCGCGCCAGTGCGGCGCGTCCCACCGGAGCCGCGGCCGGGCCGCGGAGCGCAGCGGCCTCGCCCAGCCGGAGGTGGTCGGCGGCCGCAAGCGGCACCAGACGGGCGATCAGGGTCGCTGTCAGCGCCGAACGGCGCGCCAAGGGTCGCAGCAGGCGGAGCGTGCGGTCGGGGTCGACGCAGGCGGTGTGAACCGCGAACGCCATCAGCACCACCAAGATGCGCATCGCCAGCACGCCGCCCTCCGCGAGCGCCTCTGCGCTGACCTCCGTGGAACCGAGGAGCGGCAGCCACAGCCCATGGACGAGCACCGAGTCGCCGCGCTGGGCGACCAGGCCGTTGACCGCGACGATGAAGATCCCCAGCGTCACGCCCCAGCGGACTGAGGCGCGCAGCGCCCGCCCTGCCCCGCTTGCCAGGCCCGCGACGGCGACGCCGGCGCCCGCCCCGGCGAGCACGACCGGGTTCGAGTAGGCGAAGGCCACCACCACGAACGAGCCCAGATAGATACTGGCCGCCCCCGCGCTTGCGTCGTGGAGCGGCGTGCGTCGCGGTACATAGGAGAAAGCCGGTCTCATCCGGCTTCCCCGCGCTGGAATGGCAGCGCCACCGGCGGCTCCCGGACTGGCGCGGCGACGGCGTAACGGTCTCGCAGTGCCGTGGCGTCAAGAGAGCCAGCCGCCCGGCGCACCGCCGGCCTTCCCGACCCCGTGACGATCCATGCCGGCGTCCCGTCGCCGCCTTGCAACGCGGCCACCAGCCCCGCATCCGGGCCGAGGTCCCTGGCCGGCGTTCCCGTCGGGTCGAGGGCAATCAGATGGAACGCACCGTCGATCGGGCCTTTGAAGGTCGCGAACACCCCGTTCGCGGCTGGGCCACCGCCCAACGCGTCGACCGTCCGGTCGTCGCGCACCTCGCGCCACGGGCCGACCAGAATTCGGAGTGCCCCGGTGCTGCGTGGCGCTCCTCTCGCCCCACGCTCGACGGTTGACTCGACCCCGGCGTCGGCGAGACGGTTGGCGGCGGCCTCGCAAGCGCTGCCACCGGCGAGGCACTCGACTCGCACCGGCTGGCGGTCGCCCTCGGTCGAGGCCTGCGCGAAGGGCTCGGGCCACGATCCGACCACCGCCGGCACTCGCATCGCGTCGGTCCAGTCGCGGTAGTCCCACCAGATCCGGTCACCGCCGCGGACATGGACCTCGGCCGAGCCAATCGCGGACTCGACCCCGTTGACGTAGAAGAACCAGTCGTAGCGCCGCCCGCCGATCTCGGTGCCGGCGAGCCCGTCGATCGACTGCACGAAGCCGCCGCCGTAGCGCGTCGTGAGCTCTGCCTCGCGGTCGAGGAAGCGGATCACCGTCTCCGACGACGGTGGGTCGTTCTCCGCCTCGTCCACCAGCGTCTTCGAGCCGTAGTCCCGGGTGACGGTCAGGGTCGCCGTCCCCTCGGACGACGGCCCGGGCCCAAAGCCGCAACCAGCGGCCGTGGCGGCGCAGGCGAGCGCCGCCGCGGCCCGGCCGTGGCCTTTGGTCACCGCTTGACCACCCGCTCGCAGCTGGGGGCGATCCGATCGTTGTGGTCGCCGCGCCTGACGACCACTTTGTCGCGGCCGCCGCCGCAGTTCACGCGGTCGTGGCCGCCCGGGCGGAGACTCAGGCGGATACTCACCCGATCATCACCGCCACGGGCCTTGATCGCGTCCCAGCCGCGCGTGCCCTTGATCTCGTCGCGGCGCCGACTACCGATGATCCGCTTGCCATGCGCCTGCGAGCAGTGCGGGAGACTCGCGCGGACGCAGACCTTTACCCGGTTCGACGGGATGTCCTGTCCACGCGTCGCGCGCAGCCTGTCGATGCCCGTCTCGGTGCTGGTCACCATCGTGTGCCCACCCGCACCGGTCGGTGCTGCGGCTCCGGTCACCGTGGCGCCGGCCGCGGCGCTGCGAGTTCCGTTGTCGGCGTACGAGTAGACGGTCACCTGGTACGGGACATCGGGCTTGGCGCGCGCCGGTGCCTTGAGCCGAAGCTCGGGCGGCGGCGGGAAGCTCGGAGCCAGGTACCAGAGCACGTCTTCACCGGCATGCACCCTGAGCTGGCTGCCCGAGACCTGGGAGCCCACGTGATCGCGCTTCAGGTACCAGAAGCTCGAGCCCTGAGACTCGAAGCCACCGATGCCGCAAACGCCGAGGCCGAACCCGTCGTCCAGAAAGGCGTCGGTCACCGACAGGGGTCGAAGATCGCGATCCCAGGCGAGCGCGTCGCGAACGGCACCGAGAGCCGTGGCGCGCTTCACTCGGACGCGATCGCCACTCCCTCCGGTGCCCTGGCCGAAGCAGTTCGCCTGAGGATCAGTCTTGATCCGCACCGTGCCGGTGTACTGGCGCTGCTCGGTGAGTGCCTTCCCGGCCGAGTTCACGACCCGCAGGTCGACACCCTTTGTGGCCGCAAGCGCAGCGCTGGGCAAGAGCAACGAGATGATGACCACGGCGGCCGAGCCGCCGAGCCGGAAACGAGGTATGACCATTGAGCCACCCCTTCCTCGAGGGTTGATTGGGCTGGCCGTGGACAGGTCTCCTGGCTTCCGGGATCCACGCCGCGCCTTCCCGGGGGCGCTGTGGCGCCCCCAGTGGCTGACCGCCGCCCTCGCTCTCGGGGCGGCCGACGTCGTGCGGCGTCGTGTTACCCGGTCACAGTGGCGGGACCGCGCCGGATTCGCACCGGACTTCCCTTGACCACGGACCGTATTTCGGCAAGGAGTCTACTGGCGCTCTTGGACTCGGCGCTGGAGCTCCTCGACCACCTGGGGCATCGCCTTGCGCATCCGGGAGAGCTCCCAGTGCTCGATCTTGATCACCCTGAGCGGCGCGGTCGAGACGACGCTGGCGGAGCGCTCCTGTCCCTCGAGCAGCCCCTGCTCGCCGAACACGTCCCCCGGGCCGAGGTCGGCGAGATGCTCATCGCCCCGCTCCACCTTGACCGTCCCCTCCTGGATGGCGTAGAAGTGATTCGAGTAACCCCCCTCCTTGACCACGGTCGCTCCCTCGGGGAACTCCTCGGTGGTGGCGAAGGTCGCGACCTTGCGCAGGTCGTCGTCGGGCACGTCGGCGAACAGCGGGATCTTCTTCAGCAGGCTCTCGTCCAATGTCCCCTCCGGTCGGGTTGCGGCAGGGAACCTAACCGATGCGGGCGCGTGCCGCTAGTGGGGTGTGAGAGGCCCACTAGCTTCGCCGGATAGGGCTGCAGCCGCGGCGGAGTCTCAGTCGACCGACTCGGCCTGGATGTCGAGGCTGAAGCGAACCTCGTCGCCCTCGACGTCGGCGTCCAGGAGCTTGTTGTCCAGGAAGTCGGCGGCCTGAGGCTCGAGAAAGATCCGGACTTCCTCGAGCACCTCGTCGCCCTCTTCGGCGGACTCGACGAGCGACAGGCGGAGGTCGGTTCGCTCCTCCTGGCCGCTCTGCGTATTCGATTCCTGCGTGATCCGGAGACCCGCTCCCTCCGGCAGCCCGGAAGAGGCGACGATGCTGTCGATGGCGGTCGCGGCATCCTCGGTGATGGCAAGCATCTGTAACTCCCCTCTGACGGAGATGGGAACGAGTGACCTTAGCTAAATGCCTCGCGCAAGCGGCGCCCGCGGGCCCTAGTGCGGTTCGAGCCTGAAGATCTCAACCATGAAGCGCGGCTCCTCGACCTGGACGTGGCTGGCGAATCCGATCACCCGCCGGCCGGTGGCCCGCTCCACCGCGGCACGGAAGGTCGGCGCGATCGCCTGCTGGAACTGCTTGCGGACGGTGGCGACCACCTCCTCCTGGCCCTGGCTGACCAGGAACTCCTCGTTGGGGAGCAGCTGCAGCCCATCGAGCAGGACGATCACCGTGTCGTCCAGAACGTATGCACGCGCCTTCTCCGCCGCGCGGCCGTAGGAGTCGCGGTGAATGGCCAGAAGGTCGCGGCGGATCTCGTCCGCGACTTGTTCGGCGGACGGTCCGGCGAGTTTGCCCCGCTGTGGGTCGGGGTCAGCCGGGCCTTGCTCGCGGCTTGACTCGCTTTGCATGCCGTACCTCCTAGGGATCGTTGGCATTACGTCGCCTGGAACCTCGAAGGTCCGGCCACCGCCCCGACTGTCCTTGCTGGGGGGGCGTACCGTCCGATCGTGTGTTGAGCGGGTCCGCCTCGGGACGGACAAGTGTCACTGGGGGACGCCTGGCGCCGCCTGCGGCCTCGACTGGTTGAAGACTACCCGAGGGCGCCTCCGGGCAAACCGACCCGCAGCCAAGACGGGTCTTCCGGGCCCTCCAGTGGTGGTAAGGTAGCTTCGCTCGCTCGTTAGGTCTCTCGGGTTCCTCTACTTTCGTTCGGGCCACCTGCCTTCCACAGAGCTTCCCAACGAACGGGGGTGGTGCCCCTTGAGTGGCACCGCTGACAACGTCGGACAGGCAGCGTTCTTGGCTGATATCGGGCGGGGGCTCGCCGAGCTTCACACCCAGTACTACGGCAAGGGCCCGAGCAGGGCGCGGACCTACATGCTGGACGACACGGTGATCTGCCTGCTGGAGGGCGGCTTCACGATTGTCGAGCGGACCCTGATCGCCGACGACAACATCGAGGCGGTCCATGAGATCCGTCGCAGCTTCCAGCAGGCGATGGAGCAGCCCTTCAAGGACGTGGTGGAGGGGGCAAGCAAGCGCGTGGTGCTGGCCTACATGAGCCAGATCCACACGAGCCCGGACCTCGCCGTCGAGCTGTTCGTGCTCGAACCACAGCCGGCCCCGGTCGCTGGGCACCACAAAGAGGAGATCAAAAGCTAGTGGAGGGCATGCGTCCAGGCTCAGTGGGCGGTTCACCCCGCGGCGAGGTCCTGGCGAGCATCTCTACCGGTCTCGTCCGGCTCCACAGCCGCTACTACGGCAAGGGCCCGACGAAGGCCAAGACCTATCTCGTCAACGACACGGTGATCTGCATGCTCCGAGGCGGGTTCACGACTGTGGAGCGGACCCTGATCGACGAGGGAGACGTCGACGCCGTCTACCAGATCCGGCGCAGCTTCCAGCAGGCGATGGAGGAGCAATTCACCACCGTGGTGGAGGCGGCCATGGGCCGCAAGGTCGTCGCCTACATGAGCCAGATCCACCAGGATCCCGACCTCGCGGTCGAGATCTTCGTGCTCGAGCCCAGCGACGAATCACTTATCGGCCTGCACGAGCAGGATCTCGAGCACGGTCTGCCCGGCGAAGAGCCCACGTCCTGAGGTAAGAGCCGGGTAACGTCCCAGGGCCGTGGGGGACCTTGGAGCTTCCATTGTCTGGGGGCTCGTGATCGGAGCGAGCCTGCTCGCCGGGGCGACCGCCGCCGTGATCCTGCACCTGCCGTCCAAGGTGGCGGCGATCGTGACCGCGTTTGGCGGCGGCGTCCTGCTGGCCGCGATCGCGCTGGAGCTGGTGCCCGAGGCGGACGCCAGGGCCGGCACCGCGCTGACGGCGGCAGGCCTGTTTGCCGGCACCCTCGTCTATGTCGCAGCCGACAGATCGCTGGCCCGCAACGAGAACACGGAGATGGTGCGGCGCTCAGGCCACGCGGCGGCGGCTGGAAGGTCGATGGAGATGCCCAAGGACAGCGGTGAGCTTGCCCGCGGCGAAGGGATCGCAATCGGGATCTTCGTCGACGGAGTTCCGGAGTCGATCGCGCTCGGGTTGACGATCGCCGAGGGAGAGGTGGGGGTGGCGCTCCTCGCAGGAATCCTGATCGGGAACGTCGTCGAGTCGTACGGCGCGGCGCAGCCCATCCTCGCCGCCGGACGGAGCAAGCGATTCGCGCTCATCCTGCTCGGCGCGATCGGGCTGGCGCTGGCCTTCGCGACCGTGCTCGGCGGCACCGTCCTGGCCGACGCCAGCGACGAGGTGGTGGGCACGGCGCAGGCGGTCGCCGCGGGCGCCGTGCTGGCGGTCATCTCGATCGCGGTGATCCCGTATGCCTTCGCCAAGGTCAGCACGACGGTGGCACTTGCCACCGCGCTCGGCTTCGTCGTCGGCTACGTGCTCAGCTGACCTCCTCAGCGGAGCCCGATTCGGCGGCTTTGACGGCCGCGGGCAACCTGCCGTTTCCGACAGGCGTACACCTTGCCTCCCGCGCCGGCCGCAGCGGGGTGCCGGCGACACCGCAGGAGTAGTCCGTCGCCGCGCGGTCGGGGATGTCCCCGCCGGCAGCCGGAACGGCCTCCAGGACCTCGTTTGAGATCGTCAGCCACGCCAAGATGCCGCCCAGCGCGGCAAGCACGGCGCAGGCCATCATCGCGACCCGGAAACCGTCGGTCATCGCCGAGGGGTCGTAGAAGCTGTCCCCGGTGAGGCCGGCGATCAAGGGCAGGACCGCGACAGCGAGCAGGCCGGCGACCCGCGAGACGGCATTGTTGATCCCCGAAGCGATTCCGGAGTGCCGCGCGTCGGCGGCGGCCAGCACCGTTGCCGTCACGGGCGCTACGACCAAGGTCAGACCGAGTCCGAAGACAATCACCGCTGGCAGCACGCTCGAGACGTAGCTGTCACCGGGCTCGATCCGCGTCATCAAGAGCAGTCCCGCGGCGATCACGAGCGGGCCCGCCGTCAAGGGGATCCTTGCGCCCGATGCGCTGGGCAAGGGCGCCCGAACGCGCCGAGAACAGGAGCATCAGCAACGTCACCGGCAGCGACGCGGCGCCCGCTGCGATCGGCGAGTAGCCAAGCGAGATCTGGAGGAAGGCGACGAGCAGGAAGAAGACGCCGCCAAGCGCCGCATAGACCACGAAGGTGACCAGGTTGGCGGCGCTGAACTGTCGCGAGGCAAAGATCTCGAGCGGCATCATGGGGTTCGCGCTTCGGCGCTCGCCTACCAGGAAGGCGACGAGGGCGACCACGCCCCCGATACCTGCCAGCAGGACCAGCGCGGAGGCGCCGTTGCCGGGCGCCTCGATCAAGGCGTAGGTGGTTCCCGCGAGACCGAGCCCAGCCAGAATTGCTCCGGCGAAATCTAGGCGACCGCTGGCGGTCGGATCACGAGTCTCAGGGACGTGGCGGCTGGCCATCGCCATCACGAAGGCGCCGAGCGGCAGGTTGATCAGGAAGATCGCGCGCCACGACACGGCTTCGACCAGATAGCCGCCGAGCAGCGGTCCGAGCGCGGTCGCGACGCCGCCCAGCCCCGACCAGGCGCCGATTGCCCGAGCCCGGTCGGCGGGGCGGAAGCTGGCCTCGATCATCGCCAGGCTGCCGGGAGTCAGCAGCGCACCCCCGATTCCCTGAAGGAGCCTGGCTACGACGAGCAGCCCGGCGTTCGGTGCTGCCGCGCAAAGCAACGAGGCGGCGGTGAAGAGTCCGGTGCCGATCACGAAGATGCGGCGGCGCCCGTGGCGGTCGCCCAAGGATCCGCCGAGCAGGATCAGCGAGGCGAGCGTCAGCAGGTAGCCGTTGACTATCCACTGGAGGGAGCTGGTCGATGCGTCCAGGTCGCGGCCGATATCGGGCAGGGCCACATTGACGACGGTGCCGTCGAGGAAGGCCATGCTCGAGCCCAGGACAGCGACGGCAAGCACCCAGCGCCCGCTATTGCTCTCGTAGGCCAGCTCCTCGCCGCTCGCCAACCCAGCTCGCACGGCAGCGGCGGATTGCTTCGGCATCAGCCCAGCGGAGACGGTGGGATGCGGGTCGCTCCCTGGACCTCGGGAATCACCATCGCGACCTGGTCGACGAAGCACCAGGACCATTCCTCGCGCGGCTCCAGCGATCGAATCAGCGGGTGACCGGTGTCCTGCGCGTGAGCGCTGGCGTGGCGGTTGGGGGAGTCGTCGCAGCAGCCGACGTGCCCGCATTCGAGGCAGATGCGCAGATGAAGCCACTTGTCGCCCGCGGCCAGGCAGCCCTCGCAGCCCTCGATCGATTCGGGCAGCTGGGTGATCCGGACATGATCGAGGTGGGTGCAGGTGGTCATGGCGGCGCCTTCCATACTGGCAAGTGAGAGGATGGTGGAGGGAGGGTGAAGGACGTGAGGTGCCGCCGCATAGATCAATGATCGCCCCTGCCCAGATCGTCCGCCTCGAGCCGAAGACGTTGGACTAATCGCGACAGGCCCGGTCGCCGGAGCGTGGTACCGTGCTTGCCATGGCGGGTGTCGCATGGACGCGTCAGCGGAGGCTTCTCGCTTCGGCTTGCCCCGCTCCCTCCCTGCGCAGCGAATCGCCGGTTCCCGCAGTTCGAAGCTTGGTGGCGGGGCTTCTGTGCGCGGTCGGGGCGCTTTTGGTGCTGTTGGTGGCGTCGCCGGAGGCGAATGCCGCCTGTCCGCCGATCCAGAACAAGCCCGGCGCGATTCCGCATGTGCAGTACGACGGCGTCCAGCATCTGACCTACTGCCAACGCGTGACCGTGCAGCCGGGCCAGAACATCATCCGGCTGAACGGGACGAACCTCTTCCCGAATGTGCCCGGGTACATCACGAGATTCGACCCCGAGCTCGTCTACCCGAACGGCACCGTCCCTCGCGTGGACGTGGTCCACCTCCACCACGCGGTGTGGGTCGTGAACGGGGGTCCGCAGTTCGCGGCCGGGGAGGAGAAGACGATCATCCAGGCGCCGAGGGGATTCGGCTGGCGGTCGGCTCCCTCAGACAACTGGCTGCTCAACGACATGCTCCACGACCTCGTCGGATCGCCACAGACCCTGTACATCGCGTGGAGGATCGACTTCGTGCCGGACTCGGCTGTGGATTGCACGCCTCCCATCGCTCCCGGCAAAGATTGCATCCGCAGAGTGCGCACCAGGTGGATGGACGTCGCCGGGCCCAGCCCCCGGGTCGGGGTCTCGAGCCCGATCTACCCGGTGTACGACGCCTTGAGAAGGATGGGCCAGGGCGGCCGCTACACGTTCCCCGACCAGGCCACGGGCGCCCAGCGCAACCTGATCAGTCGCTCGCAGACGTGGACACCCGACCATCCGGTGACCCTGATCAACACCGCTGGGCACCTCCATCCGGGCGGCCTGAGCACCAGTCTCCGAGTTCGCCGTGGGAGCACTTCCAAGAGGATCTTCCGCTCCGATGCCCACTACTACGAGCCGGCCGGCGCGGTGTCGTGGGATGTCTCGATGCGGGCCACGCCACCGAATTGGCGCGTCAAGCTGCGGGCGGGCGACAGGTTGAGCGTGGCCGCGACGTACGACGTAGCGAGGGCGGACTGGTATGAGGTGATGGGGATCATGCCCGTGGCCGTCTACGACGGGGCCAACGTCGGCGGCAAGGACGCATTGAGCAACCAGATCCCGCAGCAGGGGGGGCTGACGCATGGGCATCTGGCCGAGAACAGAAATCACGGCGGCAACCCCACGGGCCTGCCCGACCCCAGGCAGCTGCCCGGTGCCCCAACGCCTTCCGGCCCCCTCGACATCGACGAGTATGCGTACGAGCAGGGAGACATGTACTCGCCGGGTAGCGGAAGGTACCCGCCCAAGGTGCCGGCCGGGGAAAGCTTGACCTTCCTCAACCAGGACGCGGAGCAGTCCCAGAACGTCTTCCACACGCTCACCTCCTGCAAGGCGCCGTGTAACCGCTCACCGGGAATCGCCTACCCGATAGCCAACGGGCCCAGAACGTTCGATTCGGGCCAGCTCGGCTTCAACTACGCGGGCTTTGGCGGACCGGCCGTCGGCCGCGACCGCTGGAACACGCCAAGAAACCTCGGCCCGGGCACCTACACCTACTTCTGCCGGGTGCACCCCTTCATGCGCGGCAGCTTCCGGGTGGTCCCGGACTAGTAGTCAGCTGCCTCGGGCACCGCGAAACCTGGACGGTGCCGCCAACGATCACGAGCCGGTTGCGCCGCAGAGCGTGACTTAGGATGGCGCGATCGAGGGCACCGAGCGCGCGGCACCGCTGAAGCTCACCCGGGTGGTCGTCGGGATGGCGCGGGTCGGCCGCACGCAGTGGCCGCTGCTCCTCGGCGCCGGGCTCTTGATCTTCGTCCCGCTCGGGCTGATCGAGGTCCTCGACGACAGGCTCCAGGAGTCACTCCAGGAGTTCAGGGAGAAAGTCGAGGCGGGGCGGATCGTCGCCGCCGTGACCGCGGCGCTCGGCCATGCGGGGGCATCACTCGTGGGCGAGGTCTTGTACGCGGGCGTCGTCGCGGCGGTTGTGCTCGGCGTCCGTGAGGGGCAGCGGCACTCTCTAGGCGAGGTCACGCGCGCCCTTCCGTACGGGCGTCTCATCCTCGCCGACCTGCTTTGGGTGCTCGCGGTCGCGGTGGGCCTCTTCCTGCTGATCGTCCCCGGGCTGATCGCGATGGCGCGGTTCGCGCTCGTCGGCCCGGTGATCGAGGTGGAGCGATTGGGCGTGATCGAGGGGTTCCGGCGCAGCGCCGTCCTCATCCGGGGGCACACCGTTCGCGTCCTGGCCCTGATCCTGCCCGTCCTGGTGGTCGGCGACCTGCTCACGAGCGTGGTCCAGTCGGGATCGATCGGCGTCCTCGGCAACGGCTTCCTCGCGGACTGGCTGGCCGCCACGGTCGCGGACCTGCTCACCTCGCTGATCTACGCGTTGGCCGCCGTGGGCCTGTACCTCGCGCTGCGCGATCGGCCGCTCTAGCCGCAAGAATCCGCGCCGGCTCAGCTCCCCTTTTGCCGTTGGGCCCGGACCCGCTCACGGTTGAGCTTCTCGATCGCTTCGATGAACTTCCCGTCGTCGTAGTGGTCGGTCGCGATCAGGCTCACCGGGAGTCCACGCTCGCGAGCGCACTCGTGGGCGCGGTCGACGACCTTCGGCTTGGAGTGGAACTCGGCGTTCGCCTCCCGCCGGGGCGGGAACACATCGGCCCAGTGGTTCAGCATCAGCATCGGGCTGTCGGCGTCGCCACGGTTGAGGTCACAGCTCAGGTCCTCGACCCTGGTCGCGCCCAGCGGGGTGTCCTGCACGAACGAGAACCCGTCGAGGTACCAGGGGATGGTGCCGTCGGCGTCCCGCTCGGTAAAGACGATCAGGCGGCGGTCAGTTCGCACCAGCTCCCCGAGCGTGGGGAGCGGCGCACCCCGGTCGAGCTCGGCGAGGTAGCGATCGACCCCGGCGTCCACGAAGGCCTTCTCGATCTCGGCGGGGGGCACATAGGGCTCGATGAACAGGATCAGGACCTCGCCCGGGTTGCGCTCGAGGAAGTCGCGGAAGTCGGCGAGCGTGTCTGCCATCGCAGTCGCACCGAGCTCGCAGACCGTATGGCAGAGCCAGATGGCGCGCTCGCCGCCGGCCTCCTCGCGCACACCGAGGCCGCCGGCGAGCCGTTCGGCTGCGCCCAGGACCTCGGGCGGAAGCCCCTTGGCGACCCGGTTGCGTTCGCGACCCTCGGACTGGAAGTCGGTTCGGACCCGGCCCTGGTCGTCTTCCACCCCCCAGTGGGGGTCGATCAGGAACAACCGGATGCCGTCCTTGAGCTGGCGCTCGATCGTCCGGCGCTGATTGGCGATGGACCACCCCCCGCTGTCGGCAGCGGAGAACGAGTTGTGGGTGCCCGCGAAGACGACCTCGTTCAGCCGCAGGTCGCAAAGCCGGGGCGAGCCGTTGCAGCCGCTCGTCGTGCTCCCGGTCGCTTCGCCCGGGCCCTCGTCGCCGGATGTCACCACGACGACCGCGAGCACCACCGCGCCGACCGCGAGCGCCGCGACGATCCCGGTGAGGGCGAACGCCCGCTTTCGGGTCCGCTCCTGCTCGGCAGGGGCGCCGCGGGGCTGGAGCAGAAGCAGGAGCTCGCCGGTGCCGACGTAGACGAGGTAGGCGCCGACGAGGAGGCCGAGGACGGCGAGCGTGAACTCGGGCTCGAGCGCGACCAGGAACCCGGCCGCGATCGTGATCACCGCCCGCAGGGCCCGTCCAGCGGTCGTCTTCGGGCGCTCGGTCAACCGGCGACGGAGCCTCGTCGCCGGATCCTCCGTTCGCTCGGGGTCGAGGACCGCCGCCGCGCCGGCGACCACGAGTCCGGTCAGCGCCAAGACCAACGCCCAGACGAAGAGCCCGCCGACGAACGCGTCGAGGATCCCGGCGACGGCGTCGCGCACCTCCTCGTCGGTGAGCTCGTCCTCGCCGACCACACCGGCCAGGGTTCGCTCGCGAAGGACGAGCAGCGCGATCGCGAGCGTCGTCCCCGCGGCCGCCACGGCGAGCGCCGCCCTGAGCACGCCGACGCGGCGGTCAGGCGCGACCACCACCGAGAGCACGAGCGCGAGTACCGCGAGGATCGGCGCGACGATCCCCAGCACCCGCACGGTGTCGGCGGCGTCGAGGGTCTGGCGCGCGAACTCCCGCTGCTTGAGCTTCACGAGCGCCAGGTCGAGCTCGCGCGGGAGCTGGTCGGAGAGCTTGGGCGAGACCGAGCGGAGCCCGAAGCGCACGATCTCGACCGCGTCCGCAAGGTTGAAGGCGACGTTGCCGCGGTCCCGCACGAACATCAGCCGGTTCGACTGGCGCGCCGCCTCGCGAAAGATCTCCCGGAAGGGCTGAGTGTCGATCACGGTGTCGACGACCGACTCCAGGAGCGGCCGGCCGGCGACGAGGTCGGCCGAGCCCTGCTCGACGAGCTGAACGACGATCTCGGTCGCGACCACCGCGCGGACCTGATCGTCCTTGAGCGCCTCGGCCGCGTTGTCAGCGAACGCCTGCTCGTCGATGATCTCCGAGCGGGCGTAGAGCAACAGGGCACCGGCGATCACGAGCAGCGCCCCGACGATCGCAAGCACGATGCTCGCAGTCGTCCTGACGCGATCCGAGGGGGTTCCCACCCCCCGGCCTGAAACCGCTTCCACTGGCCCAGACCCCCTTCGTCCGTCGGGTCCTTCGACGGGAATCTAACCGGTGGCGGGTCCGACGCTCGCGGCTAACGTCGCGAGGAGGTGAGTGGCCGGACAGGACTGATTGAGCGACGGACCTGAGCGTTCGAGGGCGGGGGCGACCCGGGGCGTACCCGGAGGGAGTCGCCCCCCGCCAATCTCTCTAACGGTCTACTTGTCCTGAGCCACGGTCGCCTGGAAGAGCTGGCCGCGTATCGCGCCACCCGGAAATGCGCCGTTGTGGACGTTGACGTAGTAGGCGCCCGGGTTCGCCTTGATCGCGTTGGCGATCGCGACCGGCACGTTCTTGCACTGCGCCGAGGCTCCCGCAAGGCCCGAGGGCGGGAAGTTCAATGCGACCTTGATCGGTCCATTCGCGGTGGCCGGCCCTCCTTGATGGATATGCGCAGCGGTCGGATTGGCGATCTTGAACACCTGCACGCCGAAGCAGAGCTTGGCGCCACTGAACGATCCGCTGAAGGTTCCGTAGCCGTCGAGGTCAGCGTCTGGGATCTCGTGCTCGCCGCTCAGCTTGGCGAAAAAGGCGTGTCCCGCCGGTGCGGACCCGGAGGCCGGCAGCGCTATCAGTGCCACCGCCCCGAGGGCCACGATGGACCCCACCGCGCCGAGGATCCTCATGTGACGTCCGTTCATCGTTTCCCCTCCTGTGAGTAGCTCTGGGCCTGACCTCCGTAGTACCCGCTTCCGGGCCGTGAGGTTCACCGCCACCCCCCGGTTAGGCGAGATACTGCGCGGGCGATGGAAGCTGGCATCGCCCATGCGTCTCCTCAATGGCTGCGGCTCGCCAGGCGGGCGAAGTTGCTGTCCTGGGCGAGCCTCGCCTACATGGCAGCAGAAGGCATCGTCGCTGTGGTGGCGGGCATCGTCGCCGGGTCCATAGCCCTCATCGGGTTTGGGATCGACTCCGCGATCGAGGGCTTCGCCAGTGTCATCATCGTCTGGCGCTTCACTGGCTCCCGAACACTCTCCGAGGAGGCGGAGCGTCGGGCACAGAAGCTCGTGGCGATCCAATTCTTCATGCTCGCCCCGTACGTGGGGGTCGAGGCGATCCGGGCGCTGAGCTGAGGGGCACCGCCCCGAGGAGAGCCTGGTCGGGATCGCGCTCGCGGCCAGCAGCCTTGTGGTCATGCCTCTGTTGGGCCGCGCGAAGCAGCGGATCGGGAGCCAGATCGGATCGTCGGCAACGGCGAGCGAGGGCAAGCAGAACCTGCTGTGCGCCTACCTCGCCGGCGCACTTCTGATCGGGCTCCTGGGCAATGCCCTGTTCGGCGCGTGGTGGCTTGACTCGACGGTCGCGCTGCTGATCGCCTACGTCGCGGTTCAGGAGGGGCGGGAGGCTTGGAAAGGCGAGGCCTGCTGCCACGAAGCCGCCGGGCTCCAGGAGTAGGCGATGTCGCAGGAGAACGTGGAGCGGGTCGAACGAGCTTTCGCCGCCTTTTCGAGTGGCGATCTGGAAACGGCCTTTGAGTTCATCGATCCGAGCTTCGAGGTCAACGATCGGGTCGTCCCAGAAGCCAATCCGTCTGAACGAGGACCGGATGCTCTGATCGCAAACGCTGGACAGGTAAGGGAGGCCTTCGGCGACATCACTTGGGAGCCACGCGAGATTCTCGACCACGGCGACCGAATCTTGGTCAGGGTTCACGTCACGGCCAAGGGGCTCCACACCTCCCTGCCAATCGACGACGACGTCGGGCACACTACACCATGCGAGACGAAAAGGCTGTGCGTCTCGACATCTTTCGGACCTGGGCAGAGGCCCTCGAAGCCGCCGGGCTGTGGGAGTAGGGCATTCATCGCTTGCCCGTACCCAGCTTCGCATTCGCCACGCTGCCCCCCAGATAGAGTCCCCCAGACCAGCCAGCAATCAAGGAGGTTCCGGTGCACGCTGTCATCGTCACGGTCACGATCAACGACCGAGAGGCCGCCACGAGCCATTTGCGCGAGCAGGTAGTGCCCGGGGTGTCGCAGGCCCCGGGATTCGTAGCTGGGTACTGGACACGAGGGGACGACTCGGGATTGAGCATGGTCGTCTTCGAGTCGGAGGACGCCGCCAAGACCATGAGCGAGAGGGTCCCGTCGCGGTTACTGACGCGGTCACGATCAAGGGCGTCGAGGTGCGCGAGGTCGTAGCGCACGCCTGATTATTCTCGACGGCGAAATGTCCTCGAAGCCGCCGGGCGTGAGACGGTTTCGATCACCGCCTGCCACACCGCAGCGGACGCACCGGGGCTGGCCACTGGCGCGCAACTGGCGGGCAGCGATCTGGCAGAAACGCCTAATGAAGATGGGGCTCGCGGTGGTGTCGGCTGAGCCAACCTAGCCGCTCCAGCCGCGTATAGGTCGCCTAAACGTTTAACTGGGCAGGAAGATGAGCCGGGATGCCCTACTTCCTGATTGATATTGAAGGCGACGCCGACCGAGCCGCAGGACTTTTGGCGGTGAATGGGATTCAGAACCTTGTCGCCGAGGGCGTAACCGCTCGGCTCGTCGCCGAGGATGGCGAGAGGGCCCTGCAACGGGTTCGCGCGGCGCTGGAAGGCGAGGGCTTCACGATCGGTGATGCCCAGCTTGAGCCATAGGCGGCGGCCACCTACCTAGTACCACTAGCAACCGCACGGCGGCGGAACGGATCGGAGGTAGGGTCGAAGCGTTGGAGGTTGGACCGGCGCTGAGGATCGTCCGCCAAGCCACGGGCTCGAAGGGAGACTCGTATGTCCAGCCCAAGGAGGCGTCAACGTCGTTTCGCCCTGGTGGCGACCGCGGCGCTCGCGATCGCCGGCCTCTTCAGCGCCGCGGCGGAGGGAGCGCCACCGCCCGGGCAGGTGAGATTCAGCGCCCGCACCCTGTTCCCGAAGTTCGGGCCGAGCATCGAGGACTACGTCGTCCGCTGCAACAACGGGCCGGTGACGGTCCAGGGTCATACCTCCGGAGTCTGGGAGGCGGCGATCGGCAAGCATCCCTTCCGCAGCGGCGACTTCAGTGAGGTGGTGCCGCTGAGCTCCGGGCGGGCGTTCGCGATCAAGGTGCGGGACGCAGGACACACGCAGCTCTATCGCTACTACGTGCGCTGCCTGCCCAACGACTTCCCCACATATACCTTCATCCGCTACGGGCCGGTGTTCCCGAGGTACTTCTCGGTGTTCCCTGGCGGCTCGCGGTACGCGATCATCTTCGACAGGCACGGGGTGCCGGTCTGGTGGTACCACGGTCGGGCCTTCGCGACCAGGGTGCTTCCGAATAGGAAAGTCCTCTGGTGGAATCGCCGGGGGGTGGGCGACCCACCGCCTCAACGGGAGCCTGTCCGCCACCTCATGGCGTTGGCGTCAGGGCCGACCCCCACGACCTGCAGCTACTGGGAACGGCAACCATATGGTCGGCGCCTACGTCAAGCAGCGGCACGTCGACACGAGGCCCTACGGCTCGAGCAACGCCACGGTCGTAAACGCCGAGCTGCAGCAGGTCAGCCCCGGCGGCAAGCTCGGTCTGGGACTGGAAGAGCCAGGACCACGTCGCTCTGGCCGAGACCGGACGCTGGTGGCCCCGACAACTCGGGGGCCCGCGAGAGCTACGACCTGGTCCACTGGAACTCCGTCGAGCCGGTTGGCGGCTCGGTGATCGCTTCCTTCAAGACGCTGGATGCGGTGGTCAAGATCGACAAGAGCACCGGCAGGATCGTCTGGAAGCTGGGCGGCACGACCACGCCCAGGAGCCTCGACGTATTGCAGGATCCTCGTCCGTACACCTTCGGCGGCCAGCACGACGCCCGCCTGCTCCCCGACGGGACCCTGACCGTATTCGACAATCGGGCCTTCCTCGGGGGCGAGGCGGGCCAGCCGCCGCGGGCAGTCCGCTACCGGATCAACGAGCAGGCGGGGACGGCGACGCTGCTGGAGTCGATTTCCGACCCCGCCGTGCCCGAATCCATATGCTGCGGCTCGGCCCGGCGCGTGAGCAACGGGCACTGGCTGATCGACTGGGGATGCTCCAAGGTGATCGGCGGTTACGCGCCCAGGCGAGAGGACCTTCCGGTTGGTCTTCAACCCGCGGGCAATGCTCGGGTGATCCGGGCGAGCCGTCCCCGTCGGCGTATTCTCGCCGCAGGAGCTGCGCCAAGCCATGAACGCGAGGTACGGCGGGATCTGACCGGGCGCGGAGCCACCAAGAGGCGCTGTCGCCTACTCCTCAAACGACCACGGAGAACGACACGCAGATCACGAGGAACAAGGACTCCGCGTGGGCGTCGCCCGCCCAGATCCCGCTTACCCCTCCCTAGGAGGACCCCCCAGACATCGCAGCTCGGCGACAATCCAGCGCCCATGACCTTCGACGAGGCCCTCGCCGGACTGCTCGCCTTGGTGGGTGAGCGCGTGGAGGTCCACGTTATGGCTGCCGGGGAGACCCCGCACCTCGTGGCGACCTTCGGCGGCAGGCTCCACGCCGGCTACTCGATGACCGGGGGCGAGCCGAGCGATACCGAAGCGATCTTCGTCCGCTTTGACGCGGGCGACGAGACGGCGGCGATCAGCCTCGACCGCGAGGTGTTCGAGGGCGGGATCGCTCACGAGGACGGAGCGATCACGCTCCAGCTGGGCGGGCGTGGAGTTCGTGATCGCCCGACGCGAGTAAGGATACGCGCGGGCGATGGGATGCTGAGCGCTGTGCCCTGATGCCTAGCGCAGAATCGTCAGGTGGACGCGCTGGATCCGCCCTGGCCACCCCCTACTCGCGCGGGGGGCGTCGCCTCCGGAATGCCGCGAAACTTGCCAGTGCCGCCGACGATCGCGAAGCCGGTTGCGCTCTCCACTAGTCCGAAAGTTTCCGGCGAGCTGTATCCGATGCCGATCCCCCGAAGGATCAGCGTGGCCTGGCATTGGGCCTGACCGGGGATGCCAAAGTGCAGGCGCTCGAGTACTTGCCTCGCCTGTCGTCCACGACTACCTACTTCGCCAGAAGACCGACCAGGTCGCCCCCGGACTGCCCGCTCGGATCGTTGTCGACAAGAGGGGTCGGTCGCCACGAGACGGCACTTGCGCTCCTGGCGATGACCACTCGGGAGCGGCGCTCGCCCCGACCCAACTGAATAGTGCTGCTGCTCGCCGCCACGCGAGTAGTTGCCACCGCTCTTCTCACTTCGCCTCCTCGCTCGAGTCGCCTGGTCCTCGATGGGGATTCGCGCCTTTGACTTGCCTTCCTGCGACTTGCGAGAGAGTGCTCCGAGAGATACTGCGCGGGCGATGTCGCAAGAGAACGTGGAGGTCGTTGCGAGGCTCGTGGGACCGGCCTGGAATTCAAGCGAACGTCGAGGCGATGCTTGCCCTCTTTGACCCCGAGTGCGAGGTCATCATCCCGCCCGAGGTACCGGAGCCGGGGCCTTTCCACGGCCATACCGAGCTTCGAGAATGGGCTGAGGGGTTCCTCGCGGCGTGGGAGTCTCATCACGCGGAGGTCGTGGAGTTGATCGAGGCAGATCACAGCATCGTGACGATCCTCCACCTGATCGGGCGAGGTTCGAGCAGTGGGATCGAGATGGACGAGACGGACGCCCACGTCTTCACCCTCCGCGACGGCAAGGTCACACG
>CAVUDI010000003.1:0-178806 GCA_963740145.1 uncultured Actinomycetes bacterium
GATGCTTTCAGGCGGATGGCCGGCTGAGGCGATGGTCGCCGTCCATATTGCGCTCGGGATCGCGGTCATCGCCACCAACCTGCTTGCCGGCGGTTGGGGCGGAATCGCCTGGCTTCGCCACCAGCCGTCGGTCGGCTTCTGGTACGCACTTCGTGTCGCCCAGGCGGCGGTCGTCTTCCAGGTCGGCCTGGGCGCGACCCTGTTGCTCTCGGGCCGTGAGGGCAACGGGCTCCACGTCCTCTACGGCGTGCTGCCGCTCCTCGTCTCGCTGCTTGCCGAGGCGGCCCGCGCCGGAGCCGCCGAGCGCGAGCTCACCGGGCTCGACTTCGAGTCGCTGCCGAAGGACCGTCAGCGCCTGATCGCGCTGGCGATCGTCCGCCGCGAGACCGGGATCATGGCCGTCTCCGCGCTGGTGATCTTCCTGCTCGCGCTGCGCGCGGCGACCACCACCGGCTAGCTGCCGGTGAGCGGGCGGTACTCGCCGCGGTGAAAGATCAGCGGGTCGCCGCCGGAATCCTCGAGATCGAGCACCCCGCCGGTGGCGATCGAGTGGTCGCCGCCGTCGTGGACGTCGCGCAGCTCGCAGGCGAGCCAGATCAGCGTCCCCTCGATCCGCGGCGTTCCCGCCCGCTCCTCCCAGGCGACCCCGCCCCACTTCTCCGGGTGCGGGTCCTTGGTGCTGAAGCGGCGGGCCAGCTCTGCCTGGTCTGCCGCCAGCACGTTGATGCCGAACCTGCGGGCGTGCTCGACAGCGACCAGGGTGCGGGAGCCGAGGTCGAGGCAGGCGAGCATCAGCGGCGGCTCCAGGGACAGCGAGGCGACGGCATTCGCGGTCGCGCCCGCCGGCCCCGCGGAGCCCATCGCGGTGACCACCGTGACCCCGGTCGGGAAGCGCGACATTGCGGCGCGCAGGGTGGCAGGCTCGATCTGGCTGGGCATCACGGCTCGAGGCTCGGGGTCACGAGGCGGAAAGTATGATGCCGCCCGCGTGTCTGGCCCCCCTGTCCTCGCGTTCACAGCGGTAGCCGCTGCGGCCCTGGTCCTCGCCGCCTGCGGGACCGAGGGGATCTCGGTGTCGGAGGACGATCCCACACACCGCGGCGCGGTCCTGTTCGCGGAGCGCTGCTCGGGCTGTCACACGTTGACTCCCGCGGGGGCGCAGGGGACCGCCAATCGGGCGCTTCGTGTGCAGGGCCCGAACCTCGACCAGCGCGCCGAGAGCTTCGACGACGTCCTGTTCGCGATCCGAAACGGCGGCTTCTCGGGCGCCATCATGCCCCAGAACATCGTCACCGGCCGCGATGCGACCCTCGTTGCCGAGTTCGTCTCGAAGTACGCTGGCTCCGAGGCCGGCGAGACTCCGCAACCGGGCACGGGGTCGGGCTCCCAGTAGGCGAGGCGTCCCGGGCCTAGTGCTCCACTGATGCTCGACCTTCGGAGCATCCGCGAGAATCCCGAGCCCGCCCGTGCCGCGCTGGCGCGTCGCGGCGCCGACGAGGCCCTCGACGCGCTGCTGCGCCTCGACGAGCGCCGGCGCGAGCTGCTGCCCGAGGTCGAGGGCCGGCGGGCACGGCAAAACCGCGCCTCCGATCAGATCGCCGCGGCGAAGCGCTCCGGGGAGGATGCCGAGCCCCTGATCGCCGAGATGCGCCAGGTGAGCGCCGAGCTGAAGCAGCTCGAGGCCGAACTGGCCGAGGTCGAAGCGAAGCACGCCGAGCTCATTTCCAACTTGCCAAACCTTCCGGAGCCGGAAGCTCCGGAAGGGTCTACGGAGGACGACGCCGTGGTGCTGCGGGAGGTCGGCGAACGCCCGCAGTTCGAGTTCGAGATCCGCGACCACCTCGAACTGGGGCTCGCCAACGGCTGGATCGAGATGGAGAAGGCCGGCGAGGCCTCAGGCTCGCGCTTCGCCTACCTGATGGGTGACCTGGTGCTGGTCGAGATGGCCTTGGTGCGCTTCGCGATGGAGCTGATCGGCGCCGAAGGATTCGTTCCGGTGGTCCCGCCCGTGCTCGTCCGCGAGGGCCCGCTGTTCGGAACCGGCTTCTTCCCCGGCGACCGGGAGATGATCTACGAGATCCCCCGCGACGAGCTGTTCTTGGTCGGCACCTCGGAGGTGTCGCTGGCCGCGCTCCACGGGGACGAAATCCTGGCCCCCGACGACCTGCCATGCCGCTACGCGGGGTCCTCCACCTGCTTTCGACGCGAGGCCGGAGCGGCGGGCAAGGACACGCGCGGGATCTTCCGTGTCCACCAGTTCGACAAGGTGGAGATGTTCTCGTTCGTCCGCCCCGAGGACTCCGCGACCGAGCACGAGCGCATCCTGGGCATCGAGGAGCGGATCCTCCAAGCCCTCGAGATCCCTTACCGGGTGGTGGACATCGCGGCCGGCGACCTGGGCGCCTCGGCGGCGCGCAAGTTCGACTGCGAGGCGTGGCTCCCCAGCCAGGAGCGCTACCGCGAGGTCACCTCGTGCTCCAACACCACCGACTACCAGGCCCGCCGCCTCGGTTGCCGTTATCGGCCTGAGCCCGAGGCCCAGCCTGTCCACGTCCACACCCTGAACGGCACCGCGGTCGCCGTCCCCCGCATCCTGATCGCGTTGCTCGAGAACGGGCAACGCGCCGACGGCTCGGTCGCCCTGCCGAGCGTGCTTCGCGATGCGGGTGCGCCGCCCCAGATCGGCGGCGATGCGTGAGCAGGGCCTCAGCGGGTCGCGGGCCCACTACTCGTCCTCGCCGTCCTCCTCGCCGTCCTCCGAGTCAAGGGTCAGCGCGCACGAGTTGATGCAGTAGCGCATCCCGGTCGGGTTCGGGCCGTCGTCGAACACATGTCCCAGATGTCCGCCGCAGCGCGCGCACACGACCTCGGTGCGGCGCATGAAGAGGCTGTTGTCGGGTCGGGTCTCGACGTTCTCGTCGGCCACCGGGTCCCAGAAGCTCGGCCAGCCGGTGCCGGAGTCGAACTTCGTCTCGGAGCTGAACAGCTCCTGGCCGCAGCCCGCGCACCTGTACATGCCGCCGGCCTTCTCGTCCCAGTAGGTGCCGGTGAAGGCGCGCTCCGTTCCCTGGCGACGCAGCACCTCGTATTGCTCGGGGGTCAGCTCCGCCCGCCACTCGGCATCCGACTTCCTCACCTTCTCCATATCAATTCCTCGCTCGATTCGAGTCCAACCCTGCCTCCATTAGGTTAGACCGCGGGGCGCGCCCGTCATTACTCATACGATCCGGTCGATGCCCGAGGAGGCATTCTTCGTTCCTGAGGGGGATGCCTATGCCCCCACCGAGCTTACCCGGGGGCCCTGGGATCCCGATTCCCAGCACGCGGGGCCGCCCGCCGGCCTGCTCGGCCGCGAGATCGAGCGGCTCGAGGGGGGAGAGGAGCGCCAGGTGGGAAGGATCACCTTCGAGATCCTCCGCGCGGTGCCGATTGCCCCGCTTCGGGTAGAGGCCCGCGTCACGCGCCCGGGCCGCAGCGTGGAGCTGGTCGAGGCGAGCCTCTCCGATTCCGAGGGCGAGGTGATCAGGGCGACCGCCTGGCGGCTTCGCTCGGCGGAGATCGAGCTTCCCGCCGGGCTGTCCAGCGCCGATGGGCCGGGGCTGATCGGCACCTCCCCGTCGACGCTTCGGCCTGGGTTCGCTCCGCCGGGGGTCGAGGAAGCGCAGCCCGGCAGGTTCCCGCCGACCGGCCACGACGTCGGCTACCACACCGCGATGGAGTACAGGTTCGTGCGCGGCGACTTCGGCGTTCCCGGCCCGGCGCTGGTCTGGATGCGCATGCGCCAGCCGCTCGTTGCGGGTGAGGAGCCGTCGCCGCTTCAGCGGGTTCTGGTCGCCGCCGACTCGGGCAACGGCGTCAGCGCGACCCTCGACTGGGGTCGCTACCTGTTCATCAACGTAGACCTCACCGTCCACCTCCATCGCCCACTGGCCGGAGAGTGGGTCTGCCTCGACTCGATCACGATTCCCGAGCCCGCCGGCGTCGGGCTTGCCGACACGGCGCTCTACGACGATCGGGGGCCGATCGGGCGGGCTGCCCAGACGCTGTTGATCGACGAGCGTTAGTCGGGTCGTCGTCCACTACCGGTCCGCCGCGTAACCGAGGATGGAGCGGTCGACCAGCCATTCCACCGGGGCGCGATCGTCGGTGTAGACGCTGCCGCCCGGCAGTGGAGCCCCGATCCTTGCCGCCTCGGCATCGGCCAGCGGCCGAAGCCCCGCCGGGAGGGTCTTGATCGCGGCGCGCAGGCGGCCGGCGGACGCCGCCCCCTCGCTGCCGACGAGCAACGTGTTCGAGTCGTCGAAGGGATCGCGGAGCACGCTGGGGAAGACCGCCGACATCGTCCTGCCGATCACCGTCTCCAGGTCGTCGTTTGCCTCGGGGTGGCCGACGTTGACGACCACGACGCCGCCTGGGGCGAGCCGCTCGCGCACGAGGTCGAAGAACTCGCGCGTCGCCAGGTAGAAGGGGACGTACGGCTGGCGGTAGGAGTCGACGACGATCACGTCATAGCCGCTGGCGGACCCGCGCAGCCACGGCCGGGCGTCCTCGTTGTAGACGGTCAGGTTCGGGTTATCGCCCATGTCGAAGTAGCGCCGACCAACTTCCTCGAGCTTCGGGTCGATCTCCACCCCGTCGACGTGGGCGCGGGGGAAGAACCGGCCGTATCCGCGCGCCGTCGTGCCGGCGCCGTTGCCGAGGATGGCGACCCGCCGCGGGGGCTCATCGAGGATCGTGAACGGCAGCACCAGCATCCCGTCCCAGTAGCCGCCGGTGAGGTAGGAGCCCGGCCGGTAGAGCGAGTGCCTGGCCTGTCCCTCGTTGAGCTCCAGGACGCGGTCGCCGTCCGGCTCCTCGACGACCCGGATGTACTGAAGGGCGCTCTCCCGCTCGTACAGAACCCGTTTGTCCCCGGCTGCCTTGATCGTCCCGACGGGGAGCGCGAGCGCGCCGATGAGGGCCGCGGGGAGGACGAGGAACCGCCAGCCGAGCCCCAGGGCGGCGATCAGGGCCAGCGCCGCGGCGAAGGCCAGGAAGGTGCGCTGGGTGCCGGCGAAGGGGATCAGGGCCAGCGCCGCGAGCATCGTCCCCAGCAGCGAGCCGGCCGTGGAGATCGCGTACAGCCGCCCGGCTACCCGACCGGAGTGCTCCACATCGGGCATCGCCAGGCGGAGCGCGTAGGGCGAGCAGGCGCCGAGCAGGATCACCGGGACGGCCACCAGGAAGAGAACGCCGATCAGCGATCCCACGAATGCCCCCGCGGAGACGGAGTCGAGGGCGTCGACCGAGACGTCGAAGAAGGGCCGGGCGACGAACGGCACCACCGCCAGCAGCACCGCGGCGCCCATGACCAGCAGGCAGAGTCCACGGAGGTGCGGGTGACGGTCGCCGAGCCGGCCCCCGATCCAGTAGCCCACCGACAGGGCGACTAGCACGACCCCGATGGTGTTCGCCCAGACGATCGTCGAAGCGCCGAAGAACGGCGCCATCAGCCGCGCCGCGGCGATCTCCGCCCCGAGGCTGGCCGATCCGACGACGAAGACGAGGACCTGTAGGTAGCGAATGCCGGTCATCGGCGACGCGGCCGATCGTAGGCCACCGGCGAGCCGGGCTCGGCTACCGTGGCTGCGGCCTGACCCCGCCCTCCAGCTCGACACCCACCGTCCTGATCGCCCGTCGGCTGTTGCCGGCGGGGATGGAGCTGCTGGCCGGGCGGTGCGCGATCAGGGATGGCGGCCTCGAACTGGCGCGGGAGGAGCTGCTCGAGCTGGCGCGTGGCGTCGACGCGATCGTGGCGGACCCTGCTGTGAAGGTTGACGAGGCGCTCCTGGAGGCGGCCGGGCCGCAGCTTCGGGTGGTCGCCAACTTCGCGGTCGGCCACGACAACGTCGACCTCGAGGCCTGTCGCCGCCGGGGCGTCGCGGTCGCCAACACCCCGGACGTGCTCACCAACGCCACCGCGGAGCTGGCGCTGGCGCTAACGCTCGCCGCCGCCCGGCGCTTCACCGAGGCGAACGCCGACCTACGCCGCGGGGTCTGGCGGGGCTGGGATCCCGGCGCCTACCTGGGCGTCGAGCTGAGCGGGGCCACCTTCGGGGTCCTTGGGCTGGGACGGATCGGGCGCCGCTACGCCGAGCTGGTCGCGGGCCTGGCCGGCGAGGTCCTGTACGTCAGCCGCACCCGCAAGGAGGATGCGGAGCGGGAGTTGGGCGTCCGGCAGGCGGCGCTGAACGAGATCTTCCGCCGCGCGGACGTCGTCAGCCTCCACCTGCCGGCGACCGGCGAGACGGCCGGGCTGGTGGGCCCCCGAGAGCTGGCGCAGATGAAGCCCGAGGCGATCCTCGTCAACACGTCGCGCGGGCCGCTGGTCGACTCGAGGGCGCTGGCCCGGGCGCTGCGGGACGGCGAGATCGGCGGCGCCGGCCTCGACGTCTACGAGCACGAGCCCGACGTTCCCACCGAGCTGCTCGAGTCAACCCGCTGCGTCCTGTTGCCACACATCGGCTCCGCGACGACCCGAGCGCGTGACGGCATGGCTCGCCTGGTCGCCGAGAACGTCCTCGCCGTGCTGGGGGGCGAGGAGCCACCGAACCGGGTGGTTTGACGACGCCGAGCGCTACGGCCACGGTTGTCCTTGCCTGGCATCATTCCGCGCCGTGCGCCCCGACCTTCGAGCCGAGAACGCGACCGAATGGCTCGCGCTGCGGTTCAACCTCGCCCCGCGACCGGTTGGCGAGGCGATGTTCGGGATGCCGATGGCCCGCTCGATCATCGCCGGCGTGCGGCTCGGGATCTTCCAGCGGTTGGCGAAGGCGCCGGCTGGCGCGGACGAGCTCGCGCGCGAGCTGGAGCTGACGCCGGCGGGCACGCGCCTGCTGCTCGACTCGCTGTACGCGCTCGGGCACGTGGAGCGCAACGGGAGCCGCTACGAGCTGTCGAAGGCCGCGCGGCGCTGGCTGGACCCCGCGTCCGAGACCTACGTCGGCAGCTTCATCCAGGACTGCGCCCAGTATTGGGAGTGGTGGGCGGGGCTCGAGGACGTCGTACGGACGGGCAAGAGCTTCGAGCTCCACGACACGCCGCCCGAGGACCCAGCCTGGCAGACCTACATTCGCGGCCAGTTCGAGCTTGCCCGGCTGTCCGCGCCCGAAGTGGCGAAAGCGCTGAGGCTGCCTGCCGAGCCGACTGCGCTGCTCGATGTGGCAGGGGGCCACGGCTGGTTCTCGGCGGAGCTGTGCCGCCGGCACCCTGGGCTCAAGGCCACTATCGTCGACCTTCCCGGCAGCGCGGCGGTCGGCCGGCAGATCGTCGCCGAGCACGGCATGTCCGACCGCGTCGAGCACCGCGAGGGCGACGCGTTCGAGGTCGACCTCGGCGGTCCCTACGACGGCGCGCTCTGCTTCAACCTGATCCACCACCTGAGCCCCGAGCAGAACGTCACGCTGTTTCGCCGCATCCACGACGCGCTGAATCCGGGCGGGACGTTCGCGGTGCTGGACCTGTTCACGCCCAAGGAGGGCGCGCACGCGGACGCCTCGGCGTTCCTCGGGCTGTTCTTCTACCTCACCTCGGCCGCCGCCACCTATAGTCCAGACGAGCTGGCTGGCTGGCTCGCGGAAGCGGGATTCGAGAAGCCGCGGCGGGTCAGGATTCGTCGGATACCGAGCCAGACGCTGTACGAGGCGCGCAAAGCACGCTAAGCGGGCGCCCCCGCCTTCTCGCGCTCCGCGGCCGCTGCCTCGACCAGCTGCTTGTAGCGCACCTGCTGGCCGGCCGCGCCCCAGTTTCCGTCCGGAACCTCGCGAATCACGGTCCAGACGCGGATGCCCTCGCTCTCGTCGAGGCCGGCGGCGCGCAGGATTGCCTGGTTGAACGAGTCGACCAGGATGCCCTTGCGCCGATCCGAGAGCGCCCCGTCGGGGACGGTGACCTGCACGCGGAAGCGCGGCTCGCCACCGGGGCGGCCGCCGACCGCGAGCATCTCGGGCTCGATCTCGTTCGCAAAGACCCAGGTGATCGAGCGGAAGAACTCGGTGTCGGGCGCCTTCTCGGCCGCGAGCATCTTCGTCGCCAGCTCCTCCAGCAGCTCCTCGCGGGCGTCGGGCGCGATCGCGCCCTTCGGGTAGGTGAGGTCGATCATCGGCATGGCCCAAACCTCCTGGTCGTCTGCGGGTGTCTCCGGAGGATACGCCCGCCGGCGAGGCGGTCGATTACGTTGGCGGACTGGCCCGCGAGGTGATCGCCGACTCTCTCGACGACGGCGATTCGATTGCAATTGGTTTTCTCAAACTTGACACGGAACTCTCAGGTCTTAGCGTGTTCTTCCGATAAAGCGGATATGGAGCCCGCCTCCCTCACAATGGGCGCCAGCACAAGCGGTGTCGTCACACGGCGGACGCCGTCGCTGCGCTTGCAGAGGGACGAGCGGCTGGTGGCCTTGATCCGCGAGGGACACCCCCGCGCCTTCGAGGTTCTCTTCAACCGCTACCAGTCTCGGCTCTTGGCCTTCTGCCGGCGCATGGTCGGCTCTCCGCAGGACGCGGAGGACGTGCTCCAGGAGGTATTCGCGGCTGCCCACTCCGCGATCCTCGCCGACAGCCGGCCGATCGACGCGCGGCCGTGGCTCTATCGAATCGCCCGCAACAAGTGCGTGAACCACCTGCGCAAGCCCACCGCCGAAGGTGTCGACTCGATGGACGTCCACCCGCACGAGAACGGCACTTCCACCCTGGAGTGGGTGCAGCGGCGCGAGGAGCTGCGGGCGATCGTCTCCGACGTTCACGAGCTGCCCAAGACCCAGCGCACGGCGCTCGCCCTGCGGGCGATCGACGATCTCTCCTACACGGACATCGCCCGGAAGATGGGCACCACCCTTCCCTCCGTCAAGTCCCTGCTGGTCCGGGCCCGGATATCGCTGGCGGAGTCGAGCGCCGCGCGCGGGGCGCTGGTGCCCTTCGGGCTGCTGGGTCTGCTGCGGAAGCTGATCCCTGCCAAGCTCAAGTTGGGCGGCGGCTCGAGCGCCGGGGCCAGCGGCGGCGCGACCGGCTCCGCCGGGATGGTCGGCTCGGCCGGCACCGTGGCGGGCTCGGCCGGCGGCGTGGTGGCGGGGGGGAGCTCGGGCGCGACGCTCGGCGGCGTGGTCAGCGCCGCCAGCACCGCGGCCACCGGGCTCGGAGGCGCCCTCAGCGCCAAGGCTGCCGTGGGCGTCGCGACTGCCGCCATCGTCGCGGCCGGTGCCGTGGGAGTGGAGAAGATGAATCCCGGTGGCCACCATAAGACTCCCGGTACGGATGGGTCCGGAGCGCCCAGCTCGCAAACCGCGCCCCTGAGCGGGTCGTCCGCCACGAGCACAGCGGCGGGGGTGCCGCCGGCGGCGCATACTGGCCCCGGAACGCCGACGAGGACTCACCCGGGACGTGGCCATGGCGTCAAAGCCGGCAAGCTCAAAGCCGGCAAGCCGTCCCTTGGGCGTCTGCCGCATCTCGGTCACCCGGCCACGCCTGCCTCTGTCAGGAGCCACGCAGCCCGGGTGGCGGCGGCCACATCAGGGATCGTTCGCGGGACCTCGAAACCGACTGCGAGGTCGAACGGTGCCGGCGCACTGGTCAAGCCCCCGAAGAGCGTTGTCCCCCCTGTGCCTCGGCTGGAGCATCCCGGGCGTGCGGTGGGCCTGACCGACGCGCAGCCACCGGGCTTGGTCCGTCGACATGCCTCGCCCCACAAGCCGCCGCACACGCCAAGCCTGCCCTAGCTGGCGCGGGGCCGACTGGGACTCGGTTGCGGCCCTCTCGTGGCGACTCCCTAGCTACCTACCCCTACCCGCAGCCGGTGTTGTTCCCGCAACTCGAGCAGGTGTAGCAGGAGCCCGTGCGCTGCATCATGCCGCCGCACTGCTCGCAGGCGGGGCCGAGCTCGCGGCCCTGCATCTGGGCCGGGATCACCGGCGGGGTGTCGGTCAGCGCCGCGGTCGGCGGAACGGACTCGGAGGCGGGGTTGGTCCCCTCGTGGGAGCCGTTCGAGCCGTTCCCGTCGCCAGCGCCGTTCCCCTCTTGCTCGGAGCCGTCGTCGAGGAGCAGGGTCTGCTGGGCCTCGCGGCGGGACCGGATCTCGGCGGTGAGGATGCCGAGGTCCTCCAGCACGTCGGGGTCGTCGATGAAGCGGCTCGCGAGCCAGCGCATCAGGTAGTCGGGCATCGACTTCGCGAACGGGATCTCCGGGTTGTTGGTGATCCCCTCGGGGTCGAAGCGCATGTAGCTGAACTTGCGCACGAAGACCTCGAGCGGGACGCCGTACTGGAGGCCGATCGAGATCGCGGTGGCGAACGCGTTCATCATCCCGCGCAGGGTCGAGCCCTCCTTGCCGATGTCGGTGAGGAAGATCTCGCCCACCGAGCCGTCCTCGTACTTGCCGGCGGTGACGTATCCCTCGTGGCCGGCGATCGAGAACTTGTGGGTGATCGACTCGCGCTCGCGCGGCATCCGACGGCGCACCGGCTGCTGGGCCGCCGGCTCGGCCTCGGGACCTGAGGTGGCCTGCGCGGGCTTGCCCTGCTTCTCCCCCGCGTCTGTGCGGAGAGCCTGCGCCGTCTTCGAGCCGTCGCGGTAGATCGCCAGCGCCTTGAGGCCCTTGCGCCAGCCCTCCGTGTAGGCGTCGGCGATGTCTTCGACCGTCGCCGACTCGGGAAGGTTGATCGTCTTCGAGATCGACCCCGAGATGAATGGCTGAACCGCGGCCATCATGTCGATGTGGCCGGTGTGTGAGATCGCCCGATCGCCGACGGCGACGTCGAACACCGGCAGGTGCTCCTCCTCGAGCTCCGGGGCGCCGATGATCGTTCCCTTCTCGTTGACGTAGGCCTCGATCTGCTCGATCTGCGGTGTCCGAGTAGCCGAGCGTTCGGAGCGCCATGGGCACGGTCCCGTTGACGATCGTCATCTGCCCGCCGCCAACCAGCTCCTTGAACTTGACCAGCGAGAAGTCGGGCTCGATCCCGGTGGTGTCGCAGTCCATCAGGAAGCTGATCGTCCCGGTGGGGGCGAGCACGGTTGCCTGCGCGTTGCGGTAGCCGTGCTGCTCGCCGAGCTCGACGGCCTCGTCCCAGGTCTGACGCGCGGCCGAGAGGAGCTCGGACTCGACCAGCGAGCCTTCGATCTCGTACGCGGCGTCGCGGTGCATGCGCATGACCCGGTTGTGCGGCTCGCGGTTCTTCGCGTACTCGTCGTAGGGGCCGACGGCGGCCGCGATCTCGGCCGACTTGCGATAGCCGCGTCCGGTCATCAGCGCGGTGATCGCGGCGGCGGTCGCGCGGCCCGCGATCGGAGTCGTACGGGCACTCCGTCCGCCATCAGCAGCGCGCCGAGGTTGGCGTAGCCAAGGCCGATCTGGCGGAAGGCGCGCGCGTTGCGCCCGATCTCCTCGGTCGGGTAGCTCGACGGGACTGACGACGATCTCCTGCGCGAGGAAGACGACGTCGACCGCGTGCTCGAAGTCCGGCCACGTCGAACGTCCCGTCCTCGTTCCGGAACTTCATCAGGTTGAGCGAGGCCAGATTGCAGGCCGAGTCGTCCACGTGCATGTACTCCGAGCACGGGTTGGAGGCGTTGATCCGGCCCGACTCCGGGCAGGTGTGCCAGCGGTTGATCGTGGTGTCGTACTGGACTCCCGGATCGGCGCAGCGCCATGCGGCGTCGGCGATCTGGCGCATCAGCTCCCGCGCCTTGACCGTCTTGATCGCGCTGCCGTCGGTGCGGGCGGTCAGGTCCCAGTCGGCATCGTCCTCGACGGCCTGCATGAACTCGTCGGTGACCCGGACGGAGTTGTTGGCGTTCTGGTACTGGATCGAGTGGAAGGAGTCGCTGTCGATGCGCATGTCGAAGCCGGCGTCGCGCAGGGCGGCGGCCTTGTCCTCCTCGCGGGCCTTGCACCAGATGAAGTCCTCGACGTCCGGGTGGTCGACGTTCGAGCACGACCATCTTCGCCGCCCGCCGGGTCTTGCCGCCGGACTTGATCGTCCCCGCCCAGGCGTCCGCGCCGCGCATGAAGCTCACCGGCCCGGAGGCGAGGCCGCCCTTGGACAGGTGCTCCTTGGAGGAGCGGATGTTGGAGAGGTTGATGCCCGACCCGGAGCCGCCTCGGAAGATCATCCCCTCCTTGGTGTTCCAGTCGAGGATCGACTCCATCGTGTCCTGGACGGAGAGGATGAAGCAGGCGGAGCACTGGGGCCTGCTCCTCGAACCCGACGTTGAACCACACCGGGCTGTTGAAGGCCGCTTTCTGGTGAAGCAGGATGTGGGTCAGCTCGGCCTCGAAGGCGTCGGCGTCCTCGTCGGATGCGAAGTAGCCGCCGTCGCGCCCCCAGCCGGCGATCGTCCCGGCGACCCGGGAGACCATCTGCTTCACGGAGCGCTCGCGCTCCGGCGAGCCGAGCTTGCCGCGGAAGTACTTCTGGGCGACGATGTTGGTCGCGTTCTGGGACCAGCTCTTCGGGAACTCGACCTCGCGCTGCTCGAACGCGGGGTTCTCCGGATCGCCGATCACCGCGTCGCGGATCTCCCACTCGATCTCGTCGAAGGGGTGGACGCCGGGCTTCGTGAAGCGGCGCTCCACCGTCAGTCCCACCTCGCGAGTCTGTACGTCCTTTGCAGCGGTTTCAGTCATCAATGCTCTCCTTCAAGCGGCATTTGGGGGAAGCTCCGCATCCTCGCGCGTGGACCGGACGGAACGGGCGGCGCCGGGACAGCTCCGGATACCTCCGGATCGGATACGGACGGCAGCGTTCCGGCGAACTGGAGATACGCGCCCCAGTCGAGCTCGCGGAGCTCGGCGAGGCAGAGCTGGCCGATGCGCTCGGCGGAGAGCTCCCCTCCTCCAGTCGCCGACCGCGACCTCGATCCGATCGACGATCGCCTCGAGGTCGGAGGCGATCACCGGGCCGCTTGTGGGCGGCGTTGAGAAGCGCGGCGCGGAGCTTCGTCCGATCGAAGCGCTGGCGCTCGCCGTCGCGCTTGATCACGTAGAGGGGCTCCGGCTCCCGGCGCTCGAAGGTCGTGAACCGACGGCCGCACCGCGAGCACTCCCGACGCCGGCGCACGCGCGCCGTCGGGGGCGCGACGGCTCTCGAGCACTCGCGTGGGCGCCTGGCAACTCGGGACAAACCATCTAAGGGATTCTACTAGTGATGGGGCTGTCCTTCAGGAGCGCAAACGCTAGATGTAGCGGCTCGTGCGTAAGTGTGAGATGTGCATCGTCGCGGCTACGCGCCAGGTTCGCTAGGCTCGCGCACTCTCCGATGACCCGACGAGAGCGCGCCAAGGAGCAAGGTCGCCGACGCCCGCGCCGTGGCCTCGGAGCGGATGGCCGATGCCCGCACCTCGGCGGCCTCGGAGCGGGTTGCGGATGCCAGCGGCCGTGGCCTCGGAGCGCGTCGCCGACGCGAAGACCGCCGCCGACGAGTTCATCGCCCGCCAGAAGCCGCGGCTGCGCGGCGTCTCGCCACGAGTGGGCCTTCTTCGTCTCCCTGGCCGCCGGCGCGGCGCTGGTGGTCGCCGCGCCGACCCCGCGGGCGACGCCGCGGTGGCGATCTACGCCGCGTCGCTGTCGGCGCTGCTCGGGCGTGAGCGCTCTCTATCACCGGATCAACTGGCGCCGCCCGGAGATCCGCCGCTGGATGCGGCGGCTCGACCACTCGATGATCTTCCTGTTGATCGCCGGCACCGTGACGCCGTTCGCCGTGCTCGTCCTCGACGCAGCCCTGGCGAACGCGCTCCTGATCGCCGTCTGGGCTGGAGCCGCGGCGGGGATCGTCGTCGAGCTGGTCTGGGTCGAGGCCCCGAAGTGGGCGACGGCGCCTCGTCTACCTCGCGGTCGGTTGGATCGGCGCCCTCGGCTTTCCCGGGGATCGTCGTCAACGCGGGAGCTGGGCGCCGGCGCCCTGATCGCCGTCGGGCGGCGCTCTCTACACCGCGGGCGCGGTCGATCTACGCCCGCCAGCGGCCCGATCCGAACCCGGCCGTCTTCGGCTACCACGAGATCTTCCACCTGCTGGTGATCGCCGCCGCCGCGGCCCACTTCGCCGCGGTCGCGATCTACGCCCTGCCGGCGGGGTGAGCGGGCCGGTGCCTGAGGTGGCAGTCCGCGGGAGGACGTGACGATTTAGGCAACGAGGGGAAGGACCCGCTGGGTGGTCGACATTTCGTCCATATCCATATATAGGACGGAACGTCGACCACCCCGGGATCTCGAGCAGCCTTGTTCCTCTACTTGCCCGCTGCAGCCGCTCGGCCGCTTCGCGCAGCGGCCGCGGTCGCGTGGCTCTCCTTCGCGGCCTCGATCAGCGCCTCGAGCTCTTCCTCGCGCCCCTCGCGGACCAGCTCCACCGGGTCCGGCTCGCCGTTGACGATCCCCTCGAAGAACTCCTTGCGGTCCTGGTAGGTGGGGAGGGTGGCCTTCGCCCAGCCCCGCGCCTCGTTGAGGATCACCGCGAGGCGCGCGTAGGGCTCGCCGTAGGCCTCGGCGATCTCGCGCTTCATCCGCTTGGCCAGCGCCGGCGAGGCGCCGGCGGTCGAGATCGCGATCGCCAGCGGGCCGTGCGGACGATCGCCGGCAGGATGAAGTTGCACAGCGGCGGCACGTCGACCACGTTGCAGAGCATCGCCCGCCGCTCCGCTCCCTCGTACGACCGAGATGTTGACCTCGGTCGCGCCGGTGGCCGCGATCGCCACGAACTTCCCGTCCAGATCGGGGTCGCGGAACTCGCGCCGCTCCCAGCGGATCGAGCCCTCGCGCGCGTAGCTCGACAGCTCGGGCACGGCCTCGGGGAGCGACCAGGGTGACCTCGCCGTCGCAGGCGAGCAGCCCCTCGACCTTCTCGAGCCCCACCTCGCCGCCGCCGACCACCAGGCACGGGCGTCCCGACAGCCGCAGGCAGGCGATGTAGAGGGGGGTCGAGCAGCATGTCGCGCACGCACGACTGGTCGCAGATCCCCTTGCGGAGCTGGCACACGCATTCCTTGCCGGCAAAGGCCTGAGCGGGCATCGAGAACAAGGGTAAAGGCCGCGGCGCAGCGCTCCCGATGATGCGTCGTCCGAGCCACGAGCGCAGCCCTTCGGGCGGGGTCGGGCGGCTTCGGAAGAGGGTCGCCGGGCCCCCTGCTACCCTCGCCGTCCGATCGGCGGGGCATCGTCTCGGTCCAACGCTCACGAATGCGGCGATGCGTGCCGATTACGGAGGGCACCGATGCGACTGATCGTCACCGAGAAGAACAACTCAGCGAAGAAGATCGCCGAGATCCTGAGCGGCGGCGAGGCGAAGGCGGACTCGGTCTACAAGGTCCCCTTCTACACCTGGTCCGACGCCGACGGCGAGCAGATGACGATCGGCCTCAAGGGCCACGTCATGAACCCGGCGTTCCCCGACGGCTACTCGAACTGGCAGCAGACCGACCTCCACGAGCTGATCGACGCCGACCTGATCAAGGAGCCGACCGACAAGAACGTCGTGCGCGCGATTCGCAAGGTGGCGAAGGACGCGGACGAGATCGTGATCGCGACGGACTACGACCGCGAGGGCGAGCTGATCGGCCTCGAGGCCCTCGAGCAGATCGTCGAGGCGAACCCCGCGGTCACCGAGGGTGGCATCGCGGCGCAGCCGCAGGTCAAGCGGGCCCGCTACTCGGCGCTCACCAAGGATGAGATCCAGCGCGCCTTCGGCGATCTCGACGACCTCGCTTACGACCTCGCGTACGCGGGCGCCGCGCGCCAGGACATCGACCTGATCTGGGGCGCAACGCTGACCCGCGCCGTCTCGCTCGCCACGCGGCGCTTCGGCTCCAACTTCCTCTCGGTCGGGCGGGTGCAGAGCCCGACCCTGGCGCTGATCGTCGAGCGTGAGCTCGAGCGGCGCGCACATGTCGCGAAGCCGTACTGGGAGGTCCTGGCGCGCTTCCAGCACCCGGACGGCGCCTTCGAGGCCCACCACGCGACCGACCGCTTCTGGGAGAAGAGGGAGGCGGACGCGGCACTGGCGCAGACGAAGAGCCCCGGTGGCGTCAAGGAAGTGACCGCGAGGCGCTCGCAGAGAAAACCGCCCACTCCCTTCAACACCACCGCCTTCACGACCGAGGCCTCGAATCGGCTGGGTCTCACCCCGAAGCGCGCCATGCAGCTCGCCGAGGACCTCTACATGGACGGCTTCATCTCCTACCCGCGCACCGACAACACCGTCTATCCGCGCTCGCTTCCGACCCGCGAGCTGGTCGCCTCGCTGGTCCGCATCCCGGAGTTCGAGGCCGCCGCCTCCCTGCTCGACAAGGGCGATCTGGCGCCGACGCGCGGCCGCAAGGAGACCACCGACCACCCCCCGATCTACCCCACCCAGGCGGTGCATCCGGGGGCATTGGACGGCCCCAAGCAGCGCGTCTACGAGCTCGTCGCGCGGCGCTTCCTGGCGACCTTCGGTTCGCCGATGGGGATCGAGTCCACCCGGGCCGACATCGAGGCGGGGTCGGAGAGCTACTTCGTGCGCGGCTCGGTTGTCACCGACCCGGGCTTCGCGGCCATCTACACCTATGCCCGTTCCCGCGACGAGGAGATCCCGAAGCTGGAGCAAGGCCAGGAGCTGGCCCTCGACGGCGATCCCTGGGCGGTCGACAAGGAGACCCAGCCGCCGGCACGGATCAGCCAGGGCAAGCTGGTCGAGATGATGGAGGAGCGGGGCCTGGGCACCAAGGCCACCCGCGCGGACATCATCCAGAAGCTCTACGACCGCGGCTACGTGTTCGGTAATCCCCCGGAGCCCTCTGAGACCGGCATCGCCATGTACAAGGCGTTCCACGAATACGTGCCCCGGATGGCGACCCCCGAGATGACCGCCGAGCTCGAGCGGGATATGGACCAGATCGCCGCGGGCAAGACCTCCAGGGACGAGGTGCTTCGAATCAGCCGCGAGATGCTCCACTTCGACCACCTCCGACCTCCAGGAGCGCCGCGAGGACCTCGCGAAGCAGATCTGGGCAGGCATGGACGAGGACAAGTTCCTCGGCCCGTGCAAGGTCTGTGAGGAGGCGGGGCGAAAGCACGAGGACGGCTCGCCGAATCGCCTGCGCATGATCGAGCTGAAGGGCGGGAAGCGGATGTACGGCTGCGAGGGCTGGGACCGCGACAATCCCGAACTCGCCCGATTCCTGCCAGGTGTCCGGCCCGCTCCCGGGCCGCGGCTATGACCTCTGGCGACTCGAGGAGCGCTGCTCGATTTGCGGCGAGATGCCGCGCCTCACGGTGAAGGGATTCCGCGGCCGCCCCTGGAAGTTGTGCCTGAACGACGACTGTCCCTCGATGGTCGAGATGCGGCAGAAGCGTGCGGAGCGCGAGCGCGCGCGCGAGGCGAGGGAGAAGGCGAAGGCCGCCGACAATGGGGCCTCCGCCGACTGAGGCCGACGCTGAGGCCGAGGCGCCCAGCTCGAGGTCACGCGGCAACGGCCGCCGCCGTGCCCGCCGCAAGCCCCCCTCGCCCGGGACCGCCCGCACCAAGCGCGCCGGCACCCGCACGAAGAAGTAGCACGGTTATCGGTGTTCGTCACCCTGGAGGGGATCGACCGCTCGGGGAAGACCACGCAGGCCGCGCTGCTCACCGAGGCGCTGGGGCCCGAGACGCTGCTTGCTTCGTGAGCCGGGAGGGACCGATGTGGGCGAGCGAGTCCGCGCACTGCTGAAGGACCCGGCTACCGAACTCGACCCGCGTACCGAGCTGCTCTTGTTCTGCGCTGCGCGGGCGGAGCTGTGCGCGCGGCTGGTGCGGCCGGCGCTCGATCAGGGGCGGGACGTCGTCTGCGACCGGTTCGTGGACTCGACGGTCGCCTACCAGGGCGCCGCCCGGGGCCTCGGCACGGACCCTGTGGAGCGCTTGAACGAGATCGCGATCGCCGGCTGCCTGCCCGATGTCACGGTGCTGTTGAGGATCGACCCCGAGGATGCCGAGTCCCGCGGCCAGCAGCGCCTGGCCGAGGGTGGCGACGATGGCAGCGATCGCTTCGAGGGAGAGGGCATCGACTTCCAGCGCCTGGTCGCTGCCGCCTATGACGACCTGGCCTCGCGTCACCCTGGGCGGATCGCCGTAGTCGACGCAGAGGGTGATGTGGCCGAGGTGCACGCCCGGGTGATGGAGGCGCTGGGACGAGTTGCCGCTCGCGACGGCTGACATTCCCCAGACGCTTCTGGACGCCACCGAGCACCAGCCGGGAGCGCGGGCTGCGCTCGCTGCGGCGCTCGTGGCGCCGGCCCACGCGTACCTGTTCGCCGGCCCGCCCGGGTCGGGCAAGCGGGCGCACGGCGCGGGCTTTCGCCGCTGAGCTCTTGGCCGCCGGCGCTCCCCAGCCTGACGACGCGCGGCGGCGGGCGCTGGCGGATCCCTCACCGCACCCGGACCTGGTCTGGCTTGCGCCGCAGGGCACCCAGCATTTGGTGGACGAGGTGCGCGAGCGGGTGATCGTGGCCGCGGCCTACCGGCCGTTCGAAGGGGAGCGGCGCGCCTTCGTGATCGAAGCGGCGGGAGCGATGGCTGACGAGAGCCAGAACGCGCTGCTCAAGACCCTCGAGGAGCCGCCGCCATTCGTCCACCTGATCCTGATCACCTCCGAGCCCGCCGCGCTGCTGGAGACGGTCCGCTCGCGCTGCCAGGGCGTGCGCTTCACGCCGCTCACCGAGGAGGCCGTCGAGCTGCACCTCGCGAAGCTCGGGCTCGGGGGCAGCGACGAGGAGCGCCGTGCCGCGGCGCGCCTGGCCGGCGGCGACACGGACCGGGCGGCCTTCCTCCTTGGCGAGCAGGGCCGGGAGCTCCGCAGCGTGGCCGAGGCGTGCGTCGCGGCGGCGCTGTCGGGTGAGCTCGCCGGCGCTCCCTGGCATGGCCTGCTCAGCGCCGCGGAAGCGGCAAGCGGGCAGGCGACGGAGGCGGCGCGAGCGCGTTTTGAGTCCCTGGCAGTCGAGGCGGGCGAGAGCGAGAGCCGCGGCGCTCGGCGCCGCTCCCGCGAGATGGAGGAGGCTACGAGGCGCACCGCCCGGCGTGCCCGGACCGAGACGCTCGACCTCGGCCTGGCCCTGATCGCCGCCTGGCTGCGGGACCTGGCGACAGTCGCCGAGCGCGCCGACAGTCCTGGTCCTGAACTCCGATCGCCTCGAGGCGCTGCGCACCGATTCGGCGACCACCGTCGGCGGCCTCGACTCGCGCCGGGCGCGCGCGGGTGCGGAGCTCGTGATGGAGACCCGCCGGCGATTGCGGGTCAACGTCGGTGAGGAGCTCGCACTCGAGGCGCTCGTGTTCCGCCTGGAAGCTCTGTTAAGGGATGCTTAGACTCCCGGCATGGCCGCGATCGGGCAGCCAGCCACAGTCGCTCGTTCGCGACGGCCGTTCGGCGTCCGGCTGTACCTGACCCTCGGCTTCGCCGCCGTGGCGTCGATCGCCGCGGGATTCTCGTATCTGCTGGTCACCGGGTCCGGCGACGAGAGGGCCAGCGAACAGGCCGCCAACATCACACTCGGACGGACGGCGCGGCTCGTCGAACGGATCGGCGCCCGCCCGCCCGCCGCCGCCGCTGCCCAGGTCGAATCGATCAACGATCAGGGCTATTCGGCCTGGGCGTTCGATTCGCGCCGCCGCCTGCTCACGCCTTCGCTCTCGCGAGGCGTGGAGCTCGGTCGGGTGCCGGGCCGCGAGGCTGCCATCGAGGCGGCCCTCCACGGTTCGCGGTCCGTCGATCAGCTGCCGGGCGTCGTCACCGTGGCCTCCATGCCGCTGTTGCGCAACGGTCGCATCTCGGGCGCCGTGCTCGCCCGGGCCGAGCGGCCGATGGAGATCGAGCGAACGATCGACGCGCTTCGCGGCGAGCGCCTGACCGCAGCCGCAATCGCGGTAGCTCTCGCCGTCGTGATCGGCTTTCTGATCGCCACGGCGATCACCACGCGAGTCAAGCGGCTGGCCGGCAGCGCGGCTCGGATCACCGAGGGAAGGCTGGACGAGCCGCTGGAGGGAACCGGCGGCCGGGACGAGATCGCCGAGCTCGGAATGGCTCTGGAGACGATGCGGATCGCGCTGCGCGAGACCTTCGGGGCGCTGTCGTCAGAGCGGGACCGCCTTTCGGCGATCTTCGACGCGCTCGACGACGCGGTCATGGTCGTCGGGCGCCAGTCGGAGGTGCGGTTCTCGAATCGGGCCGCCGAGCCGCTGATCGCGCCCAACGGCAAGGCCATTGCGCCCCTTCGCCCCTGGCTGCGCCGCGCGGCCGATCGGGGCGCCGCCGAGCACGACGGCATGCGGGTCGGCGATCGAGTCTATGCGCTCGGCATGCGGGATCTGCCGGCCGAGGACGCCGTGCTGGCGGTGGTGCGCGATCGCACCGTCGGGCTCCGGCGCGAGCTGGCGGAACGCGAGTTCGTGTCCAATGCCGCCCACGAGCTGCGCAACCCGATCGCCGGCATGTCGGGTGCGATCGAGGTCCTGCGCGCCGGCGCCAAGGACGATCCGAACGCGCGCGACCATTTCCTCGCCCGTCTTTCGGAGGACGTCGAGCGGGTTACTCGCCTGACCGACTCGCTGCTGACCCTGGCACGGATCGAGGCGATCGGGGAGGGGATGACCGAGGCGCTGGACGTGGGAATCGCGATCGAGGAGGCGGTCCAGGCCGTGGCGCCCCCCGACGGGATCGAGGTGAGGATCGACGTCGAGGCGGACGTTGCGGCTCGTGGCGATTCGGTGCTGCTCCGCCAGGTCCTCATCGGCCTGCTGACGAACGCGTTCAAGAACACGCCGGCGCCCGGCGTGGTTACGCTGCGCGCGCGTCGTGGTAGGGACAGCGAGGTGTTGATCGAAGTCTCAGACACCGGGACCGGAATCCCCGCGGAGGAAATCGGTCGGGTGTTCGAGCGCTTCTACCGAGGCTCGGGGTCGCTCCAGCAGGAGGGCTTCGGCCTGGGGCTCTCGATCGCGAAGCGGATGGTGGATGTAATGGAGGGGGAGATGGGGGTGGAGTCGAACGTAGGGACGGGCAGCACCTTCTGGGTGCGCCTTCCGGTCGCAGAGGTGGCCGCAACCCCGGTGGCGTGATTGCGATGACCGACGGCAGAATCCTGATCGCGGACGACGAGCCCTCGGTGCGGGACGCGGTCGGCTACGCGCTGAAGCAGGAGGGCTTCGACGTCACCCTGGCCGAGGACGGGGACGACGCGGATCGCAAGCTGGGGAACGATGCCCCGACCTTCGACCTGCTGATCCTCGACATCATGATGCCCGGGCGCAGCGGCCTGGACATCTGCCGCGACGTGCGCGCCCGCAGCCCGGTGCCGATCATCCTGCTGACGGCCAAGGACGCCGAGGTCGACAAGGTCGTGGGCCTCGAGGTGGGCGCCGACGACTACGTGACGAAGCCCTTCTCGGTGCGGGAGCTGCTGGGCCGCGTGCGCGCCCAGCTTCGCCGCCGGGAGCTCGACCGCAGCTCCTCCGGGCGAGAGGGCAAGACGATCCAGGTCGGCTCGGTGAGGATCGACCTCGCCCGCCACCTGGTGACGATCCGGGGCGAGCCCGTCAACCTGACGCGATCGGAGTTTCAGGTCCTGCGCCTGCTCGCGGAGCGGCCCGGTCAGGTGTTCAGCCGCCTCGAGATCATGGAGGAGCTGTGGCAGTCGGAGTTCTCGGGCGACGTGCGCGCCTGCGACGTCCACATCTCCAACCTGCGCCAGAAGATCGAGCGCGACCCCCAGGACCCGAAGCTCGTGCTCACCGTTCGCGGCGTCGGCTACCGGTTGGCCGAAGACGAGAGATAGCAGCCGGGAAGAGCCGGAGACGGGATTCGAACCCGTGACCCCCGCTTTACGAGAGCGGTGCTCTGGCCAACTGAGCTACTCCGGCGTCGCCCGCATTCTAGGAGCGCCGTGGTTGACCGCGATCGCGTTCGCGCATAGGGTGGGGGTGTCGGAAGGCAGAACGAGGAGGAACTAGCGGCATGGCGCAGGACAACGTGGACGTGGTCCAGGGTGCGTGGGACGCGTTCGGGCGCGGTGACATCGATGCCGTGCTCGAGGCGATCGCTCCGTCGGCGGAAACGAGGCTGCCCGCGTCGCTTCCCTGGGGCGGGACCTACGCGGGGCCGGAGGGCTTCCGGGACTTCCTGGCCAGGCTGGGCGACAACTACGACCAGTTCAGCGCCACTCCCCAGAAGGTCCTGGGTGCGGACGACAACCACGTCGTCGTCGTCGCCAAGACCAAGGGACGCACCAAGGCGGGTGCCACGATCGAGGGCAGGGCGATCTGGCTCTACCAGCTCCGCGACGGCAAGATCGCCGACGCTGAGAGCTTCGGCGACACGGCGCAGATCCTCGAGGCGCTTGGCTGAGTCCCTCGGCCAGGGGGTTGGGGGCGTTCGTATCATCGCCCGGCCTTGAGCCGTCTCTCAGTCGTCATCGTGACGCGCGACCACCGCCAGGCGGTGCGGGGAGCCCTGCCGGCGCTCGCCGCGCAGCTCGATGACGGCGACGAGCTGATCGTCGTCGACAACGATTCCTCGGATGGGACGCCCGGCGCGGTGCGCGAGCTCGTCCCGGACGCGATCGTGGTCGAGGCCGGGGCGAATCTCGGCTTTGCCGCCGGCTGCAACCGCGGTGCCTCGACAGCCTCTGGGGAGCTGCTCTGCTTCCTGAACCCCGACGCGGTTCCGGACCCGGGCTTCCGGGAGGCGATCGAGCGTCCGCTCGCCGACGGCCGTGGCTGGGCCGCCTGGCAGGGCTTGGTCACCGCCGAGGGAGGGCGAGTGATCAACACCCGCGGCGGAGTGGTCCACTTCACCGGCATTGCCTGGGCCGGGGGGGCCGGGGAGCCCTTCGCAGAAGGGAGCCGGGGCGTCCCGGCGCCGGAACCTTCGACCAGCGAGCCCGGGTTCGTCTCCGGCGCCTGCCTCGCCATTCCGCGTCCCATCTTCGAGCGAATCGGGGGTTTCGGGGAGGGGTTCTTCCTCTACCACGAGGACGTCGACCTGTCGCTGCGGCTGCGGCTCGCCGGGGAGCGGCTGGGCTTGGAGCCGGCCGCTCGGGTCGAGCACGCCTACGAGTTCGCCAAGGGGCCCGCCAAGTGGCGCCAACTGGAACGCAACCGCTGGGCGACCCTGATTCGCACCTATCCGGCGGCCCTGCTGGCTCTGCTTGCCCCGGCGCTGGTGGCCACCGAGCTGGCGCTCGTCCCGGTATCTGCCGCCGGCGGCTGGTTCGGGCAGAAGCTGCTCGCCTGGGGCGACACGCTGCGCGCCGCGGGGCGGCTGCTTGGCGAGCGCCGCCGGATCCAGGCTGGACGGGAGATCGACGCGGGGGAGTTCGCACGGGGCCTGACCGCCGACCTCGACTCACCGTATCTGGGGCGCGCCGGCCGCTCGCGTGCGCTGCGGGGCGCGCTGCGCGCCTACTGGTCGGTGGTGCTGGCGCTGCTCCGGGCCTCGGACTGAGGCTGCCCGCCGCGCGCCGCCTGCTCCGGCCCCCCGACACGGGCGCCGTCTCCGTTCGCCTCGGCCGCCTGTGCCGCCCGTAACTCCTCGTCCAGCCGTGCCACCTCCTGGGCAAGCATCCTGGTCTCCTCGGAGAGGCGCGAGGTGGCGACCGAGAAGTGCAGGAGCAGCACGAAGGCGACGCCGAAGGCGGCGATGAACAGGAAGTTGGCGGGCACCTCGATATGGAGGAGGTCGGCGGCCGAGGCGAGCAGCTGGTTCCAGATCGCCAGAACGAGCAGCGCCACCGAGACGAACATCCAGAGCAGCGCGTAGCGCTCGACCAGCCGGCGCCGCCGTACCAGCTCGAGGACCACTCCGACCAGCAGGGCAGTGACGACCACCGCCGCGATCCGTATGCGGCTGTCGAGCTGCGCGGCGGCGAGCGGCAGCCACCAGCCGGCGGCGGTCATCGTGCCTCCGGCTCGCCGCCCGCTCCCGAGACCGCCGCCCCCGGTGCAACCGGCCGGCCCGCGGACGGATCCGAGGCGTCTTCGAGGGGAACGGGCCGCCGCCGGAACAGGCCCACGAACAGCGCCAGCAGCACCTTGGCCATGTAGTAGGCGCTGCGCGGATAGTCGATCGAGCTGCGGCCGAAGCCGCGGGCGTTCATCCGCACCGGTACCTCGTGGATCCGCAGCCGGTGGGCGTGCAGCATCAGGATCGCCTCGACCTCGGGGTAGTCGTGCGGATAGTCGCGCGCGAACAACTCGATCCCGCGCCGGTTCGTCATCCGAAAGCCGGACGTCGGGTCGCTGATCCGTTGGCGGCAGATCGCGGTCAGGACGACGGAGAAGATCAGGTTGCCGACCCGGCGGCCGATCGGCACCTTGTACCCGGGATCGCCGCGGAAGCGGCTGCCGCAAACCATGTCGGCCTCGTGCCCGCTGGTTTGAAGCTCGGCCAGCAGGTCGTGCAGGTGGGCGGGCTTGTGCTGGCCGTCGCCGTCGACCTGGGCGGCGACGTCGTAGGAGTGCCGGAGCGCGTACTTGAAGCCGGACTGCATCGCGCCGCCGATCCCCGTGTTGAAGGGATGGCGCAGGACGACCGCGCCGCTGTCCTCCGCCTCGGCCGCTGTGTCGTCGGTAGAGCCATCGTCGACCACCACGACGTCGAACTCGGGGGCGTGGCGGCGGATGTCGCGCACCACGCGGCCCACCATTCCCTGCTCGTTGTAGGCGGGGACGATGGCTAGCTTGCGGAGCTGGGGGTGGTCGGGCGCCATCTGGGAGGTGCTTGGGCGAAGCAGCCCGTCGCCGGGCGAGCCTGTGCGTGGATCGCCCTCGCGCCAGCCAGGTTAGCGTCCCGTGGCGGCGGCTACGCGCTCCGCGCTCGCTTCGGCAGCCGGTTCATCGCGCCCCGAACCGCTAGCCCTCGGCCCGCTCGCGCAGGATCTGCTCGCGCTCGGCCAGGCGGTTGCGGCGGCGCAGCTCGGCCTCTCGCTGGCGTCGGCGCTCGGCCTCCGACTCTGCGATCAGGTCCGGGACGGGAACGGGCGTGCCGTCGTCGTCGATGCCGACCATGGTCAGGTAGGCGGTCGACGTGTGGCGGCGCTCGCCGATGCGGGGGTTTTCGGCCTCGACTCGGACACCGACCTCCATCGAGGTCCGCCAAACGGCGTTCACGGTCGCCGAGCAGATCAGGAGCTCGCCGATGTTGACCAGATGCAGGAACGTCATCCGGTCCACCGCCGCGGTCACCACCCGGCTGCCGGAGTGGCGGATCCCGGCGATCCCGGCGACCTCGTCACAGAGCCTCATCACCACGCCCCCGTGGACAAACCCGGCCGCGTTGGCGTCGCCGATGCCCATCCACTTGACGAGCTCGGAGCGGGACTCGGCGGCGGGCTTGGCGTCCATGGCGCGGCGATCGTAGCGAGAGGGCCTCTAGCCTTCGGCCGGTGCCTGGAGCCGAGCCCAGCTCGCTGCCGATCCTGGGCCGCCGGATAGTCCGCTGCCGCCGCTGTCCCCGGCTGGTCGAGTGGCGCGAGCAGGTCGCCGCCAAGCCGCCGCGCCGGTTCCAAGGCGACCAATACTGGGCGCGGCCGCTGCCGGGCTTCGGCGACCCGGCCGCCCCGCTGGTGGTGATCGGGCTGGCGCCCGCCGCCCACGGGGGCAACCGAACCGGGCGAGTGTTCACCGGCGATCGGTCGGGGGACTGGCTCTATGCGGCGCTTCACCGGGCCGGGTTCGCAAACCAGGCGCGGTCGGAACATCGCGACGACGGGCTGCGGCTGCGCGCCGCCTACGTCACCGCCGTCAACCGCTGCCCGCCGCCCGGCAACCGCCCCACGCCCACGGAGCGCGACAACTGCCTCCCATACCTGGTCGAGGAGCTGCGGCTGCTCGAGCGGGCGAAGGTCCTCGTCGCGCTGGGCTCCTTCGCCTGGGACGGGGCGCTGCGGGCGCTCCGCGAGCTGGACCAGGATGTGCCTCGTCCGAAGCCTCGCTTCGGCCACGGCGCCGAGGCGCTCGTTGGCCGCTATGCGCTGGTCGGCTGTTACCACCCCTCACAGCAGAACACCTTCACCGGCAAGCTCACCGAGGCGATGCTCGACGATCTGTTCGCTCGGGCCAGGGAGCTCGTCAGGGGCCGCGTTCGAGCCGGACGTGAACGAGCGCCCGGTGTTCACCACACCGATCGCTTCCCTGTACACGTAATCGACCGCCACTCTGCGCGCCAGGATCTACGCTCCAGGTTGGTGGTCCCGCTCAACCTGCCGAACGTGCTCACGTTGCTGCGCATCCTCGCGGTGCCGGTGATCGTCGTCGCCCTGCTCGGCGAGACCCCGAACGGCGACGCGCTGGCCGCGGGGGTATTCGCGCTGGCCGCGCTCACCGACGGGCTGGACGGTTACATCGCGCGGCGACGCCGGGACGTGACCACGTTCGGGAAGCTGATGGACCCGCTCGCGGACAAGGTGCTGATCATCGCGGCGCTCGTGTCGCTGGTCTCGCTTGGCCGGCTCGCAGCTTGGGTGGCGATGGTCATCATCGCCCGGGAGCTGGCGGTCACGGGCCTGCGGGCGGTCGCCGCCGAGCAGGGAGTGGTGATCGCGGCGAGCTGGCTGGGAAAGCTGAAGACGGCGCTCCAGGTTGCCGCGGTGTTCGCGCTGATCATCTGGAATCCCGCCCCCCTCGCCGTGGACGTGCTCGTCTACGCCGCAGTCGCCGCCACCGTGATCAGCGGCGCGGACTACTTCTTCGGCCTTCGCCGGCGGATCGCGGAGGAGCGGGCAAGGCGCACGCGCGGTGCGGCGCCGGCGGAGCGGGCCTGAGAGCACCTCACGGAATCTGGATCGTCAGTCCGAGCAGGGAGCCTCGAGCCACTCGCGCTCGGTCATGTGATGCGGCGAGTGCTCGCCGCTCTCGACCTCGGCGAGGATCTCGGCGAGCAGGCCGGAACGCTCCGCGAACACCGAGTGTCGGTGGATCGTCTCCAGGTTCTCCTGGCGGGCGAGCACGAACCCGCCCTCGCGGAGCCGTGGGTAGGCCTCGGCGACGCGACGCACCATCTCCCGCACGCAGTCCTCGACGAAGCGCGGGTTGAGGTGGGCCTTCTCGACTACGGCCACCTCGTCGGAGCGCTTCATCAGCTCGTAGATCTCCGAGCTCATCGACTGCTCGACGATGTGCAGTAGGTCGCGAGCGTCGACGTCGAGCTCCACCCCTTCCGGACGGCCGAGGTGCAGCGATCCGATGCCGCGCTGGTTGTGGGTGGCGACCGGGACGGCCCTCAGCACGCGGTCGATCTCGTCGTCGGTGAACCCCTCGGCGGAGAGCCGCTCCCGCGAGCGCCCGCTGACCAGTTCCTGGGCACACGGACAAGCCGTCATCCCCTGAGCCTCGACGCCGGTGAGGGTGCGAGTGCCGCGCTCGGAGACGACCGCGGTTCCGCACAATGTGTAGATCTCCTGAGTCGGCAGGCCCGAGGCCGGGGTCGCGACCGTTTCCGGATAGCGAGCGGTGATCGCCACCTCGGCGCGCAGCCCCTGCTGCTGCTCGCGAACGCGGGTGGCGATGTGGGCGGCGAGCTCCTCGGCGCGCAGCGTCTCGCCCAGCACCACCTGGTCGATCGCCGCGTTGACTACCTCCTCGAAACGCGACATGTGGACGCCCGACTGGCGGGGGTTGAGGTCGACGAAGCACTCCAGCTCGGCGAAGAAGTGGTTGTCGGCGTCCCCGGCCGCCTCAGCCGTAGTCGCGGCCTGCCCGGCAAGCCGGCCACCGTTCACCTTGATCACCTTCTCGATCCCCCGCACTCCCACGCGGGTGAGGCTGATCTCGGTTCGGGGTCGCGACGCCTGGACGTCGATGCTGGGGGAGAGAACCTCGCTCGTTTCGCTCATCTGGGTGTGGGAAGCGCTCGGGAAGCCCGGTTGGTTCGTGCCGCCGTGAGCCGCGCGGTGAGGAGCCGCGACTGGCCGGCCGGCCAAGGTTAGCGGGCGCAAGGCCGCTGCTCGCGGGGAGCCGGTCCAATACCAGGCCCTTATACTTCCCGCCGCCCGGACCCCGAGCGTGAGGAGAGGGCGGGTCGGGAAGTGTCTAACAAGGGGAACGTTCTGCTCACCGGCGAAAATGGCGCCGGAGCCGCCGGGCAAGAGGCGGGGAGCGGGGAGGCGACTACCGGGCTCACCGGAGATCCCCGATTTCAGGACTCCGACGAGCTTCGCTCGCTGATCGCCGAGGGCCGCGAGCGCGGCTATCTGACCTTCGAGCAGATCGCCTCGACGCTCGAAGAGGTCGAGGTGACCAAAGAGCAGGTCCGCGACCTTCACAACTACCTGATCGAGCACGACGTCGACGTGGTGGCGGAGGACGGCCTGACCGCCTACAAGGAGGCCAAGGAAGCGGGCCAGCCCGGCCAGGTCAAGAAGCCCGAGCTCGACCTCACCGTCGAGCCCAGCCTCGACTCGCTGCGGCTCTTCCTGCGCTCGATCGGACGGGTCGAGCTGCTGACGGCGGATCAGGAGATCGAGCTGGCGCGGCAGATCGAAAGGGGCGACATGGGCGCCAAGCGCCACATGGTGGAGGCCAACCTGCGCCTGGTCGTCTCGATCGCCAAGGGGTACCTGGGCCGTGGCCTCGGCTTCCTGGACCTGATCCAGGAGGGGTCACTGGGCCTGATCCGCGCGGTCGAGAAGTTCGACTACCGCCGCGGCTACAAGTTCTCGACCTACGCCACCTGGTGGATCCGCCAGGCGGTGACCAGGGCGATCGCCGACAAGGCGCGGACCATCCGCATCCCCGTTCACATGGTGGAGAAGCTGAACCGGGTTGGCCATGTGGAGCGCCAGCTCGTTCAGCGCCTCGGCCGCGAGCCCGAGCCGGCCGAGATCGCGACGGAGCTGAAGGTCACGGTGCGCGAGGTCAGGGACATCCTGCGGGTGGCCCAGATGCCGGTCTCGCTGGAGAAGCCGGTCGGGGACGAGGATGAGTCGGAGCTGGGCGACTTCGTCGCCGACGAGACCACCGAGGAGCCGTTCGAGACCGCGACCGAGAGCCTGCAGCGCGAGGACATCCAGAGGGCCCTCGATGCCCTGCCGCAGCGCGAGCGCCAGGTGATCGAGCTGCGCTACGGGCTGCGCGGTCACGAGCCGTTGACGCTCGAGGAGGTCGGCCGCGCCTTCGGGGTCACCCGCGAGCGGGTCCGCCAGATCGAGAACAACACGCTGAAGAAGCTCAAGCAGCTGCCGGAAGCCCAGCGGCTGCGCGAGATCGCCTAGCCCTATCGGGGACCGGCGTTGAGCATTCCCCGCATGTGCTCCAGGTCGAACTCGTAGGGCTCGGTCCCCTCGACGAACTCGGTGATCTCCGCGACGAAGCGGTCAGGATCGTCGAGCTGCGGCCAGTGCCCGGCCGCCGGGAACTCCACCAGCCGGCTTCCCGGGATCAACTCGGCTGCGGCGCGCCCGTGCTGGACGGGGATGATCCGGTCGTCCGTGCCCCAGATCAGCAGGGTGGGCAGCCTCTCGGCCAGGTAAAGGCGGTCCGCTGCGTTCACCCGCTGGCCATCCAGGTCGATGACCGCCCGCAGGGTGTGCAGGAACGCCGCTCGGGCGTCGCGATCGGCGAGCGAGGCGTAGCCGCGCGCCGCCTCGGCGAGGTCGGGACCGGCCTGGACGCCGAAGCGCCGCAGGAACTCTGCCACCGCGGCTCCCGCCCGCACCCCCCAGTTCGGCGCGATGAGCGGCAGAACCAGCTCGGAGCCGGGCAGCGCCCCGGCCCGAAGCAGCGGGTGGACCTCCTTGCCGAGACCGCCGCTGGAGACGAGCACAAGCCGTTCGGTGTACTCGGGGAACTGGTAGGCGAATTGGAGCGCGATGCCGCCGCCCAGGGAATGGCCGACCACGGTTCCTCGGTCGAAGCCGAGGACGCCGAGCAGGTCCCGCGCACCGCTCGCGTAGGCACCCAGCGAGTAATCGCCGCGGGGCTTTGCCGAGCGCCCGTGGCCGAGCAGATCGGGGGCAACCACCGTGTAGCGCTCGGCAAGTCTCTCCATCGCTTCGAGCCAGACGCTCGAGGTCGAGGTGATCCCGTGGATCAGGACGATCAGCGGTCCTTCGCCGGCGATCCGGAAGCCGACGCGGTGCCCGTGGAGGCTGACCTCCTGGAGCGGGACCTCGTCTTTCGTGGGCGTCTCGCCACCCATCGCTAACGAGCTCGCGGTTTCCGGACGGTGATCCGGCCGAGGCGCCCGGCCGTTCGCTGGATCGGGTGAATCGCGTCGCGCAGGTCGATCACGTCGGCGCCGATCGACTCGACCCCCTGGCGCATCGCGGCCACCTCGCGGTCGAGCGACTCGACGCGGCGTTCGATCTCGGCCAGGCGCTCCAAGACCTCAGGCAGGACCCCCGTCGAGTCGGCGATGTGGCGAACGTCGGCCAGGCGCTCCAGGACCTCAGGCAGGACCCGCGTCGAGTCGGCGATCGTGCGGATGTCGTCGAGCAGCGAGAGCGGCCAGCGAACCGGCAGCGACGGTCGCGAGATTGGCACGAGCTTTCCGATCACGATCCCCCACCCCGGCCGGCGAACGCACTGTCCATCATGCAGCGATCCTGACGTCGGGCTCGGTCGTTTCGGCCGAGTCGTCTGAGAGCGTCACCGGGGTGACAGCGGGCGGCTGGGCCAGCGCCTTCCCGGTGAGACGCGCTCGGAGCGAAATCAGCTTCAAGACTGCGCCCGCGGCCTTGATCTCGCGCATTGTCTCGCCGACTCCGACGAGCATCCGGGAGTTGGGGCGACGCAGGCGCGCGAGGTCATCCGCGAGCGGATGGTCGAGTCGCTCCTGGGTACGGATCATCTTCGTCAGCGACTCGGCGCCGCGGGAGATCAGCGGCCCGGCGCCACCCCGAGGCTGAAGCAGCCCGAAGACGTAGAGGTTGGCGACGCCAGGCGCGAGCAGGTTTGCGACCCGAACCGGCACCCCGTCCTTCCACGTGAACAGGTCGTGATCGAGGAACGGGAAGCTGATGTCGAAGCCGGTGCCCCAGACGATCGTGTCGTAGCTGCCAGCGGTGCCGTCGACGAAATGGACGGTGCGCCCCTCGAGACGCTCGATCCCGGGCCGCGCGCGTACGACGCCGTGCCGCAGGAAATAGAGCATCTGCTCGTTGACGATCGGGTGCTTGTCGAACGGGCGGTAGTCCGGGTCCGGCAGGCCGTAGCGCGACCAGGAGCCGAACCGGATGCGGAGCATCAGCGTGATGATCCGTCGCTGCACCCAGACCGGCAACCAGGGCTTGTCCCATTCGGCGGTCGGAATGCCGAGCATCGTCTTCGGGAAGAACCAGTTGCCCCGGCGCATCGAGATGTCGCACGGCCCGCGGGTGTGGGCCGTTTCCACCGCGACGTCGCAAGCGGAGTTCCCGGCGCCCACGACGAGCACCCGCTCGCCTTCCAGGTCCGAGGGCCGCCCGTAGTCCTTCGAGTGGAGCTGCTTGCCGGTGAACTCGCCCGGATAGTCGGGATAGCGCTTTGCCCAGTGGTGGCCGTTGGCGACGACGACGCCGGCGTAGTGGCGGACCTCGCCTGAGCCAAGCTCGACCCGCCAGCCACCAAGACCGCGCTCATCGAGGGGGGTCAAGCGAACGACCTCGGAGCCGAACTCGATCCGCTCCCGAAGGCCAAAGTGATCGACGTAGGCGTTCAGGTAGTCCAGGACTTGCTCGCGTGAGGGAAAGTCCGGGTAGTCGCGGGGCATCGGAAAGTCGGCGTACTGCGTTGAGTCGCGGGAGCTGATGATGTGGGTCGAGTCGTAGACGCCGTGGGCCCAGTTGCCGCCGACGTGGTCGGTCTTCTCGAGCTGGTCGTAGGGAATGCCCGCGTCCTTGAACGCCTTTGCGACCCCGTTTCCGGCGTAGCCGGCGCCGATGATGCAGTGCAGCCGCTCGGTCACGGCCGCGCCTCTGTCGGGATCGAGGTCGGGTGCAACCGCGGCTCACGCCGTGGCCGGGAGGGCGGCTCGGGGGTGGTCCGCAGCGCGAGGCGGCCAAGGCCCCAGGCCAGGGTCGCCAGGAAGCCGAGCGCGAGGGCGAGCACGCCGAGGGGCGCCGCGGTGGTCAGCCAGCCGGGCACGCCCTGCTTCTGCTCGCGCTGAAGAAGCTGGTGGTCGTTGACGAACGCGCGGGTGAAGGATTGCTTCGCCGGCACCTTGGGGGCGGGAATGGCACGGTCCCCGGGCATGTAGACGGGGAGGCCAAGGACCTCGCGGCCGCGCTGGAGCCGGATCGACGCCTTCCAGTCGCCGTGGACGGGGATCGGCTCTGTGGTGCGGTAGACGCCGTCGCCCTGGGCGGCGAGCCGGTTGACCACCAAGCCGCCACCCTGCCAGGCGGTGACGTTGAGCCACGCGGGGTCGTCCGCGGCCTGAGGGGGATCGATGCGGACCGTGGCGGCGACCTCGCGCTTGGGGCCGGGCCGCAGGTCCTGGAGCGTCACCTGGGCCTGGACGTTTTCGCGTGGTGGTTGTCCACAGCCCGTCGGCGAGGGTGCCCGCGATCGCGAGCAGGGCGACGACGGGGACGGTTCGCGCCACCGCGGTGCGCGGCAGGCTGCCGCGCAGGGCGCAGCCGAGGAGCGCGCCAATCAGGCCGCCCGCGATCGCGGCGACGATCGCTCCGAGCAGCGCCTCGGGGAGCAGGTCCGGGGTCCAGGGGAACGGCATCGCGATCTGGGACCAGCCCCACTCCGCGGCGAAGCCCACGGTTCCGATCAGCAGGCCCGAAGCCGCTCCGAGGGCCAGGGGCCGGCGGGCAAGCGCGAGGGCGGCCAGCTCGACGCAGCCAGCCTCGGCGAGGTAGAGCGGCAGGTGAGGGGCGGTCTGCCCGAACACGTCGCCGACGATCAGGCTGATCGCGCCGCGGATCGCGATGAAGAAGGCGGCGGCGGCGAGGGCGCCTCCGCGCCCGATCCAGAGCCGGGCACAGACCAGGGTCACCGAGGCGGCGACGGCGAGCAGCACCGGCTCGAGCACGAGGCGGAACTGAGGCACGCCGAAGTCGAACTCCGCCTGGAAGGTGGAGAGTCCGATCAGCAGGCCGCCCATCAGGCCGACGCGCCGCAGCCGGACGACCAGGGCGGGTTCGGCGGGCGGGGGCTCGCCGGCGGAGCGCCGGGCGTCGCGCGCCCGCATTCCCTCGACCAGCAGCACGGCCTGGCCGACCAGGGTCATGCCGGCGCCCCCGATCAGCATCAGGTGGGTGGGGCCCCAGAGGGTCACGTCCTGGCCGAACAGCCGGTGCCAGACGTCGTCGAGCGGGAAGCCGACCAGCGCGAAGGCGCCGCAGGCGGCGATCAGGAGGCCGCCGACGGGCGCGTACCAGTCGCCCGCGATGCGGACGGCGGCGGGGCCGGGACGTTCCTTCGGCAGGCAGATCGCCAGGTAGCCGGCGCTGAAGACGCCGAACAGGCCGGCGAGGATCAAGTAGTGGGCGGGGTTGGCGAGCGGGCCCGCGTCGCGCCCGGCGTCGATGTGGAGCGAGATGTCCCAGTACATCCCCAGCAGCGCGACCAGGAGCGATGCGGCGGCCAGCGCCGAGGGGAGGGCTGCCCAACCGGGAAGGCCGGAGATTCGCTCGGAGAGGTCGGCGGCGCGGCCGAGGTGGGGGACCTTGCCGCTGCGATGGCCCATGCCGAGCCAGGCGATGGCGCTGCTCAGCACCAGGGCGGCGCCGGTGGCGATCGCCACCTGGTCGAGAGCGGCGCCGCCGGCGGGCTCGCCGGTGGCGAGGAGGGCGTTGAACCCGAGGGCTGAGGTGATCGCGTTCATGGCTTCGCTTCCCAATAACCCATGCACGGGTCAATGTAACATCATTTGATGGAACATCTGCTGAAGTACGATGCTCCTGTGACGGAACTCACGGACGAGACAGCTCGGGGGAATGGCGCCGCCGATGGGCAGGCGTCGATGACGATCGACGAGCTGGCGCGGCGGAGCGGGATGACGGTGCGGAACATCCGCGCCCACCAGTCGCGCGGGCTGGTGCCGCCGCCGGAGGTCCGGGGGCGCACCGGCTACTACGGCGACGAGCACCTGGCGCGGATCGAGCTGATCAAGGAGCTTCAGGGCGACGGCTTCAATCTCGAGGCGATCCGGCGCCTGCTCGAGGGCGCGGGCGGGTCGAGCAGCGAGGTGCTCAACTTCTCGCGGGCGCTGCGAGCGCCGTTCGAGGACGAGGAGCCGGAGATCCTCGATGCCGACGAGATGGCGGAGAGGTGGGGAGGGGCGGACCCGGAGCTGCTGAGGCGGGCGGAGAAGCTGGGGCTGATGCGGCCGCTGGGCGACGGCCGGTTCGAGATCTTGAGCCCGCGTCTCCAACGGGCGGGGATCGAGCTGGCGGCGCTTGGAATTCCGCCGGAGAAGGCGCTGGAGATCGGCGAGAAGGTGCGCCGCCAGGCGCGCGGCGTGGCGCGCGTCTTCGTCGAGGTGTTCGTGGAGAACGTGTGGAAGCCGTTCAACCGCGCGGGGCGCCCGGAGGAGGAGTGGCCGAAGGTGCGCGAGGCGCTCGAGCGGTTGCGCCCGCTTGCCTCCGAGGCGCTGCTGGCGATCTTCCAGCAGGTGATGAGCGAGGCGGTGGAGGAGGCCGCCGGCCGCGAGATCCGGCAGGAGCTGCGGGAGCCGGCCGAGGGAAGGAAGCGATCCGCGCGTCGCGGGAGGCGGCGGCGACGCTAGCCATTCGCGATGCCTTCTTTGGCGAGTGGGACGACTCGCTCGAGACGTTGGTCGCGATCGATGGGGGAGGCAGGATTCGAACCTGCGAAGGCTGAGCCAGGGCGTTTACAGGGCGCCCCGTTGACCGCTCCGGAACTCCCCCGGGCGACTCGATTGTGGGCCGCGATTGCTCGGTTAGTGGCCGTCCCGGCTCGACCTCGAACTCGGAGACTTTCGAACGGCGGCCCGCACGCGGTTCGCGCTACCCGCCCTCGACGGTGCGGCGGACGAGCAGCGACAGGACGACCTGGGAGCGCGTGCGCACGACCAATCCGTTTCGTTGCAGGTCCATGATCAGCCGCTCCAGCGCCGCGTTGTCCTCCGTCCGCACCCGGGCGATCGCGTCGGCCTCGCCGGTGACGCTCCACGCCTCGATCACCTCGGGGTGGTCGCGCAGCGTCTTCGCCACCTTGTCGAGGGTCGTCCCCGGACGGTAGAAGAGCTCGACCAGCGCCTCGGTGTTCCATCCCATCGCACCGTGGTCGACGACCGCCGTGAACCCCTCCAGCGCCCCCTCCTTGCGCATCCGGTCGACGCGCCGCTTCACCGACGGCGCCGAGAGGCTGACCCGGCGCGCGATGTCGTCGTAGGTGCGTCGGGCGTCCTCGATCAGCAGTGAAAGAATCTTGCGATCCACTGCATCCATTCGTTCAATTATTGCGCGATTTCGCCTTGGAATCGCCATTGACGTCCACGCCGATACCCCTTACCGTTAGGAATGTGCTCGCGCAGCCGAAGGTTGCCCGCATCCTCTTCGACGAGTCCCACTCCCAGGCGTGGACGATCCGCCGCGAGCTCGCCAAGCAGATGCAGCCCTCCCACCCCGAGGACTCCTCCTACGCCCTCGCCGCCGAGACGCTCGCCAACCGCGACTTCGAGGTTCTCCCGAACGCCGAGCGCCCCCTCACCCGCGAGACGCTCGCCGCCGCCGACGTCCTGATCATCGCCCATCCCTCCGACCCCCGGTGGGAGGCGACCACCAACGCCCGCACCCCCCGGCTCTCCGACCGCGAGCTGGACGCGATCGAGGAGTTCGTCCGCGGCGGCGGCGGCCTGATCGCGCTCGGCGAGACCGAGCAGGCGAAGTACGGAAACAACCTCAACGACCTCCTCTCCCGCTTCGGGATCGAGGTCTCCAACTGCACCGTGCAGGACTACGAGCACTACCGCTCCGCTCCGTCCTGGGTCCTGGCCGAGCTCAACAACGGCTTCGACGGCGAGCTCGAGAAGGTCGACCTGCTCGCCCGCGTTCACCACGCCTGCTTCTATCGCGCCGGCGCCCTGGCGCTCCACAACGGCGGCCGCGTGATCGCGCGCAGCTCGCCCAGCGCCTCGCCGCCGGAGGCGCCCCTCGCCGCCATCACCGAGCACGGCGCCGGCCGCGTCGTGGTGCTCGCCGACTCCGATCTGTTCGGCGACGACTGCATCGGCGAGCTCGACAACGAGTCGCTGTGGCTGAACCTCGTCTATTGGGCGGCGCAGCCGGCCTTCGCCGGCGTGCAGACCGTGATCGACTCGCCGGCCCGCTCCGACCCGAGCTGGGCGCAGCTCAAGGCGGCGGTCGAGGAGCTGCGCCTGACCCAGCAGCCCGACGGCTCGGTCGACCTGTCCGCGCACGACGCCGGCCGCCTCACCGGGCTCGTCGAGACGATCTCGAACGCCGCCCGGAGCCTGGCGCGCCACTTCCCCCACCAGAAGGACTACATCGACGCCCTGCGCCACGACCTACGCGCCTGGGTCGACTCCGGCTTCGTCAAGCCCGACTTCGTTCGGTCCCTGGAGGCGTTCCGACCGGAGCGCGACCGAGTCGACGGGATCGAGCACCTGGTGGTGTTCCCGATGTACAAGCAGAACGCGTCGCGCGACACCTGCTTCGAGGCGCTGATCGTCCGCGTTTCCTGGCCCGCCTTCGTCGTCGAGCTGGAGCGCTCCCGCTACGACAACTCGAAGTTCGTCCCGGTCACCTTCGTCGACTACACCGCCGGCTACGACTCCGAGTGCGCGGTCCTGTTCCCCGAGACCTTCTCGACCGTGGAGCGCCCGCCGAGCTACTTCGGCGGGATCTTCTGCGACCGCGAGGCGGAGCGCTTTCGCCGCGTCTGCGGCGAAGCCGCCGAGCTCCTGCGGCTCAACCTGCCGCCCGACGCCGCCTGCCTCTTGACCTCGCCCGAGCTGTCCGCGGACGCCTACGTCGTCTGGGACCTGATCCACGACCGCACCCACATGCACGGCGATCTGCCCTTCGACCCGTTCATGATCCGCCAGCGCAGCCCCTACTGGATGTACTCGCTCGAGGAGCTTCGCTGCGATCTGACCGCTTTCGGCGAGGCGGTGAAGCTGGAGCGGGACGGCTTCGCCTTCGCCCGCTACGTGCAGTACGCGATCCTCCTGGACCGCCTGTTCCGCTTCCCCGTTACCGGCAGCCGGGTCCGCAACTACGACGGGCTCGGCGGCCAGCTGCTGTTCGCCTTCCTCCACGCCGAGGGCTACCTGCACTGGACCGACAACCGCCTGACCATCGACTGGGAGCGCGTCGCCAACGGAGTCGCCGCCTTGCGCGAGCGCGTGCAGGAGCTCTACCACTCCGGCATCGACCGCTCCAAGCTCGGGCAGTGGATCGCCGCTCACGATCTGGTCGCCGCCCACGTGCCGCCCGCCGCCGGCTCGCGCTGGGCCAAGGAAACGCGCGACCTGCCCGAGGTCACCGAGCCGAAGGAGCTCGTCGACCTGGTCAAGGACGACGAGTTCCCGCTGAGCCTCTTCTACGTGCAGCTGAAGCAGAAGCTCGAACCGGTCCTGGCCCGTCCCGAGGGCGCGCTCTAAGGGGTTCGGGCAAGATCCCTGCGATGAACGAGCTCGACGGCCGGGTGATCGCGATCGCGGGTGCCTCCGGCGGGCTCGGCCCCTCGGTCGCCAAGCGGCTGGCCGCCGCCGGCGCGACGATCGCCGGGGTCGACCGCTCGCAGGAGCACCTCGACGCCCTCCGCGCCGAGCTGGATCTTCCCGACGATCGCTTCGACGCCCAAGTCATCGACCTGCTCGACGAGCAGGCCGCGCGCCAGTGGGCAGTCGATCTGCGCAAGCGATTCGGTGGCGTCGACGCGCTTCTGCACCTGGTGGGCGGCTGGCGCGGCGGGCAGCCGATCGCCGAGGCGCCGCTTTCGGACTACGAGTGGCTGCACGACCTCCTCGTCCGCACCGTCCAGCACACGACGCGCGCCTTCCACGACGCGCTGTCAGCCAGCGATCACGGGCGCTTCGTGCTCGTCTCCTCCTCGCAGGCGCAGAGCCCCGAGGGGACGAACGCCGCCTACGCCGCCGCCAAGGCGGCCGCCGAGAGCTGGACCCTGGCCCTCGCCGACTCGTTCAAGGACACCGCCGCGACGGCGAACATCATCGTCGTGAACGCGATCCTGACGCCTCGGATGCGCGAGGAGAGCCCGGACAAGTCATTCCGAAGCTTCACCTCGGCCGAGCAGATCGCGGAGGCGATCGCCTTCGTCTGCAGCGATGCGGCCGCGAAGATGAACGGCAAGCGGCTATCACTCCATCCTTGACGACCCACCCCCGCGGCTTCGCGAGCGACAACAACTCAGGAGCCCATCCCGACGTCCTGGCCGCGATCGCCCAGGCGAACGACGGCCACGTGGTCGCCTATGGCGACGACGACTACACGGCCCTCGCGCGCCGGCGCTTTCGCGAGCACTTCGGCGATCAGGCCGAGGCGTTCCTGGTCTTCAACGGCACCGGCGCCAACGTCCTCGCGCTCCAGGCGCTCGCCCGCCCCTACGAGGCGGTGATCTGCCCCGAGACCGCCCACCTGAATGTCGACGAATGCGGGGCGCCGGAGCGAATCGCCGGAGTGAAGCTCCTGCCCGCCCCAACCTCCGACGGCAAGCTCACCCCGGAGCTGGTCGCGGAGCGGATCACCCGGGTCGGCGAGCAGCACGCCTCGCAGCCCCGCGTCGTCTCGATCTCCGAGTCGACCGAGCTCGGCACCGTCTACACGGCGGAGGAGGTCGCCGCGCTGGCCGAGCTCGCCCACCGGCACCAGATGCGGCTGCACCTGGACGGCGCTCGGCTGGCCAACGCCGCCGCCGCTCTCGATTTGCCGCTCCGCGCGCTGAGCACCGACGCCGGCGTCGACGTCCTCTCCTTCGGGGGGACCAAGAACGGCCTGCTGCTCGGCGACGCGATCGTCTTCCTGCGCCCGGAGCTGGCGCGCGACTTCCTCTTCATCCGCAAGCAATCGATGCAGCTCGCCTCCAAGATGCGGTTTCTGGCGGCGCAGTTCGATGCCCTGCTCGGCGGCGATCTGTGGCGCCGGAACGCCTCCCACGCCAACGCCATGGCCCGCCGCCTCGCCGACGCGATCTCCGCCATCGACGGCGCGGAGCTCGCCTACCCGGTGGAGGCCAACGGCGTCTTCGTCACCCTGCCGGCGGCGGCGATCGATGGGCTGCGCGCCTCGCTCCCGACCGAGCTCCCCTTCTACGTCTGGGACGAATCCGCGGGCACGATCCGTCTCATGTGCACCTGGGACACCACCGAGGAGGACGTCGACGGCCTGGCGGCGGCCCTCGCCGCGGCGCTATCTTGAACGCCCCGCCCGGATAGCTCAGTCGGTAGAGCACCTCCATGGTAAGGAGGGGGTCGTCGGTTCGAGTCCGACTCCGGGCTTCGTGGACTTCTCGCTGACCGACGAGCAGGGCGACTTCGTCGCCGCGATCCGCGACTTCTGCCGCCGCGAGTGCGGGACGCAGGAGCAGCGCGAAAAGCTGACCAACGGCTACACCGAGGCTCACAACGATGGCCTCTACCGCAAGATGGCCGAGCTGGGCTGGCTCGGGGTGACGATCCCCGACGAGTACGGCGGCTCCGGTGGCGGCATGCTCGAGGCTTGCCTGTTCATGGAGGAGAGCTCGCGCGGCCTCGCCCCGATCGGCGGCTACGCCACGACGCTGATCGTCGCCGGGGCCACGCAGCGGTTCGGCACGGACGACCAAAAGCGCGACCTGCTCGGCGGCATCGCCCGCGGCGAGGTGGAGGCGATCGCGATGACCGAGCCCGAAGCCGGCTCCGACGTCGGCTCGCTCGCCACCTCCGCTGAGCGAGTCGATGGCGGCTTCGTGATCCGTGGCCAGAAGGTGTTCTGCTCCAACGCCCGGATCGCCCGCCACATCCTGGTCGTCTGCCGCACCACCAAGGGGGAGGACAAGCACCAGGGCCTGTCGATGATCTGGATCCCCACGGACGCCCCGAACCTCCGCGTCGACCCGATCGACACCATGGGCGGCCGCGAGACCGCCCATCTGTACCTGGACGAGGTCGAGGCGCCGCAGAGCGCGGTGCTCGGCGAGGTCGACCAGGGCTGGACCCAGCTGATGGCGGGGCTGAACGTGGAGCGCCTGATCCTCGCCGCGACCATGCTCGGGATCGGCGAGCGGGCCTTCGACGACGCTCTCTCCTACGTCAAGGAGCGGCGTCAGTTCGGCCGCCCGATCGGCTCCTTCCAGGCGCTTCAGCATCGGCTCGCCGACCTCGCCACAGAGCTCGAGGCAGCCCGGCTCTTGACCTACTGGGTGGCGAGCAAGGTCGACGACGACCCGGACCGCATGCTCCCGCGGGAGGCGTCGATGGTGAAGCTGTTCGTCACCGAGACCGCCCAGAAGGTGGCGCTCGAGGGCATGCAGATGATGGGGGGCTACGGCTACTCGTCCGAGTACGACATGGAGCGCCTGGTTCGCGCCACCCTCGTTTCGACCATCTACGGCGGCACCTCCGAGATCCAGCGCAACATCATCGCCAAGACGCTCGGGCTATAGGCGGCCGGCGGAGCGCTATCCTTCGCCCACCTCGCGCCCCCTCGCCGCAATGCGAGGGGCGGGGGCTTTTTTCTGAGAAGCGGGCGCCCCGCCCCCTGAAGCGCCGCCCGCCTGGACCGAAGAGGGGAACCACGACCAGCCAATGGCCCGCGGAGAAGTCCGAATCGCCGTGACGCTCGCCTGCGAGGAGTGCCGGCGACGCAACTACCAGACCAACAAGTCGCGCCGCAACACTCCCGACCGGATCGAGCTGCGCAAGTACTGCCACTGGTGCGGCCGGCACACTCCGCACAAGGAGACCCGCTGAGCGAGGATTGGTGTAGCGGTGGCGAAGACTCGGGCGCAGCGGAAGGCAGAGCGGCGAGCGCGAGAGGCACGGGCCGCTCGCGAGGCGCAACGCGACCGGGCCTCGGACAGCCGTGCCCAGGAGCGGACCCAGGTGCCGGAGTCGGCCGAGGTGGTCGAGGCGGAGCTGGCCGAGCAGGGAGCCGACCTGGATGCCCTGAAGGAGAGCCCGACCGAGGCGGCAGCCGTTCGGGAGGCGCCGGCCCCGAAGGAGGCGCCCGCCGAAGCGGCCGAGGAGCTGTCCGCGCCGGCGCCCTCGCGCGCCGACGTCGGCGTCCCCGCCGAGGCGGCCCCGGACCGGATCAGCCGCCGGGAGCGGCGCCGCGAGGCCAAGGAGCGCGAGCGGCGCCGCAAGGAGTCCGAGCAGCGCCGCCAGGCTGCCGCCGCGCCGCAGGAGAGACAGCGCGGGCGCCGTGGCCGGGTTCATCGCCTCCTGCTGGGCGGAGCTGAAGCGGGTCCAGTGGCCCGACCGCGAGACCCTGATCCAAGCGTCGGCGGTGACTTTGGTGTTCATCGCCATCGCGGCCGCCTACCTGGGTGCGCTGGACGCGCTGTTCAACTTCCTCGTCCAGCGCCTCCTCTAGGCCGGGCCCACGAGCGACGAGTGACGAGTGACGAGTGACTGAGCGATGTTCCGCTGGTACGTCATCAACACCTACTCCGGGCACGAGAACAAGGTCAAGCAGAACCTCGAGCACCGGATCGAGTCCATGGACCAGCGACAGCGCGTGCGCCAGGTCGTGGTTCCGACCGAGCAGGTCTCGGAGCTCAAGGACGGCCAGCGCATGCAGGTCGAGAAGCGGACGATGCCCGGCTACGTGCTGGTCCAGATGGAGATGACGGACGATGCCTGGAACCTGGTCAAGAACACGCCCGGGGTCACCGGCTTCGTCGGCTCGCGCAACAAGCCGATCCCGCTCTCCCAGCCCGAGGTCGACCGCCTGCTCCACCGCGAGACCGCCGAGCGGCCACGCAGCCGCGCCCAGTTCACCGTCGGCGAGACGGTCAAGGTGATCTCCGGCCCCCTGTCGGACTTCTCGGGCGAGATCGCCGAGATCAACGAGGACGCCGCCAAGCTCAAGGTGCTGGTCTCGATCTTCGGGCGCGAGACGCCGGTCGAGGTGGGCTACGACCAGGTGAAGAAGAGTCTGAAAGCGGCGGCACGGCTATCGCACTCGCGATGGCGAAGAAGGTCCTCACCATGATCAAGCTCCAGATCCCGGCTGGCGCCGCCAACCCGGCGCCGCCCGTCGGCCCGGCGCTCGGGCAGCACGGGGTGAACATCATGGAGTTCTGCAAGGCGTTCAACGCCCAGACGCAGCAGGACGCCGGCACGATCATCCCGGTCGAGATCACGGTCTTCGAGGACCGCTCGTTCGACTTCATCACCAAGACCCCGCCGGCCGCGGTGCTGATCAAGGAGGCGGCCGGGATCGAGAAGGGCTCGGGGGAGCCGAACCGCGAGAAGGTCGGCCGGATCACGGCCGCTCAGGTGCGCCAGATCGCCGAGCGCAAGATGCCCGACCTGAACGCCAACGACCTCGACGCCGCGTCGCGGATCATCGCCGGCACCGCTCGATCGATGGGCGTCGACGTCGAGGGGATGGAGGTGGTAGTCGAGATGCACCGCGGGAAGCGCTTCCGCGCCGCCTACGAGAAGGTCGATCGCGACCACAACTACACGCCCGCCGAGGCGATCGCGCCTGGTCAAGGAGACCGCCAGCGCCAAGTTCGACGAGACCGTCGAGGTGCACCTTCGCCTCGGGGTCAATGTCCGCCACGCCGAGGAGCAGCTTCGCGGGACGCTGGCGCTGCCCCACGGCCTCGGCAAGGAGGTGACCGTCGCCGTGTTCGCCCAGGGGGACGCGGCGAAGGCCGCCACCGAGGCAGGCGCCGACCACGTCGGCGCCCAGGAGCTGGCCGATCGCGTCTCCGAGGGCTGGACCGACTTCGACGTAGCGATCGCCACTCCGGACCTGATGGGACCCGTGGTCTCGAAGCTGGGACGGATCCTGGGGCCGCAGGGCAAGATGCCCAACCCGAAGGTCGGCACGGTCACCAACGACGTCGCCAAGGCCGTCGGCGAGGCCAAGGCCGGCAAGGTCGAGTACCGCACCGACCGCCAGGCGGTCGTCCACCTGACGATCGGCAAGGCGAGCTTCGACGAGCGCGCGCTGCTGGAGAACTACGCGGCGGTGGTCGACGAGATCGTTCGCGCCAGGCCGGCCGCCGCCAAGGGGCGCTATCTGCTCTCGATCACCCTGGCGACCACGATGGGCCCGGGCATCCGAGTGGATCCGACCCGCACCCGCGAGGCCGAGATCCTGGCGGGAGCCGCGTCCGGCGACGGCGCTGGGCCAAGCGCGGAGGAGGCCCCGGAGCAGAAGCAGGAGATCACCGAGCAGTAGGCCGACCGCATGCGGTTTCGCACCGCATGCGGAACAAAACCGCCCCAGGACGTGCGTCTCGACTCGCTCACTTGGCCCCGCGGCGATCGGCTACCATCGCGCGTCCAACCGGAACCTGCCGAAGACCGTCGGCGGGGCCGCTCCCAAGCGGCCCGAAAGACCGGCGCAGGCGAGGTCAGGAGCATGCCTGAGCCCGCCCGCGCGCGGGCTTTTTCGTTCGGCGGTGGCGGAGAAGCCGATCGAGATGAAGATGAGGAAGGAAGACAAGGCAGCCCTGGTCGACGAGATCGCCGATCGCCTCGGCGACGCGGAGGCGATCTTCGCCGTCGACTACCGGGGCATCACGGTCCCGCAAGCGGCCGAGCTGCGGGCCAAGCTGGCCGAGGCGGACGCCACCTTCCGCGTGGTCAAGAACCGGCTCGCGAAGCGGGCCACCGAGCGGGCCGGCACCGCCGAGCTCGACCCCCTGTTCGAGGGCCCGACCGCGCTCGCCTTCGTCAAGGGCGACGCGGTGGCTGCGGCGAAGGCGATCTCGACCTTCGGCCGCCAGCACGACATCCTGGAATACAAGGGCGGGCTGATGGACGGGGCGCCGCTCGACCCCGACCAGTTCAGGACGATCGCCCGCCTGCCCGGCCTGGACGTGCTGCGCGGCCAGCTCGCCGGCGTCGTCGCCAGCCCGCTCACCGGCCTCGCCCGCGGCCTCTCCTCGATGCTCTCCGGCCTCGCCGTCGCCCTCGGCCAGATCCAGGAGCAGGGCCTGGTGGGCGGGCGAGAGCCGGCCGAGCAGGAGTCCGCTGGGGCTAGCGACGAAGTCGCGGTGCAGGCAGGCTGAACCTGCCGCCCCGCCGGAGCCCGAACCCGCCGGAAACGGAGCCGAAGGCGAGGCTCCGGCGGCGATGTTGCGTCGCGAGGAGGCGAGGAACCTGCCGCCCGCCGGAGACCCGAACCCGCGGAGGCTTCCGGCGGCGATGTCCCGAGGAAGGCGGCGGAGAGACGCCCGAGGAACCAGAGACTTCAGACGAAGCGGCAAACGATGAGAAGGAATCCCCCGAGGAATCCGAAGCCGCAGGCGAGGATTCCGAGGGAGCAAGTGAGGAGAACGACTAATGGCAACAAAGGCAATGTCCACCGATGAGTGGATCGAGGAGCTGAAGACGATCTCGGTGATCGAGCTCTCCGAGCGCATCAAGGCGCTGGAGGAGGAGTTCGGCGTCTCGGCGACCGCGATCGCCGCCGCCCCCGCGGCCGGGGCCCCGGCCGCGGGCGAGGAGGCGGGCGAGGAGGAGTCGACCACCGTCGACGTCGTGCTCACCGCCCCCGGCGACAAGAAGATCCAGGTGATCAAGGCGGTCCGCGCCGCCACCGGGCTCGGCCTCAAGGAGGCCAAGGCGCTGGTCGACAGCGCCCCGAAGGCCGTCAAGGAGGGGCTCGAGCGCGAGGAGGCCGAGAAGCTCAAGTCCGACCTCGAGGAGGCCGGCGGCGAGGTCGAGCTGAAGTAGGCGCCACGCCTGCCCGACACGCCCACTCGCACCTGCTAGGCTTGCGTGAGCGTGCGTAGTTATGGTATTTTGCGGGGTCGCGCGCCGTTGGCCCTGCTTGCTCCGAATCTCTCGCGCGGATTCGTTCTGCCCCGACCATCCGAGGAGTCGCCTAGTTTGGCCAGATCTCATGCTGCCCCTGTCACCCGCAGATCCTTTTCACGCCTGGAGAACCCGCTTGAAGTCCCACACCTGATCGACATCCAGCGCCTCTCCTTCGAGCATCTGACCAATCCGAAGGAGGGGCTGCTGCGGGAGACGATCGACGACATCTCTCCGATCGAGGACTACACAGGTAGCCTCGCGATCGTCTTCGGGAGCTTCGAGTTCGACGAGCCCACGCACTCGGTCGCCGAGTGCCGTGAGAAGGACATCACCTATTCGCGCCCCCTGAACGTCCAGGTCGCGTTCCAGAACCGCGAGACCGGCGAGATCCGCGAGCAGACCGTGTTCATGGGCGACTTCCCGTGGATGACGGAGCGCGGCACCTTCATCATCAACGGCACCGAGCGCGTGGTGGTCACCCAGCTCGTGCGTTCCCCCGGCGCCTACGTGATGGAGCCGAAGGATCGCGAGAAGCAGGTCTTCATCGCCAACCTGATGCCGGCGCGCGGCTCCTGGCTGGAGCTCGAGATCGACAAGAAGGGCCGCGTCTACGCGCGCATCGACCGCAAGCGCAAGCTCCCCGTCACGCGTGCTGCTGCGCGCGATGGGCTTCGTCGAGGACGAGGCGATCCTCGAGCTGTTCGACGACTCGGTCTACATCCGCCACACGATCGAGGCGGACACCGAGCCCACCAAGACCGAGGAGGGCGCCCTGGTGGAGCTGTTCAAGAAGCAGCGCCCGGGCGAGCCGCCCTCGGTGGACGCGGCGCGGGCCCTGATGGAGCAGCTCTTCTTCGACCCCAAGCGCTATGACCTGACACGGGTCGGCCGCTACAAGCTGAACGCCCGGCTCGACCTCGACGTCGACCTCGACACCCGCGTCCTGACCAAGGACGACATCGTGGCCCTGATCAAGTGAGCTGGTCTCGATCCCGCGGCTGCTTGGGAGTCCCGGAGGAGATCGACGAGGAGAGCCCGATCAAGGACTACGCGGCCGAGGCGCAGACCTACCCGCGTGACCCGATCAAGGACCACCTGGACGAGTACGAGCACTTCGGCAACCGCCGCCTGCGGACGGTCGGCGAGCTGATCCAGGACGCCTTCCGGGTCGGCCTGTACCGGATGGAGCGCGTGGTCCGCGAGCGGCTGACGACCGAGGACTCGGACGCGATCACCCCGCAGACGATCATCAACATCCGCCCGGTGGTCGCGGCGCAGAAGGAGTTCTTCGGCTCCTCGCAGCTGTCGCAGTTCATGGACCAGACGAACTCGCTCGCCGGCCTCACCCACCGGCGCCGCCTCTCGGCGCTCGGCGCCGGCGGCCTGACCCGCGAGCGGGCGCCGATCGAGGTTCGCGACGTCCATCCCACCCACTACGGCCGCATGTGCCCGATCGAGACCCCCGAGGGCCCGAACATCGGCCTGATCGGCTCGCTGTCCTCATACGCCCAGGTCTCCGAGCACGGGTTCGTGACCACGCCGTACCGGGTGGTCAAGGACGGCGTGGTCACCAACAAGATCGTCCACCTGGACGCCACCCAGGAGGAGGAGAAGACGATCGCCCAGGCCAACGCCGAGATCGACCCGAAGACGAAGCGGCTCAAGGGGCCCCAGGTGCTGTGCCGCTCGGCCGATGGCGAGGTGGTGGCGGTGTCGCCGAAGCAGGTCGACCTGATGGACGTCTCGCCGACCCAGATCTGGTCGGTGGCCACGGCCCTGATCCCCTTCCTCGAGCACGACGACGCCAACCGCGCGCTGATGGGCTCGAACATGCAGCGCCAGGCCGTGCCGCTGCTGAAGCCCGAGGCGCCGCTGGTCGGCACCGGGATGGAGCGCCGCGCCGCGATCGACACCGGCGACGTGGTGCTGGCCCAAAGCGACGGCGAGGTGAGCTACGTGGACGCGCGAGCGCATCGTGGTCACTCACGGCTCGAAGAAGGACGAGTACGAGCTGCTCAAGTTCATGCGCTCGAACCAGGGCACGATCATCCACCAGCGCCCGATCGTCTCGGTCGGCGACAAGGTGAAGGCCGACGACGTGCTGGCGGATGGCTCCTCGACGGCTGGGGGCGAGATCGCGCTCGGCAAGAACGTCGTGGTCGCCTTCATGTCCTGGGAGGGCTACAACTTCGAGGACGCGATCATCATCTCCCAGCGCCTGGTCAAGGACGACGAGCTGACCTCGATCCACATCGAGGAGTACGAGATCGACGCCCGGACGACCAAGCTCGGCGACGAGGAGATCACTCGGGACATCCCCAACCGCTCCGAGGAGAGCCTGCGCAACCTCGACGAGCGGGGCATCGTCCGGATCGGCGCCGAGGTCGCCTCCGGCGAGCTGCTGGTCGGCAAGGTCACCCCGAAGGGCGAGACCGAGCTGACCGCCGAGGAGAAGCTGATCCGCGCGATCTTCAAGGAGAAGGCGCGCGAGGTCCGCGACACCTCGCTCAAGGTTCCGCACGGCGAGGGCGGCGTGGTGATCGACGTGATCACCTTCGAGCGCGACGCCGGCGACGACCTGCCGCCCGGGGTCAACAACCTGGTGCGCGTCTACGTGGCGACCAAGCGCAAGATCGCCGAGGGCGACAAGCTCGCCGGCCGCCACGGCAACAAGGGAGTGATCTCGAGGATCGTCCCCGAGGCGGACATGCCGTTCCTCGAGGACGGGACGCCGGTCGACGTGATCCTCAACCCCCTCGGCGTGCCGAGCCGGATGAACATCGGCCAGATCCTCGAGACCCACATCGGCTGGGCGGCGGCCAACGGCTGGTACGACGACGGGACCCAGGCCTTCAAGGAGGCGCAGCGAAACGCGGCCGACGGCCAGGGAGATTCGCGCGTCTACGTCGCCTGCCCGGTGTTCGACGGGGCCACCGTCGAGGACGTCGACGAGGCGCTGGTCCGCTGGCAGGAGGAGAACGGGGACCGGGGCATCGACCTGTCGATCGACAGCGAGAGCCGCGAGGGCACCCGGGCGTTCGGGACGGCGAGGCTGTACAACGGCCGCACCGGCGAGCCCTACGAGGGCCGGGTGACGGTCGGCAACATGTACATCCTGAAGCTGCTCCACCTGGTCGACGACAAGATCCACGCGCGCTCGACCGGGCCTTACTCGCTGGTCACCCAGCAGCCGCTGGGCGGCAAGGCGCAGTTCGGCGGCCAGCGCTTCGGCGAGATGGAGGTATGGGCGCTGGAGGCCTACGGGGCGGCCTACACGCTCCAGGAGATGCTGACCGTGAAGTCCGACGACACGGTCGGCCGGGTGAAGGCCTACGAGGCGATCGTCAAGTCGGAGAACATCCCGGAGCCCTCGGTCCCCGAGTCGTTCAAGGTCCTGCTGAAGGAGATTCAGAGCCTCGGCCTCGACGTGAACCTGGTCGCCGAGGAGGGCGCCGTGGACCTGGGCGAGGAGGACGACGAGCTCCTGCGCGCGGCCGAGGAGCTCGGCATCGACCTCTCCGGCGTACGCGCCGAGGGGGGCGACGGCGCCGGGGCGGCCGACGAGCGCGAGGAGCAGGTGGTCGCCGAGGGAGAGGGCGGCAGCACCAATGGCGCCGGCGCCGAGGAGGAGACCAAGGTAGAGGAATAGGAACCAGAAAGGCAGATGGACATCAACAACTTCGACGCCATAGAGATCGGCCTCGCTTCCTCGAAGAAGATCCGCAGCTGGAGCCACGGCGAGGTCACGAAGCCGGAGACGATCAACTACCGGACGCTGAAGCCCGAGAAGGACGGGCTGTTCTGCGAGCGCATCTTCGGTCCCACCAAGGACTGGGAGTGCTACTGCGGCAAGTACAAGCGGGTCCGCTACAAGGGGATCGTCTGCGAGCGCTGCGGCGTCGAGGTGACCCGCTCCAAGGTCCGCCGCGAGCGCATGGGCCACATCGACCTGGCCGCCCCCGTCTCCCATATCTGGTTCTTCAAGGGCGTGCCGAGCCGGATCGGCTACCTGATCGACATGGCGCCGAAGGAGCTCGAGAAGGTCCTCTACTTCGCCGCTTCGCTCGTCACCTGGATCGACGACGAGGCGCGCGAGAAGGACCTCCCCAAGCTCGAGAAGGAGGTCAAGAAGATCCTCGACGCCTACGCGGCCGAGCGCGAGCAGCGCACGCAGCAGCTGCGCGAGTCGCTCGAGCGGCGGATCGCCTGGCTGGAGGACCAGGGCACGAAGGACAAGTTCGACGACGAGGACGAGCTGTGGGCCGACGCCCTCGGCGTCAATCCGCAAGAAGCTCGACGACTCACGAGCGCACCAAGCTCGTCAAGGACACCCGCAAGTCGCTCGAGGCGGAGATCGCCGACACCGAGGCCTACCTGGACGATGCCTCCGAGCGCATGGAGGAGGTCTGGAAGACCTTCCAGGAGATGAAGGTCAAGGACGTGATCAACGACGAGGCGCGTCTTCCGCGAGCTCAAGGATCGCTTCGGCTCGCCGTTCGGCTGGGGCGAGTACTTCCGCGGCGGCATGGGCGCCGAGTCGGTCCGCGACCTGCTCGAGCAGGTCGACCTGGAGGCCGAGTGCGAGGAGCTCGAGCAGACGATCAACACCTCCAAGGGCCAGAAGCAGGCCCGAGCCGTGAAGCGCCTCAAGGTGGCCTCGGCCTTCCTGAACTCGAGCAACCGGCCCGGAGTGGATGGTCCTCGACTGCGTCCCGGTGATCCCGCCGGAGCTGCGCCCGATGGTCCAGCTCGACGGCGGCCGATTCGCCACCTCCGACCTCAACGACCTCTACCGGCGGGTGATCAACCGCAACAACCGCCTCAAGCGGCTGCTCGACCTCGGCGCACCCGAGATCATCGTCAACAACGAGAAGCGGATGCTTCAGGAGGCGGTCGACGCGCTGTTCGACAACGGCCGCCGCGGCCGCCCGGTGACCGGCCCCGGCAACCGGGCGCTGAAGTCGCTCTCCGACATGCTCAAGGGCAAGCAGGGCCGGTTCCGCCAGAACCTGCTCGGCAAGCGCGTCGACTACTCGGGCCGCTCGGTGATCGTCTCCGGGCCGAGCCTGAAGCTGCACCAGTGCGGCCTGCCGAAGCTGATGGCGCTGGAGCTCTTCAAGCCGTTCATCATGGCTCGCCTCGTCGAGCGCAAGGCCGTCCAGAACATCAAGGCGGCGAAGAAGATGGTGGACTCGATGATCCCCGAGGTCTGGGACGTGCTCGAGGAGGTCATCCGCGAGCACCCGGTGCTGCTCAACCGCGCCCCGACCCTGCACCGCCTCGGCATCCAGGCGTTCGAGCCGGTGCTGGTCGAGGGCAAGGCGGTCCAGATCCACCCACTGGTCTGCCACGCCTTCAACGCCGACTTCGACGGCGACCAGATGGCCGTCCACGTGCCGCTGTCGGCCGAGGCCCAGGCGGAGGCGCGGATCCTGATGCTGTCCTCGAACAACATCCTCTCGCCGGCCCACGGCGCGCCGCTGGCGACGCCGACCCAGGACATGGTCCTGGGGCTCTACTACCTGACCTACGGCCGCACGCAGCCGATCGACGAGGTCGACGCCGCGAAGCTCGAAGCCGCAAGCCGCATCCGCTTCCGGACCGCCCAGGAGGCCGAGCTGTCGTACGAGAACGGGCTCGTCAAGCTCCACGACTGGGCCGAGTACCGGCGCGCCGGGCCACGAGCACTTCCTGACCACGGTCGGGCCGGATCATCTTCAACGACAAGGTCGAGCGGGCCCTCGCCGACGCGCTCGGCGGACGAGTACGACCCCGAGCAGTTACGAGTTCGTCAACCACTCGCTGAAGAAGAAGGACGTCAACGAGATGGTCTCCGACCTGGTCGAGGCCTACGGCGCCGCCGGCGGTGGCCCAGGTGCTCGACGCGTTCAAGGACCTCGGCTTCCACTACGCGACCCAGGCCGGGATCACGATCTCCAAGAACGACATCGTCTCGCCGCCGAACAAGGAGGAGATCCTCGAGCGCTACGAGGAGCAGGCGACCGCAGATCCAGGGCCAGTACGAGGAGGGCTACATCACCGCCGAGGAGCGCCACGAGGCGGTCACCGAGCACTGGGACAAGGCCACCGAGGAGGTCGCGCAGGCGATGGAGGACAACCTCCACGAGCTCAACCCGATCTTCATGATGGCCAACTCGGGCGCGCGCGGGTCGTTCAAGCAGATCCGCCAGCTGGCCGGGATGCGCGGCCTGATGGCCAACCCGAAGGGCGAGATCATCGAGCGGCCCGATCAAGGCCAACTTCATGGAGGGCCTCGTCGGTGCTCGAGTACTTCATCTCCACCCACGGCGCCCGCAAGGGCCTCGCCGACACGGCGCTGCGGACCGCCGACTCCGGCTACCTGACGCGGCGCCTGGTCGATGTCGCCCAGGACGTGATCGTTCGCGCCGAGGACTGCAAGACCAAGGAGTTCATCGAGATGCCGCTCCGCAGCGAGGACGGCAGCCTGAACCAGAACCTGATCGGGCGCATCGCGGCGAAGAAGTTCGCCACCAAGCGCGGCCGCGAGCTGCTGAAGCGCGGCCAGGAGATCGATCTGCCCGAGCTCGAGCAGATCGCCGAGGCCTACGAGGACGAGGAGGTGACGATCCCGATCCGCTCGGTGCTCAAGTGCGAGCTCGAGTCGGGCGTCTGCCAGGCCTGCTACGGGCGCGGGATGGCGACCGGCTCGACGATCGAGCTGGGCGACGCCGTGGGGATCATCGCCGCCCAGTCGATCGGCGAGCCCGGCACCCAGCTGACCATGCGCACCTTCCACACCGGCGGCGTCGCCGGCCACGACATCACGCAGGGCCTGCCGCGCGTCGTCGAGCTGTTCGAGGCGCGCAAGCCGAAGGGCCTGGCGCAGATGGCGAGGGTCGCCGGCAAGGTCGCCGTCGAGGAGTCCGACAAGGCGGTGAAGGTGATCGTCACCGACTCGAAGGGCGAGGACGAGTCCTACACGTTCCCGGCGCGGACCCGCCTCAACGTCAAGCACGGCGAGCGGATCGAGGCGGGCACGCAGCTCAACGAGGGCTCGCTGTATCCCGCCGAGCTGCTCGAGATCCGCGGCCGCACCGAGACCGAGCTCTATCTGGTGGGCGAGGTCCAGAAGGTCTACAAGGTGCAGGGCGTCGACATCAACGACAAGCACATCGAGCTGATCGTCCGCCAGATGATGAAGAAGGTCCGGATCGAGTCGAAGGGCTCGACCACCCTGCTGCCGGGCCAGCTCGAGGATCGCCATCGCCTCAAGCGGCTGCAACAAGGAGGTGAAGGACGGCGGCGGCACGCCGGCGAAGGCCGAGGAGGTGATCCTGGGGATCACCAAGGCGTCGCTCGCCACCGAGTCCTTCCTCTCGGCGGCCTCGTTCCAGGAGACGACCAAGGTGCTCACGGACGCGGCGCTCGAGGGCAAGCGCGACCGCCTCGTCGGCTTGAAGGAGAACGTGATCATCGGCAAGCTGATCCCGGCGGCGACCGGGCTGAAGCACTACCGGAGCCTCGAGATCGAGCCGGTGGAGCCGGCTCAGCGGCCCGAGGAGGACATGCTCGACGAGGAGGAGCTCGCCGCCGAGCTCGGCCTCTCCGAGGACGGCGACGAGGTCACCGAGCTCGAGGGCTTCGGCCCCTCGTTCGCCGACGAGCTCGAGGAGCTCGCCCAGGAGATCGAGACCTCCGACGGCGAGTCCGGAGTAGGGCTGGGCGTCGCATAAACGCCACATGGATCCGCACACGTGTGCGCCCGGCGCGGTCCAGCCTGTTCTTCATGGCCGACCCGACAGCGGTTTACGCACCGTATCGGAACAGACCGCCCGTCGGCGGATGGCACGGGCGCTCGGGGACTGCGGTTACTGGCGTGCGACGCGGCCGCGGGCGACCGCGGTCCGAGCCGGCACGGGCGGGGTCAGGACCCGGAAGCGCCCGCCGGGCGGGCACTCGGGAAGGGGCTGCGCGTCGGGGGCGTGAGGGCCGCGGCGCGGATCGCGCGGGCGGCGCGGCTGGAGGCGCCAGCGCCTGAACTGATGGTCGTCGGCGCCCGGCGGCGCCTCCTCGATCTCGGGCGTCTGATGGATCGCCCACCAGACGAGGTAGAGCAGGCAGGCGACGGGGATCTTCAGGATCACCGCGAGGAAGAAGATCGGCCAGAACCCCTCCACTGCTTCAGGCAGTGTAGCCCGCCCGGACCCAGCCGAGCAGGGTCTCCACGTGTGTGTCGGTGAGGCCCCGATCCGACTCGGTGGGCACGAGCAGCGTGGGGGCGGAGCGCTCGACTGCCCACGCCTGGCAGGTCTCGTCGATGCAGTCGTCCACCCAGGCGAGCGGGCGATCGCCCGCGTAGCTGTCGATGGCGCCGATCTTCCAGTGGGCGGAGCCGAAGCGCGCGTTGCCGTCGAAGGTCAGGAAGGGGAGCTCTCCTGGAAGCCCGAGGATCTCCGGCAGCCGGTCGTTGGCCCGATCCTCCCAGCCCGTTGCCCAGACGATCTCGTAGTGGTCCGCGAGCCGGCTGAGCCGCTCGCCGATGCCCTCCGGGAATGCAGTGCGCCATCCCGTCGATCAGGTGGAAGCGGCCGGGCGCCTCGTCCAGGGGGCCCTCGAAGCCGAACAGGCTGATCACGCCGTCGACGTCCAAGGCGAGGATGGGCCGCGTCGCTCGTCGTCCACGGGCTGCGTCCAGCGTAGGCCCGCACGCGAGCCAGGGGGCGTCGCTATATTGCGTCGCCGTGCCGACGACGAGTCAGCTGATCAGAAAGGGCCGCACGCGACCCCAAAAGAAGACCGCGACGCCCGGCTTGAAGTCCGGGCAGGGGCGCAAGCGGCGGATCGCGGCGCCGCAGCGGCGCGGCGTCTGCACCCGCGTCTACACGGCGACACCGAAGAAGCCGAACTCGGCCCTGCGCAAGGTGGCCCGCGTGCGGCTGACGAACGGCATGGAGGTCACGACCTACATCCCCGGCGAGGGACACAACCTTCAGGAGCACTCCGTGGTGCTGGTGCGCGGTGGCCGCGTCAAGGACCTGCCGGGCGTCCGCTACAAGGTCGTTCGGGGCACGCTCGATGCCTCCGGCGTCTCCGATCGCCGGCAGTCTCGCTCCCAGTACGGGGTCAAGCGTTAGCCGTGCCGCGCCGCGCCCGCGCAGCCATCCGCCCGATCGAGCCCGACGCCATGCACCGGAGCCGGCTCGTGCAGCAGGTGATCAACAAGGTGATGACCGACGGCAAGAAGTCGATCGCCGAGCAGACCGTCTACGACTCCCTGGCGATCGTCGGGGAGCGAACCAGCCGCCCGCCGGTCGAGGTGCTCGACGAGGCGATCAAGGAGCTGACCCCGGTGCTCGAGGTCCGCTCCCGCCGGGTCGGCGGCGCCACCTATCAGGTGCCGGTCGAGGTCCAGGCGCGGCGGGCCCGCACCCTCGCCGTCCGCTGGCTGGTCCAGTTCGCCCGCAGCCGGCGCGAGAAGGCCATGGCCGAGCGCCTCGCCAACGAGGTCCTGGACGCCACCCAGCAGCAGGGTGGCGCCTGGAAGCGCAAGGACGACATCTACCGGATGGCGCAGGCCAACAAGGCCTTCGCGCATTACCGCTGGTAGTCCGACACTTTTGCGGCACTAGCGTTCCTGCTTCGGCCCCCCGAGCCAGCGCGGTCGGAGGCTGGCGAGCTGGCTCGGGGTCAGCGTGGCGAGGATCGCGCCGCTGAACATCAGCGCCAAGGCGCCGGCCAGCTCCAGCCAGAAGCCGGTCTGGGGCACGGCCTTGGCGTCGTCGAGCTGGCCGGGGAGCGACGTGCACTCCTCCGCGGGCGTGCCGACGCTGTTCGCGTCCGGCAGGTCGACGACCAGAAACAGGACCAGGGCGGCCAAGCCTGCGATCGCCACCGAGATCGCGGCGGGCCTGGAGGCCCACCGGACCGCGACGAGCACCGCGGCGATCGCGAACAAGGCGATCACGCCCAGCGCGAGGTGATGACGGTCCGAGGCCTGCTGAGTCGCACAGGGCCTCACCCCCGGCGGGAACGAACTGGAAGGTGGTCGTGAACTCCGAAGCAAACAGCGCAACCGCCGCGACGATGCAGGCGTAGGGCAGCAGGCGCTCGGGGTGGAAGCGGGTTCGCGGTGGCGGCCGGCCGGCGCTCACGTGGCGGCTCCCTCCGCGCCCGAGCCGCCCGCGGAGGCCGGAAACGTGCTCACCGCGACGCCGGCGCTCCCGAGCCGTTTCGCCGGGCGCGCTCGGCGCCTGGCGCGCTCGCCGCGCAGGTGGACCGCGAGCAGAGGGCCGCTCGACAGCCAGCGTGACCCCGGAGCAAAGCTGGACCCAGAAGCCGCCGAGCAGGGTCGCCTTGGCGCCCTGGTAGGTGGTCGCGGCGAGGCCCTCGCGCAGCCCCTGGCGAGCGTCCACCAGGAGGCTGATGAGCGACCACCGCCGCCCCGAGCACGATCAGCAGGCGGGCGAGGCGCCAGTTGCCGGCGACCGCGAAGGCGGTCACGAAGAGCGCCGCGACCGCGATCGCGAGCACGGCCACGCCGTGGGCGGACCGGGGCGACTGCGGTCCTGCTGCCGGGGCGGGCGCCACGTCCTGCACCCCCGTGTACTGGGAAGCGCCGATCTCGACGGCGCGATAGTCGCTGAACTGAGAAGCGCCAAGGGTGATGGTCGCGGCCAGCGCCACCACGGTAAGGCCGCGCGCCGGGGTGACCACGCGCTCGCCGAAGCGAACCGCCGAGCGCAACGCGCGCAGCTCCCGACGCCTCATCCGGGCGTCCTGAGGGGCATCATGCCTCTGCTATATTCAGCCGTCGCTCGTGCGCAAGCGGAGCGCGGCGTGCGAGCGGGAATCCATTCATGGAGAGCTGCACGATATAGGCGTTTCGGGCTGAGCTGGCAACCGCGCCCCAGGCCCGCATGGGCCTTTTTTGTGCGCGAATACCGACCAAATGGCACGCACCTTCCCCCTGGAGAAGACCCGCAACATCGGGATCATGGCGCACATCGACGCCGGCAAGACGACGACCACGGAGCGCATCCTCTTCTACACCGGTCGCACGCACAAGATGGGGGAGGTGCACGAGGGCGCCGCCGTCATGGACTGGATGGAGCAGGAGCAGGAGCGCGGCATCACGATCACCTCCGCCGCCACCGCCTGCGAGTGGGAGGGCCACCGCGTCAACATCATCGACACGCCCGGCCACGTGGACTTCACGGTCGAGGTCGAGCGCTCGCTCCGCGTGCTGGACGGCGCGATCGCGATCTTCGACGCCGTCGCGGGCGTCGAGCCGCAGTCGGAGACCGTCTGGCGCCAGGCCGATAAGTACCGCGTCCCCAGGATCGCCTACGTCAACAAGATGGACCGCACCGGCGCCGACTTCGACAAGGCGGTCCAGACGATGCGGGAGCGGTTGGGCGCCAAGCCCCTCCCGATCCAGCTGCCGATCGGCGCCGAGGACGCGTTCGAGGGCGTCGTCGACCTGATCGAGAACAAGGCTTTGGTGTGGACCGACGAGCTGGGCGTCGAGTTCTCCTACGGGGAGATCCCCGAGCAGCTGGCCGAGCAGGCTCACGAAGCCCGCACGCACCTGATCGAGGCCTGCGCCGACTACGACGACGAGCTGATGGAGGCGTACCTGAACGACGAGGAGATTCCCCACGAGCGGATCGCCACCTCGCTGCACCGAGCGACGCTGGACATCAAGGTGACCCCGGTGCTGTGCGGATCCTCGTTCAAGAACAAGGGCGTGCAGCCGCTCTTGGACGCGATCGTCGAGCTCTTGCCGTCGCCGCTCGAGGTGCCGCCGGTGCAGGGGGTGGAGCCGCCCCGGAAGGGCGAGGACGGCCACGGCCACCAGGTGGAGCGCCCCGCTGACGAGGAGGCGCCGTTCGCGGCGCTGGCGTTCAAGGTGATGGCCGATCCCTACGTCGGCAAGCTCACCTACTTCCGCGTCTACTCCGGCAAGCTCTCCGCCGGTAGCCGCGTGCTCAATGCGTCCAGCGGGCGCACCGAGCGGATCGGCCGGCTGCTGATGATGCACGCCAACCACCGCGAGGAGATCGAGGAATGCTTCGCGGGCGACATCTGCGCCGGCGTCGGCCTCAAGCAGACCGGCACCGGGGACACGCTCTGCGCGCCGGACGCTCCGATCGTGCTGGAGACGATCGAGTTCCCGGAGCCGGTGATCGCGGTGGCGATCGAGCCGAAGACGAAGGCCGACCAGGAGAAGCTCGCGGCCAGCCTCACCCGGCTGGCCGATGAGGACCCCACCTTCCAGGTGCAATCGGACGAGGAGACCGGGCAAACGCTGATCCACGGCATGGGGGAGCTTCACCTGGAGGTGATCGTCGACCGGCTGCTGCGCGAGTTCAGCGTCGACGCCAACGTCGGCCGTCCCCAGGTCGCTTACCGGGAGACGATCCGGCGGCCCGCCGAGAAGGTGGAGGGCCGCTTCGTCCGCCAGACCGGAGGCCGGGGTCAGTACGGCCACGTCGTGGTCAATCTCGAGCCCGCCCCCGGAGAGGGCTTCGACTTCGTCAATGCGATCAAGGGCGGTGTGATCCCCAGCGAGTTCATTCCCGCGGTCGAGCAGGGCATCGAGGAGGCGCTGGCAAGCGGCGTCCGCGCCGGCTATCCGATGGTGGACGTGCGAGTCGAGCTGATCGACGGCTCCTATCACGACGTCGACTCCTCGGAGATGGCCTTCAAGATCGCCGGCTCGATGGCCGTCCAGGAGGCAGCCCGCCGCGCCGACCCCGTTCTGCTCGAGCCCGTGATGGCTGTCGAGGTCGTCACCCCTGAGGAGTTCCTCGGCGACGTGATCGGCGATCTCTCACGGCGGCGCGGCAAGGTTCAGGGCCAGGAGCCGCGCGGGAACGCGGTCGCCATCCAGGCGTTCGTCCCCCTCGGCGAGATGTTCGGGTACGCGACCGACCTGCGTTCGTCCACCCAGGGCCGCGCCACTTACACGATGCAGTTCGAGCGCTACGAGGAGGTTCCGGCGAGCATCGCCGAGCAGATCGTCGAGCACCGCAGCCCCGAACCCGTGGCTGCAGCGTAGTTTTCCTATATTTCCGGGGTTCGCCGGAGTGGCGAGCCGAGACGCCCAGCATTGAACAGACAGACTTCGAGAGAAACCCGCGAGCACCAAAAGGAGCGAGATGGCCAAGGAGAAGTTCGAGCGCGATAAGCCGCACGTCAACGTCGGCACGATCGGTCACATCGACCACGGCAAGACGACGCTGACCGCGGCGATCACCAAGGTGCTCGCCGAGCAGGGCTCCGACACCGAGGTGCGTTCGTTCGAGTCGATCGACAACGCCCCCGAGGAGAAGGAGCGCGGGATAACGATCGCGACCGCTCACGTCGAGTACCAGACCGAGAACCGCCACTACGCCCACGTGGACTGCCCCGGCCACGCCGACTACGTGAAGAACATGATCACGGGCGCGGCGCAGATGGACGGCGCGATCCTGGTGGTGTCGGCGGCCGACGGGCCGATGCCGCAGACGCGTGAGCACATCCTGCTCGCGCGGCAGGTGAACGTGCCCTACGTGGTCGTCTTCCTGAACAAGGTCGACATGGTCGACGACGATGAGATCCTCGAGCTGGTCGAGGAGGAGGTCCGCGACCTGCTCAAGGAGTACGAGTTCCCGGGGGACGAGACCCCGGTGATCAAGGGCTCGGCGCTCAAGGCGCTGGAGGGGGACGAGGAGGCCCAGAAGTCGATCCTCGAGCTCGCCGAGGCGCTCGACACCTACATCCCCGAGCCGGAGCGCGATCTGGACAAGCCGTTCCTGATGCCGGTCGAGGACATCTTCTCGATCACCGGTCGCGGCACCGTGGCCACGGGCCGAATCGAACAGGGAATCGTCAACACCGGCGACGAGGTCGAGATCGTCGGCATCACGGACACGACGAAGACCGTGGTCACGGGGGTCGAGATGTTCCGCAAGATCCTCGATCAGGGACAGGCCGGCGACAACGTCGGTTGCCTCTTGCGGGGAACGAAGCGCGAGGACATCGAGCGCGGCCAGGTGTTGTGCAAGCAAGGGTCGATCACCCCGCACACCAAGTTCAAGGCCGAGGTCTACTGCCTCAAGAAGGAGGAGGGCGGCCGCCACACCCCGTTCTTCTCCGGGTACCGGCCGCAGTTCTACTTCCGGACCACCGACGTGACCGGGGTGGCGAACCTCCCCGAAGGCACAGAGATGGTGATGCCGGGAGATAACGTCGAGATGTCGATCGAGCTGATCCAGCCGATCGCCATGGACAAGGGCCTTCGGTTCGCGATCCGCGAGGGCGGCCGCACCGTAGGCTCGGGGGTTGTCACCGAGATTCTCGAGTGACGGCTCGGGGGCCGGCTGGGCCGGCCCCTTTTTGTTGAGCCCGCGGCGGAGTCGCGGGAGAAGTGAAAGGACATACGACCGGGGCGGCGCCCCACACAGGGGCGGCGCCCCATCTGCGCGATAGGACAGATGTCAGCGATAACAGCGAACAAGATCCGCATCCGCCTGAAGGCGTACGACCACGACGCCATCGACCGGGCGGCGCGGGAGATCGTGGAGACGGCACAACGGACCGGCGCGCGCGTCGCCGGGCCCGTCCCCCTGCCCACCGACAAGAACGTCTATTGCGTGATTCGCTCGCCGTTCAAGGACAAGGACTCCCGCGAGCATTTCGAGATCCGCACGCACAAGCGGCTGATCGACATCCACCAGCCGACGCCGAAGACGATCGATTCCCTCCAGCGCCTCGACGCGCTGCCGGCCGGAGTCGACATCGAGATCAAGACCTAGTGCAGCGGTGGCGGCGATCATCGGCAAGAAGCTCGGGATGACGCAGGTGTTCGCCGAAGACGGCACCCGGGTGCCCGTCACCGTGATCGAGGCGGGCCCCTGCCCGGTCACCGCGGTGCGCGACGCCGATCGCGACGGCTACGCGGCGGTGCAACTCGCCTTCGCAGAAGTGCCGGAGCGCAAGCTCACCAAGGCGGAGCTGGGTCACCTGAAGAAGGCCGGCGCTCCTCCCGCCCGGACGCTGGTCGAGTTCCGCGATCAGGGAGAGCACCAGGTCGGCGAAACGCTCACGGTCGAGCAGTTCGAGCCGGGGCAGCGGGTCAAGGTGTCCGGGGTTGCGGTCGGCAAGGGGTTCGCGGGCACGATCCGCCGCCACAACTTCAGCCGCGGCCCCGTGACGCACGGCTCCCACAACATTCGGGCTCCGGGCTCGATCGGCGCCAGCGCCGACCCGGCGCGGGTCTTCAAGGGCGTCAGGATGCCCGGCCGCATGGGCGGCAAGCGCATCACCCAGCGACGCCTCGAGGTTGTCGAGGTGGACGCCGAGCGCAATCTGCTGCTCGTCAAGGGTGCGGTGCCTGGCCCTCGTAATGGCACCGTGGAGATTCGGACCGATTGATGGCGTCGCAAACGAAATCCGCGGGGAGTCGCCGTGCGGCCACGGGGACGGGGATTCGCGCGCCTGTGTTGGGAAAGACCTCGAAGGCGGATCTGCCGGCAGCCCTGTTCGGCGAGGAGTTTCACGAGTCGCTCGTCCACGAGACAGCGCGGGCCGACCTCGCCGCCAGGCGCCGCGGCACGGCGTCTTCGCTCGGTCGTGGCGAAGTCTCGATGACCACGGCCAAGGCCTGGCGGCAGAAGGGCACCGGCCGCGCCCGCGCCGGCGCGCTCAGCGTCCCGCACCGCCGCGGCGGAGGCGCAGCCTTCGGCCCGACGCCGCGCGTCTACGCCGTGAAGGTGAACCGCAAGGCTCGCCGGCGGGCGCTTCGCGCGGCGCTGTCAGTGCACGCTGCCCGGGGCACTGTCGCCGTGATTGACGGCGCGTCCTACTCCGAGCCCTCCACCAAGCAGGCCGCCGAGGCACTCGCCAAATGGGGCCCCGAGGGCAGCGTCGTGGTGCTTCTCGCCGGCGATGAGGAGCTGGCGGCGGCGAAGAGCTTTCGCAACATCCCCCGGGTTACCGTGGTCCAAGCCACCGCGGTGGGAGTGGCCGACATCATCGGTCACGCCTCCTTGGTGGTCTCTAACGACGCCTTGGAAGTGCTTGAGGCTCGGGCCGTCGAGGTCCAGCGTGGCGGCGGATGACCGGCGCGGCTCGAAACGGGCTCCCCCGAGGAATCCGAAGCCGCCGAGGGCAAGGATTCCGTGGAATAGCCATGGAGGCTCGCCAGGTGATCATCGAGCCGGTCGTCTCTGAGAAGAGCTATGCGCTGATGGCGGACGGCAAGTACACGTTCCGCGTGGACGACCGGGCGCAGAAGACCCAGATCGCCCGGGCGATCGAGGAGATCTTCGAGGTTCGCGTGAAGGCAGTGCGAACCGCCAAGGTGCGCTCGAAGCCGAAGCGCCGTGGCCTGAACAGCGGTCGCACCCGCTCATGGAAGAAGGCGGTCGTGCAGCTCGCGCCCGGCGAACGGATCGAGCTGTTCGAGGGCGCGGCGGTGGCCGAGTGAGAGCAGCAGGTAACTGATCGATGCCGATTCGAAAGTCAAAGCCAACCAGCCCCGGGAGGCGCTTCGCGACCTTCCAGCTTCGCGACGAGCTGACCGTGGAGCAGCCCCACAAACCCCTGACCAAGGGCAAGTCGAAGAGCGGTGGGCGCAACTCCCTTGGCCGGATCACGTCGCGACACCGAGGCGGCGGCGCCAAGCGCCGCTACCGTCGAATCGACTTCAAGCGCCGCAAGGACGGCGTGCCGGCGAGGGTGGCGACGGTCGAGTACGACCCCAACCGCACCTGCTATATCGCCCTCGTGGAGTACGCGGACGGTGAGAAGCGGTACATCCTCGCTCCGCAGGGGCTGCAGCCCGGCGACCGAGTTGAGTCGGGCGAGCGCGCCGATATCCGGCCCGGCAACGCGCTGCCGCTGCGCTCGATCCCCACCGGGACGATCGTGCACAACGTCGAGCTTGTCCCCGGGCAGGGAGGGCGCCTGGGGCGTGCCGCAGGCTCGGCGATCCAGGTGGCCGCCAAGGAGGGTCCGAGGGTGACCCTTCGCCTCCCCTCCTCGGAGATGCGGATGGTGCGCGCGGACTGCCGCGCCACCGTCGGTACGCTCTCGAACGCGGAGCACCAGAACATCAAGCTGGGAAAGGCGGGCCGCGCCCGCCACAAGGGGCGCCGGCCACAGACCCGGGGCGTGGCGATGAATCCCGTGGACCACCCGCATGGCGGCGGCGAGGCGCATCACACGCCGGGCGGCCATCCGGAAACTCCATGGGGCAAGCCGGCGCTGGGCTACCGGACGCGCAAGAAGGGCAAGGGCTCCGACGCGATGATCGTTCGCGGCCGCCGGCGCGGGAAGAAGAAGCGATAGGGATGGGGCGCTCGACCAAGAAGGGCCCGTTCGTGGAGGAACGCCTGCTGAGGCGGATCCAGCAGATGAACGAGAGCGGTCAGAAGCAGATGATCAAGACCTGGTCGAGGCACTCAACGATCTTCCCGGACATGGTCGGACACACGATCGCCGTCCACGATGGGCGTAAGCACGTCCCGGTGTTCGTCTCCGAGTCGATGGTGGGGCACAAACTGGGTGAGTTCGCGCCCACCCGCACGTTCCGGGCGCACTCGGGCACCAAGGCGGAGCGCTGAGCGTGGCGGAGCGCAAGAAGCAGGAGCCCGAGGGCCCCGTGGTGCGGGCGAGTGCTCGCTACATGCGGGTCGCACCGCGCAAGGCACGCCTGGTGGCCGACCAGGTGCGCGGCCTCACGGTCCCCGAGGCGCGTACTTTGCTCGACTTCTCGGTCCGTGGTGCGGCGCGCGACATCGCCAAGCTGATCGCCTCGGCAGCTGCCAATGCGGAGAACAATCACGAGCTGGTGGCCGAGGACATGCGGATCGTGGAGATCCAGGTCGACGAGGGCCCGACCCTGAAGCGCTGGCGAGCTCGTGCGCGCGGCCGCGCGACCAAGATCGAGAAGCGAACGAGCCACGTGAGCGTCGCGCTGACGCCGTCCGAGTAGGAAGGGAACGATGGGGCAGAAGATTCATCCCGAGGGCTTCAGGGTCGGCTACATCCACGACTGGAAGTCGACCTGGTTCAACCAGCGCGAGTTCGCGGATTACCTGTTCGAGGACATCGCGATCCGCGAACACATCCAGCGCAAGCTCTCGCACGCCGGGCTCTCCGACATCACCATCGTCAAGCAGCGTGGCGAAGTCACGGTCGACATCCACACCGCGCGGCCGGGCATCGTGATCGGCAAGTCGGGGTCCGAGGTGGACGCCCTGCGCCGTGACCTGCACAAGCTGATGAACAAGCCGGTGAAGGTCAACATTCGCGAGATCAAGCGCCCCGAGCTGGACGCCAAGCTCGTCGCCCAGTCGATCGCCGAGCAGCTCCAGAACCGGGTCGCGTTCCGGAGGGCGATGAAGCGCGCCCTGACCTCGGCGATGCGCTCTGGCGCCAAGGGAGTCAAGGTCCAGGTCTCCGGTCGTCTGGGTGGCGCCGAGATGGCCCGTACCGAGGGCTACTCCGACGGCCGGGTTCCGCTTCATACGCTTCGCGCCGACATCGACTACGGGTTCGTGGAGGCGCGCACCACCACCGGTCGGATCGGCGTCAAGTGCTGGATCAACAAGGGCGAGGTGATGCCGGAGGGCTACGGCTCCAGCTCCGGAGAGGAGGGCGCGGACACGCTGACACCGCGTTCCGCCCGCCAGCGCCCGGGCCGTCCTGAGCGCCGCGAGCGAACCCCGGCGCGCACCAAGCCGCCGGCTCCCACCCGTCCCGAGGCGCCGGCCCCGGCCACGCCGGCCGCGCCCCAGCCCACCCCTGCCGAAGCTGGTGCGGCCCCCGGTGAAACGGCTGCAGGCTGAAGCGGCTGAAGGCGGAGTGACTGAAGGCGAGGGCCAGGCGGCTGAAGGTGGAGTCGGCTGAGTGCGGGAGCCGCTGAAGGCGGAACGACTGAGACTGAAGGTGAGGGCCAGGCGGTTGAAGGTGGGGTCGCTGGGGCTGAGCGACGAAGTCGCGGCTGGCCAAGCCGAGCCCGAGGATGGCCAGGCTGGGACTAGCGACGAAGTCGCGGTGCAAGCGAGCTGAACCTGCCGCCCCGTCCGAGCCCGAACCCGCCGGAAACGAAGGCGAAGCCGAGGCTTCCGGCGGAGTGGTTCCCGAGGAGGCTGCGGATTAAATGCTGATGCCGAAGCGCGTCAAGCACCGCAAGGTCCACCGCGGGCGCATGCGGGGCAACTCGAAGGGAGGCCATCAAGTGGCCTTCGGCGAGTACGGGTTGAAGGCACTCGAGCGTGGCTGGGTCACCAACCGTCAGATCGAGGCTGCCCGCGTCGCCATGACCCGGAAAATCAAGCGCGGCGGCAAGGTGTGGATCAACGTCTTCCCGGACAAGCCCTACACGAAGAAGCCGGCCGAGACGCGGATGGGCTCGGGCAAGGGCAACCCGGAGGGCTGGGTCGCCGTCATCAAGCCGGGGCGCGTGATGTTCGAGCTCGCCGGCGTGCCCGAGGACCTGGCGCGCGACGCGATCCGGCTCGCCGGTCACAAGCTGCCCGTGAAGACGAAGTTCGTGAGGCGCGAGGGGGTCGCGGAGTGAAGGGGTCGGACGTTCATGCGCTCAACGACCACGACCTCGTCGAGCGGCTCAAGGACGCACGCCAGGAGGCTTTCAACCTGCGCTTTCGCCAGGCGACCGGCGAGCTCGAGAACACCGCGGGCCTGCGTGGCGGCCCGCCGCGACGTCGCCCGCCTGCTGACGGTGGCCCGCCAGCGCGGCATCGACCTTCAGAAGGAGCTCAGCCGCTAGTGGCCGACGAAGAGAAGAACCAGGCACGAAGCCGAGGACGAAGGCGCGAGGACGAGGCCGGCGCTAGCGACGAAGTCGCGGAAGAGTACGGCTGAACCTGCCGCCCCGTCCGAGCCCGAACCCGCCGGAGACGAAGCCGAAGGCGAGGCTTCCGGCGGCGATGTTGTCGCGGAAGACGCGGCTGAACCTGCCGCCCCGTCTGAGCCCAAGCCCGGCGCCTCCGCAGGCGAAGCCGAGGAAGGCGGCGGAGTGGATCCTTGGCCCGAAGGCCAGGCGCAGGCTGGAGCGCTCACGGGCCTCTGGCCCGCCCCGTCCTGCGCGGACGCCCGAGGAGCGGGCGACGGAGCGCGCCGAGGAGCAGCGCGCTTCCGCGGAGCGCCGCCGCCGCTACCGGGCCGGCCGCCGGCGCAAGCGCGGCGAGCCGGGCACCGGGACCCCTCCGGCCCCTCGTCAGCCGGGGCCGAAGAAGGTTCGCCAGGGCACCGTGGTCTCGGCTGGCGGCGACAAGACGATCACGGTCGAGATCGCGGTCGTCCGGCGCCACCGAACCTACGAGAAGGTCGTTCGCCGTACCAGCAAGCTTCGCGCCCACGACGAGGCCAACCAGGCGCAGGAGGGGGACGTCGTCCGCGTCGTCGAGTCGCGGCCGCTGTCGCGAACGAAGCGCTGGCGGCTGCTCGAGATCCTGGAGAAGGCCCGGTGATCCAGCAGGAGACGAAGCTTCGGGTGGCGGACAACTCGGGCGCCCGAGAGATCCTCTGCATCCGCGTGAAGGGCGGGCACCATCGCCGCTACGCGAGCGTCGGCGACGTGATCACGGCGACCGTCAAACAGGCGGCCCCCCACGGCGGCGTGCGCAAGGGCGAGGTCGTGCAGGCGGTTGTCGTGCGCACCAAGAAGCAGCTCGGGCGTCCCGACGGGACCTACATCGCCTTCGACGAGAACGCCGCCGTGCTGATCGATCCGCAGCGAAACCCGCGCGGGACCCGGATCTTCGGCCCCGTTGCCCGGGAGCTGCGGGAGCGGAACTTCATGAAGATCGTCTCCTTGGCCCCGAGGTCCTGTAGCGATGGCGAAGTCGATGAGGATCCGGAAGGACGACACGGTCGTCGTCACCGGCGGCAAGGATCGCGGCAAGACCGGGCGCGTGCTGCGCACCGATCCACAGAAGCGGCGGATCTACGTCGAGGGACTGAACATCGTCAAGCGCCACCAGCGCCCGCGCTCGGTGAAGGACACCCAGAAGGGCGCCCAGACCGGCGGCATCATCGAGAAGGAGGGGCCGATCCACGTCTCCAACGTGATGCTGCTCGATCCGACCGACAACAAGCCGACCCGGGTCGGCGTGCGCTCCACCCAGGCCGGCAAGCGCGAGCGCTACGCGAAGCGCACCGGCAAGGCGATCGAGTAGGGACATCGATGGAAGCAAGCACTACAGAAGCTCAGCGCGCGGCCCCGCCGCCGCGGCTGCGCGATCGTTTCGAGAGCGAGGTGGTCGAGCGGCTCACGGCCAGGTTCGGCTACCGCAATCGCATGGAGATCCCGCGCCTGGAAAAGGTGACCGTCAACATGGGCGTCGGCGACGCGAAACAGACCAGCTCGGTGCTCGAGGCGGCGACCGAGCAGCTCGGCGTGATCTCCGGACAGCGCCCCAACGTGCGGCGCGCCCGCAAGTCGATCGCCTCCTTCAAGGTTCGCGCCGGGATGCCCGTCGGCGTCGCGGTGACTCTGCGAGGGGCGCGGATGTGGGAGTTCGTCGACCGGCTGGTCTCGATCGCGATTCCGCGCATCCGCGACTTCCGCGGGCTCAACCCGCGCTCGTTCGACGGGCGTGGCAACTACTCGCTCGGCATCCGCGAGCAGCTGATCTTTCCCGAGATCGACTACGACTCGATCGACGAGGTTCGCGGGCTTGACGTGACGATCACGACCAGCGCCTCGAGCGACGAGGAGGCCTTCGAGCTGCTGCTCGCCCTCGGGATTTCCCTTCTCCGCGGAGGGGCGGCCCGGTGAGGTCGATCGGGAGGCCGAGGAGGAGGAGCGGCGCAGGGAGGAGGCGCGCCAGCGCGCCGAGGCCGAGGCGGCCGCTCTCGAGCAGCTCAAGGAGGAGAACCCCGAGGCCTACGCCAAGCGGGTGCGGCCCGAGGAGGGCGAGGAAGGCGAAGAGGACGCCGAGCCCAGGGAGCGAAGGCGACCCGCCGGCATGCCGGAGGACGAGAAACCGAGAAGGAGGTGTCGGAGGACTAGCTCGAGCGACGAGCGACGAGCGACGAACTATGGCCAAGACTTCACAGACAGTCAGACAGCGGCGCAAGCCCAAGTACAGCTCGCGGGCCTACAACCGGTGCCGCCGTTGCGGGCGGTCGCGTGCCTACTACCGCAAGTTCGGCCTCTGCCGGCTGTGCCTGCGGGAGCTCGCGCACCAGGGCTACATCCCCGGGATGACCAAGTCGAGCTGGTGATCAGGCCTGGATGACACTGATGGTGACCGACCCGATATCCGACTACCTGACCCGCGTCCGCAACGCGATCGCCGCGCAGCACGCGGAGGTCGAGATGCCCGCGTCGCGTCTCAAGAAGGACATGACCCGGATTCTCGCCGAGCAGGGCTACATCAACGACTACGTGGTCGAGCCGACCCGGGTGGGCGAGGCGATCCGGATCAGGCTCAAGTACACGGACGGGCGCGGATCGGTGATCACCGGCCTGAAGCGGGTCTCCCGCCCGGGCCGGCGTCGCTACGTGACCCACGAGGAGATCCCGCGCGTGATGGGCGGGATGGGCACCGCGATCCTCTCGACGTCGGTTGGCGTCATGACCGGCCACGAGGCGAGACAGCGAGGCGTGGGCGGCGAGGTCGTCGCCTACGTATGGTGAGCGTCATTCGTTTCTCGTCGTTCGTCGCTGCGAACGACAACGACCAACGACGATTGAGTCCATGAGCAGAATCGGAAGGAAGCCCATAGCGATTCCGGACGGGGTGACCGTCGAGGTCAAGCCTGGTCTGGTTTCGGTCAAGGGGCCGAAGGGGGAGCTGACCCAGGCCGTGAGCCCTGAGATGACGATCACCCAGGGGGAGGCTTCCGCAGCCGACGGGGACGACGGAGGCGGAGAGCATCCCTGGCGCGCTGACGGTGAAGCGGCCGACGGATCGTGGCGAGCACCGCGCCCTGCACGGCCTGACCCGCAGCCTGATCGCGAACATGGTCCAAGGCGTCACCGAGGGCTTCGAGAAGCGGCTCGAGATTCAGGGAGTCGGCTACCGGGCGCGCCTTCAGGGCAAGGCGCTCGAGCTGAACGTGGGCTACTCGCACCCGGTCTCCGTGACCGCTCCCGAGGGCATCGAGTTCGAGGTGCCGGCCCCCACCCAGGTCGTGGTCAGGGGAATCGACAAACAGCTCGTGGGCGAGATCGCTGCGCGCATTCGCCGCTCCCGCCCGCCTGAGCCCTACAAGGGCAAGGGCATCCGCTACGCCGGCGAGCACGTGCGCCGCAAGGTCGGGAAGCGAGCGTAGCCGTGGCCGTTCTCACCAAGCCGCAGCGGAGGCTGCGCCGCCGCCGGCGGGTCCGCGCCAAGGTGCGGGGCACCGCCGAGCGTCCGCGCCTGTCGGTCTTTCGGTCCAACCGCGGCGTGTTCGCGCAGCTGATCGACGACGACGCGGCCCGCACCCTGGTAGCGGTGGCCTGGACCGAGCCCGAGCTGCGCGGGCTGGGGTCGATGGAGCAGGCGAAGCGGGCGGGCGCGCTGCTCGCTGAGCGTGCGAAGCAGGCGGGCCTGAAGACGTGCGTCTTCGACCGCGGCGGCTACCGATACCACGGCCGGGTGAGGGCCCTCGCCGAGAGTGCCCGCGAGGGTGGGCTGAGCTTCTGACCCGCTACCTTGCTTGATCGGCGCATGAATCACGAGATCGAGACAGTCAGCCCGCAGGGCCTCGACCTACAGGAGCGGGTGATCGAGATCAACCGCGTCGCAAAGGTCGTCAAGGGCGGCCGGCGCTTCTCGTTCACCGCCCTGGTTGCGGTCGGCGATGAGAGCTCCGTGGTCGGGATCGGCTACGGAAAGGCGCGAGAGGTTCCGCTGGCGATCCAAAAAGCCGTCGAGAATGCGCGCAAGAGCCTCATCCGCGTGCCCATGTACGGGCAGACGATCCCGCACCGGATCATCGGGCGGTTCGGGGCCGGCCACGTCGTGCTGCGCCCAGCGAGCCCGGGTACCGGGGTGATCGCCGGCGGCGGCGTGCGCGCGGTGCTCGAGCTGGCGGGGATCCGCGACGTGCTCACGAAGAGCATCGGCACGCAGAACCCGATCAACCTCGTCAAGGCGACCATGGAGGGGTTGATGAGCCTGCGCCGCCCAGAGCAGGTCGCCAAGCTCCGTGGCCTGAGCGTCAACCAGGTGCTCGGCATCCAGAAGAACGGCAAGAAGACAGAGGCGACGGAGGGCGAGCCGACCAAGGGTGGACCAGCCGAAGGCGGAGCGGCTGAAGGTCGAGCGCCTGGAGCGGCTGAAACCGGAGCGGCCGAAGGTGGAGCGGCCGGAAGCGTGATCGGCTGAAGGTGGAGCCGCCGGCGGCTAGCGACGAAGTCGCGGTAGCTGCGAGTGACCCTGCCGCCCCGCCCGCGCCCGAACCCACCGCCTCCGGAGGCGAAGCCGAGGAGGCGGCGGAGTGATTCCGAGGCTTCCGGCGGAGTGGTTCCCGAGGAGCCGGCGGAGTGATGATGCTGGTCATCAAGCAGGTCCGCTCGGCCAACGGCGCCAGCCCGAGGCAGCGCGACACGCTTCGCTCGCTCCGGCTCGGCCGGATCGGCCGGGAGTCCAAGCGGGCCGACAGCCCCGAGCTGCGCGGCATGCTGAAGGTGGTGGGCCACATGGTGGAGGTCCGAGGAGGAGGCGGGGTGCCTGATGCCTCGCCTGGCTCCAGAGGAGGTCGGGCTGCATTCGCTGCGCCCGAAGCCGGGCTCGCGTCGTGATCGAAAGCGGGTTGGCCGAGGCGCCGGATCGGGCCTCGGCAAGACCTCCGGCCGTGGCCACAAGGGCGCCGGCGCCCGCTCGGGCAACAAGCGCAAGCCGGGCTACGAGGGCGGGCAGAACCCGATCCACATGCGGACCCGGAAGCTGCGCGGCCCGCGGCGGAAGATGTCGATGCCCTTCGAGCAGTTCCGGACCCACACGCAGCCGGTCAACGTCGCCGACCTCGAGGCGCGCTTCGCCGCCGGCGACGAGGTGACGCCCGAGAGCCTGCGCGCGGCGGGTCTGGCCAAGCGCCGCCACCCGGTGAAGGTGCTGGGGCGAGGCGAGCTGACCAAGAAGCTCACCGTCCGCGCCCACGCCTTCAGCGCCTCCGCGAAGGAGAAGATCGAGAAGGCCGGCGGCGCGTCGAAATCGTGGCCGCCGAGCCCCGATGCCAAGTTGGGCGAGGAGCCGGCGGAGTAACGTGCTCCAGACGATCGCCAACGCCTTCAAGGTTGCCGAGATTCGCAAGAAGCTCGCGTTCACGGCCGCGATGCTGCTGCTCTACCGGCTCGGCGCCTACATCCCGGCGCCTGGGGTGGACCTCAACACGGTCAAGGAGATCGAGGACGAACTTCTCGGGCAACTCGATCCTCGGCTTCCTCAACCTGTTCAGCGGCGGCAGCCTGTCGAGGCTGTCCCTGTTCGCGCTGGGGATCATGCCCTACATCACCGCCTCGATCATCCTCCAGCTCCTGACCGTGGTGGTGCCCTCGCTCGAGCGGCTTCAGAAGGAGGGCGAGGTCGGCCAGCAGAAGATCACCCAGTACACCCGCTACCTGACCGTGGCGCTGGCCTTCGCCCAGTCGCTGGGCTACGTGTTCCTGTTCCAGTCGTTCCAGGACCAGGCCGGAACCAGCGTGGTCGGCAACCTCACCTTCGCGAAGGTGTTCCTGATCGTGATCGCTCTGACCGCCGGCATGCACGCTGTTGATGTGGCTGGGCGAGCTGATCACCCAGCGCGGGATCGGCAACGGGATCTCGCTGATGATCTTCGCCTCGATCGTCGCCGTCGCTTCCCGCCGGGATCCAGGCGTGGTGGACCAACCCGGACCAGGTCTTCATCGTGATGATGCCGTTCATCGCCCTGGCCGTGATCGTCGGGATCGTCTTCGTCCAGGAGGGCCAGCGCCGCATCCCGGTCCAGTACGCGAAGCGGGTCGTCGGCCGCCGGATGACCACCGGCGGCTCGACCTACCTGCCGCTTCGCGTCAACATGGCCGGCGTCATCCCGGTGATCTTCGCGGCCTCGATCATGGCCTTCCCGCCGACCATCGGCCAGCTCCTGAACACCCCCGCAGCGCTCGACTTCGCCGCCTTCTTCAGCCCCGACGGCTGGGCGTACGTCGTCGGCGAGGTCTTCTTCATCATCATCTTCACCTACTTCTACACCGCGGTCACCTTCAACCCGGTGGACCAGGCGGACAACCTGAAGAAGTACGGGGGCTTCATCCCCGGGGTGAGGCCGGGACGACCTACCGCCGAGTACCTGGACCGCATCCTGTCCAGGCTCACCTTTCCGGGGGCCCTGTACCTGGGCGCGGTGGCCGCGCTGCCGACCATCCTGATCAGCCAGACGTCGGCGAACTTCTTCTTCGGCGGCACCTCGATCCTGATCGTGGTCGGCGTCGCCCTCGACACGGTGAAGCAGCTCGAAGCCCAACTCATGATGCGCAACTACGAGGGTTTTTTGAAGTAGCGTCTCGCGTTGCGAGCGCTCCGGTTCTTCGCGCCCGTTCGCCCACACGATCCCTTCTGGTCCATCGATGTCTGAGCTGAACCTCGTCCTACTAGGCCCGCCCGGTTCCGGCAAGGGGACGCAGGGCGAGCGGCTGCAGGAGGACTTCCGGCTGCCCTACTACGCGACCGGCGACATCCTTCGCGCGGCGGTTCGCGAGGGCACCGAGCTCGGCGTGGCGGCGAAGGAGTACATGGACCGGGGCGACCTGGTACCGGACGAGGTGATTGTGGGGGTGATCGCCGAGCGCGTCGCACGCAGCGAGGCGGCGGACGGCTTCATCCTCGACGGCTTCCCGCGAACGATTGCCCAGGCTGAGGCGCTGGACTCGAAGATGGAGGAGCTGGGCCGCAAGCTGACCGCCGCCGTCCTGATCGAGGTCTCCGACGACGAGGTCGTGCGCCGCCTCGGCGGTCGCCGCACCTGCGTCAAGCAGGGGCACATCTTTCACCTCGAGTTCGATCCGCCGAAGAACGAGGGCATCTGCGACATCTGCGGCGCCCGCCTGGAGATCCGCGACGACGACAAGCCCGAGGTCATTCGCCACCGCCTGGAGGAGTACCACGCGAAGACGGAGCCGCTGGTGGCCCACTACGAGGGCGAGGGGCTGTTGCGGCGGGTGGACGGCTCGATGGGGCCGGACGAGGTCAACGACCGGATCCGCGCCCTGCTTGCCACCCTGCGCATGGAGGAAGAGCTCTAGAAGGCCTCATCGCGCGTTGATCATCAGGAAGACCGAGGAGCAGATCGAACGGATGGCCGCGGCCGGCGCGATCCAGGCCCGCTGCCTGCGCATGCTGCGCTCGAAGTGCCAACCCGGCATCACCACGGCTGAGCTCGACGAGGCGGCGCAGCGCTTCATCGCTTCGCAGGGAGCCGAGGCCTCGTTCAAGGGCTACCGTGGCTTTCCCGGCTCGATCTGCACGTCGCCGAACTCGATGGTCGTCCACGGGATCCCGGGCGCCTATGAGCTGAAGCGCGGAGACATCATCTCGCTCGACGTGGGGGTGACCAAGGACGGCTGGGTGGCCGACGCCGCGATCACGGTCCCGGTCGGACCGGTGAACCCGGAGACGCGCCGGCTGCTCGACGCCACCAGGGGCGCGTTGCTGGCCGGCGCCGAACAGGCGCTGCCGAACAACCGGCTGGGCGACGTCTCAGCCGCGATCCAGCGCGAGGTCGAGTTGGAGGGCTTCTCGATCATCCGTTCGCTGGTTGGCCACGGAATCGGCCGTGACATGCACGAGGACCCGCAGATTCCCAACTACGGGGAGCCCGGCAAGGGCCCCGAGCTCGAGCCGGGCATGGTGCTGGCGATCGAGCCGATGGTCAACGCGGGCAGCCCCGAGGTCCGCGTGGGCGAGGACAACTGGGCGGTCTACTCCGCGGATGGCTCGCTGGCCGCCCACTTCGAGTTCACGGTCGCGGTCACCGAGAACGGCCCCCGCGTGCTCACCCCGTGGCACGAGGAGTAGGGGAGGAGCCGGCGCACCTGCGCCCCGCGACGCTGCGCTGGGACTCTCGGCGCGTGCGGATGACGCCTGAGCGGCCAGGAAGCGCCTGCTACCATCTCCGGTCGGCCGTGGGGCCGTCTTTTGTGTCCGCGGGCCCGATTCATGGGGCCGGTGGGCCTTCTCCGAAAAGTGATTGGATACGACCCAGCGAAGGGGCGATGAAGGTTCGAGCGTCCGTAAAGCCGATGTGTGAGCGCTGCCGGGTGATCCGGAGGCGCGGTGTCGTGCTGGTCATCTGCTCGAACCCGCGACACAAGCAGCGGCAGGGTTGATGGCTCGCATCGCTGGCGTAAACATCCCGCTCAACAAGCGCGTCGAGGTAGGGCTCACCTACGTCCACGGGATCGGCCCCTCGACCGCGCGGAAAGATCGTGGCCGACACCGGCGTCGACCCGAACACCTACGTCAAGGATCTGACCGACGACGAGGTGGTGAAGCTTCGCGAGGCGGTCGAGTCACGTGAGGTGGAGGGGGACCTGCGCCGCGAGCGCTCCCAGAACATCAAGCGACTGTCCGAGATCGGTGCCTACCGTGGCCTCCGACACCGACGCGGCCTCCCGGTCCGGGGGCAGCGAACGAAGACCAACGCCCGCAGCCGCAAGGGCCCGCGGCGGATGAGCGTCGCCGGCAAGCGCCGGGCGTCGTCGCCGACGTAGGAGGGGGCTGGAGATGGCGCAGCCGAAGAAGGCCGCACGCGGCAAGGGACGCTCCCGCCGGCGCGTGAAGAAGAACATCGCGTATGGGATCGCCCACATCAAGACGAGCTTCAACAACACGATCGTGACGATCACCGACACCGACGGAAGCGTCATCTGCTGGGAGTCCGCGGGCTCGGCCGGCTTCAAGGGCTCGCGCAAGTCGACCCCGTTCGCCGCTCAGGTGACGGCCGACTCCGCCGCCCGCAAGGGGATGGAGCACGGCCTCGAGCGGGTCGAGGTCCACGCCAAGGGCGCGGGCTCCGGTCGCGACACGGCGATTCGCTCGCTGCAGGCGGCCGGCCTCCAAGTCACGACCGTCAAGGACGTCAGCCCCCAAGCGCACAACGGCTGCCGGCCCCGGAAGCGCCGCCGAGTCTGATGGCCCGAGATACGAGTCCACAGTGCAAGCAGTGCCGCCGCGAGGGGCAGAAGCTGTTCCTCAAGGGCGAGCGCTGCCAGACCGAGAAGTGCGGCGTGGAGCGCCGGTCCTACCCGCCCGGCGAGCACGGGCGTGGCCGCGTGCGCCAGTCGGAGTACCGGCAGCAGCTGCGCGAGAAGCAGAAGGCCCGGCGGTACTACCAGTTGCTCGAGAAGCAGTTCCGCGGCTACTACCAGAAGGCCTCCCGCCAGCCGGGAGTCACCGGCGAGAACCTCCTGCGGCTGCTCGAGCGGAGGCTCGACAACGTGCTCGTGCGTCTCGGCTTCGCCGCCTCGCGCCGGCAGGCACGGCAGCTGGTCGGTCACGGCCACTGGCTCGTCAACGGCCGCCGAGTCGACATCCCCTCTTACCAGGTCCGCCCTGACGACGTGATTTCGATCCGTCCGAACTCGGCGGCGAGCGATGTCGTGCGCTCCGCGACCGAGCTCACCGCCGTCGTGCCGCCCTGGTTGCAGGCGGACCACGACGCCCTGACCGCGAAGGTGCTCCGCCTGCCCGAGCGCAGCGAGATCACGTCGCCGGTTCAGGAGCAGCTGATCGTCGAGCTCTACTCCAAGTAGCGCTCACACCAACGCGACAACGACAAACCCAGAGGAAGTGATGACCACCCTGCCCGAGTTCCAGATCCCCAAGATCTCCTCTGAGGAGGTCGCCGACAACCGCGGCACCTTCACGGTCGAGCCCCTCGACAAGGGCTTCGGCTACACGTTCGGCAACAGCCTGCGCCGGGTGTTGCTCTCCTCGCTGGGTGGCGCCGCGATCAAGAGCGTTCGGATCGAGGGCGTCGCGCACGAGTTCTCCGACGTCCCCGGTGTGAAGGAGGACGTCACGGACATCGTCCTCAACCTCAAGGACATCGTGATCCGCATGCACACGGATGCGGACGAGGTCGAGGCGCCGCTGGTCGCCACCGGACCCGGCGAGGTGAAGGCGAAGGACATCGACCTGCCCGCCGGAGTCGAGATCCTCAACCCCGACGTCCCGATCGCCACGCTCGAGAAGCGGACCAAGCTGGAGATGTATCTGACCATCGGCCGAGGCCGTGGCTACTCGCCCGCGGAGGAGAACAAGACCGAGGACCAGCCGCTCGGGGTGATCCCGATCGACTCGATCTTCTCGCCGATCCGGCGCGCCTCCTACGCCGTCGACTCGGCGCGGGTCGGCCAGCGGACCGACTTCGACAAGCTGTCGATGGAGATCGAGACCGATGGCTCGATGGAGCCCGCCTCGGCGCTTCGGGAGGCGGCCGAGATCCTGATCAAGAGCCTGGCGATCTTCACCGACGCCGACCGGGTCGAGGAGCTCACCAGCCGCGACGGCGCCGGGGCGGTCGAGCCGGGCTACGCGCCACTCGCCACCGGCGAGGGCGACGACCGCCTGATCGAGGAGCTGGAGATCGGCGTCCGCGCCTACAACTGCCTGAAGCGGGCCGGCATCCAGACGGTCGGCGACCTGATCCAGCGCTCCGAGTCGGAGCTGAACGCGATCCCCAACTTCGGCAGGCGCTCGACGGAAGAGGTGATCGAGGCCCTCGACGCCCTCGGCTTCTCGCTCAGGGACGAGTAAGCGGGAGGGCACCAGGATGCGCCACCGGAAGACGAGGCACAAGCTCAGCCGGGATGCGGCGCATCGCCGCTCATTGCTTCGGAACCTCTGCCGGGAGGTGATCGAGCACGAGCGGATCAAGACCAGCCAGGCGAAGGCCAAGGCGGTGAAGCCCGAGCTCGAGAAGCTGATCACGCTGGCCAAGCGCGGCGACCTCCACGCGCGTCGCCGCGCCCTCTCCGAGCTCGGCCAGGACAAGTTCATCGTCCACAAGCTGTTCGAGGAGATCGCGCCTCGCTACGCAGAGCGCCCCGGCGGCTACACCCGGATCGTCAAGCTCGGGCCCCGTCGCTCCGACTCCACCGAGATGGTCTTCCTCGAGCTCGTCTAGCACGCTTCGCCACACGGCAAGGCCGGCCTTGATGGGAGCCGTTCGCCTCACGATCGCCTACGACGGGACGCCGTTCGCCGGCTGGGCGGCGCAGCCGGGGCTGCGCACCGTGCAGGGAGAGCTCGACGCGGCGCTGGGACGGATCCTCGGCGAGCCGGTATCGCTGACCGTCGCCGGCCGCACCGACGCGGGCGTTCACGCCTGGGGGCAGGTGGCAAGCTTCGAGCTCGAGGGTGCGCCGCCGGACGATCTGGCGCACCGCCTGAACGCGGTCCTGCCATCGGCGATCTCCGTGATCGAGGCTGCCGCCGCCCCGGCGGGGTTCGACGCCCGGCGCGAGGCCCGCTCGCGAACCTACTGCTACTGGGTGCTGGCCTCCCCGGTGCGGCACCCGCTCGAGATCGGGCGGGCGCTGTGGTGGCCGCACGCGGTCGAGCGGACGGCGCTGGACCGGTGCGCAGAGGCGCTGGTCGGGCGGCACGACTTCACGGCCTTCACACCCACGCAGACCGAGCACGTCCGCTTCGAGCGGGAGGTGATCCGCGCCGAGTGGCGGACCCACAGGCTCGCGGAGCCATTCACGGGCGAGCTGCTCGAGTTCTGGATCGAGGCGGACGCCTTCATGCGCCACATGGTCCGGGTCCTGGTGGGGACGATGCTCGAGCTGGGGAACGGCAGGCGCAGCGTGGGGGAGTTCGAGGAGCTGCTTCGCGGCGCCCCGCGCGAGCGCGCCGGCGAGACGGCTCCTCCCCACGGGCTCTACCTCGCGTCGGTGCGCTACTGACGTCGGCGTCCTCGCGGCCACTCAGCTCCACCTCGCCGAGGCTCGCGGGGCGGGCGGGCAGGTAGATCGAGGAGCCGGTGGCCAGCAGGACGGGCTTGCCTTCGGCGTTGGTCACCGTGGCGCGGGTGATGGCGATCGTGCGGCCCGCGTGGACGACCTCCGCCCGCGCGGTCAGCTCGCTCTCGTCGGGCGGCACGGGGCGCAGGAAGTTGGCCTTCAGGTCGAGGCCGGCGAAGGCCAGCCCCGCAGGGGTGGTCGTCTCGACAGCGATCAGCATCGCGAAGTCGGCGAGCATCGCGATCGCGCCGCCCTGTAGCCGGCCGCTGGGGCTGGCGAGCCACTCGGTGCAGAGGCATGACCACGGTGGCCGTGCCGTCGCCGACCTCGACCGGTCGCAGCCCGGTCAGATGATGGAGCGGGGGTGGCGGCAGCTCGCCGGCGAGCTGCCGGCGCACGATCTCAGCGCCGGGGAGCTCGTCCCAGACCTCTTGCTCGATCACCCCGTTCGGGGCCGGCCGGAGGTAGGGATCGGGCGTCCCGTGCTCGGGCGCCTCGAACGGCTCCAGGTCGGTGGGTGGGTCGGGTGCAGGATCGAGCGGCGGGAAGATGGTCAGCGCGCGAGGTGCCGTGGGCGAGCAGGCGCTCGCTTCCCTTCTCGATCACGAAGGCCTCCGAGAGCCCCACCGAGCGACCGACATGGATCGCCTGCCCGCTCGCCGTCAGCGTGCCCCCGGGGCGCGCAGGACGCAGGAACGACAGCGACAGCTCGGCGGTCGTGTAGGCCGTCGCCGCCGGCAGCTCGGTCTCGATGGAGCAGCCGAAGGCGATGTCGGCGACCATCGCCAGGGTTCCGCCGGTGATCACCCCGTTCGACGCCGCCAGCCAGCCCGAGGCGGGCATCTCGGCGTCGGCCGTTCCCGACCCGAACCCGGTTGGCTGAGCGCCCGTGAGGTGGGACAACGGCGGCGGAGGCCACAGCCCCGTCCGCCAGCCCTTGAGGCGCTCGCGTCCCGGCAGCGCGATCAGCCGGCGATCCGGATAGGAGCCCCGAACCGGCTCGCGCCAAATCCTCGTGGCCTCGTGGCCATTCACCGCGCCTGACGCTATCCGACTCTCACAGGTCCAGCGGGGCCTGCGAGGGGCGATAGGTGAGCAGATCTCCCTCCACGACGGCGAACGGCGTCAGGTGGTGCTCCTCGCGGCCGCCGCCGGGCTGGATGTGATCGACGCGCCAGCCGCGGATCAACAGCGCGTCGGCGATCAGCCGGCGATGACACCGTCGCCAATCGCCCTCGGCGCACATGATCGCCGCGCCGACGCTCCCGCGCCCGGTCCTCGAGGCACCTGAGGCCGGCGGCGAACTCGGCGCTCTGCATGTGGTCGGCATAGGCGGCAAACGCGGCCACGCGCCAACCCGTGTTCGGGGAATCGCGCCGCGGCCGACGCCGGCCGCCGAGCTGCTTACCAAGGCTCAGGTAGGCGATTCCCTCTTCCTCAAGCGTCGCGCTCAGCGAGTCGGCATTGAACTGGGGATGCCTTCGCGACCCCGGGTGTCGGCGAACGTCGACGAGCAGCTCGATCCGGTGCGCTCGAAGCAGCTCCGCGAAGCGATCCTGCGCGTGCGTCGAGTGGCCAATCGTGAGCACGTATGGAGGGACAGGCACACCCCGATTCTCGCGCCTGCGCGTCCGAGCGCCGTCCCTAGAATCGGTGGAGATGCGGGTCTTGTTGACGAACGACGATGGGATCGGCGCCGAGGGCCTTCACGCCCTGCGTCGCGCCCTGGCCGAGCTGGATGGGATCGAGGCGCACGTGATCGTCCCGGACTCCAACCGCAGCGCCACCGCGCGCAGCATCACCACTCGCTCGCCGCTGTCCGTCGAGGAGGTGAGGCTGGACGACGGTGGGGTCGCCTACGCGACCGACGGCACGCCCGTCGACTGCGTCCGCTTCGGCGACCTGGGCCTGGTCGGCGAGCGCCCGGACCTAATCGTCTCCGGGATCAACCACGGCTCCAACCTGGGCGACGACATCACCTATTCGGGCACCGTGGCGGCGGCCTTGGAGGGCATCGTGCTGGGCATCCCGGCAATCGCGATCTCGCAGCAGTCGACGGCCCGCGAGATGAGCTTTCTCCCCGGCCGCAGCTTCGACTTCGCGGTCGCGGCTCGGTTTGGAGCCCAGCTAGTCGCGCTTCTCGACGCCGAACCGCTGCCTGCCGCGACGCTCCTGAACGTCAACTGCCCGTCGGGTGAGCCGCAGGGGATCGAGGTCACCCGGCTCGGCAAGCGGCTCTACAACGACGAGCTGAAGCTGGTCGACGAGGACGGCGACGGGCGGCGACGCTATCGAATCTACGGCTTCGAGCCCTCCTTCGAGGACGAGCCGGGCACCGATCTTGCCGCGGTGGCCCGAGGGCGGATCGCGATCACTCCGGTGCACTTCGACCTCACCGATCGTGAGGGCCTTGGGCGGCTCCGCGACTGGGACCTGGAGGGAATGCTCGAGGCCGCGATGACGGGCACCGGGTGAGCGCCAAGGATCCGGGCAAGCGGGCGGAGGAGCTCCGTCGCCAGATCGCTGGCCACGACCATCGCTACTACGTCCTCGACGATCCCGAGATCGGCGACGACGCGTACGACGCGCTCCTCGACGAGCTCAGGGCGCTCGAGGCGGAGCACCCCGAGCTTCGCCGCCCGGATTCACCGACCCAGCGCGTGGGCGGCGAGCCGGTCGACACGTTCGAGCCGGTTCGCCACCTGGAGCCGATGCTCTCGCTGGGCAACGCCCGCAGCGCGGACGAGTTCCGGGCCTGGGAGACACGCCTGCACAACAGGCTGCGCCAGCTCGACATCCGCCCCGGGGAGCTGCGCTTCGTGTCCGAGCCGAAGATCGACGGGATCGCGATCTCGCTGCTCTACGAGGGTGGCGAGTTCGTTCGCGGGGCGACTCGCGGCAACGGCGTGATCGGCGAAGACGTGACCCAGAACCTGCGCACGATCAGGGCGATCCCACTGCGGATCGACGACGCGACCGAGCGAATCGAGGTCCGCGGCGAGGTCTACTTTCCGCGCGGCGCGTTCGCCGAGCTCAACGAGCAGCGCGCCTCGGCCGGGGAGTCCACGTTCGCAAACCCCCGGAACGCGACCGCGGGCACGATCCGCCAGCTCGACCCCGGGATCACCGCCTCGCGGCCGCTCTCGATCTGGTGCTACGGGATCGGTGGCCACGAGGGGATCGAGTTCGCCAGCCACTCGGAGGAGCTCGAAGTGGCTGAGCGAACACGGGTTCAAGGTCAACGGCGAGGTCGAGGAGCACGACACAGCCGACGAGGTCGTCGAGCGCTGCCACTGGTGGGAGGAGCGGCGCGAGTCGCTCGACTACGAGATCGACGGAGTGGTGGTCAAGGTCGACCAGCGCTCGCTGTGGCGGGAGCTCGGCGTCACCGGCCGCGAGCCGCGCTGGGCGGTGGCCTGGAAGTTCCCGCCGATCACCGCGACAACGAAGCTCAACCGGATCGTGTGGAACGTCGGCCGCACCGGTCGCCTGCTTCCGTTCGCCATGCTGGAGCCCGTTCACGTGGGAGGGGTGACGGTCTCGACCGCCACCCTCCACAACGAGGAGGACCTCGCGCGCAAGGACGCCCGCGAGGGCGACGAGGTGGTCGTCACGCGCGCCGGCGACGTGATCCCGCAGGTGATCGCCCCGCTGATCCAGCGGCGCAAGGGCAAGCGATTGCGGCGCCCCAAGCCGCCCAGCAAGTGCCCGGTCTGCGAGACCCCGACGGTGAAGCCCGAGGACTCCGTGTGGACCATCTGCCCCAACCGCCGCGGCTGTCCCGGCCAGACCTTTCAGCTCGTCAAGCACTTTCGCGGCGCCATGGACATCGAGGGGCTCGGCGAGAAGAACGCGATGCGCTTCCTGGACGAGGGCCTGATCACCGACCCGGCGTCGATCTACGACCTCACCGCCGAGCGAATCGCCGAGCTCGATGGCTTCGGCGAGACCTCGGCCAAGGCGCTCATCAGCGAGATCGAGCGCTCCAAGGAGCGGCCCTTCGGGATCGTGCTCTACGCGCTCGGGCTGCCCGGGATCGGCTACGTCAACGCCCAGGCGCTCGCGGAGCATTTCGGCTCGATCGACGTGCTGCTGGCGGCCGACGCCGAGCGGATCACGGAGGTGGACGGAATCGGGCCGGTCCTGGCGGAGCAGCTTCGCGAGGAGCTCTCGGACGACGCGGTGCTCGAGCTGATCGCCCGGCTGCGCGAGCGGGGCCTTCGGTTCGAGCTGTCGGCGGACGAGCGCCGTGCCGAAGGCGGCCCGCTCGAGGACAAGACCTTTGTCCTCACCGGAACCCTGCCGGCGCTGAGCCGCGAGGAGGCGACGTCGATGATCAGGCGCGCCGGCGGCAAGGTGACCAACTCGGTGTCGAAGAGCACCGACTACGTGGTCGCCGGGGAGAGCCCGGGCTCGAAGCTCGCCAAGGCCGAGGAGCTGGGCATACCCGTGCTGGACGAAAAGGGGCTCCGCAAGCTGGTCCCGGGCTAGCGACGAAGTCGCGGTAGCTGCGGATGGACCTGCCGGGTCAAGGTCCGTGCCCTCGCCCGCCGAAGACGCAGGCCGAAGGCCGAGGCCTTCGGCGGAGTTATGCAAGCCGAGGCTTTCGGCGGTTGTATGTCAGCGCCGATACCGCGCGATCAGCGCCGCCATCTTGTCCTGGGCGCGGTGCGCGGTGGCGATGTCAACCGAGTTCATCAGGATCGAGAAGGCGACCAGTCGGTGGCCCGCGCGGCAGTATCCCGAGAGGGTGCTGACGCCGATCAGGGTCCCGGTCTTGACCCGGCAGCGACCCGCCGCCGCGGTCCCGTTCATCCGCCGGCGGACGGTGCCCTGGCGCCCCGCCAGCGGCAGCGAGTGGCGAAACGCGCGCCCGCTGGGCTGGCGGTCCATCGCCACGAGGAAGCGCCCCAGATGGCGCGGGGAGGCGCGATTGGAGCGCGACAGCCCCGAGCCGTTCTCCATCCGGACGTTGCCGCCCAGCTTGCGCGCGAACTTCTCGGCCTTGTGCGCCCCTCGCCGAGTCGTGCCCTTCACCCCGCGACGGGCCGCGAGGCGCTTGAGAAGCATCTCCGCGAAGAAGTTGTTCGAGGGCCGGTTGGTCTCGGCGATCAGTTGCGCCAGCTTGGGCGACCTGACGCTGCCGAGCGGCCGGCGCCGAAGGACCCTGGCGGGAAGATGGGCGCGGCCCGTCCCCCGCTTGACGCGCACTCCCAGCTCTCGCAGCCGGTGCCTCAGCTTCCGCGCAGCGGCCAGCTCCGGGCTCGCAGCGTAGTGGCCGCCCGCGAAGCCCGAGTTGTAGGAAAGGCCCGAGAGCGGGCCCAGCTCCCCAGATCCATCGACCCCACTGGTCGGCACCCCGCGGCGGCGGTCGAAGGCGGTGTCGTCGGCGAGGATGGCGCCGGTAACGCGCCTGATTCCCGCCTTGCGGACGTCCCTCGCCAGGTTGGCGATCGAGGTCAGGGGCAGGTCGTTGCGCCGCGCGAAGCCCACGCTGGCCAGGGCAGGATCGCCGGCCCCGACGATTACCAAGTTGCCCCTGAGGGTGTGCCCGCGCAGGGCGTGCCTGCGCCGCGCGTACAGCCTGGTCTTCAGCCGGCTGGCGGCGCCGAAGCGGTCGAGCACGGCGGCAGTCGTGAACAGCTTCGTGTTCGAGGCCAGGATGCGACGCGTGTGCGACGCCCAGCTGAACAGCACCCGGTTGCGCGGCGCCTCGATGTCCATCACCCAGGCGCCGCTCGCGCCGCCTGCCTTCTGCATCTGGTTCTCGAGTCCGTTACGCAGCTTTGAGCGGGAGATGGATCCCGACGCATCGCTCGGCGCGAGCAGCGGCACGCACGCAAGTGCAGCCAGCGCGATCCCAAAGCTCCTTCCCCGCACCGCCGGCAGGGTAACCACTGCACCCGGACGCCGCCGCTGCCTGAATGCGGCATGCCGCAGTCTGCCTTGCCGGACGGCATAATGGGTGGCTGCCATGGGCAAGGTCGTCGAGCTCGAGACCCCCCGCACGGACTCGCGGGCGGCTCGGGGCAAGAGAAGTCGCCGGCGGCAATCGAAGACCGCGCTCGTGCTCGGCGGAGGGGGCTTCACCGGCGGCGTCTACGAAATCGGCGCCCTGCGGGCGCTCGACCTGCTGGCCGTCAACCGTACGATCAACGAGTTCGACGTCTACGTGGGCACCAGCGCGGGGTCGTTCGTTGCCAGCATGGTGGCGAACGGGATCACGCCCGAGGAGATGATGCGGGTGCTGAACCACGAGCTGCCGTCGCCGTTGCGGGACATCTCGCTCGGGACCCTGCTGAAACCCAACTACAGCGGTTTCGTGCGCAAATCGCTCACCTTCCCGCTGCGGGTGGCGGGAGTGGCGAAGGAGGTGGTCAGCCATCTGAGCGAGCTCTCGGCAGTCGATGTCGTCACCGGCCTGGCGAGCGGCCTGCCGACGGGCATCTACAGCGGGCGCGGGATCGAGAGCTACGTCGCCGAGGTGCTGGCGGACCCCGATCGAAGCAACGACTTCCGGCTCCTCGACGCGGAGCTGTACCTGACCGCGACCGACCTCGACACGACAGAGCGCGTCGTGCTGGGCGAGGGCGATTGGGCTGACGTTCCGATCTCGACCGCGGTCGCGGCCTCCGGCGCCCTGCCGATGATCTACGAGCCGGTCGAGATCAACGGCCGCGAGTTCATCGACGGCGGCATCCGCTCGACGACGAACGTCGATGTAGCGGTCGAGCATGGCGCCAAGTTCATCGTGGTCATCAACCCGCTGGTGCCTTACGCGAACGACTTCTCCAAGCGGATCCCGACGGTCACCGGCACCCGGGCGCGCCGGGTGTCCGACATGGGGTTCACAGCGATTGGCAATCAGGCCTTCCGGGTGCTCTCCCACGAGCGCCTGCACGTCGCGGTCCAGCATTGGGAGCAGCGCTATCCGGGCGTCGACATCATCCTGATCGAGCCCGATCTCGACGACGAGCTGATGTTCGGCACCTCCATCCTCGACTACAGCGCCCGCCTCGAGATCGCCAAGCACGGCTTCGAGTCGGTGACCCTGAAGCTCGCCCGCGACTACGACCGCTACAAGGCGATCGCCGAGCGCCATGGCATCCAGATTGCGGCTCGCCGCGTCCGCCACGTGCTCGACCAGGTCGAGCGCGAGCGCGAGAAGCAGTCGGCCTGGCGGCGCGTGTTGGAGCAGACGACGGCGGTACTGCTCAGGCAGCAGAACTCCGAAGCCGCTGAGCCGGCCTCGGAGGCAGCTGAGCCCGACTAGCCTCCCGCTGGCGGCGGGACAGCCGTCAGCTCGAGTAGAGAGACTCGATCTCGCCGGCGTACTTGTCGGCGACCACGTTGCGCTTCACCTTCAGCGTCGGGGTCAGCTCGCCCTCCTGCTGGGAGAGGTCGCGGGGCAGGATCTCGAACTTCTTCACCTGCTCGACGCGGGCGAACTTCTGGTTCGCCTTCTCGATGTGCGCCTCGATCGCTTGGCGGACCTGCGCGTTCGAGGCCATCGCCTCCGGATCCTCCGGCAGCCCGTGCTCCTTGGCGAAGGCCGCCGCCTCCTCGGGGTCGAGCGTCACCAGGGCGACGAGGTAGGGCCGGCGGTCGCCGATCACCACGCACTGCGAGACCAGCGGATGCTGCTTCACCTCGGCCTCGATGTTCGCGGGGGTGATGTTCTTGCCCCCGGCGGTGATGATGATGTCCTTCTTGCGGCCGGTGATCTTGAGGAAGCCGTCGGCGTCGATCTCGCCGATGTCGCCGGTGTGGAGCCAGCCGTCGACGAGCGTCTCGCGGGTCGCCTCGGGGTTCTTGTAGTAGCCCTGGAAGACGTTCGGCCCGCGCACCAGGATCTCGCCGTCGTCGGCGATCTTCACCTCGCAGCCGGGGAACGGCTTGCCGATCGTCCCGAACTTGAACTCGTCGGCCCTCGCGATCGTCGCCGCGGTCGAGGTCTCCGTCATCCCCCAGCCCTCGAGCACGAGCACGCCGGCGGCGTCGAAGAAGCGGAGGATCTCCGGGTTGATCGGGGCGGCGCCGGAGACCGCCTCGATGATCCGCCCGCCGAACAGGTTGCGGATGTTCGACAGCACCAGGCGGTCGGCGATCTCGTACTGGATGCGAAGCGGGGGCCAGGGGCTCTTGCCCTGGCGCTCGAGCTCGCGGACTCGGCGGCCGACGCCCACCGCCCAGTTGAAGATCGCCTTCTGCACGCCGCCCGCGCTCTCCGCCTTCGAGGTCGCGGCGGTGTAGATCTTCTCGAAGATCCGCGGCACGGAGGGGAAGTAGTGGGGCTTGACCTCGGCCAGGTTGGGGAGGATCTTCAGCGGGTCGCGCTCCCAGTAGGCGAGCACGCCGCCGACGTCGAAGCTGAGCAGCTGGATCAGGAGCGCGAACGAGTGGGCGAGGGGCAGGTAGAGGTAGGTGATCCGCCCGGTCTCCAGCACGCTCTGCTCCAGCGACATGTTGAGCATCGCGCGGTAGTTGCCGTGCGAGATCACGCAGCCCTTGGGCGGGCCGGTCGTGCCGGACGTGTAGATGAACGTGCAGATGTCGTCGGGGACGACCGAGCGCCACCGCTCCTCCCACTCCGAGACCTCGCGCGAGGCGCCGCGCTCGGCGAGCTCGTCGGCCGAGATCGCGTCGTCGCTGGAGCCGGTCATGCAGGATCACGTGCTCGAGCTTCGGGCAGCGGTCGCGGACCTGGCGGATCTTGTCGAGCTGCTCGGAGTCCTCGACGACCACGACCTTGGCGTCGGAGTTCTCGAGCACGTACTGGCATTCCTCGGGCGAGTTGGTCTGGTAGATCGGCACCACGATCGCGCCGGCGGTCAGCGCGGCGAAGTCGTAGTAGGTCCACTCCGGGCGGGTGTTCGCGAGGATCGACACCTTGTCGCCCTTCTGAACTCCGAGGTCGATCAGGCCGAGCGCCAGGCTGCGAACCCGATCGCCGACCTCGGCGAAGCTCTGGGTGGCCCACTCGCCGGAGTCGTCGCGGTACATCACCGCGGCCTGGGAGCCGTACTTCTGCACGGCGGCCGGAAGGAGGTCCGCGATGGTCGCCGAACCGGCGCCGGTCGCCGAACGGGACTCGACGGTCGCTGTCTCCATCGCTCTCCTCCTTCGTTTGAGTTCGAGGTCGACCGGGCGCCTCAGCCAAGGCCGATCGAGCGGATGATTCCGCCGCGTGCGAAGGCTATCTCAGCGAACCGGACTAGGCGGCGGCCCGGGGCTGCTTCGGTTGCTGCGTGAAGCTGGCGCAGCGAGGAGAGGAAGAGGGTCTTGTCGATACGGCCGTTGAAGATCGGGACGCCCATCTCCATGCACTTCGAGATCACCTCGCGCCGCTTCATGTGGACTTCGTCAGCGAGCTCGGTGGGCGTCAGGTGAATGGCCACGCGTTGTCTCCTCCCTGTCGTTTTGCCTATCTGATTCTTATCGCCCGGGGCGGATGTGTCAACGCTTTTTCGCGCAAATTGCGCCACATCAGGCTGCGATCGGTGCCGCGGAACGCCCGCGCGGATCGGCCATCGATTCGGCAGTGCCGGCGCCGATGCGCATCTACGATGTTCGCACCATGGCCGACGAGGCGCAGCCCCTTTCGCCCCCGCACCCCGCCGCTGGCCGGCGACGTGGGCTCCTTCCTGGAGTCGCTGATGGACACCGAGCTGTACTCGATCGGCGCCTTCTTCTGCGACGAGCACCCGGACCTGGTGGACGAGGTGGTGGCCCGCAGCGAGGCGATCGAGCGAAGCGGGCTCGAGGCCTACTCGCGGCAGAGCGGCGGGCCGATCGAGGAGAGCTTCGAGACGCTGCTCACCGGCCTCGCGGTTCGCTACTACAAGGCGGTCGCCGGGTAGATGCGCACGGAGCCCGTGGCTGCCGCGCCTGCTGCTGGGCGCCGGCGCCGTCGGCCTGCTGGCGGCGGTCGTCTCCCTCTCGATCGGCGAAGGGGGCCCCGAGAAGATCGCGATCAGCGGCGGCGAGCAGACCCAGCAGCTGATCGCCGGGATTCCCCAGGACGGCCCCTACCTCGGCCCGAGCGACGCGGCGGTCACGATCACCGTCTTCAGCGACCTCCAGTGCTCGAGCTGCGACGACTACCAGCTCGCAGACGGTCGACCCGTTGATCGAGCAGTACGCCCGCACGCCGCGAGGCGAGGCTCGAGTTCCGCCACATCTCGCTCCGGCGAGGCCGAGACGACGGAGGCCGCCTACGCCGCGGCGGCGGCGGGCGAGCAGGACCGCGAGTGGCAGTACATCGACCTCTTGTTCCGCAACCAGGACGAGGCTCCCGCGCACACCGTCTCCGACGAGTTCCTCGAGGACGTCGGCAACGCGATCCCGGACTTCGACCTCGATGCCTGGAAGCAGGCGCGCGACTCGTCCGAGGTAGCGGACCGGGTCGAGGCCGACGCGACGCTCGCCGCCGACTGCGGCCTGCCGAGTCGAGGGCCCGTCGGTCGTGGTCAGCGGGCCCCGGCGGCACCGAGGTGCTCCAGGACTCGCCGTCGACAGAAGAGCAGATAGACGCCGCCGTGTCGGCCGTCGGCGGTCTAGCCCGCGGCGCCTTTGGCAGAATGGATCGCCTCGGGGCGTGGCGCAGCCTGGTAGCGCGCACCGTTCGGGTCGGTGAGGTCGCTGGTTCAAATCCAGCCGCCCCGATACCTCACTGGGCGTTCCTGGAGCGACTCGATACGAGCCCAGGGAGCGCGATAGCCTCCCAGCCATGGAGGCCGGCCGGTGATCAGCGAGCGAGCGATGCGCGCCGTGCTGATCGTGCTGGGCGCCGTTCAGGTCGCCTCGGGCGCCCTCGCGCTGGTCGCGCCCGGCACCTTCTTCGACGAGATCGGCCGCTACGGGGTCGAGAACCAGCACTACGTCGGCGACGTGGGCGCCTTCGTGCTCGCCTTCGGGATCGCGCGTCCTGGTCGCCGCCTGGCAGCCCGTCGTGGCGGGTGCCGGTGCTGGCGCTCGGGGCGCTCTGGTACGGGCTTCACGCGATCAACCACGTGTTCGACGTCGGCGAGGCGCGCAGCGACGCCCGGGGGATCTTCGACACCGTCTACATCGGGCTCGGCGGGCTGCTCTACGTCTACCTGGCCTGGGCGGCGGCCAGGCTCCAGGCGCCGGGGGCGGCGAGCCCAGACCGGGAGGAGGAGCCCTCATGAAGGTGTTCGTCGCCGGAGCCAGCGGAGTGATCGGGGGGCCGCTGGTGCGCCAGCTGGTCGCCGCGGGACACGAGGTCACCGGGACGACCAGCAAGCCGGAGAACACCGCCCGGCTCGAGGCGGCCGGCGCGACGCCGATCGTCTGCGATGCGCTCGACCCCGAGGCGGTGCAGGCCGCGGTACGGGATGCGGCGCCGGAGGTCGTGATCAGCCAGCTCACCCGCCTTCCCCGCGAGTACAACCCGCGGAAGATCGACTACGGGCCGACCAACCGAGCGCGCGCCGAGGGCGGCCACAACCTGATCGAGGCGGCGCGCGCGGCCGGAGTCAGGCGCTTCATCACCCAGAGCGTCGCCTTCATCTACGCGCCGGAGGGCGGGATGATCAAGGACGAGGAGGCGCGGCCCTGGACCGACGCGCCCGAACCCTTCCGCAGCGGCGCCGACTCGACGCTCGAGCACGAGCGAGAGGCGACGCAGACAGCCGGGGCTCGAGGGCGTGGTGCTGCGCTACGGCCAGTTCTACGGGCCGGGCACCTACTACGCCTCCGACGGAAACATCGCCGAGCAGGTGCGCCGCCGCCGCTTCCCGATCGTGGGCCGCGGCGAGGGGATGTTCTCCTTCATCCACATCGACGACGCCGCCTCGGCCACCGTCGCCTCGCTGGAGCGAGGGGCGCCCGGCATCTACAACGTCGTCGACGACGAGCCCGCGCCGTTGCGCGAGTGGCTGCCCGTCTACGCGGAGGCGCTGGGCGCACAACGACCCCGCCGGGTGCCGACGTTCCTGGCTCGCCTGGTGGCGGGGCCGTTCGCGGTGGCCTTCGCAACCCAGCTCCGCGGCGCCTCGAACGCCAAGGCCAAGCGCGAGCTCGGCTGGGAGCCCCGCTATGCGAGCTGGCGCCAGGGGTTTCGAGAGGCGCTCGGATAGGTTTCAGGCAGTCCGGCACCAGCGTATGGCTCACCAGCGAGGAGAGCCAGATGGCCTACTCAGTCCCCGACCTTCCCTACGACTACGACGCGCTCGAGCCGCACATCGACGAGCAGACGATGCGCGTCCACCACGACAAGCACCACCAGGCCTACGTCGACAAGGCGAACGCGGCGCTCGAGGGCACCGAATGGGCGGACACCGACGTGGACGAGGTGCTCCGCAACCTCTCCTCGCTGCCGGACGACATCCAGACGCCGGTCCGCAACAACGCCGGCGGCCACTCCAACCACACCTTCTTCTGGCAGATCATGAGCCCCGACGGCGGCGGCGAGCCGGAGGGAGACCTGAGGGCCGCGATCGACGATGCGTTCGGTGGCTTCGACGCCTTCAAGGACGAGCTCAAGAACGCCGGGGTGAACCGCTTCGGCTCCGGCTGGGCGTGGCTGGTCCGGGACGGCTCGGGGCTCGCGGTCGTCAGCACCGCCAACCAGGACTCGCCGATCTCCGACGGCCAGACGCCGTTGCTGGGCGTCGACGTCTGGGAGCACGCCTACTACCTCAAGTACCAGAACCGCCGCCCCGACTACATCGACGCCTGGTGGAACGTGGTCAACTGGTCCGAGGTGGCGGCGCGGTTCGGCTAGAGATCAGGCCGGGTCAGCTTGCGGGCGTCGCGGTCCGCTCATCGGGCCGGGCAGCCCCGTCGCGCTCCGGCACGAAGGACATCGCCCGTTCGGCGAGGGCGGTGATCGTAAGGCTCGGGTTGACGCCCGGATTGGCCGGCACTGCGGCCCCGTCACAGACCAGCAGGTTGGCGTAGCCGAAGGCCCGGTTGCGGGCGTCCACGACGCCGGTGGAGGGATCGGCGCCGATCACGGCGCCGCCGAGGATGTGGGCGGTGGTGGGGATGTTCAGCGTCGACTCGGTGAGCGCACTCTGCGGAATGCCCCCGGTGCGCTCCGCGAACCAGCGGGCGGCCCGCCCGGCCGCGGGGATGTAGGTGGGGTTGGGCCGCCTCGGATCCTGCTCCGTCTGGAGGCGCACGCCGCGCCCCCGCCGCCTGGGGTTCGCTCGCAGCCGCATCGCGGTGTCCAGCGACTGCATGACCAGCAGGATCACGGTCCGCTGCGACCACTTGCCGGGCCACAGCAGGCGGACGGTCTGGAGGGGGTGGCGAATCATCGCGGCCAGCCACTTCAGCGGCCGCGTGATCCGGGTCCCGGGTCCGGTCATGGTGGTGAACAGGCCGCTCATCGCGTCGCCGGCCCGCCCGTACGTGACCACCTCGATGTGCGTGTCGGGATCGGGGTAGATGCTCGACGTGATGGCGACCGAGCGGGCGAAGTCGTGGCTGTCGTCGGGAGCGGTGACGGCCTGGATCGACTCCGAGTTGGTCCGCACCAGGTACCCGAGCCGCGTCGAGAGGCGGGGCAGGGCCCCGCTGTGCTTGCAGTCGGCCAGCAGCTGGTTCGTGCCCAGCGCCCCCGCGGCCACCACCACGCCGCGGGCCGTCAGGGTGCGCTCGCGGCGTCGCAGCCACGCGCCTGGACGCATGGTGGTGACCGCGTAGCCGTCGGAGCCGTCGGCCGCCTCCAGGGGGCGAACCTCGATCGCCTGCCGCTCGGGCAGCACCTCGGCGCCCAGCCGCTCCGCGAACCAGAGATAGTTCTTGACCAGGGTGTTCTTGGCGCCGTGCCGGCAGCCGACCATGCAGCTACCGCAGCGGATGCAGCCGGATCGCGGCGGCCCCTCGCCGCCGAAATAGGGGTCGGGCACCTGCTTGCCTGGCTCGCCGAAGAAGATCCCCACTCGCGTCGGCTTGAAGGTCTCGGCAACGCCGATCTCGGCGGCGTACGTCGCGCAGCAGCTCGTCGGCCGGGGTCATGCCCTGGTACTCCGTGACCCCGAGCATGTGCTCGGCGGTGTCGTAGTGAGGCCGCAGCTCGTCCTCCCAGTCGGCGAGGCCGTCCCACTGGGGGTCGGCGAAGAACGCGGGGCGCGCGCGGTAGAGGGTGTTCGCGTAGCCGAGGCTGCCACCCCCGACCCCGTTCCCGGAAACGATGAACACGTCCTTGAAGAACGTCAGGCGGAAGATTCCCCGCAGGCCGAGGCGCGGCAACCAGAAGTAGCGGCGCAGGTTCCAAGCCGAGTTCGCGAAATCGTCGTCGCCGAACCGGCTGCCGCACTCGACAACGCCCACGCGGTAGCCCCTCTCGGCGAGCCGCATCGCCGAGACGCTGCCCCCGAAGCCCGAGCCGATCACAAGCCAGTCGTAGTCGTGGCCTTGGGCCGGAGCGCCGGTCATGGCCCGCAGGATAGGCGCCCGCGGATCACCGCTGCCGGCCACCGACGCGGGCCGTCCGCTGGCGCGGGGGCATAGGATCTGGCCACCCGCCCACGGCGGCATCGCGAGCACGAGGAGAGGAGAAGAGTTGGCCTATTTCAACGACGCCCAGGAGGTCTATGACACGCTCGGCAAGCTGTTCGTTGACCTCGCGGAGGACGAGGAGCTGGCGCCGAAGTTCCGCAAGGCGAACACGATCGTCCGCTACGAGTACCGCGAGCCCGAGTCGACGATCACCGTGCGCCTCCAGGAGGGCCAGCCGGGCGACGTCGACTTCGGCGAGTCCGAGATGGAGCCCGAGGTGGTGATGTCGATGGAGGCCGACACCGCGCACCGGTTCTGGCTTGGCCAGGTGAACGTCACCGTGGCGCTGGCGCGAGGCCAGATCAAGGCCAAGGGCCCGGTGGCCAAGATCCTCAAGCTGGTGCCGCTGACGAAGCCGGTCTTCCCCCGCTACAAGGCCCAGCTCGAGTCCCAGGGCCGCTCCGATCTGATCGAGGCTTGACCTTCAAGGACTTCTACCAGTTCGCCTCACCCACGCGGGTCGTCTCCGGACGTGAGCTGATTCCGAGCGCGGGCTTCGAGTTCGCAAAGGAGGGCGCCGAGCGGGTGCTGCTCGTCACCGACCAGGTGATCCGGGGCACCGGGCTGGTGGAGAAGGTCGAGGGCGGGATCGCCGATGGCGGACTCGAGGTCGCGGGCGTCTTCGACGACGTCCCGCAGGACTCCGATACCGCGGTTGTGGTGAGGTGTGCGGAGCAGGCGAAGGATGAGGGCGCCGACAGCTTCCTGGCCGTCGGTGGAGGATCGGTGATCGACACCACCAAGGCCGCCAACGTGATCTTCAGCCACGGCGGCACGATTCCGGAGTGGGAGGGGGTCTTCGGGCTGCCGCGCGAACGCGACGGGATGGGTAGGCCGCTGCCGCTGGCGCCGCTGGGAGTCATTCCCACCACCGCGGGCACCGGCTCGGAGGCGAGCCCCGTGGCCGTGATCAAGGACTCCGAGCGGGGCATCAAGTTCGTAGTCCTCGACTTCCCGCTGGCCCCGGACCTGGCGATCCTCGACCCCGAGTCGACGGCGACCCTGCCGGCGCCGATCGCCGCGGCGACCGGAATGGACGCGCTCACCCACGCGATCGAGGGCGTGACCTCGACCGAGTGGAGCCCGCATGGAGACGCCTACGCGCTTCACGCGATCCGGCTGATCCGCGACAACCTGGAGCGCGCCGTCGCCGACACCTCGGATGAGGAGGCCCGCGGCAACATGCTGGTCGCCGCGAACCTGGCGATCGCTCCCACCGGGTTCGGCGCGACCGGCATCACCCACTCGATGTCGCACCCTTGCGGGGCCCGCTACGGCGTTCCGCACGGGGTTGCGAACGCGATCAACCTGCCGCCGGTGATCGAGTTCAACGCCGTGGCCAGCGAAGAGGTGGCGAACCAGTTCCGCACCGCCGCCGAGCTTCTCGGGGTGGATGCCCGGGGCGAGGGTGAGCAGGTCGGCCGGGCGCTCGCCGATCACGTCCGGGAGCTGAGAACGCGCCTCGGCCTACCCGGGCGCCTGTCGGAGGTCGGCGTCCCGGAGCAGGGCATACCCCAGCTCGCCGAGGACGCGATGGGCGAGGGGTCGACGCTGGTCAATCCGCGCGAGCCGACCGCTGAGGACTTCGTCGAGCTGTTCCATCGAGCGCTGTGATGGCTGCGGCCAGCCACGTGCTCGCCGGCTGACGTGAGCGCGAGCGACGAGGCCCGGGCCTGGGCCGAGGCCGTGCAGGCGGTCGCCAGGGATCGCGACCTCGTCTACGAGCCGGTGGGCGGCATCAACCCGGTCGGGGGGCCGGTGGCGCTCTGTCCCGGCGGGACCAACCGGATCACGGGGCAGCTCGCCGAGGGCTTCTGGGGCGCATCCTGCGACGCCGATGAGCGCGAGGAGGGAGGGCTGTTCTCGAAGGCCGTGCTTCCCGGCGCAGTGCTGGCCAAGTCGCACGTTCCCGACCTGGCGAAGGTGATGCCGCCCTTCAACGTCGAGTCGATCGAGCGCCGTCCGGACGAGCTGGTGATGCAACGCGCCTCGCGCCGGAAGGTCGAGTTCGAGAGCCTGGACTTCAACCGGCGCTTCCTGGCGACCGTGCCGAGCGAGTACGACCCGGTCGCGTTGCGGGAGGTCTTCAGCCCCGCGTTCCTGGAGTGGGTGACGACGATCGACAACGAGATCGACTTCGGCGTCTCCGAGCAGCAGCTGTGGTTCCTATGGCGGCTCGGCGAGCGCAGCCGCGACCAGCTCGAGGCCGCGCTCGACAACGGCGGCGCGCTGTTCAAGCAGGTCCGCAAGGAGGTGGAGGAGTCGGGGGTCCACACCTATCCGGCGGGCCCCTGGCACGCCGGGCTGGAGCCTTCCCGAAGAACTCCGCGTCGGGATCAGTATCCGGGCTCGCCGGGCAGGACCACGCGTCGCCCCTCTTCCTCGCCGACGACGCGCGGCAGAATCGGTTCGATCCGGCGCCCGCGTGCGGCGGCCAGCACCTCCTCGGCGCTCGAGTAGGGGAGCAGCGACTCGAGGTGCTTGATGGTCGGGAAGACGAGCGACAGCTCGCCGGCGGCGTGGCGGTCGAGCGCCTCGCGAGGCGCGATCCAGGCGGCCTCGGTGGTCTCGGCTCCGTCGGGGCGCGGCGGCGAGTGGGGTGGCGCGAGCGCGACATAGAAGCGGGTGTCGAAGCGGACCGGCACGACCTCGGGAGTGATCCATCGCGACCAGGGGAGCAGCTCGGCGTCGGCGGACAGCTCGATTCCGGCCTCCTCGTGGAGCTCCCGCACCGCGCAGGCCCGGTGCGCAAGCTCCTCGCCGTCGGTCGCGCCGCCCGCTTCGGCCTCGGGCGCCACGGACTCGTCGGCCTCGACCACGCCGCCCGGGAACACCCAGACGCCGGGCATGAAGCTCGCCTCGGGGCTGCGCCGCACGAGCAGGACCTCGACCCCGCGTTGGCGGTGCTTGCCGCCCCGGCGCAGCAGGATCAGCGAGGCGGCGGGGCGGGGGGTTGCCGGGACCATCTCGCGTCAACACTAGTGGTCATTTCCGTAAGTACGGATGCGACCACGGGTTCGGGTAAGCTGGCGCGCGATGCCCACCGAAACCCAGACCGCTCAGCTTTGGATCTGCACCTCCTGCGGCTTCATCTACGACCCGGAGGAGGGCGATCCCGACGGCGGCATCCCGCCGGGCACCCCATTCGAGCAGATCCCCGACGACTGGTTCTGCCCAGTCTGCGGCGCCCGCAAGGCGGACTTCGAGCCCTACGAGGAGTAGCAGGCTCAGCCGCGCCGTCGAGCGCCCGTCTCGCGCCGCAGGCGCGCCAGGGCTCGGGTGCCCAGCCAGATCAGCGCCGCCAGGATCGCCAGCGGGCCGAGCACCGCGGCGCTGACCAGCAGCACGCCGGCGGTCACCGAGAGGACCTTGCCGGCGTCGTCGACGGCGTCGCCGAGGCTCCACCCACCGGCGTCGCCGTCGCCGGCGAGGGCGCGGTCGGCGTCGATCGTGACGCTGACGGGCACCAGGCTCACGCGCCGTTGGGCGGCGCCGAGGTCCTCCTCGGCCGCGGAGAGCTGCGCCTCGACGATCTCCAGGCGCCGCTTGATGCTCTCCTGCTCGGCCAGCGTCACCGCCTCGGCGAGCTGGCGCAGCAGCTTCTGGCGCGTGTCCTCGAGCGCGGCGATCCGCTTCTGGGCGGACACGAACCGGCTCGTGATGTCCGCGCGCCCGTCGGTTCGCGAGACGACGTGGCCGAGGTCGGAGAGGTCGCCCAGGGCGGCGGACAGCTCCCCGGCCGGGAATCCGAAGCTTGAAGCTCGCGTGGCCGAGCTGCGACCGCGGCGCGTCTGGATCGCCTCCGGAGACGCTCGAGCGCAGGACGAAGCCGCGGTGATCGCGGACCACGTCGAGCACGCCGTCGGCCGCGGTCCGGAAGCTGCTCCGGCGAGGTCGACAGCGCCAGGTCGACGCGGCGGGCGACCTTGCGCTTGGCGGGGGGGACGTCGCTGGCGCTGGCCGCGTCTTTCGAGCGGAGCGCAACAGCTTGTGACGTGGCCGGCGCGTCTCGCCGGTCGCCTCCTGCCCCGCTGCGGGTTCCGGTCGGGCTGACCGGCGCCGACTGCACGCTGACGCCGCCGTTGCCGCCCCCGATCTCGCCGCTCTGGCTGATCGCCACGCCGACGACCACCAGCAGCGTCGCCGCGGCTCCCGCCGGGGCCAGGATGCGGCGCGGCGGCACGGCGGTCAGCCGCTTGCGCAGCTCCCGCGAGGCGGCCGGGGCGCGGGAAGCCGTCCGCGACCCGCTGGTCGAGGCGGGCCGCGAAGCCGGGCTCCGCGTCCACTCGCTCCTCGCGCAGCGCCCGGGCCAGCTCGGCGAGCGCTTCGAGGTCGGGGTCGACCGGCTGGCCGGCGATCGCGCGGTCGATCGCCTCGAGCTCGCGCTCGACCTCGGGATCCAGCGGCATCTCGCGCTCACGCAGCCTCATCGCATGCCCTCCTCAGCTTCTCGATCACCCTGTGCAGCCGGGTGCCGGCGTTCGTCTCCGAGATGCCGATCACGGCTGCGATCTCGGGGTTGGTGAGGCCGGCGAAGAACTTGAGCGCCACCAGCTCGCGCTCGCGCGGCGCCAGCGATCCGAGCGCCGCGCGCAGCGCCGCGCGCCGGATCGCCACCTCGGCGCCCTGCTCGGGCGGGATCGCCGCCTCGTCGACCGGCTCGCCGACCAGCGTCGCCTGGCGACGGCGGCGTCGCAGCTCGTCGAGCGCCGCGTTGCGGGCGATCCCGAACAGCCAGGCGCGCCGCGTTCCGCGCTTCGGGTTGAAGCTCCGGCGGCGCCGGTAGGCCCGCTCGAACGCCAGGGCGGTGACATCCTCGGCTGCCGAGCGGTCGCGCAGCAACCCGGCGACGTAGGCGTAGACGTCGTCGCGATCTCGCCTGTAGAGCTGGTCGAAGGCGACATCCGCGTCCGTCGGGATCTCGGTCGCCGCCGCGGCCACGGTCTCGTTCATGCCCCTACTACGCGCCGGAACGGCCTTCATCACACCAACTATCGGCCCCGCTGGGCCGGTGCGCAACTCGCAGGGGATCCCGACGGGTCTACGCGGCCTCGGCGAGCTCGACGGCTGGCCTCTCGCCGTACGTGGAGGCGTACGCGGCCAGGATCGACGCTGCGACCACTTCGACCAGGCGCTGGAGGTCGCGCTTGCCGATCGTCAGCGGCGGCATCAGGACGACGACGTCGCCCAGGGGGCGAATGATTGCCCCGCGCTGGCGCGCCTCGAGCGCCACTCGATGGCCAAGCCGAAGCGCCGGATCGTGCTCGTCCAAGGTCGATGCCGGCCATGAAGCCCCGCCCGCGCACCTCGGCGACCTCGGGCAGCCTCGCGAGCTCGCCGAGCAGCTCGCCGAGCAGGCGGATCTTCGGTTGCAGACGAACCAGCGTGCCCTCGCGCTCGAAGGCATCGAGGTTGGCGAGCGCGGCGGCGCAGGCGAGCGGGTTGCCGGTGAACGTATGCCCGTGGAAGAAGGTGCGCCCCTCCTCCGGGGCGCCCGAGGAATCCCTCGTAGACCCGTTCGGTGGTCAGCGTCGCGGCGAGTGGCAGGTAGCCGCCCGTGAGCCCCTTGCCCAGGCAGAGGAAGTCCGGCGCGACGCGCTCCTGCTCGCAGGCGAACATCGTCCCGGTGCGCCCGAAGCCGGTGGCGACCTCGTCGCAGATCAGCAGCACGTCGTGGCGCTCCGTGAGCTCGCGCACCCGACGCAGATACCCCGGGGGATGGACCTGGATCCCCGCGGCGCCCTGCACCAGCGGCTCGATGATCACCGCCGCGGTCTCCTCAGCGTGGAAGTCGAGCACGCGCTCGAGCTGCTCCGCGTCGCCGGCCCTCACCCGATGCGCCTGGAACAGGAGCGGGGAGTAGGCGGCATGGAAGAGGTCGATGCCGCCGACGGACACCGCGCCCAGTGTGTCGCCGTGGTAGGCGTCCCGCAGGCAGACGAAGGAGGTGCGCCGCCGGTGCTGCCCTCCGCGCTGCTGCCAGTACTGAAAGGCCATCTTGAGGGCGATCTCGGCCGCGCTCGAGCCCGAGTCCGAGTAGAAGACGCGATCCAGCCCGGGCGGGGCGAGCTCGACCAGGCGCCCGGCCAGCTCGGTCGCGCCGCGGTGGGTGAGGCCGAGCATGGTCGAATGGGCGACCCGGTCCAGCTGCTCCCGCACCGCCTCGTCGATCAGGGGATGCCGATGGCCGTGGACGTTGCACCAAAGCGACGAGACGCCGTCGATGTAGCGCCTACCCTCCGAGTCCACCAGCTCGGCGCCCTCGGCACGCTCGATCACGAGCGGATCCTCGCTGACACCAGTCCCGCTGCTGGGTGAACGGATGCCAGAGATGGCGGTGGTCGAGCTCGCCGACTGCCGTGGAGGCAGAGCCGAGTGACGCCTGCCGATCCCTCATCTCAACCGACCTTAGATGGAGGCGCGGCGGAACTGGCTTGCGCGACGGACCGGCCGGATGGAGGAGCTCAATCATCGGGCTTCAGAGTCGGCCAGGACTCCGGAGCACCGAGATCGAGCTCGGGCAAGGCCTCCACCTGAACCGAGCCCAGCCGCTCGATCGCCTCGCGATTGGAGCGTTCGACGAGCGACGGGTCGTCGGGCCAGGGCGTGAGCACCACCAGCGCCGGCTCCAGGCCGACCGCGCGCGCCGCCTCGATCGTCAACAGCGTGTGGTTGATCGTCCCCAGGCCGGGGTGCGCAGCGATCACCAGCGGGAGCCCGAGGTCGCGGGCGAAGTCACGGACCAGGTAACCGAGAGTCAGCGGCACCAGCAGCCCGCCCACCCCCTCAACCACGACAGCGTCCGCACGGTCTGAGGCGCTCCGCGCTGCTGCGAGCAGCCCCGCAGGATCGACTTGGGCGCCGGCCAGCTTCGCGCCCAGGTGAGGAGACACCGGCGGGCCGAAGCGGTAGGGCGCGATTTCGTCGTCGGTCTGCGTCGAGCGGGCGGCCCGCCGAAGCAGCGCATGGTCCGGTTCCCCATCGTCTGCCAGACCGGTCACCGCGGGCTTGAAGACGGCGACCCCGGTCCCGGCGGCCACGAGCGAGCGCGCGATCACCGCGGCCACCACCGTCTTCCCGACTTCGGTGCCCGTGCCGGTGACGAAGAAGCCCCGCATCTACACCGGCGGCCGCACGAGACAGCCTTTGACTACGCCGCGCGCCTCAGGGGGGCGGAGATCGGAGTCCGCCGCTCTACGGCCGCGATCCCCAGCTCATGGGCGGCGTCCGCGATCACGTGTGCGGCTGCGCCCAGCTCGTCGGCTCGGTGGTTGGCCATCACCGACAGGCGCAGCCGCGAGGTTCCCTCGGGCACGGTCGGCGGCCGGATCGCCTGAGCGAACACGCGACCCTCGAGTGCCCGCTCGCAGAGCGCCATCGCCCGCCTCGCCTCCCCGACCACCACCGGAACGATCTGGGTGCGCGAGGTGCCGACCTCCAGGCCGTGCCCGGCCAGGGCGTCCCGCAGGATGGCGCCGTTACGGCGCAGTTGCTCGACCATTCCCGGCTGCCCGTCGAGCAGGGTGAGCGCGGCGAGCGCGGCGCCGACAGCGGGAGGGGGAAGTGCGGTGGAGAAGATGAACGGTCGGGCGGTGTTGATCAGCAGATCGACGACCTTCGCGCTCCCGCAGACGTAAGCGCCGTAGCTTCCCAGCGTCTTCCCGAGCGTGCCGACGATCAAGTCCACCTCTCCGGAGAGCCCGGCCTCGGCGACCGCGCCCGCCTCCGCCGGGACCGAGCGCGCCCGTCGCGTGCGCCTCGTCGACCATCAGGAGGCATCGGTGCCGGCGAGCAAGCTCGAGCAGCTCGGCGATCGGGGCGACGTCCCCATCCATCGAGAAGACGGCGTCGGTCACTATCAGGCCGCCGCCGCGGGCCTCCTTGCGCAGCCCCCAGGACAGATGCTCGAGGTCGCCGTGACGGTAGATGAAGCACTCGGCGCGAGACATCCGGCAGCCGTCGATGATGCTCGCGTGGTTGAGCTCGTCGGAGAAGACGACCTGGCCGCGGCCGGCCAGCGCGGCGATCGTCCCGAGATTGGCCAGGTAGCCGGATCCGAACAGGAGCGCAGACTCGTATCCCGCAAAGGCGGCAAGCCGCTCCTCCAGGCGACGGTGCAGGGACATGTTCCCGGAGACCAGGCGGGAAGCGCCGGCGCCGGCGCCGAACCGCTCCGCGGCGTCCGCTGCCGCCTGGCGGACGCGTGGATGGTCGGCGAGGCCCAGGTAGTTGTTGGAGCACAGCAGCAGGACCTCGACGCCGTCGAGCGTCACCCGCGGCCCCTGCGGGCTCTCGATCAGCCGCAGGCGGCGATACAGCCCCGCCCGGCGAAGGTCCTCGAGCCGGTCGGCGACCTCACTCATCGAAGTCAGCGGACGAGGAGGTGGCGGTTGACGTGGGATACGGCGGCGGCTTGCGCTTCTTCTTCACCACGCGGAGCTGCTCCGAGGGGTCCCAGAAGTTGGCGTCGGCCTGGCTGTCGACCAGCTCGTCGATCGGGGTCGGCGGCGCCTCGCCCTCGAGCCAGCCGGAGCGGTTGTCGGGCCGGGGGTTGGCGCCGTTGTCGTCCTGTCGCGCCACGTTCAATCCCAGCTCCTCGAACATCGCCCGGTCGTCGGCGGGCTCGGCGCCCAGCGTGGTCAGGAAGTTCCCCATCATCACCCCGTTGAGCCCCGCCTTGACCGCCAGCGGTTGCAGCTCGTCGAGGTTCTCGACCCGCCCACCGCAGAGGCGGAACAAGGCGTCCGGGAGGATCAGCCGAAAGATCGCCACCCACTTGACGACCTCCCACGGGTCCATCAGCTGCCGGTCGCCGAACTTGGTCCCGGACCGGGGGTTGAGCAGGTTGATGGGCACCGACGTGGGATCGATCTCGGCCAGCTCGAAGGCCATCTCGACCCGCTGGCGGGGCGACTCGCCGAGGTTGAGGATCCCGCCGACGCAGGTCTCGAGCCCCGCCTCCTTGACGGCGTCGATCGTGCGCATGCGCCCCTCGTAGCGGACGGTGGTCGTCACCTCGTGGGTAGTAGGAGCGCGCGCTCTCGACGTTGTGGTGGACGCGCTGCACTCCCGCGTCGGCGAGCCGCTTGGCGCGATCGGCCGAGATGTGTCCGATCGACACGCAGCGCTTCAGGTTGGTCTGCTCGGCCACCAGCCGGGCGCCATCGACGATCTTCTCGAAGTCGCGCTTCGAAAGCCCCTGTCCCTGGGTGACCATGCAGAACCGGTGCGCTCCCGCCGCCTCGGCTGCCTTGGCGTGCTCGAGGATCTGCTCGGCGTCCATCATCGCGTGCATCGGTGTGTCCGCCTCCGCATAGCGTGACTGGGCGCAAAAACCGCAGTCCTCGGCGCACCCTCCGGACTTCGCGTTGACGAGCGAGCACATGTCGGTCGACTCGCCGAATCGCTCCTTGCGCACCTTCCAGGCGCGCTCAACCAGTTCGGCGATCTCGTCGCGTTCCGAGATCCCGGCCAGCTCCATGGCCTCGTCGAAGGTGATCAGTGGCGACATCGAGCCTCCATGGCCGGCAAAGCCAAGGCTAGGCAGCCGTCCCGGACGGTGTTCGCCGTCGCGGGACGGTGCGGAACAATTCGGGTCGCTACTTTTTGCCCGGATCTGTGTTCTGTCGCACGAGGGAGGACATCGGCAGGGCCAGGAGGCGATCCCAGACGTGTCACTCCGCTTGGGAAACGCCTCCTGGCTCTCGCCGCTCGTAGGATTCGTCGCCTGCCGCGGAAGCTGACCTTCTGGAGGCGACGTGCCGTCGCCGGCCTCACCGCCGTCGCGGCGGGAGTAGGCCTCTGGGTGGCGCTGGCCGACGGGACCGCCGGTCGGAACCGATGCCGGCGACCTGACCGCCGGCCGGCTCGCCGGGCGGGCGGCTCGTCGCCGGCTTCGAGGGCCGGCATCCGCCGCGCGCGGTGAAGCGGATGATTCGGAAGGGGCGGGTGGCGGGCGTGATCCTGTTCTCCGACAACCTGGGCAGCCGCGATCGGGTCCGCAGGCTGATCGGCCGCCTGCAGGCGATCCGCAGGCCCAAGGGCCTCCGCGATCCACTGCTGGTGATGATCGACCAGGAGGGCGGGCTCGTGAAGCGGCTCCCGGGAGCGCCGGACGCCTCCGCGAAGGCGATGGGTCGCCGAGGCGCCGGGCTACAGCCGCCGCCAGGGGGCTCGAACGGCGCGCAACCTGAAGCGGGTAGGGGTCAACGTCAACCTGGCGCCGGTGCTCGACGTCGGTCGGCCCGGCAGCGCGATCCGCTCCGAGCGACGGAGCTTCGGCGGCAAGCCACGCCGCGTGGTCCGCACGGCGATCCCGTTCGCGAGCGCGATGGAGCAGCGGGGCGTGGCCGCGACCGCCAAGCATTTCCCGGGCCTGGGCGCGGCGCGCGAGAACACCGACCTCGCGGTCCAGCGGATCCGCCTGAAGCGGGGCGAGCTGCGACGGATCGACGAGCGACCCTACCGCGCCTTCGTCGCCAGCGACGGCGACATGGTGATGATCTCAACCGCGATCTACACGCGCTTCTCGCGCAAGCCGGCGGCCTTCTCGAAGCGGATCGCGACTCGGGAGCTTCGTGACAGGCTGGGGTTCGCGGGCGTCTCGATCAGCGACGCGCTGGAGACGGTCGCGGCCCGCCACTTCGGCGGGCCGGGCAAGGTCGGCGTCGCAGCCGCGAGGGCCGGCACCGACCTGCTGCTGTTCACGGATCACCATGGCGCCGCTCGCGCGGGGCGGGCGCTGAGTCGCAAGCTGCGCTCGGGCAAGCTTGCGCGTGGGCCGTTCGAGGACTCCGTCCAGCGCGTGCTGGACCTGCGGGCCCGCCTTTCGCTCGAACTAGGAATCGAGGGCCGTACCCAGCTGGCCCATGCCTGTTACGGTCGCAACGGTGTGGAGGCAAGGAGGCGCAAACCGAGGCGCGCCATCGCGTTTCCAAGGCGCCTGCTCGTACCGCTCCTCACCGCCTTGGCCGTGACCGGCGCGCTGGCGATCGCCGACTCCGAGAAGCCGCCGGCGAGCATCGGTGAGGCAGCCGCGGCCAAGGCGCGGCCGAACATCGTGGTGATCGAGACCGACGACCAGACGCTCGAGTCGATGCGGGTGATGGACAACGTCAACTCGCTGATCGGAGACCGGGGGGTGACGTTCACGGAACAGCTTCGTCAACTACTCGCTCTGCTGTCCCTCGCGCGCCACCTTCCTCACCGGCCAGTACGCGCACAACCACCGCGTGCTCAGCAACCAGGCACGAGACGGCGGCTTCAGCCGCTTCCAGGCCTTGCACGGCAACAACAACCTCGCCGTCTGGCTTCGCCGCGCCGGCTACTACACCGCGATGATCGGCAGGTACCTGAACGGCTACGTGTTCCGCCCGCTCGTGCCGCGCGGGCTGGTCGGAGTGGCGCGCGGCCGCGAACCAGAAGGTCTACGGCTACACGCTCGACGAGAACGGCACCCTGGTCCGCTACGGCCAGAAACGCGCCGACTTCAAGCAGGACGTGCTGACCCGAAAGGCGGTCGGCCTCGTCGACCGCCGGGCGCCGAGGGCGCGGCCGTTCTTCCTCTGGCTCACCTACACGGCCCCGCACGTCGGCGAGCCCCCGAACCCGCACCCGCCGTTCGACTGCGGCGCGGCCGCGAAGCCGGCGCCGCGCCATGCCCACGCGTTCGACTCCGCGCCGCTGCCCAGGCCCCCGAACTTCAACGAGCCCGACGTCTCCGACAAGCCGGCCAAGATCCGGAACCGCCCGCGCTTGAGCGCGAATCAGATCACCGACATCCGGCGCAGGTACCGCTGCGAGCTGGAATCGCTCTTGTCGGTGGACGAGGGCGTCAAGAAGATCGTCGATGCGCTGAGGGCGAAGCGCGAGCTCCGCAACACGGTGCTGATCTACACCTCCGACAACGGCTACTTCCACGGCGAGCACCGGATCCCCAAGGACAAGCAGCACATCTACGAGGAGTCGATCCGGGTGCCGCTCCAGATGCGCGGCCCGGGCATCCCGCGGGGGGTGAGGATCGGGGCCCTCGCGATCAACGCCGACCTGGCGCCGACGATCGTCGACCTGGCGAACGCGGATCCCGGCCTGTCAATGGACGGGCGCTCGCTGATCCGGGTCGCGCAACCGCCCGGCCATCGGGCGCGGACGCAAGCTCCTGATCGAGGAGCCGAGCTTCGCGGCGATTCGGACCGGGCGCTACATGTACGCCGAGCATCGCACCGGCGAGAGGGAGCTCTACGACCTGAAGAACGACCCGTTCGAGCTGCATAGTCGCCACAAGGCCCCCGCCTACGCGTCCGTCAGGGCCCGGCTCGCTCGCCGCCTGCACGAGCTTCGGAGCTGCTCCGGCTCGGGCTGCCGCCGCCGGTCCGCGCCCTGAGGCGGCCGCTAGCGTCCCCGCCACTCGGGCCTTCGCTTCTCGGCGAAGGCTCGGATGCCCTCGCGGAAGTCCTCGGACCCGAAGCACGAGCGCCGCAGCTCGATCAGCTCGCGTTCCTGCTCCGGAGTGAGGCGAGCGTAGGAGTTGAGGATCTCGATCGCGTGCTTGTTCCCCCTCATGGAGAGGGGGGCGTTGGCGGCCACCTCGGAGGCCAGCTCGATGGCGGCGGCGGCGAGCTCTCCGTCGAGGACGGTGTCGTGCACCAGGCCGATCGCCATCGCCCGCGGGGCGCTCAGGTTGCGCCCGGTCAGGAACAGTTCCTTCGTGCGGGCGAGACCGACGACGTCGATGAACTTCGCAAGGCCGGTGTGTCCGTAGATCAGCCCGAGCTTCGCCGGGGGCATGCCGAGCTGGGCGCCCATCGTGCACAGGCGCAGGTCGCACCGGATCGCGAGCTCGAGGCCTCCCCCGAGGCAGTGGCCGTTGATCGCCGCGAGCACCGGATAGGGGTGGGCGCTGACCGCCTCCATCGCGGCGTGAAACGGATGGGCGACGAGCGCCTCCGCGTCGGCGGCGAAGGTCTCCTCGGGGATGTCGGCGATGTCGTAGCCGGCCGAGAAGACCTCGCCGGCGCCGGTGATGACCACGCAGCGGATCTCGATTCCCCGGTCGAGCCCCGGCAGGACCTCCGCGAGCGCCTCGAGGATCTCGTGGTCGAGGGCGTTCCGCCGCTCGGGATTCGAGATCGTCAGCCGGGCGACGGCCTCGGCCGGGTGGTCGAGAACGAGCTTCCCGCCGGCGAGAGACACCGCTCGCCCGCTCCCTCGCCGTCGCCTCCTTGGGCGGCGGGGTCGCCCCTCATCCCAGGACGACGAGGACGTCGCCCTCCTGCACCGACTGGCCCTCCTCGCAGCGGATCTCGGTGACTGTCCCGGGGTCCTCGGCCTCGACCGGCATCTCCATCTTCATCGACTCGAGGATGACCACCGTGTCGCCCTCGTCGACCTGATCGCCGACGGCGACCTCGACCTTCCACACGGTCCCGGTGATGTGAGCCTCCACGTTGGTGCTCATGAGCGCGGGGCGGGGCTGCGGGCATGAGCGCGGCACGGCGGGGGAGAATATCCGGCCTTGTCCGTGGAACCGACAGGCGACCCCGTGGTGATCGTCGCGGCGCACAACGAGGCGGACCGGATCGGGGCCACGCTGAAGGCGCTGGCGGGGGCGTTTCCTGGCGCTCAGATCGTGGTCGCCGACGACGCCTCGAGCGACGGCACCAGCGAGGTGGCGCTCTCACGTGGCGCGCAGGTCGTCAGCCGCAGAAGGCCCCATGGCAAGGGGGCCAACGTGACCGCCGCAGTCGAGACGGTGCTGGACCGCGTCGATGACCCTGACCCGCCGACGTTCCTGCTTTGCGACGCCGATCTGGGCACCTCGGCGCGGGAGCTCCCAGCCTTGGTGGAGGCGGTTGCGAGGCGCGACTGCGACCTTGCCGTCGGGGCTTTCCGGGATCGCGTGGGCGGTGGCTTCGGCATTGCGCTGAGCTTCGCCCGCTGGGCGATCGAGCGACGCTGCGGCTATCGGGCCGGGGCGCCGATCTCCGGTCAGCGGGCGATGGCGGCCGAGGTGCTGCGTGCCGTCTTGCCGTTCGCAAGCGGCTACGGGATGGAGACCGGGATGACGATCGACGCGGTCCGCGCCGGCTTCCGGTTGCGCGAGATCGAGCTCGACCTCGAGCATCGCGCGACGCGCCGCAGCGTAGGCGGCTTCATTCACCGCGCCCGCCAGCTCCGGGACTTCCGGCGCGCGTATGCCTCCAGGCGCTAGTGGTCGGCACTCAGGCTTGGCGCCCGTTGATCCTCGCCATCGACCAGGGCACCACCGGAACCACCTGCCTCGTCTTCGACCGCGAGGGCCGAATCGCCGGACGCGCCTATTCGGAGTTCGAGCAGCACTTCCCGGAGCCCGGCTGGGTCGAGCACGACGCGGCCGAGATCTGGGAGGCAACGCGACGGCTCGGTATGCAGGCGATCGGCGACGCGGGGATCCAGGGAGCCGACCTGGACGCGATCGGAATCACCAACCAGCGCGAGACGGTGGTCGCCTGGGACCCAGCGACCGGCGACCCGGTCCATCACGCGCTCGTCTGGCAGGATCGCCGCACCGCGGCGCGCTGCGACGAACTCAAGGCCGCCGGGCACGAGGCGCTGGTGCGGGAGCGCACCGGGCTGGTCATCGACCCCTACTTCTCGGGCACCAAGATCGAATGGCTTCTGCGAAACGTCGAAGCAGCGCACGGCGCCGCCTTCGGGACGATCGACTCCTGGCTCGTCTTCAAGCTCACCGGTCGCCACGTCACCGACTACTCGAACGCCTCGCGGACGATGCTGTTCGACATCCGCGGGCTGCGCTGGGATCCCGAGCTGTGTGGCCTGCTCGGGGTCGATCCGTCCAGCCTGCCCGAACCGGTTCCCTCGGCACATATATACGGCCGCACCGGCGTCTTCGGTGGCGACGTCGCGGTGGCCGGGATCGCGGGCGACCAGCAGGCGGCGCTGTTCGGCCAGGCCTGCCAGCACGCCGGCATGGCCAAGAACACGTACGGGACGGGGAGCTTCGTCCTCCTCAACACCGGTTCCGAAGCCCCAGAGCCCAGCGAAGGGCCTGCTGACCACGGTCGCCTGGGGCTTGGGCGCCCAGACCGACTACGCGCTCGAGGCGGCGGTGTTCATCACCGGCGCCGCCGTCCAGTGGCTTCGCGACGGGCTCGGGATCATCGGCTCCGCGCCCGAGAGCGAGGGCCTCGCGGCCTCACTCGACTCGAACGACGGCGTCTACTTCGTTCCGGCGCTGACCGGCCTCGGATCGCCGTATTGGGATCCCTACGCGCGGGGGACGATCGTCGGCCTGACGCGCGGCTCCGGCCGGGCCCAGCTGGCGCGCGCCGCCCTGGAGGCGATCGCCTACCAAACGGTGGACGCGGTGCGGGCACAGGAGGCGGCCGCGGGGGAAGCACTCGAGGTGCTGAAGGCCGATGGGGGGGCGGTCTCCAATCGCTGGCTGATGCAGTTCCAGGCGGACGTGCTCGGGGCGCCAGTGGTCGTCCCCGAGATCTCCGAGACGACGGCGCTGGGCGCCGCCTACCTGGCGGGGATCGCCAGCGGCGTCTGGGACGCCGAGCAGGTCGAGGCCATGTGGCGCGAGGCCGCACGCTACGAGCCACGCATGGGCGAGGACGAACGCCGGACGCTGCTCGGCGAGTGGCGCCGTGCCGTTGAGCGAGCCAAGGGCTGGGTAGAGGGGACGTAGCCCTGGCGGGCTGGGCGCGTAACCGCGACGACCCCCGGGGGTAGGACACGCACGAGCCTGCCCTCGCCGGCTCGATTGCCGATGGCCGAGATCAAGCCCCAGGTCTACAAGGACCCCCGTCCCGCCGAGTACTTCACACGGTTCCACCAGCGCGCTCGTACCCGCGACCCCGACTTCGTGTATGGCCTGGCGCGGGTCATCCTCACGCCGCCCACCCTGCTGGCCTTCCGCGCCTGGGCGATCGGCGCCGAGAACGTCCCCAGGTCCGGCCCCGTGATCCTGGCCCCGAATCACTTCTCGAACTGGGACCACTTCTTCGCCGCCGTCTACCTGCGGCGCAAGGTGCGGTTCATGGCCAAGTCGCAGCTGATGGGCGCCAACCGCGCCATCACATTCATCCTCTCCCACGGCGGGGCGTTCCCGGTGCGCCGCGGCCACCAGGACCGGGAGGCGTTCATCACCGCCCATGCGATCCTCGACCGCGGGGGGTGCATGCTGATCTACGCGGAGGGCGGTCGCTCGCGCACCGGCGGACTCGGGCAGCCGCGACCGGGGGTCGGCTACCTGGCGCTCGAGTCGGGGGTTCCCGTGGTGCCGGTGGCGATCCACGGCTCGAAGGGGGTCCGGCGGTGGAGGAGGCTTCAGTTCCCGAAGGTCACGATCCAGTTCGGCGAGCCGCTGACCTTCGACGCCGTCGAGCGTCCTTCGCGCGAGCAGGCGCAGGAGGCCGCCGAGCAGGTCTTCGAGCCGGTGCGGGAGATGTACGCGGCGCTTGAGGAGAAGGGTCGTCGCGGCGTGATCAAGGCCCTGCGCGAGGGGATCAGCGCGCGCACCGAGCATCAGGTCCCGGCCGGCCAGCCTCGCTAGTCCGGCCTCACTCGTACTTCGTATCCAGCGTCCGCCAGTGCTCGGGATCGTGGCCGGGCACGATCACGGCCTGGGGATAGGAGCGGTGGAAGAGCGCCAGCTCCTGGCGTGAGCGGCGCCAGGTGTGGCGGTCGAGGGGGCGGGGCGGCTCCGGTGCGTCGTCGAGCTGACCGTGGGTGTAGATCAGATCGCCCGCGATCACGAAGTCGCGGTCGCGCAGGTGAGCGATCACGCTCTGGTGGCCCGCAGAGTGCCCGGGCGTGAAAGCGAGGCGCACGGCGCCGTCGCCGAACAGGTCGAAGGTGCGGCCGAAGGTTGAGTACGAGGCGATGCCCGGGCCCTCATAGCTGAGCGTCCGGTAGTCGAACACGAAGTCGTAATGCGCTGGCCGGTAGCCGCGCAGCAGGGGGCGCGGATCCGTGGTGGCCGCGTGCCATTCTGCGGCGGAGATCACGAAGGTCGAGTTGGGGAACTCGGACATTCCCGAGGCGTGGTCCTGGTGCAGGTGGGTCATGACGACCAGGGGAATGTCCCTGGCATCCATCCCTCGTTCGCGAAGCTGGGCGGGCACGTCCCGGCCGGGATCGATCCGCGGCCGAGCGGCACGGGCCCACAGGCGTCCCATGTTCTCGTGCGGCTTCGCCGCCACCGACGGGTGCAGTCCGGTGTCCACGAGCACCGGCCCGGCGTCGGGGTGCCGGATCAAGAAGGCGGGACACGGCACGGTCCACCACTTGGAGCGGGGAGTTCCGATTCCGAGCATCTTCAGCATCTCCAAGCGGCCCCCGGGACGCTCGAAGAAGGCCCGCGGGAATTCCAGCTCGCCGCCGAGCAGAGGCTCGACGGTGACCGTCGTTCCCGGCTTGCCGCCGGGAAGCGGCTCGGTCAGCGGCTTCGGTTCAGCGTGGAGCTTCATCGGCCGGTCAGCGTAGCGGGACGAACCTGGCTGACGGAGGACCGCGGCAGGGGGCCGGGCGCGGCCTTGCCGCGGATAAGCTCAGCCCGGTGTCACCCTCGACTTCGCAGATCTTCCGACCGGGACTGCTGGAGGGCCAGGTGTGCCTCGTCTCGGGGGCGGGCACGGGCCTCGGGCGGGCGACGTCACTCGAGCTGGCGGCGCTGGGCGCCACGGTGGTCGGCTGCGGGCGGCGCCCGGAGCCGCTCGAGGACACCGTGACCGCGATCCGCGAGGCCGGGGGAGCCGCGGAGGCGGAGCCGATGGACATCCGCGACTCCGACGCGGTGGAGGGCCTGTTCGACGGGATCCTCGAGCGCCACGGTCGCCTCGACGTGCTGGTCAACAACGCCGGCGGCCAGTTCCTCAGCCCCGCCGAGGCGATCAGCCCGAAGGGCTTTCGCACCGTGATCGAGCTGAACGTCCAGGGGACCTGGCAGATGACCCATGCGGCGGCGACCAAGGCGTTCATCCCGCAGCGCTCCGGCAAGGTGGTCAGCGTCACCCTCTCGCCCCATCACGGGATGCCGGGCATGGCGCACTCCGGGGCCGCGCGGGCCGCGGTCGAGAACATGATGCGCACGCTCTCGATCGAGTGGGCGCGCTTCAACGTCAAGCTCTGCGCCGTGGCCGCCGGACAGTTCGACACCGAGGTGCTGCGCACGAAGTACCCGAAGGAGGTCGCCGAGAACGTCGTCCGCACCGTGCCCCTCCAGCGGCTCGGCACGCCCGAGGAGATGGCCTGGCTGATCGCCTATCTCGCCTCGCCGGCCGGCGACTTCTTCTCCGGGTGCGTGATCACGCTCGACGGCGCCCGCGACAACTGGTTCGGCGCCTGGCCGCCACCGGGTGCAACCGGCGAGTCCGGTGAGCCTCTCGCCGAGAAGCGAAAACCCACGGAATGAGACCCGCCCTGGCCATGGCCGGCGGGATCCGCCTTACGGAATGACCCGAGTGCTCTCGGTGTTCCTGTTGTTCAAAGGGCCAGGGTCGTCGGTGATCGCAGCCACGTTGGCCATGTTTGTGATCGTGCGCGGCGACCCCCCTGCACCCTCGCCTTGATCGTGACCTGACTGCTTCCCGCGACGGCGGGCAAGTCGCCGAGGCCGCAGGTCACGACGCCGCCGGACGCCGAGCAGGATCCCGCGTGGTCGCTCGCCGAGACGAGCTGCACTGGTTCGGGAGGCGGTCCGTTACCCTCACGGCGGTGGCGCGCGAGGGCCCCAGGTTCTCCACCTTCAGCGCGTAGGTCAGAGTGCGGCCGATCCTCACCGGGTCGGGGCTGTCGAGCTTCGTGATCTTGAGATTGGCCCGGCGCGGATCGTCCATCAGCAGCTCGACGTTCTGGTCCAGCTGCGGGTTCCCCTCACCGTGCGGCGGGCCGCTCTGGGGGTCGTTGAAGCCGAAGGTGCGGCCGATCGCTGCGAGCTGGCGGGCGATGAAGCTCGCGGCGTTCCCGGCACCCGGGGCGGTCGCCGGTGAGGCGTGGTCGATCACGGTGCCGAAGATCGAGAGCGTGTCGTCGCGATTGTCCATCACGTCGATCAGGCGCTGCTGGTGCGGCCAGTCGGCCACCGCCGAGGTGTTGACCTCCCACCAGAGGTGGGACGGGTTCCCCTGACTGTTCTTGCAGAACCGGGCGTTCTGCGGGTTGCTGTCACTCGGGCTGCTGCGGTGCGCGGGGTCCCGCAGCGAAGGAGCTGGTGCTCATGAGTATGTCCCGCGACATAGGCGATCACGTTCGGGTGGTCGGCCAGCAGCTCGGTGAAGGTCTTGGCGTTGCTTCCGACCGCGTCGGCCTGCTCCGGGTTACCCGAGGTGCAGGGGCTCCGAGTTGCGCGGGTCGGGGTCGCAGCCGGGGTTGGTGTCGTGCTCGGGAGTGTCGCCGTGGCTGTGCTGTGTGCCCGTGCACGCCCCCGTGGCCTCGTCGGGAACTACCGAGTCCATGCTGCGCACCGGATGGTGGCCGAAGAGCACGATCAGCTTCCCCTGGTTCTCCGCCTTGTTCAGCTCGTCCCTGAGCCACAGGAACTGGGGGTGGTCGAGGTTTCCGTTCGAGGACCCGCTCTGCGGCCCCTCCCCGACAATCCCGCCCTCCGAGGTGGTGTCGATGGCGATGAAGCGGACGCCCGGCGTCTGCGGCGGGTTCCACGCGTAATAGGAGGCCGCGCCGTTCGAGGCCAGGTTCTGCTGCGGGTCGACGAAGCCGAAGCCGTGGTCGTTGTCCACGTCATTGGCGCCGATGATCGCCTTCATCTGCCGCTTGGAGGCGAAGCGCCGCAGCGGGTCGGGCGGGACCAGCATCCCAGCCGAGGTGGGGAAGAGCAGCACGTTCGGGTTGAGAGCGTCGGGGCCAGGCATGTTGCCTGGGACGACGGTCGTCCCCAGCGCCTTGAAGCAGCCGGTGGCGATGGTCTCGAACGCCTGGTTCGCGTCCTCGTTTCCCTGCACGAGGACGTCGTGGTTGCCGTTCGACCAGTAGGAGGGGACGTCCAGCCCCGCCGGGGTGAGTGGAGAGCGTCTGGGCCCGGTCCAGGAGCCCCGTGTACTGCGGCCATGCGGCCCAGTCGACGGTCGGCTGGTTCGGGTCGTAGAAGAGCGGATCGGGGCCCGGCCCCCCCGGCGGGTAGTCGGTGTAGTCCTGGACGCCCGGTGTACCCGGCGGCCTCTGCGGCGGCCTGGTTCTGCCCGCCCTCCTGCGCAACGAACGCCTGGCAAGTGGGGCTGGGGAGGTTCGTCGGCGAGTAGGCGTCGGGGTCGGTGAGGCCCGAGTTGAAGTTGGTGGTCACGCCGCCCTCCAGGAGCGCCCGCGTCCAGATCAGCTCGTTGCGCTGCTGGCTGTCGGCCAGGTCGCCCGTCATCAGCGCGAGATCCATCGGATTGCCGGTGTTGTTGCCCTGGGGCACCGGGCTGTGGGCGGTGAAGCGGTTGATCTGCCGGATCGAGTCGTCGATCATGAACGGGGTCAGGGCCTCCCAGGGGCGCCAGGCCGAGGTAGCTCCCTCCTGGCCGGCGACCTGGTCGAGGAACTCCACCCGCGCCGGGGACTCCTCGTCGGCCAGCTGGAAGTCGCTCAGCTGGGAGAAGTAGGCCAGCGAGCGCCGCCGCTGCGCGCGGCCCGGTTTGCCCACGCCGTCGGGATCACGGAGGACGTAGGCGTCGTTGACCTGCTCCGGCGCCAGGGTCTTGAAGTCGGCATCCGGATCAGTGGCGGTGAGGATTTGCTCGAGGGTGGTGTGGCCCTCGGTGTCGACCCCCAGATGGGTCGCCGTGGCGGTCCCGACGAAGGCGAGCAGGACAGCCAGGCCGCCCGCGGGCACCAGCCAGCGCCGGCGGCGCGGTCGTCCGGTGCTGCTCCTCCTCGTCCTCCTCCTTGTCGGCGTATCGCCGTACCCCTCACCTCTCGAGTAGGGGAACCGTATCAGCGGGGGCGAGACCCTGTTTCGGTTGGCCCGAGCGTCCGCGGATGCATCGGCCAGGAGCCCGGCTACGCTTGGCCGCTGCCCTCGCGCAGCCTTCCCTCGCGGATCCGCGCCGCCAGGTCCTTCGACTCCTCGCGGACCACGGTGCCGTCCTCGAGCTCGATCGCGGGCAGGAGCTTCTGCCCGGTCAGCTCGGCGTACTCGGTCCGCTTGCCGCGCCGGTGCGGCTGCTTGACCACCTCGTAGTCGATCCCTGCCTCGTCGAGCGCCTTCTGCACCCTCCAGCACGGATGCTGGTCGATCTTCAGCCACATCGTCGGGCAGCGGTGGAGCTTGACTGGCATCTGACCTCTCCTCTCGAGCGCTTGCCGCTAGGCGTACATGCCGCCGAATTGTCCACCAGTGACGTTCAGGACCTGCCCGTGGATGTAGTTGGAGAGCTGCGAGGACAGGAACAGGACGGGGCCGGCGGCCTCCTGCGGCTGGGCGGGGCGCCCGAGCGGGATGATCATCGAGGCCATCGCCCGCTGCTGCTCGGGCACGCCGATCTCGATCCTCTCGCCCTCGCGCTCGATCGCCTCACCCTGCTCCTTGGCCTGGGTGAGGCGCGTCTCCACGAAGCCGAAGGCGACGGCGTTCACGTTGATCTTGAACTGGCCCCACTCCTTGGCGATCGTCTTCGTGAGCCCGGTCACGCCCGCCTTGGCCGCCGAGTAGTTGGCCTGGCCGGCGTTGCCCATCGTCCCCGAGATCGAGGTCACGTTGATGATCTTGCGGAACACCTCCTTGCCCTCTCCGGCCTCCTGCTTGGCCGCCTCGCGCCAGTGGGGCGCGATCGCCCTGGTCATGCGGAAGGGGACGATCGTGTGGATGTCGAGCATCGCCTGGAACTGCTCGTCGCTCATCTTGTGGACGACGCCGTCCCAGGTGTAGCCGGCGTTGTTGACCACGATCTCGACCTGGCCGAACGCCTCGTTGGCTTTCGCGACCAGCTCCTCGGGCACGCCGGGCTTGGTCAGATCGCCGGCGAAGACGGCCGTCTCGCCCTCGATCTCGCCCGCTGCCTGCTCGGCGACCTCGCCGTCGATGTCGTTGATCAGCACCTTGGCGCCCTCGCTGATGAACAGCTCCGCCGTCGCTCGGCCGATTCCGCGAGCCGAGCCGGTGATGATCGCGGCCTTGCCGTCAAGTAGTCCCATCTACGCTCGTTCTCCTCTCGAAGCACTCGTTTGTGAGCGGGAACCGTATCTGGGCGGCCTCGGCACGGACGCCCGGTGCGACGACGGCCTGTTAGCGTCGCCTCGTGCCCGAAGCCAATGCGGAGCTGATCCGCCGCTTCTACGCCGCTTTCGCGGAGCGCGACGGGAGCGCCATGGCCGAGCTCTACGCGCCCGATGCGCACTTCTCGGACCCTGTATTCGTCGATCTGCGCGGCGAGGAGCCTGGGGCGATGTGGCGGATGCTCACCGGCCGCGCCGACGACCTGAAGGTGGAGCTCGTCGAGCATGATGCGGACGGCGATCGAGGCTCCGCCCGCTGGGTCGCCCATTACACGTTCACCCAGACCGGCCGGCCGGTGGAGAACCACGTGCGGGCCTCGTTCCGCTTTGCCGATGGGCTGATCGCCGAGCATCGCGACGAGTTCGACTTCCATCGCTGGTCGCGCCAGGCGCTGGGCACCCCCGGCCTGCTGCTCGGCTGGACGCCGATCCTGCGCGCCGCCGTCCGCCGCCGCGCCCGCGCCGGCCTGGACGAGTTCCTGGCGGAGGAAGCGCGCGCTGCCTAGCTGAGCGAGCGGGCGATCACCAGGCGCTGGATCTCGTTAGTGCCCTCGTAGATCTGGGTGATCTTGGCGTCGCGCATCATCCGCTCCACCGGGTACTCGCTGACGTAGCCGTAGCCGCCGAGGACCTGGACCGCCTCGGTGGTCACCCACATCGCCGTGTCGGAGGCGAACAGCTTCGCCATCGCCGAGTACTTGCCCATGTCGACATCGCCCGCATCGACCTTGGCGCAGGCCCGGTAGAGGAGCTCCCTTGCGGCTGCGGTGCGGGTCTCCATCTCGGCCAGCTTGAACTGGATCCCCTGGAAGGAGCCGATCGGCTTTCCGAACTGGCGGCGCTCCTGAGCGTAGGCGGCGGCGTAGTCGGTCGCGCCCTGCGAGATGCCGACGGCCTGCGCGGCAACGCCCAGCCGAGAATGGTCCAGCGTCGCCATCGCCACCTTGAAGCCGGCGTTCTCATCGCCGATCAGGTTCTCGGCGGGGACCCGGACGCCGTCGAAGATCGGCTGGCCGGTGGGCGAGCCGCGAATCCCCATCTTGTGCTCGAGCTTGCCGACTGAGAAGCCGGGGCGATCGGCCTCGACGATGAAGGCGGAGATGCCGTGCGAGTGGCCGGCGTCGGGATCGGTGACGCAGAAGACCACGTAGAAGTCGGCGACCCCGAGGTTGGTGATCCAGTTCTTGGTTCCGTCGATCACCCAGTCCGAGCCGTCGCGGACCGCGCGGGTGCGCATTCCGCCTGGGTCGGAGCCGGCGTCCGGCTCCGAGAGCGCGAAGGCGGGAGTCCACTCGCCGGACGCACACTTCGGAAGCAGGCGCCCCTTCTGCTCCTCGGTCCCGAACAGCCTGATCGGCAGCGTCCCGAGCTCCTGGATCATCAGCATCAGGGCGCTCGACGCGCACGCCTTCGCCACCTCCTCGATCGCGATGTTGAGCATCAGCGTCCCGGTGCCGGTGCCCCCGTATTCGGCCTCGAACGGCAGCCCGAACAGGTCGTGCGCGGCGAACAGCTCCCGCAGGTCGCGCGGATACTCAGCGTCGGCGTCGATCCCGGCGGCCCGCGGCGCCACGCGCTCGGCGACCATCTTGCGGATCGTCTCGCGGAAGTCGAGGAACTCCTGGGGGAGCGCGTAGGTCGCGGGCGCTGCCGCCGTGGTGGCCATCGATTCGGAGCCTAGTGGCTAGCTCGTCAACTAACCCGGTGCGGGAATCGCGCCGATCTGCACCATCAGCCCGAGCATGTCGGGATTCGTCCAACGCTCGACCACCTTGCCGCCGCGGAATCGGTAGAAGTTTTGAACGCCGATCGTGACCTGGTTGCCGCTCGGCGCGACCCCCATGAACTCGCCTTGGTGCGTGCCTCGAAAGGTGACCCGGAAGGCAACCGTCTCGCTCTCGCCGACCAGCTCCTCGATCGTGACCTGGACGTCGGGAAACGCACCCCAGAGCATCTCGTAGAACTGCTTCACGCCCTCGAGGTCCACCGGCTCCTCGGAACCGATTCCGTGTGCGGTCACGGACGGATCGTGGATCTCGAGATATCTGCGCCGGTCCTCGACGTCGTTGAAGGCGTCGATTGCCTCCACGAGAGCCGCCTTGTTTTCCTCAACACCCATTTGCTCCTCCTTTGTTACAGGCCCATCTGCCTTCCCAGTATCTCCTTCATGATCTCGTCGGTGCCACCGCCGATCGGGCCGAGGCGGGCGTCGCGGACGGCGCGCTCGATCCCGTATTCGCGCATGTAGCCGTAGCCGCCGTGGATCTGGAGGCACTCGTCGGCGACCTCGAGCATCGCGCGCTGGGTGAGCAGCTTGGCCATCGTCACCTCGCGAGTCGCATCCTCGCCGTCGGCGAACAGGCGCAGGGCGTTGTAGGTGAGCGCGCGCGAGGCCTCGATCGTGGTGGCCATCTCGGCGAACTTGTGACGGATCGCCTGGAACTTGCCTATCGGTCGCCCGAATGCCTCCCGTTCCTTCGCGTAGGCCAGCGTGACGTCGAAGACCTTCTGCATCCCGCCCACGGCGCCGAGCGCCATCGACAGGCGCTCCCACTGGAAGTTGGCCATGATCAGGTGGAAGCCCCGGTTCTCCTCGCCGAGCAGGTTCTCATCCGGCACCTCGACGTCGGTGAAGCTGAGCTCGGCGGTGTCGGAGGCGTGCCAGCCCATCTTCTCCAGCTTCTTGGCCACCTCGTAGCCGGGCATCTGTCGCTCCAGGACGAGGAAGGAAAGGCCGCGGTGCCCCCCCTCGGGGCTGGTCTTCACCGCGCAGGCCAGGAAGTCTGCGCGGACGCCGTTGGTGATGAACGTCTTGGAGCCGTTGACGACGTAGCCGCCGGGCACCTTGCGGGCGGCGGTCCGGATCCCGGCGACGTTGGAGCCCGCTTCAGGCTCGGTGATCCCGAGCGCGCCGATCCTCTCGCCGCGGATCCCGGGCACGATCCAGCGCTGGCGCTGCTCCTCGGTGCCGAAGTTGAACACGGGCGGCATGGCGATCGAGGCGTGGGCGTTGAGGCCGGCGGCGACGCCCCCCGAGCCGCCCGAGCGCGACAGCTCCTCGATCCAGACGGCATCGTGGACGGGGGTCCCGCCTTGGCCGCCGTACTCCTCGGGGAACTTGAGGCCGAGAAACCCGAGCTCGCCGCAGCGGGCGAACAGCTCCCGGGGGAACTCGCGCGCCGCCTCCCACTCGTCGACGTGCGGTGCGACTTCCTTGCCGACGAACCGTCGCACGGTCTCGCGCAGCTCCTCGTGCTCGTCGGTGAACGGCGGCTGCGGCGCCCGGACACCGTGATCCTTGACCACGCTCACGAGCTGGCCGGCGGGTTCCAGTCGTCCATCGTGGTATAGCCCCGGCCGCCGTGATCGAAGCCCAGCAGGTTTCCCTCCGGGTTCCTCTTGTCCCCGTGGTGGTAGGCGCGCACCTCGGCGATCTTCCCGTCGCGGAGGCGGAACCACTCGGTGCCGCGGTTGAGGCGCTTCTCGCCCGACTTCGGGTCGCGCCAGGTCATCGTCCATTCGATCACGGCCTCGTCGCCGGATTCGATCCCGTGCTCGAACCACCATTGCCCCTCGAGGTTCTCGACAGCCCACTTGGTGTTCTCGCCGATCGCCCGCGCCCCCTCGTGCGGCCCGAGTCGGGTGTAGTAGTGGGTCGCGTCATCCGTGAAGTGCGACGCGACGAGATCAGGGTCGCCGCTGTTCAGCGCCTCGTAGTAAGAGCGGATGTGATCGAGATTGCCGATCACGAGATTCTTACCGAAGGCTGTCGATAGAGGGCTCTCCCATTCGTCGTTAGGGTGAAGGCGGCGAAAGGTGTCGCTCGAATCGAGGAGGAAACCGATGAAGTACCTGCTGGCATTGATCTCGGAGGAGGGGGGCATGGAGGACGCCTCACCCGAGGAGATGAAGACCGTGATGGACCGCTGGAGCGCCTATGGCAAGGCGGCCGTGGAGAAGGGCGCCTTCCTGGCGGGGGAAGGCCTCCAGCCGAGTGCCACGGCCTCGACCGTGAGGATCGAGGAGGGCAAGGAGCCCACGGTCACCGATGGCCCGTTCGCCGAGTCGAAGGAGCAGCTCGGTGGCTTCTACCTGCTCGAGTGCAGGGACCTCGACGAGGCCCTCGAGTACGCGAAGAAGATCCCGTTCCAAAGCGGCTCGGTCGAGGTTCGACCCGTGATGGACTACACGGAGTTCGGCTACGAGGACCCGGCCGAGGCCGGCGCCACTCAGACCGCCGCGTCATAGACGCCCCTCCCGATCAGGTCGTCGACCGCCTGTTCCGCCACGAGTCGGGACGGGCGGTTGCGAGCCTGATCCGGGTCCTCGGTGACTTCGACGCTGCCGAGGAGGCGGTCCAGGAAGCCTTCGTCGTCGCGCTCGAGCGCTGGCCGAGCGACGGCGTCCCGGACAGCCCGGGCGCCTGGATAACCCGGGTGGCGCGCAACAAGGCGATCGATCGCCTGCGCCGCGAGAAGACCCTGCGTATGAAGAAGGAGGTCCTCGAGGGCCTCGAAGCGCTGGCGCCCAGCTCCGAGGAGCTACACGCCGAACCGGAGCCGGCGATGCCCGACGACCGGCTGCGGCTGATCTTCACCTGCTGCCACCCCGCCCTGCGGCCGCAGGCGCGCGTCGCCCTCACCCTGCGCACGCTCGGCGGCCTGACCACGGCGGAGATCGCCAGCGCCTTCCTGACCTCCGAGGCGACCATGGCGCAGCGGCTGGTCCGCGCCAAGGCCAAGATCCGCGACGCCGGCATTCCCTACGAGGTGCCCTCGGCCGAGCAGCTTCCGGAGCGCCTCACCTCGGTGCTGGCGACGCTGTATCTGATCTTCAACGAGGGCTACTTCGCATCCGGCTCCGAGGCGCTGATCCGAACCGAGCTCGCCGACGAGGCGATCCGGCTGGCGCGGGTGCTGGTCGAGACCCTTCCGGGCGAACCCGAGGCGAGGGCGCTGCTGGCGCTGATGCTGCTGCAGCACTCGCGGCGCGAGGCGCGGTTGGACGAAGCAGGCGACATGGTGCTGCTGGAGGATCAGGACCGCTCGCTCTGGGACCGCGTCCAGGTCGAGGAAGGGCTGAGGCTGGTCGAATCGCTCAGCGGCCTGGTCGGCCCGTACGCGATCCAGGCCAGGATCGCCGCGGAGCACGCTCGTGCCGAGCACGCCGAGCAGACGGATTGGCGCCGGATCGGCCTCCTCTACGGGCAGCTGCGCCGGATCCAGCCCTCGCCCGTGATCGAGCTGAACCGCGCCATCGCGGTGGCGATGGATCGCGGCCCCGAGGCCGGCCTGGAGCTGATCGACGCGATCGAGGGCCTCGACCGCTACGCGCCGTACCACGTCAGCCGCGCCGATCTCCTGGGCCGGCTCGGCCGCGGCCAGGAGGCAATCGAGGCCTATCGCCGGGGACTCGCGCTCAGCACCAACCCGGTGCAGCGAGACTTCCTCGAGCGGCGGATCGAGGAGCTCGAAGAAAACGTCGAATAGGCAAGCTTCGTTCGTCGTTACCGTGAAAGCGGCGAACGGCGCCGCTCGAGCAGAGGAGGAATCAGATGAGGTTCATGGCGTCGCTGATCTTCGACGAAGCGCAGATGGACGAGGTCACGCACGAGCAGATGGAGGAGATCGCCACCGAGATGAACCAGTACAACGACGAGCTGCGCGAGGCCGGTGTCTGGGTGGGGGGTGAGGGCCTGGCGCCGAGCCGCCTGGCCACAACGCTGCGCTGGGGCGAGGCCGGCAAGCCCGTCGCCACCGACGGGCCGTTCACGGAGTCGAAGGAGCAGCTCGGCGGGTTCTGGATTCTCGAATGCGGGGACCTCGACGAGGCGGTCGAGTGGGCCGGAAAGGCGCCGATCCGAAACGGCGCGCTCGAGGTGAGGCCGATCGTCGAGTCGGGCGAAGAGGCCCGCGAGCTCCATCAGCAGCAGGCTGCTCCTAGGCCTGCTGCTGAAGCCTCCTAGAGGCCGTAGGAGCGCCCGATGATGTCGAGCATGATCTCGTCGGTGCCGGCGCCGATTCGGTTGAGGCGGACGTCGCGGTAGGCGCGTTCGATCTCGTACTCCTTCATGTAGCCGTAGCCGCCGAGAATCTGGACGCACTCGTCGGCGACCTCGCAGCCCACCCGCGAGGTGAGCAGCTTCACCTCGGTGATCTCGCGCACCGGGTACTCCCCGTTGGCGTAGCGCCAGGCGACGACGTAGTTGAACTGCTTCGCGGCCTCGATCTTGGTCGCCATCTCCGCGAACTTGTGCCGGATCGCCTGGAACTTGCCGATCGGCCGCCCGAACGCCTCACGTTCCTTCGCGTACTCCAGCGTGCGTTCGAACATCCGCTCAGCCCCGGCCACGGAGCCGGCGGCGGCCACCATCCGCTCGCTCTGGAGCTCCCAGGAGATGTGGTAGAAGCCCTTGCCGATTTCGCCGAGCACGTTCTCGGCCGGCACCCGAACCTCCTCGAAGGAGAGCTCCGCGGTGTCGGAGGCGTGCATGCCCATCTTCTCCAGCTTCCGTGCGACCTGGAAGCCCGGGACGAGGTTTCCGTCCTCGTCGCGCAGGTCGACGAGGAACAGGGTGATGCCCTCGTGACGCGCGTCGGGGTCGGTCTTCGCGACCAGGAGGATGAAGTCCGCCCGAGCGCCGTTGGTGATGAAGGTCTTCGAGCCCGAGATCAGGTACTCGTCGCCGTCCTTGATCGCCTTGGCGCGAATGCCCGCGACGTCCGAGCCGGCACCGGGCTCGGTGATCCCCAGGCAGCCGATCTTCTCGCCCTTGATCCCGGGTACGAGATAGCGCTGCTTTTGCTCCTCGGTGCCGAGCAGGTGGACCGGGGGCAGCACCATGTCGGTCTGAACGGCGAAGCCCATGTTGGTCCCGCCGGAGCCCGAGTAGCTCATGCACTCGGCGCGCACCAGCGAGTAGAAGTAGTCGCCGCCCTGCCCACCGTACTCCTCGGGGAAGCAGAGGCCCAGGAACCCGAGCTCGCCGGCGCGGCGCATGACCTCGCTCGGCCAGGTCGTCTCCTCCCACTCGAAGCGGTGGGGGTGGAGCTCCCTCTGCACCCAGGCCTGCATCGATGCCCGCAGGTCCTCGTGCTCGTCGGTGAACAGCAGGTGCTTGCGGGTCGCCGCGTGGTCGGGCTTGAGGACGGTGGCTGCTTCCACTGGTATGACTCCTTCGTCGCTTGGGCGGGAGGGTCCGCTCCCGCGAAGGCCAATCGCCGTGCTAAGCTCGTGCGGAGTATAGGGTAACACTTCCTACTTTTGACCGACTACGAGAAGATCCGCTACGAGGTCGCCGGCACGGGTGTGGCGACGATCACGCTCGACGACCCGGAGACGCGCAACTCGCTGTCGCCGCAGCTCCTCGAGGAGCTCGCGGACGCCCTGCGCGCCGCCCGCGATGACGACGCCGCCCGCTGCGTGGTGCTCGCCTCCTCGCACGAGAGGGTCTTCTCCTCGGGCGCGAACCTGGCCGCCTTCGGCGACGAGGCACCCACGGTCCACAAGCACTTCGCCTCGGAGCGCTTCGTGGAGCTGTTCAAGCTGATCGGCGAGCTCGGCAAGCCGACGATCGTCGCCGCCAATGGCCACGTGCTCGCCGGCTCGCTCGGAATCGCGCTCGCCTGTGACCTGATCGTCGCCAAGGAGGGCGCGGGCTTCGGCACGCCCGAGATCAATGTGGGTCTGTTCCCGTTCATGATCATGGCGCTGATCTACCGCAACGTGCCGCGCAAGAAGACCAACGAGATGCTGCTGCTGGGCGAGCGGCTGAGCGCGGAGGAGGCGCGCGAGGCCGGGATCGTGAACAAGGTCGTGCGGGCCGAAGAGTTCGAGGCGGCCGTGGACGAGTGGGCGACCAAGCTGGCCTCGAAGTCGCCCCTGATCATGCGCCTGGGCAAGGACGCGATCTGGCGGCAGATGGACATGCCCCTGGCCGAGGCGCTGGACTACCTTCGCTCGCAGCTCACGATCGAGCTCTCCACCGAGGACGCGATCGAGGGCGTGACCGCCTTCTTCGAAAAGCGTGAGCCGGAATGGAAGGGGAGATAGCGATGGCGACCAAGGACACGAAGGCAGCCGACGAGGCGCGCAAGGTCGTCGAGGCGGCAAAGGAAGCGGAAGCCCCGGTGGCCCCGGACGAGGTCGAGTCCGGCGAGGAGACGGGAATGAAGGCCCTGGTCGAGGATCTTCATGACCGCCGCCGCCGAGCGAAGCTCGGGGGCGGCGAGCAAAAGATCGCCCTCCAGCACGAGCGGGGCAAGCTCACGGCGCGGGAGCGGATCGACCTGCTGGTCGACGAGGGGACCTTCGTCGAGCTCGGGATCCACGGCCGGCCGCACTTCTCGCAGCGCTCGATGGAGGGGAAGGAGGCGCCGGCCGACGGCGTGATCACCGGCTGGGGGGACGTTGATGGGCGCCGCTGCGCGATCGCGGCCTACGACTTCACCGTGATGGCCGGTTCGATGGGGATGACCGGCGAGCTCAAGGTCGGCCGCCTCCGCGAGCTGGCGCTTCAGAAGCGCATGCCCCTTCATCTGGCTGCTCGACTCGGCCGGAGCGCGCATCCAGGAGGCCGCCGGGTCGCTGTTCGCGGGCTCCGGCCACCTGTTCCGCGAGGAGGTGACGATGTCGGGCGTCATCCCGCTGGTGGCCGCGATGCTCGGCCCCTGCGCGGCGGGAACCGCCTACATCCCGGGGCTGTCGGACTTCGTGCCGATGGTGGTCGGCCAGGGCGCGATGGCGCTCGCGGGCCCGCACCTGACCAAGGCCGTGACCGGCGAGGACATCTCCATGGAGGAGCTCGGCGGAGCCAAGGTGCATTGCCGCAAGTCGGGGGTAGGCGACCTCGAGGTCGCCGGACGACCACGAGTGCATCGAGGCCGTCAGGACCTACCTCTCCTACTTCCCGGCCAACTGCGAGGAGAAGCCGCCGCTGCGCGAGGCCTCGGATCCCGACGACCGGATGTCGGAGAAGCTGCTCGACATCGTTCCCGAGTCATCGCGCCAGCCCTACGACATGTACGAGGTGATCAGCGAGATCGTCGACGACGGCGAGTACTTCGACATCAAGCCGAAATTCGCGAAGACTCTGATCACCTGCCTGGCGCGCTTCGGCGGCCAGCCGGTCGGGATCGTCGCCAACCAGCCCAAGCAGCTCGGCGGCATCCTCGAGAACGACTCGGCGGACAAGGCGGCGCGGTTCATCAACCTCTGTGACGCCTTCAACATCCCGCTCGTCTTCCTCCAGGACGTGCCCGGCTTCATGGTCGGCTCGAAGGTCGAGCACGCCGGGATCATCCGCCACGGGGCGAAGATGCTCTACGCGGTGTCGCGCGCCACCGTGCCGAAGGTCACGGTCGTGGTCCGCAAGGCCTACGGGGCCGGCTACTACGTGATGTGCGGCAAGGCGTACGAGCCGGACCTGATCGTGGCCTGGCCGACCGCGGAGATCTCGGTGATGGGGCCCGAGGGCGCGGTGAACATCATCGGCCGCTCGGCGATCGAGGCCTCTGACGACCCCGAGGCGACGCGCGCCGCGATGCTTGCCGAGGTGAAGAAGAACATCGACCCGTACATCGCCGCCGAGCAACGCGGTAATCGACGACGTCATCGACCCGCGCGAGACTCGCCCGACGATCATCAACGGCCTTCGGATGGCCGCGAACAAGCGGATCGACCGGCCGTGGCGCAAGCACGGGGTGATGCCGGTATGAGCCGCGGCGCTTTCGAGAGAAACAGGGCAACGAGGGGGAGGGTGGCCGGGTTTTTGCCGCATACCGGCAGTAACCCGTCCACAACCGAGTTTGGCGCTTTCCTCTCGCATAGCGAGAGGTTTGCGCCATTACCGACCCGCCCCTCGGGCGCTCCCCCTTACTGACCCGTTGTTGTTGAAGCACCGCGAGGTCCCGGTATGAGCCGTTTCGAAGATCCGGTGATCCTCAGCTGCTCGATCTCGGGAGCGATCGCCAACCGGGACCAGTGCCCGGCGATCCCCTACACCCCGGAGGAGTACGCGGCCGAGGCGCGACGCGCGGTGGACGAGGGCGCGACCCAGATCCACATCCACGCGCGCACGACCGACGGGGTCCCGTCCTACGAGATCGAGGACTTCCGCGCGATCACCGAGGCGATCCTGGCCGAGGTCGACGACGTGATCGTCAACTACTCGACGGGCGCGATCGGGGTTCCGGTCGCCAAGCGGATCGAGTACCTGCGCGAGCTCCGTCCCGACGTGGCGGCGCTGAACATGAGCTCGATGAACTACGCCAAGTACTCAGCGCGCCGCAAGGACTTCGTCTTCAAGGCGGTGTTCGAGAACTCGTTCGACACGATCATCGAGTTCCTCACCGCCATGCGCGAGTTGGGGATCAAGCCGGAGCACGAGTGCTTCGACGCCGGCCACATCGCCAACCTCGATCCGCTGATCGACATGGGCCTGCTCGCCGAGCCGCTGAACGTCTCACTGGTGATCGGCGTAAACGGCGGCATCCGGCCGAACGCGAGGAATGTCGCGTTCATGTCCGAGCAGATCCCGGGCGGCGCAGAGGGCAAGAACAACTGGCAGGTGATCGGGATCTCCCGCGACCAGTGGAGGCTTGTCGGCGCCGCCTTGGCGCTCGGCGGCAACGTCCGCGCCGGCCTCGAGGACAACTTCTACCTCCCGGACGGCGAGATGGCGCGCTCGAACGGCGACCTGATCGCCAAGGCGAGACAGATGGCAGAGGATGTCGGCCGCCGGGCGGCCACGGTGGCCGAAGCGCGGGAGCTGCTGGGCGTCCCGAGGCGGGTCGCGAGTGCCTAGCAACGAGCTACCGCTCGGCGACATCAAGGTGCTCGACCTGACGCGCCTTCTGCCCGGCGGCTTCTGCTCGCTCTTGCTCGCCGACCTGGGCGCCGACGTGGTCAAGGTCGAGGACACCGGGATGGGCGACTACGTGCGCTGGGCGCCTCCGTTCTACGGCTCCGAGGAGCAGCAGGGGCTGGGAACCCGCTCGGCGCTCTACCTGGCGCTCAACCGCGGCAAGCGCTCCATCCGCGTCGACCTGAAGTCGAGCCGGGGGACGCGAGGCGTTTCTGCGCCTCGCCGCCGAGTACGACGTCGTGCTGGAGAGCTTCCGGCCCGGCGTCCTCGACAAGCTCGGCTGCGGCTACGAGGCGCTGCGGGGGGCCAACCCCCGCCTCGTCTACTGCGCGATCACCGGCTATGGCCAGACGGGCCCCAACACGCAACGAGCCGGGCATGACATGAACTATCTGGGCCTCACCGGGCTGCTCGGCATGACCGGCGAGCCACAGGGCAGGCCGATCCAGTCCGCCGGCCAGATCGCCGACCTCGGCGGCGGCGGCTTGATGGCGGCCGTCGGCGTGCTCGCGGCGCTGCGCGAGCGGGAGCGTTCCGGCGAAGGACAGCTGGTGGACGTCTCGATGACCGACGGCGCCCTGGCCTGGCTGGCGATGGTCGCCGCCGCCTTTCTGTGCGACGGGCGGGTCCCGGGGCGCGGAGACGGCCAGCTCAACGGCGGCTTCCTCTGCTACTACCCCTACGAGGCGTCCGATGGCTGGATCACCTGCGGGGCTCTGGAGCCGAAGTTCTGGCGCGCCTTCTGCGAGGGAGTCGGGCGCGAGGACCTGGTCGAGGCGCAGTTCCAGCCACCCGGCTCGGACGCCTGGCGCGAGGTCGCCGAGATCTTCCGCTCGCGCACCCGAGACGAGTGGCGGGCGTTCAACGACGAGCACGACGCGATGATCGAGCCCATTCTCGGCCTCGACGAGGCGCTCGCCTCGGAGCTCGTCCGCGAGCGGGAGATGGTGGTGGAGCTGGATCAGCCCGGGCTCGGGCTGATCCGGTTGCTGGGCCTGCCGATCAAGCTCTCGCGCACCCCCGGAGACGCCACGCGGCCAGCACCAGCGCTGGGCGAGGACACCGAGGAGGTGCTGCGGGAGGCGGGCTTCGACGCCGACGAGGTCGCGGCGCTGCTCGGCAGCGGCGCGGTCGCCGGGCCGAGCGAGGCAGTCGAGGCGGGGAGGTTCATGGGATGAGCGCACCCGCCACGGAGCTTCTGAAGATCTCCGAGCTGGCCGAGCGGTCCGGGGTGCCGGTGGCGACCGTCCGCCACTACCTGCGCGAGGGGCTCTTGCCCGAGCCGGTCAAGACGTCGCGCAACATGGCCTACTACCCGCCCGAGTTCGTGGACCGGATCCGGCTCATCAAGCAGCTCCAGGAGGAGCGATTCATGCCGCTGCGGGTGATTCGCGACCTGCTCGCGCACGAGGATGCCGAGCCCGAGCGACTGCGGGCGATGATCGAGCTCGAGGACCGGATCCTCGAGCGCGCCCTGGCCGGCGAGCGTGAGCGGATCGGGGCAGAGGAGGTCCGAACCCGTTACGAGGTCCCCAAGGAGGTCCTGGATCGTCTTGCCGAGCTCGGGGTGCTCAGCCCGGACCGCCGCGGCTTCTCACCCTCGGACGTGCGGATCGTCGAGGCGATCAGCCGCTTCCGCGCGGGCGGCTACGACGAGCGGCTGGGCTTCACCGTCTACGACACGCTGCGCTACAAGCGGGCGCTCGAGCAGCTGGTCGCGGAGGAGGTGGAGGTGCTCACTCGGCGCCTCGCGGGCGACGTCAACCCCGACCGCGCGGTGGAGCTGATCGAGGCCGGCTCGGGTCCGCTCAACGACCTGATCGCAGCGCTGCACACGAAGCTGCTCGTCGCCGAGCTCGAGCGCCACCGGGCGGGTCGCAAGGGGGACGGCTCTAACGGCACCCGTGAGTAGCGCGCTCCGGGCGCCCACCCTCGTCCTCGTCGCGGGAGTGTTGGTTGCCGCCGGGGCGTTGATCCTCGCCGCCGCGTCGGGGCCTCCCTACCTGAGCTCCGACGGAGTCAACGGCTGGATCGTGCTGTTCGCGACGGGCCTGTTCGCCGCCCTGCTCGCGGTGCCGTTCGCGATCGAGGGGCGGCTGCGCGCGAGGCAGCCGGGAAGCGACTCGCGCTGGGATCGAGTCGTGGCGCTCGGCTTCGTGCTGCTCTCCGGCTAGGGAGCAGGCGCGCCGGCTGCTCGACCTGGCCCGAATCTATACTCACTGGATTGACTGGTCGGTCAGCTCGTCCCACCAGATGCGCGCCGCTGCCATACAGCTCAACTCGACGGGCGAGGTGGCCCGCAACGTCGAGACCGCCGAGCGTCTCGTGCGTGCCGCTGCCGCCGGGGGCGCCGAGCTCGTGGTCCTGCCCGAGAAGTGGAACCTGCTGGGCGACTCCGCCACCCTGCGGGAGGGCGCCGAGCCGCTCGACGGGCCAACGATCTCGGCGGCGCGCTCCTGGGCCCGCGAGCTGGGTATCCATCTGGTGGCCGGCAGCATCGCCGAGCGCATCGACGAGTCCGACAAGTCGTACAACACGTCGACCCTGATCGGGCCCGACGGCGAGCTCGAGGCGCGCTATCGCAAGATTCACATGTTCGACGTCGACGTCGGCGGGGTCGCCTATCGCGAGTCAGAGCACGAGGAGCCCGGCGAGGAGATCGTGACCGCCGGGCTCGGCGGCGCGCTCGAGGGGGTGACCCTTGGGATGAGCGTGTGCTACGACCTGCGCTTCCCGGAGCTCTACCGGATTCTCGCGGTGCGCGGGGCGAGGGTGATCACCGTCCCCTCCGCCTTCACCCTGGAGACCGGCAAGGACCACTGGGAGGTGCTGCTGCGCGCCCGGGCGATCGAGAACCAGGCGTTCGTCGTCGCGCCCAACCAGATCGGCGATGCGCCCCCTCACTACCGCTCCTACGGGCGCTCTGCGATCCTCGACCCCTGGGGCGTGATCCTGGCGCAGGCGCCTGACGAGCAGTGCTTCATCGCCGCCGACCTCGATCTCGAGCTCCAGGATCGGGTCCGCAGCACGCTCCCGTCGCTTGCCAACCGCCGCCCCGCCGCCTACCGGTGGCCCGAGGAGGTCCGCGCCTGATGGTTCCGCACGAGTCGACGCGTGATGCTGAGCGTTCATGGACATGAGCGCTAAGGCCCCCACGGTCGACAAGCGCCGCCAGATCCTCGACGCGGCGATCCACGTGTTCGCGCGCCAGGGCTTTCACCACTGCCGGGTCTCGGACATCGCCGACGAGGCCGGAGTTGCCTATGGGCTCGTCTACCACTACTTCAAGTCCAAGGACGAGGTCCTCAACGAGCTCTTCACCGAGCGCTGGTCGCTGCTGCTCGCGGCGATCGAGGAGGTCGACGGGCAGGCGATCGGCGCACGCGAGAAGCTGGACGCGGTCGCCCGCTTCATCATCGACTCGTACCGCCACGAGCCGGACCTGATGAAGGTGATCATCGTCGAGGTGACCAGGGCGGCGAACTCGTTCGGGCGCACCCACCTGCCCGAGATTCGCCGCGCCTACGACATGATCGCCAAGATCGTCGCCGACGCCCAGGAAGCGGGCACGTTTCGCAAGGACGTCGACCCGGAGTTCGCCTCGATGTGGTTCTACGGCGCGATCGAGCAGCTCCTCTCCGGCTGGGTGTTCGAGCTGATCCCCGGCACCGAGGCAGACTTCGACCGGGCCCGGGAGATGGTCGTCGAGACGATCTGCGGCGGGCTCGAGGCTCACGGCTCCCCGACCGGTCCGGCGCGCCCGTAGGCTGCGGCGAGATGTGGGAGTCACTCGCCACCTCTCATCGCTCCGACCGCGTTCTGCACGGCGCGGCGAAGCTGCTCAACGTGGTGGCCGGAGTGATCGCGCTGCCCTTGTGGCTGCTCGGCCAAGGACTCCGCGACCCCTTCCGCCGCCTGCTCGCCAGGCTCGATGCCGAGCCCCCGCCACTTGCCGTGGCGCAGTCGCGCGAGCGCTCGATGGATGCCCTGATGGCGGACCTCGAGGCGATCCCGCACCACCTCCGCCACTCCGACGGCGCGATGTTGCGCAAGGGGCTCGCAGACATCTCGAGCTTCGTCCTCGCCCAGCAACGGGAGGCAGCCAACCTCGGCTACGCCTATCCCGCCCAGTTCTCGGACCACGTGCTCCAGGGTGCGGACGACGAGCACATCGCGGCCACGGTCGGTCTTCAGGGGGCTCCCGCAAGGCCCGGGCTGATCGTCGTCCACGGCCTGTTCTCGTCGCGGCGCTTCGACTACGTGCGCCAGATCGCCGTCCGCGCCTACTACGAGTGGGGATTCAACGTGCTGGCCCTCGACCTGCGGAGCTTCGGGCTCACGAACCTGACCAGCCAGGCGCCGACGACGGTGGGCTGGAAGGAGGGCGAGGACGTGGTCGCGGCGGGGCGCTACCTGAAGCAGCTCGGAGCGACCACGGTGGGTGCGCTCGGGATCTCGCTGGGCGGCTCCGCCGTCCTCGGCGCCTGCGACGCCGAGGACGCCGGGGAGACCCTCGACGGCGGCATTCTCGCCATCTCCCCGCCGGCGGACGTGAGGGCGATGGCGAAGCGCCTGTCGCAGCGCCTGCCGCTCTCTCACCCGGCGTACGCATGAACCGCGGCTTCTGGGCGATGCTCACCTCGCGCATCCGCGAGGCCGGCTGGGAGGGGATCGAGGACTTCCTCGACCCCATCGAGCGGGTCTCGGCCCCGTACTACGGCATCGAGGCGCAGGAGCTCTGGCGGCGGGCTTCCGCCAAGGAGCGCATCGCCGGCGCGCGGGTGCCGGTGCTCGTCCTGCACCCGGAGGACGACCAGGTCATCCCGGTCGAGCACGCGCGGATGCTCGACCAGGCGGCGAGCGGCAACGACCTGGTGCGCGTCTGGACCCTTCCCGGGGGCGGCCACGGTGCGATCGACGCGGTGGACCGGGGGTGGTTCTACGCCGTGGCGCGGGGTTTCTTCGAGCGTTGGGCCGGGTACGGGGCGCGAGACGATGCCGCCGGCGATCGCGCGCGGACCGGCCTCCGGTCAAGCTGATTTACTCCGCCGCGAGGTAACCGAAATGGAGAACGACATCCTCAGAAGGCTCATCTGGACGGGGCTCCTGGCGGCCACCGGGGCCCTGGCGAGCGTGCTCGCACACCGCAGCCGCCGCGGCGATCTGGACGCGGGTCTTCAAGGAGGACCCGCCGGAGTGACATGAGCAGCGCCGCAGGCCCAGGGCATGACCAGACGCCGCCCGACGACAGGTCGGTCGGCGAGCTGGTCCTCGACGTCTCGGAACGCGTCTCGATCCTGATCCGCGAGGAGATCGAGCTCGCCAAGACCGAGATCCGCGAGAAGGTCTCGAAGCTGGTCCAGGGCTCGGTGGTCGGGATCGCCGCCGGAGTCTTCGCCCTGATGGGGCTGGCGATGCTCATGCACGGCATCGCCTGGCTGCTCAACGACCTGTTCTTCGAGGACGACGTCTGGATCGGCTTCATGATCGAGGCCGGTTTCTGGTTCGTCGTCGCGGCGGCCGCCGGCTTCTTCGCCTACCGCTCGGTGCAGGCCGGCGCTCCGCCGACGCCGGACCTGGCGATCGAGGAGGCCCGGCGGACCAAGGAGACCCTGGAGGCCGGCACGCGTTGAACGGCTCGACCGACATCTACGTCAGCGGGGCCGGCGAGCCGGTCGGCCGCGCCGCGCCGGGCGCGCCCGGGCGCAGCTCGGAGCAGATCCGGGCCGACATCGAGCGCCAGCGCTCAGAGCTCTCGCGCTCGGTCGAGGCCCTTCGCGGCCGGGTCGCCGAGCTCACCGACTGGCGCCGCCAGGTCCGCGAGCATCGTCGCGAGCTGGCGATCGGCGCCGCGGTCGTCGGCTTCGCGATCGGCGGCCTCGCGGTCGCGCTGCGTCATCCGCGAGCCGGCTCGCCTACGTCCGGCCGATCGTCCGGCAGGCCCGTGCACGCGCTTCGTCGCTAGCCCGGCGAAGCGTCCGGGTTCGCGCCTACGCTGGCCGGCGATGGACCAGGCGCAGGTCTCGGCCAGGGCGGTGGCGAAGGTCGTCCTGGTGGCCGCCGCGGTGGTCGGGGCGCTCTACTTCGCCTACCTGATCCGCGACGTCATCGGCCTGGTCTTGATCGCCGCCTTCTTCGCGGTCGCGATCGCTCCGGCGGTCAACTGGCTCGACAAGCGCCGCGTGCCGCGCTGGCTGGCGATCCTGCTCGTCTACCTCAGCATCGCCGCCGGGATCTTCGGGATCGGGCTCCTGATCGTGCCGCCGCTGGTCAACGGGGTCGAGGACCTGTCCGCCGACCTGCCCGGATACGTCGACGACCTGCGCAACAACGAGACCTTCCGCGACTACGACGACCGCTACCAGATCACCGAGAAGCTGACCGAGCAGGCGGAGCAGCTGCCCAGCCAGCTCGGCGACGCCGCCGGCACCCTGCGGGACGTCACGGTCGGCGTCTTCACCCGCTTCGTGCAGCTGTTCTCGATCCTCGTGATCACCTTCTTCCTGGTCATGGACGGACACCGGCTGCTCGAGTTCCTCTACAGGCAGGTGCCCGCCGGAGCGGGCCCGGCGGCTGCGGACGATCGCCGACGACGTCTCGGACGCGATCGCCGGCTACGTGTTCGGCAACTTCGTGATCAGCATCCTGGCCGGGCTGGTGACCTACGTGACGCTGCGGATCCTCGACGTGCCCTTCGCGCTCCCGCTGGCGATCCTGTTCGGGTTCTTCGACCTGATCCCGCTGGTCGGCGCCACGCTCGGCGGGATCCTGGTCGGGATCGTGGTCGCGTTCGTCGACTTCCCGGTCGGGCTGGTCGTCTGGGCGGCGGTGCTGATCCTCTACCAGCAGGTCGAGAACAACCTGATCCAGCCGTTCGTGTACGGGCGCGCCGTCCAGCTGCACCCGCTGATCGTGATCGTGGCGATCCTGATCGGCGCCGCGCTGCTGGGCGTCCTCGGCGCCCTGGTGGCGATCCCGGCAGCGGCTGCGGTGCAGGCCGTGGTCCGCGACTACTGGCGCTTCCGGCAGAGCGACCGTGCGCGCCGCGTCAGCCGGCTGAGGCGCCCGCCGAGGCCGGCTAGGAGCCGCGTTCGATCCCAGCAGCGAGGAGGACACGCCCCCGACGCCGAGCATTCCGGGGCCGACGTGGGCGCCGAGCACGGGGCCGACCTCGGACACGAACGCCGGCTCGGAGCCGAAGATGTCGCGGCACTCCTCGACCAGGTGCCGAGCCGTCTCGTGGTCCTGGATGTGCTGGACGACCCACGCGTCGGCGCCGTCGGCGTGGCGTCGGCGGGCGTACTCGACCAGCCGCTCGAAGGCGCGCCGTCGCGTGCGCACGCGCTCGACCGGGGTGATCTCCTCCCCGAGGGTGAGGATCGGCTTGATCTGGAGCGCCGAGCCCAGCCATGCCTGCGCGGCGCCGATCCGGCCCCCCTTGCGCAGGTACTCGAGCGTGTCGATCGCGAACCACATCTCGAACGCGTCGCGGCAGCGCTCGGCGGCCGCCAGCGTCTCCGCGCCGCTGGCTCCCTCACCGGCGGCGTGCGCCGCCGCGAGCACCACCAGCCCCTGACCGCCGGCCGCGGAGCGACTGTCGTAGACGTGGATCCGCTCCCCTCCCTTGCCCTCGTCCAGCAGCCGCTGGCGCGCCTGCTCCGCCGATTCGCAGGTTCCCGAGATCCCGGCCGAGAGGTGGATCGAGACGATCTCCCTGCCCTCGGCCAGCAGCGGCTCGTAGACGGCGGTGAAGTCGCCGACCGACGGCTGGGAGGTCGTCGCCCCCTCGTCGCTGCGGCGCAGGCGCTCGTAGAAGCTCGCGTACTCCGATCCGGGGATCTCGATCTCGGGCCGCTGCTCGCCCTCGAGCGAGACGTAGAGGCTGACCCGGCTGGATGCCGCGCTCGGCGATCAGCTCGTCCGGCAGGTAGGCCGTCGTGTCGGTGACCACGGCCGTGGTCGCTTCGGGGCCACCGGCCCCTTGTATCACGGCTCTACCATCCCGTTGCTCGTGGGCAAGACCCTCGTCACCGGAGGCACCGGCTTCCTGGGCACGCACGTCGTTCGCGCGCTCGCGGAGCGCGGCGACCAGCTGCGGCTGCTGCTGCGCCGTGGATCCAGGCTCGACCACCTGTCGGACCTCGACCTCGAGCGCGCCAGCGGCGACGTCACCGACCGGCGGGCGGTGCGCAGGGCGATGGAGGGCGTGGACCGCGTCTTCCATCTCGCCGGGACGACTTCGATGCGGCCCGAGGACCGCGACGCCGTCTTCGAGCTGAACGTCAAGGGCACCCGGATCGTGCTCGAGGAGGCGCTGCGCCGCGAAGGTGAAGCGGGTGGTCCACACGTCCTCGGTCGCGGCGATCGGCCCCGCCAAGCCGCGGCGGCACCGCGGACGAGAGCCAGCCGTTCGCCGCCGGCCACCTGGGGATCGCCTACGCCAACTCCAAGCACGAGGCCGAGGTGGAGGCGCTGCGCCTCGCCGCGCATGGGCTGCCGGTCGTGATCGTCAACCCCTCCTTCGTGCTCGGTCCCGACGACCCGAAGGGGACCTCGATGGACCTGGTGCGCCGGTTTCTGCTCGGTCGCATCCCGGCGTACGTGGACGGGGGGCTCAACATCGTCGACGTCCGCGACATCGCCCAGGGGCCATCTGCTGGCCGACGAGAAGGGCGAGGTGGGGGAGCGCTACATCCTCGCCGGCCGAAACTTCACGCTCGACCGGCTGTTCGCCGACTTCGCCCGGATCTCCGGTCGCGAGCAGCCGCCGGTGAAGCTCCCGGGGCGCCCCATGACGCTCGCCGTGGAGGCCATGGCGCGGGCTGGGCTGCCGCTGCCGGTCTCGCCCGACGAGGTCCGCTCGGCGACCCTGTGGTGGACCTATCGGAACACCAAGGCGCGCAAGCAGCTGGGCTTCGAGCCGCGACCGCACGAGGAGACGCTCGAGGACGCCGTGCAGTGGCAGATGGAGCAGCTCGGCGACCGCGTCGAGGACGCGGCGAGGGCCGCAGGAGGCGGCGCTCGCCGCCTTCGCCCCGCTGCTGCGCGCTGGGCGGGCGGGTGTTCGGATCGTGAGCGAGGGGCAGATCGTCCTCTACCGCTGCCGGACGCCCACCAACGTGCTCTGCCCGTGCGGGGCGGTGGCGCGGCGGCTCGCCAAGCTCGGGCTCGACCACCGCACCGAGCGCGTTGCCCAGCGGCGCTCCGGCCGGCCGGAGATCGAGGAGCTGACCCGCCAGCGGCGCGTGCCGGTGCTGGTCGACGGCGACCAGGTGATCCACGACTCGAAGCGAATCATCGAGTACCTCGAGTGGAAGTACCGAAAGGATGCCCGCGCCTAGTGATCGTCCGGACGATGCCGGCGACCAAGCCGCCAGATACAATTTGAAGCGATGGAGACACCGCAAGAAGCCGTCAAGCTGACCGACAAGGCCGCCGGCAAGATCAAGGATCTGCTCGCGACCAACGGCAACGCCGACGAGCAGGCGCTGCGAGTCGCCGTGCGCGGCGGTGGCTGCTCCGGCTTCCAGTACGCGCTGGCGCTGGACCAGCCGAAGGACGAGGACCACGTCTTCGAGCACCAGGGCGTCGCGGTGGTCGTCGACAAGGTCAGCATGCAGTTCGTGTTCGGCTCCGAGGTCGACTACGTGGACGGCCTCCAGGGGGCCGGGTTCGTGGTCAACAACCCGAACGTGGTCGCCGCCTGCGGCTGCGGCTCCTCCTTCCAGGTCCGCGAGGACGCGGCCGAAGGCAGCCGCGCACCGTCTGAGCCTCAGTCCTCGAGTAGCGTCGACCGTCAGCCGAGCTGCATCGGCGGGCTCTGCTGCGGGATCGGCGGGCGCCTGTGGCGCTGCCGGCTCCGGCCCCCTCCGGCTGCTCGGCGCCGACCAGCTCCGGCGAGCTCGCCGGACTCGAACATCTCCTCGACGATGTCGCAGCCGCCGACCAGGTCGCCGTTGACGTAGAGCTGGGGGAAGGTCCGCCAGTCGGCGAGCTCGCCCGTGACCTCGCGCAGCGGATCGAGCAGCGGCAGGACGTCGACGGCGCCGTACTCGACGCCGAGCTGCTCCAGCACCCCCACCACTCGCATCGAGAACCCGCAGCGCGGCATCTCCGGCGTGCCCTTCATGAACAGGAACACCTGGTTCTGGCCCAAGAGCTCCTCGACCTTCTGCTTCAGCTCGGGGTTCGCAGCCACGGCCCCACCTTAGCGAGTCGCGCCGCCGGTCTCAGCCGGGCGGCTCGGCCGTATCCGTCTTTATCGACAGCGCGTGGATCGAGCCGTCGTCCATGCGCGGCTGGACCGCGGCGCGCACCAGCCGGTGCTGGTCGATCCGGGTTCGACCGGCGAACTGCGGCGCCCGCACGGTCGCCCGCAGGTGGTCGCCGGAGCCGGTCTCGTCGATCACCTCGACCTCGGCGCCCGGCAGCGCCGCCTCGATCATCCGCTTGACCTCCGCCAGGTCGGCCACGCGCCGCTCAGCCCGCCACCGGGTCGCCGCTGCGAGCCGCCTCGAGCATCTCGTCGATGCGGACGAACTTGACCCGCGGGCGGCCGAGCGGCTTGCCGCGCTCCTGCTCGGCGCGGTCGATCGCCTCCCAGCCCGCGTAGGTGACGTGCTCCGGAACGCGCTCCGCGAGCCAGCTCTCCACCGCGGCCGGATCGATCGCCGCGGCCGCGAGGCGTCCCGCCTCGAGGTCGGCGAGCAGGTTGTCGACCGTCTCCTGGGCGTCCTTCTTGTTCGTCCCGATCACGCCCGAGGGGCCGCGCTTGATCCAGCCGACCGCGTACTGACCGGGGACCTGCTGGCCGCTGCTCGGGATCGCTCACCCTGCCGCCCTGGTTGGGGATCACGCCGCGACGCTCGTCGAACGGGATCCCGTCCAGCCCGACCCCCTTGTAGCCGATCGAGCGGAAGACGAGCCCGCACTCGAGCGTCTCGCGCTCGCCCGGTGTCGCGAGGCCGAATCGCGCCCGACTCGTCGCGGTAGAGCTCGTTGCGCGCCACGATCAGCCGCTCGACCTTGCCGTCGCCCTGGATCTCGACCGGGGAGCGGAGGAACCGCAGCGCGATGCGCCTGCGCTTGCCCTCCGGCTGGCGCTGCGAGAACTCGGTGAAGATCTCGACGTTCTTGCGAGTCGTGATGTCCGCCTCGTCGGAGGCGAGGTAGTCGCGGCTGAGATCGTCGAGCTCCACCTCGGCGGGATCGACGTCCACGTCGGCGTCCTTCATCTCGCCCAGCTCCCGCAACTCGGGATTGGTGAACGCGGCCTGCGCGGGGCCGCGACGGCCGAGCACGACGATCTCCCGCACCTCGCTGGCTCCCAGGACCTCGATCGCGTGCTCGGCGGTGTCGGTGGTCTCGAGCTCCTCACCGCGTCAGGGCGAGCATGCGGGCGAGGTCCGTGGCGACGTTGCCGTTGCCGATCACCACCGCGCGCTCGCAGGAGAGGTCGAACTCGAGCTCGGCGAAGTCGGGGTGAGCGTTGTACCAGGCGACGAAGGCGGTGGCCGGATGGCTCCCCTCCAGGTCCTCGCCGGGGATGCCGAGCCTGGCGGTCGGTGGGCGAGCCGTAGGCGTGGATCACGGCGTGGTAGCGCTCGGCGAGCTCGGCGGCGCTCACGTGACGCCCGACCTCGACGTTGCCGAAGAAACGGAAGCCCTCGCGCGCCGCCGTCTTCTCGTAGACGCGGATCACCGACTTGATCTTCGGGTGGTCGGGGGCGACGCCGGCCCGCACCAGCCCGAAGGGCGTCGGCAGGCGGTCGAAGATGTCCACCTCGACGGCGACGTGCTCCTGCCTCAGCAGGTGCTCGGCCGCGTAGAAGCCCGCCGGCCCGGAGCCGACGATCGCCACGCGCAGGGGGTTGCCAGCGGTTCCGGGTTGGTCGCTCATGAAGCGGGAAACTCTAGTGGGGCGCCAGGGGCGCCTGGATCGGGGACGGCGCTGCCGCGCGTGCCGTGGCCGCTCCGTCCAGCGCGTCAAGGGCCTTGCCGACCGACATCGACACGCAGGTGAAGATCGGCGTGTCGCGCAGCGTGTACGAGCTCGACTCCGAGCCGCGCAGCTCCTGCACCAGGTCGAGGAACTGCCCCGGGTCGTCGGCCTCGAAGCTGACCACGAACTCCTGGTCGTCGAGGCCGAACGAGTAGGCGGTGTTGATCGTGATCTCGGGGTAGCGGCGGCCGACCGCGATGTGCTCGTCCATGATCCGCTGGCGCTCGGACGGCGGCAGCCGGTACCAGTCGCGCTTCTTCTCGAAGGGGTAGACGAACAGGTAGCGGCGCTCCGAGGTGCAGATCTCCGGGCGGGCGTCGGACTCGGAGTACGGGGAGCGCTTGGTCATCGCCAGATAGGAGTGGGGGATCGACATCCACTTCGCCAGCCCGCTCTGCGCGAGCACCACGTGAAAGGTGTGAATGTCCTCCAGGGCGGGGCTCTGGGCGAGCAGCAGCAGGTCGGTGTCGCCGCGGGTGCCGACGGTCGAGTAGGCGCGCAGCGACCGATCCTGGGCGAAATCCTCGCAGGCGGCGAGGAACTCCCGTTTATCCTCCGCGCGCGCCTCGGGATCCCGGCGCTGCCAGGCGGGGTCGAGCTTGAAGAAGGTGAACTTGGCGAAGGTCCGATCCATGGCCATGGCGGCGATGGTAGTCGTTGCGACCGCGGCGCTCGCGGCGGAGGGGGCGAGTGGTGCCCCAACCCCGCAGCCACCTCGGATCACGATCGCGATCCTGCCGCACGGGACGACGCCCGCCGAGCTCGCCGAGGGTCGACGGCATGGCGGTCGGCCTGATCAGCGCCGGGATCGGCAGCGTCCCGGCCGGCGCAGACCTGGATCGACATCGGGCAGGGGGCGAGGATCGACCAGTCGCTCTACGACCGAGCCGCTGCCGCCCCTCCGCGTCGACCCAGGTGCAGGCGGCGCGCCCCCGCACGTCCCCCCGGCCGTCTGGCAGCGGGTCCGCGATCGGGCCGCAGGCCGCCCCGGCCGACCTCGTCCCGGGCCTGCTCGGGGACGACCTTGAGGCGCGGGCGGAGCGGCGGCCGGCGCGCCGATCCGCCGACGGAGCCTGCCGCCGCGATCCTCGTGGACGAAGGAGGGACGATCCTCGGCGGGCGTCGATGCCGGCAGCGCCGCCTGCGCTCGCGTCACCGTCGTGAGCGCCGACCTCGGGCGCCTGCAGTGCGCTTGCGCGTCGCCTGCGCGGGAGACGACCTGGTGATCGCGATCGAGCGACCGCCCCCGGGCCGCGATCGCCAGCTCGCGGCCGGCGTGGCGGGCGCGGGCTTCCACGGGCACGCTCAGCTCGGACTCGACGCGGATGCGCGGCTACGCGCTCTCAACCGACATCGCCCCCACGATCCTCGAGCGCCTCGGGCTCTCCGGTCCCGGACGAGATGAGCGGCGAGCCGATCGAGGCCACGGGGGAGGTGGACCCCGGCTTCGTCGAGCGGCTCGAGGACCGCCTGGCGGCGGTCGGCCCCCGCCGTGGCCCCGTGATCGGCACCAACCTGCTGATCTGGGTCGGGCTCGCGGCGCTCGCCGCGGTCGCCTTCGGGCGCCGCGGCCTTGCGCGCGGCGCTGCCCCTGCTCGCGGTCACGGTCGCCTATCTGCCGGCGGTGCTGCTGCTGACCGCGGCGCTCCAGCCGAGCGAGCTCGCCGAACGGCTGATCGTCGGGATCGGCTCGCCGGCGCTGGCGCTCGCCACCTTGCGCCTGGCTCCCACCGTACGGGGCGCTGGCGATCGCCGGCGCCGCCTCCGTGCTCGGCTACGCGGTCGACGTGGTCGCCGGCTCCACGCTCACCGCGCTCTCGCTGGTGGGACCGAACCCCGCGCTGGGGGTGCGCTTCTTCGGGATCGGCAACGAGCTCGAGGCGACCGTGGTCGGCGCTCGTCCCGATCGCCACCGGCGCCGCGCTGGCCGCCTGGGCGCCACGAATCTCGCCTCGCGGCGCCGCGCTCGCCTTCGCGCTCACCGGACTGGTCGCCGTCGCGGCGTTCGCCCCGGGGCGGTTCGGCGCCGACGTCGGCGCCGCGATCGGGATCCCGGTCGGAGCGGCCGTGGCGGCGGCCGTCTGCCTCCGGGGCACGCCGCCGCGCGCTGCTGCTGGTGATCGCCGTCCCGATCGTCGCCCTGGCGGTCGCTCGGCGCCGCCGACCTGCTGCTGGGCGGCAACGCGCACCTGACCCGCTCCGTCCTGGAGGCCGGCGGCCTCGACCAGCTCGCCGACGTCGCCGAGCGCCGCCTGCGGCTCTCGGCGGGAAACTTCAATCGCTACGCCGACACGCCGCTGCTCTGGATCGCCGCGCTCGCGATCGTCGCCGGGATCGCGCAGCGGCGCCGGATCGAGGCCTGGTTCGCGGACCGGCGCACGGCCTGGGCGGGATTGGGCGGAGCGTGCGCCGCCACCGTGGCCGCGGACGCTCGCCAACGACTCGGGGGCGCTGATGCTGATCGTCGGCACGGCGTTCTGCGCGCTGGCCGCCGGCCTCGCCTGGGCCACGACCGCGACGCAGTCAGGCGCGGGCGCCTCCCACAGGCAGGAGCGCGTTCGCTAACCTGGACGGCGCCGGTATCGTGCTCCAGACTGGCTCGTCGCTTCCGTCACGGCCGGCGTCGTCCCGAACTGCCCGCGAGTCTCACGGGGTTCGCAATTGCCCGTACCTAGAACTCATACCGCAACCACGACCAGCCCGACCGCCACGGAGCTCCCCGCTGCGGATCGCCATCGTCACGCCCTACTCGTGGACCTACGCCGGCGGGGTGAACCGCCACGTCGAGGCGCTCGCCGAGGCGCTGATCGACCGCGGCCACGAGCTGCGCGTGCTGGCTCCCTGGGACCCGCCTGACCGCCTCAGCCGGGCGCTCCACCGGGCGCCCGCCGAGAAGCGAAGCCGCCCTGACTACCTGGTCCCGCTCGGGCGCAGCGTGGGGATCGGCGCCAACGGCGCCGTCTCCAACCTGTCGGCCTTCCCAGACGCGGTGACCAAGATGCGCCGCGAGTTGCGCGCCGGCCGCTTCGACGTCGTCCACGTGCACGAGCCGCCGGCGCCGATGCTCGAGCTGGGACGCGTGCTCCTTCCCCGGTGCCCCGGTGGTGGGCACCTTCCACGCCTACTCGACCAAGCGGATGCCCAACTGGATCGCCAACCTGCTCGGGGCCCGCCGCAAGTTCAACCAGCTCCAGGCACGGATCGCGGTCTCGGAGGCCGCCGCCTGGACCGGGCGACGCTGGTTCGGGGGCGAGTATCGCGTCATTCCCAACGGCGTCGACATCGACGCCCCGCCCCTGCGCCCGAAGCCGCGATCCGACGAGTTCAGGCTGCTGTTCGTCGGCAGGCCGGAGGAGCGAAAGGGCCTGCCGGTCCTCGTGCAGGCGTTCGAGGGGCTGGCCGAGCACGTGCCCACGCGCTTGACCGTGATCGGCGCCGACGACGAGGACGTGCAGCGCTACCTGGCCGATCCGGCCGCCGAGCTCGCGCATCGAGGCGCTCGGCTGGGTCGATGGCGAGGAGCTGTGGCGCCACCTGCACGAGGCCGACGTGCTCTGCGCGCCCTCGCTCGCCGGCGAGAGCTTCGGCATGGTCCTGACCGAGGCGTTCGCGGCCGGCACGCCGGTGATCGCCTCCGCGATCGCGGGCTACTCCGACGTGGTCACCGACGGCGCCGACGGCGTGCTGGTGCCGCCGGCCGATCCGCAGCGGCTCGCCGAGGAGCTCCAGCGGATCTACCTCGAGCCGGCCCGCCGCGAGGCGATGGGCCGCGCGGCACGCGAAACCGCCGCTCGCTACGCCTGGCCGCGCGTCGCCGAGCAGGTCGAGGAGGTCTACGAGCAGGTCCAGCGCGCGCCCGAGCCGGCCGCGGCCGCCACGCGTCTCGCCCGGCGGGCCGGGATGGCGCCGATCGACGGCGGCCCGCGGCGCCCGCCCAAGCGGCTTCCGTCGCTCGACCCGGCGCCCGCCCAGGCGGTGGCCCGGCACCGCGTCGCCAGGCGCATCGGGCTCGGCGTCGCCGGGGTCCTCGGCGTCGGCCTGACGGCGCTCGCCGCGCACCGGATCGGCGTCCAGAACGTGGTGGCCAGCATCGTCCGCTCCGACGCCGGTTGGGTGCTGATCGCGACCGCCCTGATGATGGCCTCGATGTTCATGCGCGCCGTCTCGTGGTTCGCGATCGCCCGGGCGGCGCTGCCGCGCAGCCCGCTGCGGCGCCGCGACGTGACCTCGGCGACGATGATCGGGGTCCTGATGTCGGCGACGCTCCCGGCCCGCCTCGGGGAGCCGGCGCGGGCCATGGTGCTCTCCCGGCGCACCGGGCGAATGCGCGAGACGTTCCCGGTGCTGCTCGGCACGCTGGTCTCGCAGACCGCGCTCAACATCCTCGCGCTGGCCATGCTGGGCGCGATCATCGTCGCCTCGACCGACCTGTTCCACTCGAGCTCCGACGCAGCTGTTCGTGTTCAGCCTCGCGCCGCTGGTGGTGCTGGTGGCGGTGATGCTGGCGCCGGTCGTTGGTGCGGCAGCGAACGTCGGCGGCCGGCTGGGCCGCGCTGGTCGCGGGCGGTGCGCGAGGCGCTGCTTCGCGTGCGCACGCGGCCTTCGCGTCTTCCGCGACCCGCGGCGGGGCTCGGTTGCCGCCGCCGCGCAGCTCGGGGCCTGGGGCATCCAGCTGCTCGCCTGCGCCGCGCTGTTCGAGGCGCTCGGCCTGCACGGCCAGGTCGGCATCGGGGCCGCCGCCGCGGTGCTGTTCGCGGTCAACGTCACCGCCGTCGTGCCCGCCACCCCGTCGAACATCGGCGTCTTCCAGCTCGCCGTGATCAGCGTCTTGACCACCGGCTTCGGGGTCGGCGCCGCCGACGCGCTCGCCTACGGCGTGATCCTCCAGGCGGTCGAGATCGCGACCGCCGTCGCCCTCGGGCTCCCGGCGCTGGTCCGCGAGGGCCTCACCTGGTCGGACATGCGCCTGCGCGCTCTCAGCGCGGCGCCGGTGCGGCTCTCGCCGCGACCCGGAACGCGAGACCGCCTCGAGCTAGGGCTAACCGACGGCCGTGCCCGGCGGGACGCGGTTGGAGCATCGCGGTCTCTGTTGTAGCCTCAGCCCGATGGCACTCTCGAACGTCTCAGGCTTCCCCCGGATCGGCCCCGAGCGCGAGCTGAAGTTCGCGACCGAGGGCTACTGGCGCGGCGAGGTCTCCGACCGAGCGAGCTGCTCGAGGCCGCGAAGCGGATCCGGCTCGACAACTGGCGCTTCATGCAGGAGCGCCGGGATCGACCTGATCCCCTCCAACGACTTCTCGCTCTACGACCAGGTGCTGGACACGATCGCGCTCGTCGGCGCGGTGCCCGAGCGCTACGGGCACGGCGGCGGCCCGGTCGGCCTCGACACCTACTTCGCGATGGCGCGCGGCCGCCAGGAGAGCGGCGTCGACGTCACCGCGATGGAGATGACGAAGTGGTTCGACACCAACTACCACTACATCGTCCCCGAGCTCGGCCCCGGACACGAGCTTCTCGCTGTCGATCCACGAAGCCCTTCGACGAGCACGCCGAGGCGATGGAGGAGCTGGGGATCGACACCGTGCCGGTGCTCGTCGGGCCCGGTCTCCTTCCTGCTGCTCGGCAAGTCCGCCGACGGCGTCGCCCGAGGACTTCGACCGCCTCGCGCCTGCTCGAGCCGCTGCTCGAGGTCTACGGCGAGGTGATCGAGCGCCTCGCCGAGCAGGGCGCGACCTGGGTGCAGCTCGACGAGCCCTGCTTCGTCGAGGACCGCTCCGAGCGCGAGCTCGACGCGCTCCGGCTCGCCTACGAGGAGCTGGCCAAGGTCCACGAGCGCACCCGGATCCTGCGTCAAGACCTACTTCGACCACGTCGGCGACGCCTACGGCGTGCTGCGCGACCTCCCGATCGAGGGCATCGGGCTCGACTTCATCGCAGGGCCGTCGGCCATGGAGCGCGAGGGGCCAGAACGTCGAGCTGATCGCCGACGAGGGCGGCCTCGAGGACAAGTGGCTGTTCGCCGGGATCGTCGACGGCCGCAACGTCTGGATCAACGAGCTCGAGCACAGCCTCGACCTGCTCGGGCGGCCTGCGCGACCGCTGCGCCGAGCTGGTCGTCACCGACCTCGTGCTCGCTGCTGCACACCCCGGTCGACCTCGACGCCGAGCCCGCCGTCGGACGTGCTCGACGACGAGCTGCGCTCCTGGATGGCGTTCGCCAAGCAGAAGGTCGGCGAGGTCGCGACCCTGGCTCGCGGGCTGGGCGAGGGGCGCGAGGCGATCGCCGCCGAGCTCGACGCCAACGACCGCGCGCTCGAGGACCGGCGGAACTCCCAGCGCACCCGCAACCCCGAGGTGCGCGAGCGGGTGGCGGCGCTGACGACGAGGACGCCCGCCGCGAGAGCCCGTTCGAGATCCGCCGCGAGGCCCAGCGCGACCGCCTCGGCCTGCCGCTCTTCCCGACGACGACGATCGGCTCCTACCCGCAGACGGCCGAGATCCGCAAGGCGCGCGCCGACGCTGCGCGAGGGCGAGATCGACGAGGCCGACCTACGAGCGGCCGCATGCGCTCCGAGATCGAGCGCGTGATCGGCTTCCAGGAGGAGGTCGGCCTCGACGTGCTCGTCCACGGCGAGCCGGAGCGCAACGACATGGTCCAGTACTTCGCCGAGCAGATGGAGGGCTACGTCTTCACCCAGAACGCCTGGGTGCAGTCCTACGGCTCGCGCTACGTGCGCCCGCCGATCCTCTTCGGCGACGTCAGCCGGCCGGCGCCGATGACGATCGACTGGACCGCCTACGCGCAGTCGCTCACCGACAAGCCGGTCAAGGGCATGCTCACCGGCCCGGTGACGATGCTCCAGTGGTCCTTCGTCCGCGACGACCAGCCGCGGTCGGAGACCTGCGAGCAGCTCGCGCTCGCGATCCGCGACGAGGTCGCCGACCTCGAGGCCAGGGGGATCAAGGTGATCCAGGTGGACGAGCCGGCGATCCGCGAGGGGCTGCCGCTGCGCCGCGACCGCTGGGACGAGTACCTGCGGTGGGCCGTCTACTGCTTCCGGGTGGCGACCGCGGTGGTGCGGGACGAGACCCAGATCCACACCCACATGTGCTACTCGGACTTCGGCGACATCATGGAGCAGATCCAGCAGATGGACGCCGACGTGCTGCTGATCGAGGCGGCGCGCTCGCGCATGGAGCTGCTCCACGACTGGGAGCGCACCGGCTACGCCCAGGAGATCGGGCCGGGCGTCTACGACATCCACTCACCGCGGGTCCCCCCGGCCGAGGAGATGGCCGAGCTGCTGGAGGCCGCCGCGCGCGTGCTGCCTCCCGAGCAGCTCTGGGTCAACCCGGACTGCGGCCTGAAGACCCGCGCCTGGCCCGAGACCGAGGCGGCCCTGCGCAACATGGTCCAGGCGGCGCAAGCAGCTCCGCGAAGCAGCTGGTCCCGGCGACCGAGTAGTCAGCGCGCGAGTTACCGCCGCCGAAGGCCGAGCCGGTTGCGGAGGCCGCGGGCGTTCAGCAGCCGGTAGAGCCGCCTGACGATGCCCCGCTGTCGCGGGCTGTACGGGAACCAGAGGAACTCGCGCTTCGGCTGTGGGAGGCGAGGGACGGTCAGCGACTCGGTGCGGCAGAACTTGCGAATCCCGACCTCGCCGTGGCGGTAGCCGATCCCGGAGTGCTTCCAGCCCCCCATCGGCAGCCCGAGGACCGAGTAGTTGGTCATGAAGAGGTCGTTGACCGCCACCGTGCCCGCCTCGACGCGCCGCGCGATCCGTTCCCCGTCCGCCACGTCGCCGGCGAACACAGCGCCACCGAGGCCATAGGTCGTGTCGTTCGCCATCCGCAGGGCCTCCTCGGTGTCCCTCACCTTCATCACCGGCACCACGGGCCCGAAGGTCTCGTCACGCATGACCTTCATCGAGTGGTCGGCATCTGCGATCACCGTCGGCTCATACCAGTCGCCCGGCCCCTCCTTTCGCCGGCCGCCGGTGAGGATCCGGGCGCCCTTGCGGCGGGCGTCCTCGACGTGGTCAGAGACGATCTCGATCTGGTTCGGTGAGGTCATCGCGCCGATCTCCGCCGAGTAGGTTCGACCGTCGGCTCCCTGGCGCAGGGATTCGACGTTTCGCTGGAGCTTGTCGACGAACTCGTCGTAGACGGGCTCCTCCACGTAGACGCGCTCGATCGAGAGGCAGATCTGACCGGTGTTCAGCAGGCCTCCGAAGGCGGCGGCGTTGGCCGCGCGATCGATGTCCGCGTCGCTGGTGACGATCATCGGGTCCTTGCCGCCCAGCTCGAGGCTCACCGGGGTCAGGGTGTCCGCGGCGCGCTTCATGACGATCTTCCCGGTTCGCTCCGATCCCGTGAACTGGATGAAGTCGCACGCGTCCACGAGCGCCCCGCCCGTTTCGCCCTGGCCGTTCACTACGTCCAGCACGTCCGGGGCGCCGAGGTCCTCCTTCCAGGCGCGAACGAGCTCCATCAGGGTCAGCGGGGTGAACTCCGACGGCTTGATGACCAGGGCGCAGCCCGCGACCAGCGCCGGGATCCCGTCGCCAAGGGAGAGGATGAGCGGGAAGTTCCAGGGGCTGATGACCCCGGCGACCGGGTACGGGCGGTAGACGATCTTCGCCCGTCGGTGGCGAAGCAGCGGGACATGCGGGGTGACGATCTCGTCGGCGAGGAAGCGCGGGCCGCGATCGCACCAGAAGTTGATCGCGTCGAGGAGGTAGAAGGCCTCCAGCGCGGCGTCGGCGCGGACCTTTCCGCTCTCCTCCTGCATGCGGTCGTCGAGCTCGTCCTGGTGGTCGAGGATCCAGTCGCGCAGGCGCTCGAGCCAGCGGCGGCGGCCGGCGAAGCCGATCGCCTCCCACTCCGGCTGTGCCGCGCGGACCCTGGCGACCACTTCGGCGACGCGCTCGGGCGGATCGATCTCGAGCTCGCGGATCAGCGAGCCGTCGACCGGGCGGCGGACCTCGAGCTGGCGCGTGTCGGCGACCGGGGCGCCGTCGTGACGATGCCGGGCCGGTTGCGGTCCCGCTCGCGGTGGCGCTTTCCATCCCGGCCGGACTTTACTCCCGCGCTGGCGCCTGGGCGTGAGCGGCTGGGCTACCTGCGGACGAGCCTGTAGACCGGGCCATCCAGCGAGGCGACATAGATTCGCCCCCGCGCTCCCTCGCCGAAGGAGCTCGGGTGGGGCACGTGGACGCCCAGAGCCCGGTCGCGCCTGCCGTGGCGGCGGCGGGGGACGAAGCTGCGCAGCTTGCCGGCGTAGAAGTCCGCGTACAGGTAGCGGCCGCGCAGGCTGCCTGAGCTTCGCGATTCCGGACCACGTAGCCGCCGATGATCGCGCAGCCCCCGAACGACTCGCAGTTCGGGCCCGTGTGCCGGTACTCGAAGATCGGCCTGCCGGTAGCGGCGTTCGGTCGGGGCGCCTCGTTGTCGCCGGGGTCGTCGAAGCGATGGTCGCCCTCGAAGTGGTCCCAGCCGAAGTTGGCGCCGCGCAGCGCCTTCGCGCGCCTCGTAGTCGACCTCCTCCCAGCCGCTCTGGCCCACGTCGCCGATCAGGATCCGGCCGCGGTCGAACGAGAACCGGTACGGGTTGCGCAGGCCCGAGCGCGTAGATCTCGTTCTCGCCCGGCTTGCCGACGTAGGGGTTGCCGCGCGGCATCCGGTAGGCGCTTGCGCCGCGCTTGTGGGGGTTGATGCGCAAGCAGCTTGCCGAGCAGCGTGCGCTTGTTCTGCGCGTTCTCGCGCGGGTCGCCGGCGCCGCCCCCGTCGCCGGTGCCGGCGTAGAGCTAGCCGTCGGGCCCGAACTGGAGCTGGCCGCCGTTGTGGTTCGCGGCGCCGGGGTGGCCGGATCACGATCACCCGGCGGCGCGAGCCCTCGCGGGCGTCGCGGGTGCTGGAGCGGGCGCGGAACTCGTCGATCTGGATGTTCCCGGCGCCGTTCGTGTAGTAGGCGTAGAAGAGGTGGTTGCGGCGATAGCGGGGGTCGAAGGCGATCGAGAGCAGCCCGCGCTCGCCCCCGGTCGAGACTCGCCCCGGATGTCGAGGAACGGCCGGCGCCCGGAGGTCTGCCGTCGTGCAGCACCCGGACCCTGCCGCGCGGCCTCGACCACGTAGAGATGGCGGGGAGCGCCCGGGGCGTGGGTGACGTAGGTGGGCGACGCGAAGTTGCCGATCCTGTCGCTTGCCGATCCCGCCGCGCCCGTCGCCGACCTCGAAGCTCGCGGACGGCGTCCGCTCCGGGTCTGCGGGACCGCCCGGCGCGCCGCGACGCGCGGCGCGAGCGCCGAGCGCGAGCGCCAACGCCAGACGAGCCGCGACGCCGAGGCTCGCGCCGGCCCAGATCGATCCTGCCGCGCGACCGGCAGGAGCGTAGCGCTCAGTTGCTCCCTGCGTCAGCCTGTACAGCGGGCCGTGTGAGCGACGCGACGTAGATCCGGCCGTCGAGTCCCTCCCGAACGAGCTCAGGTTCGAGACGTGGAGCCCGGTGCTCTGGTCGTCGCTTGCGCCGCCAGACCGGGAACGAAGCTGCGGATGTCACCGACGTAGAGGTCGGCGTACAGGTAGCGGCCGGGGAGCGACGGCAGGCCCGGATCGCGGACCACGTAGCCGCCGGTGACCGCGCAGGCCCGCGGCCCCTCGCAGGACGCGTGGGGGTAGGTGAAGATCGGGGCCTGGGCGGGATCGCGGACCGGGGTCGGCGTGGGGTCGTAGAGGACGTTGCCCTCCCACTGCGGGCCAGCCGAAGTTGGCGCCCCTGGCGCCGGCCCGGGTCTCGTAGTTGACCTCCTCGACAGCGCTCGCTGCCCGACGTCGCCGATCGCGATGCTCGCCGTCTGGCCGAGTCGAACGAGAATCGCCACGGGTTGCGGAGCCCGTACGCGTAGATCTCGTCGCGGCCGGGCGCGCCGACGACGGGATTCGTCGGCGGGGACGGTGTAGGGCTGATCGCGCCTGCTTGCGGGGGTCGATCCGCAGCAGCTTGCCGAGCAGGCTCGTCGAGGTCGGCGGGCGTTGTCGTGGGCGTCGCCGCCCCGCCGCCGTCGCCGGTCGCGATGTAGAGCTTGCCGTCGGGCCCGAACTGGAGCTGGCCGCCGTTGTGGTTCCGTCGTCCGGGATGGGGAATGACCAGCACCCGGCGCCGCGACGACGCGGTCGGCGCGAGTCGGCGAGTCGGGGCGACGCTTGAACTCGTCGATCTCGATCGTCGCCGTCGCGGTTCGTGTAGTAGACGTAGAAGCGGCGGGACTTCCTGTAGTTCGGCGGGAAGGCGATCGAGAGCAGTCCGCGCTCCCCGCCGGTCGAGACTCGACCCCGGATGTCGAGGAACGGCTGGCTCGAGCTTTCGCCGTCCCGCAGCACCGCGATCCGTGCCGGTCTGCTCGACCACGAACAGCAGGCGAGGGAATCCCGGGGGCGTTGTCGACGTAGACCGGCGCGTCGAAGGTGCCGATCCTCTCCAGCTCGCGGGTCACCGGCGCGCCGGCAGCCGCGTGAGCGAGGCCGGCGCGCGGCCGCCGACAGCAGGCGAGCAGCGATGCCGCGACGGCCACGGACCCGCTCAGTACCTCTGGGCCGCAGGGACCAGGCGCATCGCGCAGGGTGACGCGCTGTCGACATCGGGCCAGGCGTCGGCTTGACAGCTCGACTCAGGGCCCCGCCGGCGACCAGCCGGTAGACGGGTCCCTCGAGCGAGGTCGCGTAGAGGTGGCCGGCGTTGTCCTCGCCGAACGAGCTCAGCGACGGGACCTGGAGGCCCGAGCGCGCGGTCGTCGGTGGCGCGGCGTCCGGGCGCGGCGGCGAAGCTGCGCAGCTCGCCCGGCGCAGAAGTCGCCGTAGAGGTAGCGGCCGTAGAGCGGAGCGCAGGCTCGCGGTCGCGGACCACGTAGCCGCCGGTGACCGCGCAGCTCGGCGTCGAGCGGGTAGGCGAGCAGCGGGGGCACGTGCGCCGGGCGCCTGCTGGTCCTCGTTGAAGCGCTCGTAGCCCTCGAATGCGGACCAGCCGAAGTTGGCGCCCGAGCCCTCGCCCCGCGCGACGCCGTCGACCTCCTCGAACGAGTTCTGCCCCACGTCGCCGATCCACAGGGCGCCGGTCAGGCGGTCGAACGAGAAGCGCCACGGATTGCGGAGGCCGTAGGAGTAGATCTCCGGCCGGGCGTCCGAGCGTCCGACGAACGGGTTGGAGTCCGGGACCGAGTAGGGGCGCCCGCCCGAGGCGCGCGGGTCGATGCGCAGGATCTTGCCGAGCAGGGTCGAGAGGTCCTGGCCGTTGCGCTCCGGGTCGTCCGCCGAGCCGCCGTCGCCGAGCCCGATGTACAGCAGGTCGCGGGCCTGGCTGCCCTGGCGCCTCCCCGGGCCGAACAGCAGGAGGCCGCCGTTGTGGTTCGCGTACGGCTGGTCCACGCGCAGGACCTCGCGAGCGCTCTCGCGGGTCGGCGACCAGCGGATCCGACGAGGAGCGGCGGTACTCGACCACCCGCGTGTCGCCCGCGGTGTCGGTGTAGTCGACATACAGCGAGCCCCGACCTCCGGTAGTCGGGCGCGAAGGCCAGCGACAGCAGGCCCTGCTCGCTCCCCGTCGAGACCTGGTCGCTGAGGTCCAGGAACGGCTCGGACAGGCGCTGGCCGTCGCGCACGACCTGGACGCGGCCGGTCTTCTCGACCACGAAGAGGTCCCGTCGCTCGCCGGGAGGCTGGGTGACGTAGACGGGCTGGTCGAAGTCGCCGACCTTCTGAAGCTCGCACGCCGCCCTGCCCGTCGCCGGTCGGCAGCCGCCCCCTGGCCCTGACGGCCGGGCCGGAGCTCGGCGGCGGCGGCGGGCTGGCGGTGGTCCGGCCTCCGTCTCCGCCTCCGCATCCGGCGAGCACCAGGACGAGGACGGCCAAGGGGGCGGAAGCGCGCCAGCCGCGCCGGAAGCCGAGCACGAGCGCACACGTTAGTGGCGGGGACTTAAGAGAGCCTCAGCGTGGGGTGGCTCGCGCCGGCCCACGGGCGCTCACGGCCGCGCAGTCGGTGCGTGACCTTCCTGGTGCCCTTGACGCAGGTCTGCGGCGTCTTGGGAGCTGATCGTGGCCGCGAACTCGCCGCTCACCGGGCCGCCGTCGGCGGTCACCGCCTTCGCCTTGCCCTGCAGGCCGGCGGCCACCTCGTAGTGGACCGTGTAGGTGCCGGCCCGCACCGGCGTTACCCGCCAGACGATGTCCTTGCTCTCCCCGGCGCGCACCGGGCCGAACTGGAAGGTGTCGGTCTGGGCGGCGGCGGCGCCGGCGGACGGGGCGTCGACCGAGGTCCTTGGGTGACGCCCGGCGTGATCAGCTTCGGGTATCCGTCCTCCAGGATCCACACCGGCCGGTTCGGGTCGGCGAGGCCGGGCTGGTCGAGGCGAATGCCGAACGGGCGCGTTGGCCTTCGGCTCGCCTGCGGCCGCAGCCGCCGGCGTCGTGTAGATCGTCACCGCCAGGTTGGGGATCGTCTGGTCGCCGACGTTCTTGATCTCGAGCTGGAGGTCGCTGGTCTCGGCCAGCTGCTGGCGGTCGGGGAACTTCGCCTTGGCCACCTCGACCGGGAAGTTGCCCGATGGCTCGTCGGCGTCCTGGCGCTCCGCCGCCGCCGCAGGCGGAAACGCCCCACGTCAGGGCAAGCGCGGCCGTCCCGGTAGCGATCGTCGCTTTCGCGCCCCGGAGTCGGTGCCTTCCGGCGATTGTGCCGCTCTCCCCCAAGGCGCGGGGGAACATACCACCTGCCAGCCGGCCCGAATGCCGGTTTTGAGCGCCGGAGTGGGTTGGGGGTGGCGGCGGACAGCCGCATGGAATACATTTCCTCTGCCGCCCACGGACTGCGTGGGGGCGGAGGAGAAGATGGTCCGAACCGTTGCCGATAGGGCGTTCCTGCCCGCCAAGTCGCTGTTCGAGCAGGTGGGGAACATGATGATCCTCACCGGCAAGACGATCACCGCCACCGTCAGGCCCCCCTACCCCTACGGGGGCGAGTTCATCTCCCAGTTCATCTTCGCCCTGCAGCTGTGCTGGTTTCCGATGCTGATCTCGACCGTCGCCTTCGGCTTCGGCGCCCCGGGGCTTCAGGCGGCCAACTTCGCCTCCCTGTTCGGGGCCCTCGACCGGCTCGGGGGCTTCTTCGTCTTGGCCTCGATCCGCGAGTTCGCCCCCTTCGTGACCGCGGTCGTGGTCGCCGGGGTGGCGGGGACCGCGATCACCGCCGACCTGGGGGCCCGCAAGATCCGCGAGGAGCTCGACGCCCTGCAGGTCCTCGGGGTCGACCCGATCAAGAACCTGGTCGTGCCCCGCTTCCTCTCCCTGATGCTGATCACGGGGCTGCTTGGACATCTACGCGCTTTTGTTCGGGATCGCCGGCGGCGTCTTTGCCACCCTCGCCTACCACGCCCCCCTGGGCGGCTTCTTCGCCACCTTGCTCACCAACGCCTCGGTGACCGAGCTCTGGGGCTCGATCCTAAAGACGACCCTGTTCGGGGCGATCATCGCGATCGTCTGCTCCTACAAGGGCATGAACGCCTCCGGGGGCGCCGCCGGGGTGGGCCGGGCGGTCAACGAGGCGGTGGTGATCGCCTTCTTGGGCGTCTTTGCCTTCAACTACGTCTTCACCCAGACCCTGCTCGCCACCCACCCCGAGCTGCAGGTGCCGAAGATGAGCGGCTGGCTGGCCGTGCCCCGCGAGTGGCTTTCGTCCTTGGGCGAGATCGCCGGCTTTTGCGGCCAAGACCATGGGGCTCGTCTACTCGGGCCGGGTGCTTCAGTTCTTCGGCGAGGCGCTTCGCCAGGCGGGGATCCTGATCTTCGGCTCGACGATCGTGATCTGGGGCCTCGTCTTCATCTTGGGCCTTCAGTGCGGGATCGAGGGCGCCTACTTCAACCGCACCCTGGGCGCCCCCTCCTACGCCGGCGTCTTCGCCGCCTGGTGTGACCTTCGCGAGGTGATCCCCTACGCCTTCGGCTACATGATGGCGGCCAAGGTGGGCACCGGGATCGTCGCCGAGCTCGGCGCGATGCGGATCTCCGATGAGATCGACGCGCTCGAGGTGATGGGGGTGCCGCCGATGACCTTCTTGGCCGCCACCCGCCTGCTCGGCGCCTGGCTGACCCTGCCGTTCATGTACTTGACCGCGATCGGGATCGGCTACTTCGCCTCCTACCTGGCGGTCGTGCAGCAGATCGGCGACGTTTCCTCGGGCGGCTACTTCCTGATCTTCTGGATGTTCCAAAACCCGCCCGACCTCTTATTCAGCCTGATCAAGGCGATGTTCATGGCCACCGCGATCGTCTTGGTCGGCTGCTACTACGGCTACACCGCCTCCGGCGGCCCGGTCGGGGTGGGCACGGCGACCGCCAAGTCGATGGTCTTGAACATCGTCTTGGTGCACATCATCGGGATGATGGGAACCCTGGTCTTCTGGGGCGCCAACCCGAGGGCGCCGATCGGGGGGTGACCCCGCCAAAACGCACGGAGGAGGATGAACGGCACAGATGGCTGACGAGATCACAGGCCCGACCCGCGAGGAGCGGGAACTGGAGGAGTTGGACGTAGAGGAACCGGCAGCGGAGGAGACGTCGACCTACCACGAGCCGGCGCCCGAGCAGCCGGCAGGTGGCGACCTACCACGAGCCGGCGCCCGAGCTCGGCACCCTGAACCAGGACTACGTCATCCCCGGGGTCGACCCGAGCGAAACCGACCCCTATCGCTGGCACACCGGCGAGAAGCGTGACCACGGCGGCGAGGACGCGATCGAGGTGATCGACCTCGTCAAGCAGTTCGGCCGCATGCGCATCCTCAACGGCCTCAACCTCGGCCTTCCCAACGACCAGATCTCGATGGTGCTCGGGCCCTCCGGCACAGGCAAGAGCGTGCTGATCAAGCACATCGTCGGCCTTCTCTATCCGGACTCGGGCGACGTGCTCGTGCACGGCCAGTCGGTCCCGAACCTGACCGACGACGAGCTGTTCGAGATGCGCAAGAAGTTCGGCCTGCTGTTCCAGGACGGGGCGCTGTTCGGCTCCATGAACGTGTTCGACAACACCGCCTTCCCGCTGCGCCAGCACACCGACAAGTCGGAGGACGAGATCGGCGAGATCTGCAACCGGCGCCTTCGGGAGGTCGGGCTCGCCGAGGCCACCCAGAAGATGCCGAACGAGCTCTCCGGGGGGATGCGCAAGCGGGCCGGGTTCGCCCGCGCCCTGGTGCTCGACCCGGACGATCGTCATGTTCGACGAGCCCGACTCCGGCCTCGACCCGGTTCGCACGGCGCTGCTCTGCGAGCTGATCCGCGAGGTCCACGCGGAGAATGGCGGCTGCTATCTCGTGATCAGCCACGACCTCGGCACCGCGCGCCGGATCGCCGACTTCCTGGCGGTGCTCTGGAAGGGCCGGATCGTCGAGAGCGGTCCGGCTGACGAGCTGTTCAACTCCGACAACGAGTTTGTCGCCCAGTTCCTCAACGCGGAGACCGTAGGTCCCCTGGCGATGGATTGAGCCGCTGCAACCGCCGGCGGTCGGCATCGGACGACGTTGCTGCCGCGTAGGTACCGGCATGACTCGCGTCCACACCGCGTGTAGGCTGCGGCTGTCGTAGCCACTCGGCGGTCCGGTCCGCGCTGCGTCGCTCCCTAACCTTCTAATGCGGTGAGGATGAGGGACTTGTTGGCACGGATCGCCGGGCGCGCCGTCGAGCGGCCGACGCCGGTGATCTTCGCGGCGGTGCTGCTGACCCTGATCGGGGCGGTCGCCGCGCTGCGCCTCCAGGCCGACCGCAGCCCAGACTCGCTGGTCGACCGCGGCTCCGGCACCTACGCCGCGACCCAGAGGTTCTACGACGAGTTCGGGGACGAGCCGGTTGAGATCCTGGTCAAGGGCGACCTGCGACCAGCTCCTCGGCACCGACAACCTCGGGCGCCTGCTGGCGCTGGAGAGCTGCCTCGTCGGGCAAGGCGCCCGGCGGGCAGGTGGTCAGCGGCGAGCCCGCGCCGCCCGCCTGTGCGGCGATCTCCCGCCTCGACCCGAGCGCGGTCGTCTTCGGCCCGGCGACCTTCCTCGACCAGTTCGCGATTCAGGCGAACAAGCTGCTCAGCCAGCAGCAGCAGGCGGCCACCGCGCGGGCGCGCGAGGCGGCGCTCCAGGCGGCGCGCCAGGCGAAGAAGGCCGGGCTCTCCGCCACCGAGCAGCAGCAGGCCGCGGCTGGCAGCCGCCCAGCAGGTGCTGCTCCGGTTCCAGGAACAGATTCGGGCCCTCGCCGTCGAGTACGGTCAAACGGGCCTGCCGCGGCTCGACGACCCGAACTACGTCTCGTCGGTGATCTGCGACCAGCCGGTTCTCGCGGTTGCGTGCCGAAGGCCCGGTTCTCCGCGATCGTTCCCAGCTCCGACGCCGCGCTGATCTCGGTTCGCCTGCGGCCCGATCTCAGCGAGTCCGAGCGCCGCGAGGCGATCTCCCTGTTCCGCGACGCGGTCGCCGATCCGAGCTTCCAGCTCGAGAAAGGGTCGTCGGGCACCCAGCCGAGCTACGTGGTCAGCGGGGTACCGGTCGTCTTCGAAGGGCTCGCGCAGGAGCTCTCCACCCAGATCTTCGTCCTCCTCGCCGCCGCCCTGGCGGCGATGGTGATCACCCTCGCCGTGGTCTTCCGGACCCCGCTCAGGCTCCTGCCGCTGGGGATCGCGTTGGGCGCCGCGGGCATCGTGTTCGGCTTCCTGTCGCTGGCCGGGGGCTCGCTGACAATGGCCTCGATCGCGGTCCTGCCGGTGCTGATCGGCCTCTCCGTCGACTACGCGATCCAGTTCCAGGCCCGCTTCGCGGAGGCGGTGCGGGCGGGCTCCTCGCCGCCCCGCGCGGCGGTGGAGGCCGCCGCGAGGGGAGGCCCGGTGATCGCAACCGCCGGCCTGGCCACGGTGGCGGGCTTCGCCGTCCTGGTGCTGTCGCCGATCCCGATGGTGCGCGGCTTCGCGCTCCTCCTGGTGCTCGGACTCGTGGTCGCCTTCGCACTGGCGCTCACCGTGGGCCTCTCGTCCCTCTCCCTGCTGAGCCGTCGACCAAGCGAGTCCGCCCGGGCCAGCGACGAACTCGCCGCCCGAAGTCGAGGGTTGATTGCCGCGGCTCGGGGGCGCGCGGCGGTCCGGCGCGCGGGCGCGCCCCTGCGTGCGGTGGGCGCGGCGATCGGCTCCCGCGCGCGCGCGGTGGGCGGGCGCGCCCTGGCCTTCTCGATCGCGGCTCCGGGCAGGGTGCTGGCGGTCGCCGCCCTGGTGGCGATCCTCGGCTGGGGCGTCGGGACGCGGATCCCGGTGATCTCCGACATCCGCGAGCTCGTGCCGCGCGACCTGCCCGCGCTCCAGAACGTCGACGAGCTCGAGCAGGCCACGGGCATCTCGGGGCTCACCTACGTCACCGTGACCGCCCCCGACCTCAGCGAGCCCGCGGTGATCTCGTGGATGCACGACTTCGAGCAGCGCGTACTCGCGCGCCACGGGTTCGAGGGCCGAAATCCGTCCTGTAGGGACGAGCGGACGGAGATCTGCCCCGAGATCTCGCTCCCCGACTTCCTCTACGCGGGAGGGCAGGCCACCCCGAGCCGGCAGCGGATCAAGGACAGCCTGCGGCTGCTTCCTCCCTACGTCGCCCAGGCGCTCGTCACCACCGACCCGGCCACCGGCGAAGCCCGGCAACACCGGTGTGATCACCTTCGGGATCAAGGTGATGCCGTTCGACCAGCAGAAGGAGCTGATCGACGACATCCGCGCTCAGGTCGACCCACCGGGGACCGGCAACGACCCACCGCCGGGGGTGAGCGCCCAGGTCCTGGGCCTGCCCGTGCTGGCCGCCGACGCCAACTCGGCGCTCTCCGGCAGCCGCTATCTGGTGACGGTCGCCGGCCTCCTGGCGGTGGCGCTCGTCCTGGTGGCCGCCTACCGCTCGGCCAGCAGAGCGCTGGTGCCGCTGATCCCGATCGTCCTGGCGACCGGCTGGTCGTCCCTGGTGCTCTGGGTGGCCGGCGTCCCGCTCAACCCGATGTCCGCGACGCTCGGCGCGCTGGTGATCGCGATCGCGACGGAGTTCAGCGTCCTGCTGTCGGCCCGCTACCACGAGGAGCGCCAGCGCGGTGGCACCATCGGGGAGGCCCTTCGCCGGGCGTACGCGCGCACGGGGGCGGCCGTGCTGGCATCGGGGATCACCGCGATCGCCGGTTTCGCGGTGCTGGTGCTCACGGACATCCGCATGCTGCGCGACTTCGGGTTGGTGACCGTCTTCGACTTGGGCGTGGCCCTGATCGGCGTGCTCCTGGTGCTGCCCGCCGCCCTGGTTTGGTCGGAGGGCGGCTTCGAGCCGCTGGCGGCGCTGGCGGCGCGGTTGCGCCGCCGCGGGCGACCGGCGCCCGCCGATGCCGGCTGATCCACAGCGGCCTCGTCCGGGGAGGCGATACTCGACCTTCGTCGGGGTCGCCTTCCTGGTCCTGATCGCGGTCGCCACCCTGAACACGATCCGCACCGAGGGAGGCGGGACGCTGGGAGCGGGCACCAGCGAACGCGGCATGGCGCTGCCGGAGTTCGCGGTTCCGGACGCCCGCACCGGCCCCCTCGACCGCGACGCGAACATCTACCAGGACGACTGCTCGACCTCGGAGAATCCCTGTCCTGCCGACGCACAGCGCGTCCCGGCCTGTGAGATCCAGCTGGACGAGCCGGCGATCCGCGTCTGCGACCTCTTCGACCGTCCGCTCGTGATCTCGTTCTGGTTCACCCGTGGCGCCGATTGCCTGGCGACCCAGGACGTCGTCGACCGGGTGGCCTCCCGCTACCGAGGCCGCGTGAACTTCCTCTCGATCGACATCCGCGACGATCCGGCCGACGTGCGCAGGATCGTCGAGGAGCGGGGCTGGAGGATCCCGGTCGGCTACGACCGGGACGGTGCGGTCAGCGACCTCTACCTGGTGGGCGGGTGCCCCACGGTCGCCTTCGCCTACCCTGGCGGGATCCTCGAGTTCGCGAAAGTCGGCACCGAGCAGCTCTCCGAGCCGCAGCTCACGGACGCCGTCCAGCGCCTCGTCCGCGACTCCGCGCGGCGCGCCCGCGAAGACCGCTGATGAGCGAGGAGGCCGTTCCCGAGGCGGGCTGGGTCGCGCCCGAGCTGCGGGAGGAGTTCCCGGGCCTCGCCCTGCGCTACCTGTTGATCGAGCAGGGCTCCGGCCGCGCCCCGCGACATGTGAAGAAGCGCCTCGCGGCGCTCTCCAACAGGTTCTCGGGCCCGCAGGCGATCAATCTTCGCCACCAGCCGATCCCATGGGCCTACCGCGTCTTCTACCGCCACATCGGACTCGACCCCGACGAACAGCAAACGCCGGTGGAGGCGGTCGCGCTGGAGCGCATGAAGCGCGGCGGCTTCATCAGCCGGAGCCTGCTCGACGACGCGCTGACGATCGCGATCATCGAGTCGGGGGTGGCCCTGCGCGCCTTCGACGCGGGGCGCGTCGAAGGCGCCCCAGGGATCCGCCCGACGGAGCCCGGCGAAGGCCTCGAGGGACGCCCTGGCGAGCTGCCTCCCGGGACCCTGGTGATCGCCGACCAGGTGAGGCCGCTGGGCTTGCTGTTCGGGGCAACCGCCGCCGGCCGTGGCGTCAAGCCGCGCACGGCGAGGATGATCGTCTGTGCCGTGCAGGTGAAGGGGGTGCCCGAGATCGCCGTCGAGGAGGCGATCTGGCTGGTCGCCGACGTGATGCGGAGCTAGCTACTAGCCGCGGCAGGGATACAATGGGCGCGACGTAGATTCCGGGCGAACGGAGGCCCTCGTGCCCGAGGAAGTGCTGGAGATCGAAGCGAGCGATTCGTCGCTTCGGGCGATGGATGCCCTGGAGGGAGCGTTCGAGGCAGGCACCGGAAGCGTCGACGTTCTCACCGAGCGTCGTGCCCGCCAGGATCTTCGCCGCCAGATCGGGTTGCTGGAGAAGCGGCTGGGCGAGCTGTTCGCGTCCGCGTTCCCGCGCCAGGGGATGGAGTGGACGGTCGGGGCGATCGGTGGGCCTCGGGTGCTAGGGGTCGCCGAGCTGGAGCGGGTGCGCGACGCGCTCGCCGCCAGGCTCCGCAGCGCGCAGGCCGAGCTCGGCCGCCGGGGCGAGATCGAAGAGCACAACCGCGGCTTGGTCGAGGCGATGATCGCCGAGCCCCAGCGCTACCGCTGGGTCCGGGTGTCCAACGAGGACGTCGGCGAGCCCGGCTGCCGGCACTGGCATTCCCGGCCTCGCTGGGGCATCCTGGGGATGCTGCTGGGCTGGTGGCGCGTCAAGCTCTCCTCAGGCTGTCCGTTAGCCAGGGGGCTTCGGCCCCTGCAAGCCGGTGAATGAGCAAGAAGCGCCGCAAGCGTCGTCCGCGCCGCGCCGCGGCGAAAGCGCCTGCGGCCGAGCCGGCTGCGGCGAAAGCGCCTGCCACCCGCTCGCGCCGCGCGCCAGCGCTCGACGAGCGACCGCCGGCGCCCTGGGGCTCTTTTCCGCTGGTCGAGCTGGTCGTCTTGGTCGCGATCGTGATGCTGCTCGGCGGGTTCGTGATCCAGGGCGGGCGGGGGGCCGTGATGATCGGAGTGGGGCTCGTGCTGGGCGCCCTCGCCGGCCTCGAGCTGTCAGTTCGAGAGCACTTCGCCGGCTACCGCTCACACACGCTGGTGCTGTCGGGTGCGCTCGGGGTGGCCGTGCTGGGTGCGCTCGCCTTCCTCACCGGGGGCTCCGTCTGGCTCCCGCTGGCGCTCGCGGCCGCGCTCGCTGTCTTCGCGCTCGCCGCCTGGGCGCTCACCCGGGCCTTCAGGCGCCGTTCGGGGCAGGCGTTCAAGCTACGCTGAGCCGCCCTGCCGCGGGCTCAGGGTTTTCCTAGCGCCGGCTCCTTGCCTTGGTCTCCAGCTCGCCGGCCAGCACCCTGCGCTGGCGCTCCGTGAGCCGTCCCAGCTCGCGATTCTCGTTCAGTGCCAGGGACGAGAGGAACTTCCGGGCCCGGGCCCGGCCCCAGCGGCGCTGGCTGCGCAGCAGCTCGCCGACGGTCATCGTCTCGACCTCCCAGGGGCAAGTTTGAACCACCTCAACCACATCGGCCTGGCCGGCCAGGATGGCGCGCTTGAGCGAGGCGCGGGCGAGCCGGACGCGGTTTGCGTGCGCAAGGGCCTCCATGTGTTGGGGCGCGGCGACAACCGTTGAGGCAGCTGACATCATCACTCCTTCCCGAGCGTACTCAAGGGACTTTCCGGGGTCTCCTGGGTGCTCCCCCAGTAACTGGATCGAGGCTGGACTGGACGGAACGTACAACCCTGTCCCGTTCCGTCTGCCTCCTGCCCCGAGGCATCCGGCGTGTCCGGCAAATTACCCGCTCGCCGATGGACGTCAACTCCAGACCCCCACTTGGCCGGGAGAGTCGTTCGCTAAGAGCAAGCTTTTCGTCCCGTCCGAGGCCTTGTCCGAAAATGGACAAGGAGAAACTACCCATTAAGGGGGAGGCGAATACCCCATTCGTCACTCCGCTCGACCTGCGACTTCGTCGCTAGCCCGAGCGCGGGAGGTCTGGGAAGTCCTGGATCACCTGCTCGAAGATCGCCAGCGCCCGGTCGATGTGGTCGCGCTCGTGGGTCGCCATCAGACTGGTGCGAAGCAGCGCGCTGCCAGGCGGGACCGCGGGGTGAAGCGCGACATTGGTGTAGACGCCGGCCTCGAACAGGGCCTTCCAGAGCAGCACCGCCTGCCAGTCCTCGCCGACCACGACCGGAACCACCGGGGTGGTCGCCGTCGACCCGTCCGGGAGGCGGCCCGGCTCAACCACCCTCAGGCCGAGCTCGCCGAAGCCGCGGCGCAGGTAGTCGGCGTTGTCGAGCAGCCGAGCGAAAAGCGCCCGCCCCTCGTGACGGCAGATGCGGACCGCTTCCAGTGCCGCCCCGAGTGAAGCGGGCACCGCCGCTGCCGTGAACACGAAGGCCCGTGCGGAGATCCGCAGGTACTCGATCACGTCGGCCGGGCCGGCGACGAAGCCGCCGCACGAGGCGAGGCTCTTCGAGAACGTGCCCATCCGCAGGTCGACGCGATCCTCCAGCCCGTAGAGCTCGCAGACACCGGCTCCTCGCTCGCCGAGGACGCCAACCGCGTGAGCCTCGTCGACCATCAGCCGCGCGCCGTGACGCTCGGTGCGCTCGACGATCTCTGGCAATGGGCAGATGTCTCCCTCCATCGAGAAGACTCCGTCCACTACCACGAGCACGCCACCCCCATCGGCGCTGGCGCGCTCGAGCATCTTCTCGAGCTTGTCCATCTGGTTGTGACGGAAGGGGCGCAGCTTCGCCCCGGAGAGACGGCAGCCGTCGAGGATCGAGGCATGGTCCCCGGAGTCGCAGATCACGGTGTCGCCGGGCTCGAGGATCGTCCCGATCGTGCCCAGGTTGGCCTGGTAGCCGGTGGTGAAGACGATCGCGTCCTCGGTTCCCATCCACTCGGCGATCTCCCTTTCGAGCTCGACGTGGAGCGGGATCGTCCCGTTCAAGAGCCGCGAGCCCGTGAGCGCCGTGCCGTAGCGCTCGAGCGCCTCTCGCGCCGCGGCCTTCACCCGCGGGTCGCCTGTCAGGCCCAGGTAGTTGTTGGAGCCGAGCATGACCGTCTCCCGCCCCTCCATCTCGACCAGCGGGCCCGCCTCGGAGGTCAGCAGGCGGAAGTAGGGCAGCAGATCCGCCTCCTTGGCGGCCTCGAGCTGCTCCTTGCGGTCGTGGCTGCGCGCCTTCTCGAAGACGTCGGCGGGCGCGCGAGCCGTCTCGCTCATGCGTCAGAGTCTTCCATGCCCCTTCCGCTGGTGGTCACGTCACTAGAGTGACGCCCGAATGGCCGCGCTCGAAGTTCGCCCGGTTCGAAGCCGCCGCGACCTGACCGCCTTCATCAAGCTGCCCTTCCGGCTGCATCGCGGTACGCCCTGGGTGCCGCCCGTGATCATGGAACGGCGCGCGTTCCTCAACCGCGACAAGAACCCGTTCTTCGAGCACGCCGAGGCCGAGTACTTCCTGTGTGAGCGCGAAGGCGGCGTCGTCGGCCGCATCACCGCCCACGTGGACGAGCGCTGGACCCGGTTCCAGGGCGGCAACGACGGCATGTTCGGGTTCTTCGAGTCGGAGAACGACCCCGAGGTGGCGCGGGCCCTGGTCGAGGCCGCCGCGCGAGTGGGTACGCGCCAGGGGGCGCGATCGGATGCTGGGCCCGATGGATTTCACCACCAACGACGAGTGCGGCCTGTTGGTCGAGGGCCACGACCTCGAGCCGCTGATCCTCCAGCCGTGGCACCCGTCCTACTACCGGGAGCTGCTCGAGGGGCTGGGCATGACCAAGGCCATGGACCTCTGGATGTGGCGCCTGGCGATGGGCGAGCTGAAGCAGGGCGACCAGTTCCACGATTTCATCCACCAGGCGGCCAAGGCGGCGGCCACCGAGCACGGCGTGGTCATCCGGCAGATGAGAAAGCGCGACCTCGAGGCCGAGATCACGCGCTTCATGGACGTCTACAACGAGGCCTGGGGGACCAACTGGGGCTTCGTGCCCGATCACCGAGGAGGAGGTTCGCTTCCAGGCCAAGAACCTGAAGCCGATTTTGGACCCCAACTGGGCGATGATCGCCGAGCGCAACGGCGAGGTGGTGGGCGCGGCGCTGACGCTGCCGGACATCAACCAGGTGCTGGCGAAGATGAACGGCCGGCTGCTGCCGCTGGGTTGGTGGCGCTTCCTCACCGGCCGGGGCAAGATCGACCGGGTTCGCGTCCTCGCCCTGGGTGTCAAGCCCCGCTACCAGCACCTGGGCGTCGCCGCCGCGCTGTACGTGCGCCACATCGAGGTGGCGCCACGCGTCGGCCAGCTCTGGGGCGAGATGGGCTGGATCCTGGAGGTCAACGAGCCGATGAACCGCGCCATGGAGGGGATGGGCGGCAAGGTGGTGAAGCGCTACCGGCTCTACGAGCTGCCGCTGTCCCGCTAGAGCTTGCGCAAAGAGCGGACATGCGGTGCTCAGCGCCACCCAATCCCGACCGGTTGGCCGCGGGACCCACCTATAGACTGGCGACCATGCCGCAGGAAGTCGTGCTCGAGGCCCAGGCGGTCGAGGAACCGGCCCCGGACGAGGGCGAGGAGCTCGAGGAGCCGACCCGCCTCCCGGAGCCTGCGCGCCGCACCGACGTCGAGGCCTGGCGCGGCGAGGTGAGGACCGCCGCGATCGCCGCCGCAGGCGGCCTGGTGGCGGGGGCGGCCACGGTCGCTGCGGTGCGCGCCGTGCGTTCGAGCGGCGTCCCGCGCCGTCAGCGTTCGCGGCGGCTGCTTCGCCGGCGGCAGGACCCGCCGAGGATCATCGCCAGCCGGTCCTTCATGGTCGACGTCCACCTCCTCGGCGACCACTAGCCGCATGCCCGGCGGTGCGCGGCCGGCGCCGGCCGGCGCCCCCCTCGAGATCGAGGTGCGCCCGCCGTGGCCCTACAGGCTGCCGGCGAGCGGTGGTGGGGACGCCGTGATGCGCGTCCGTCGCGGCATCGTCACCCGGCTGCTGCACGTCGACGGCGCCGCGGTCGTGGTGCGCGCCGCCCAGCGGCGGGACGGTGCGGTGCGGCTGCGGGCGGAGGGCGCGCTGGCCGAGAGCCGGCGGGTGGCGATCGAGCGCATGCGCTTCGCGCTTGGCGTCGACGACGACTATCGCCCGCTATACGATCGCTTTCGGTCGGACCCGCTGCTTGGCCGGGCGATCCGGCGCCGTCCCTGGCACCGGCCCCGGCGCCGTCCCTGGCCCTGGGAGGCGCTCGCCTGGGCCATCACCCAGCAACTGATCGAATCCTCGCGGGCGGCACGGATCCAGCGGCGCATGGTCTTTCGCTGGGGGTTGTCGGCAGACGGGCCCGGATGGCGAGAGCCTCCGGGATGTGCCCACGCCCGAGCTGCTCGCTGGATGCGCCCCGGCCGAGCTGGCGGCGCTGGACCTGGCGCCGGCCCGGGCGCTGGCCCTGATCCGCTCCGCGCGCGAGGTGGCCAAGGGCCGGGTCGATCCCGCCGACCCCGCCAGCGATCGCCGTCTGGTGGCGATCCGTGAGATCGGACCCTGGACGGTCCAGTGCCTTGGCCTCTACGGTCGCGGCGAGCCCGACTCGCTGCCCGCAGGGGACCTCGACTTCATCAAGCTGGTGGGGCGCCTGGCCGGGCTCGGTCGCCGCGCCACCGTGGGCGAGGTGGAGGAGTTCTTCGCCCCCTACGCGCCCTATCGCGGCCTCGCCGGCTCCCTGATCCTCGCCGCCCACCACAAGGCGGTCGCAGCCGGACCGCCGCTTCGGCTCGCAGCCTGACGGGCCATAGGACCGGGGTGATGCTCGCTCAGTGGTACTCGTGGACCACGGCGTGGCCCTTGCCGCGGGCGATCATGTAGCGATTCGCCAGAAACGCGAACGGGTAAGCGATCGCGAAGCCCAACGCCACGGCGAAGTAGAGGACGGGATCCCCAATTCCGGCCTCCATTGCGCCCGGATAGACCAGCACGAAGGCGTTGTCTATCAGCTCCATGATCGTGATCGAGACGGTGTCGGCGGCGAGTGCGGTCGAGACCACGACCCCTGCTGCCAACCCGGCCCGGACGAGCGGCAGGGCGGTGAGCGCGAACCCGAACAGGTAGGCGAGGCCGATCGCGAGCGCAATCTGTGCCACGTTGCCCCAGCCGAAGGCGGTCGCGAGGACCATCCCCGTGATCTCGCCGATCGCGCAACCGGTCAGGCAGTGCGTGGTCGCGCTGACTGCCAGCCGGTTGAGGTTGGACGCTTGAACGTGGCCGACTGCGGTTTCCATGGTTCCTATCGGGCTCTCATATTACATACCCCAATGGGGTATATGCCCAAGCTCAGTCCGGAATCTGACCCGGCAGCAGGTCGTTGGTGAGCACGTCGCCGGTGCTGGGCAGCGCCTCGATCAGGCCGCGGTCGGCGAAGAACTGCGCGAACCGCTGCCATTCCTTGGGGTCCATGTAGCCGTAGGGTCGCTTGCCGTCCTTCGGCAGCAGCAGGGGGAGCGTCCTTCGCACCTCGGCGGCGGTGAACCGGCGGCTCAGGCCCTTGCCCGCCTCGAGCACCGCATCGGTCGCGCCGGCCGGGTCAGCGGCGGCCGCCTTCGTTCCTCGCTCGAGCGCCGCGATGAACAGCCGGATGTTCTGCGTCTCGTCCTCCAGGCGATCCGAGTTTGCGACCAGCACCAGCTCGTCGTAGGTGGGGATGCCGAGCCTGTCGACCGGGATCACGGTCGGCTCCTTGCCCCGCAGCCGCAGATCAACGCCCTCGACATTGAGGAAGCCGCCCAGCATCGCGTCGGCGCGCCCGGAGAGGATCGCCGGCAACAGTCCCTGCTGGACGTTGACGACGTCGACGTCGTCCGTGCTCAGGCCGGCGCGCTCGAGGATCGTCTCGCAGGTAGGCCGCCTGGTAGGGGATGCCGGCGGTGGCGATCGTCTTGCCGCGCAGGTCCTTGATCTTGCCGATCCCGGAGCCCTTGAGCCAGATCAGGGAGGTGAGCGGCGTTGGCACCACGGCGGCGACGGCCTTCACCGGCAGGCCCTGGTCGCGGGCGAGCAGGACCTCGGGCTCGTACGAGATCGCGAGGTCCACCCGGCCGGCGGCGACCTCCTTGATCGGCGCCGAGGGATCCGAGGGGACCCGCGGCCGCACGTCGAGGCCGGCGTCGCGGAAGTAGCCGCGCTCGATCGCCGTGTAGAGCCCTGCGTGGTCGGCGTTCACGTAGAAGTCGAGCGCGACGTCGAAGGGCTGCGGATTTCCCGGGGTGACGTCCTCCGACTTCTCGCCGCAGCCGGCGGCCAGGGCCGCGGCGGCGAGCGCCAGGGCCGCGGCGGCGAGCGACCTTCGTGCGAGGCTTCCTCAACGCTCCTCCTTTCTCGGGTGGCTTGGTCAACTCCTGGTCCCGTTCGAGCCCCACCAGGCAATCCTTCGCTCCAGCGCCGCGAGCAACGCGAACAGCGAAATGGCGATCGCCGACAGTACGACCACGGCGGCGAACGTGCGGTCCGTCTGGAGTTGGGCAGAGGCCTCCTGGATCAGGTGGCCGAGGCCCGAGCTGGAGCCGGCCCACTCGCCGAACACGGCGCCGATCACGGCGACGGCGACGGCGATCTTGGCGCCGCTGAAGAGATAGGGGAGCGCGGTGGGCGCCTCGATCCGGCGAAGGGTCTGCCAGCGACTGGCGTCGAGGGTGCGCATCATCTTCACCAGGTCGGGGTCGACGGACCGGAGCCCGTCCAGGGTGTTGACGGTGATCGGGAAGAAGCAGATCAGCGCGATGATCGCCAGCTTCGGGCCGATGCCGAAGCCGAGCCAGACGACCAGGATCGGGGCGAGGACGACGATCGGCACCGTCTGGGAAGCGACGAGCAGGGGATAGAAGGCGCGTCGAACGGTCGGCGAGAGGTGCAGGACGATCGCAAAGCCGACGCCCGCCACCACGGAGAGCGCAAAGCCGGCGAGCACCTCCTGGAGGGTGACCCAGGCGTTCTCGGCGAGCAGTTCCCTGTCCTGCCAGAGCGCCTCGGCTATCTCGCTCGGGGAGGGGACGAGGAAGGGCTCGAGCTTGAGCGCGTCGGCGATCACCTCCAAGCGCGCCGCCAGCTCCCAGGCGCCGATCAGGGCGACGACGATCGCCAGCGGGGGCAGCCAGCGCTTCATCGCGCGCCCTCGCTCAGTGCCGCGAGCGCGCGCTCGCGAGCCGACGAGAAGCCCTGGGAGGTGACCGCGTCCAGGCGCGGCAGGGCGCGTGGCTGGGGCGCGGCCAGCTCGGCCAGCGGGCTGGCGGGCCGGGCCGAGAGGACCATCACGCGGTCGGACAGATAGAGCGCCTCCTCGACGTCGTGGGTGACCAGGATCGCGGTTCGCCGCTCGGCGGCCAGCGCCTTCGCCAGCCACTCCTGCATCTCGGCGCGGGTAATCGCGTCCAGCGAGGCGAAGGGCTCGTCGAGCAGGAGCACCGGCTTGCCGGCGAGCAGCGTGCGCAGGAAGGCGATCCGCTGCCGCATGCCGCCCGAGAGCTCGCTGGGCGCGAGCGCTCGAAGCCCGCCAGCCCGAAGCGCTCGAACAACGGGTGGGCGAGCCGGCGGGCCTCCGCGCGCGAGGCGCCCCGGTTCCGCAGAGCCAGCACCGCGTTGTCGATCGCCTGAAGCCACGGCAGCAGGAGGTCGCGCTGGGGCATGTAGGCGCAGCGGGCCAGGCGCCCTCCGGGCGAGGCCGCGCCCTCCACCTCGATCGTGCCGGCCTGAGGGGCCCGCAGGCCGCCGACCAGCTCGAGCAGCGTCGACTTGCCACAGCCCGAGGGGCCGACGATGCCGAGCACCTCGCCGGCCCGCAGGTCCAGGTCAAGGCGCTCGATCACGCGAAGGGCGCCGAAGGCATGGCCCAGGCCCCGGATCTGGAGGGCGCCCCGGGATGCCCGCGCCGGGTCCACGCGCGAATCGTCCCCGCCTGGCGCTGCCTGGGCGGCCCTCTGAACCGCGTGAGGCTCCGCTATGGGAGCCTCGGAAATCGTTCGCATAACTCCCTCCGCGCGCATTACCGCGACAGGTTCCGAGGGTCAGCGCCGGGGGCGGTTGCCTGGGACGCCATCTCAGCCCGCTTGCCCGCGAGCTCCCCTGATGTCCACCGATGGAGTCTACGCGAAGGACTAGGCCCGCTCGGCCAGCGGCGTGCCGCCCGCGATCACGTTCACGAAGTTCTCCAGGTGACGGGTGGTCCAGCACTCGAAGGCGGCCGTGCAGTGGCGCTCATACGCCGCCATCACCGAGTCGCCGTAGTTCCAGTACAGGCGTGGCTCCGGATTGAGCCACAAGGTGCGCCCAGCGCGTTCGCAGACGCTCGCGAAGACCTCGGCGTGGGGCTCGCGACCGTTCGTGCGGGCATCGCCAAGCACGATCACCGTCGAGCGCGGCCCGAGATCGTCGACGATCTCCTCGAGGAACTCCAGCCAGACGCGTCCGTAGTCCGTGTAGCCGGAAACGTCCGCGACGCCCCCCTCGCGGCTGATTCGGTCCGAGATCGTGCGGAAGTCGCGCTCGCGCTCGAACACGTCCGTGACCTCTGAGATCCGCTCGATGAACACGAAGCTGCGCAGCTTGCGGAAGGAGTCGTGCAGGGCGTGCAGCACGGAGAGGAAGAAGACGCTCGCCGAGGTGACCGAGGTCGAGACGTCGCAGAGCACATAGATCTCCGGGCGCCGGGGATGCCGCGGGCGGTATTTGAGCCGCAATGGCACTCCGCCCGTCTCGAGCGAGGCGCGCATCGTGCGGCGCATGTCGACCGCGGCGCTTCGCCGCCGGCCGCGGCGCTCGTGGCCCAGCGTCGCCAGCCGGCGCTTCAACTGCGCGACCGCCCGGTGGACGGCGGCCAGGTCCTGGGCCGGGCTGGTGGGCAGCGCTCGGTCGAGCTCGGCGAGCGGTCGGGAGGGCGGCAGCTTCTCGCTGCGCTCGATCAGCTCCCGCTCGAGCTCGCGACGCAGGTGGCGTTCGAAGCGGTTGATCTGCTCGCGATCGAGCGCCACCTCGTCCCGCTCGGTCCTTCCCGCCTGCGTCTGGAGGCCGAGGGTGCGGCGGATTCGCTGCACGTCCACCCCGATCACGCCCGAGCCCTCGCCGCCACGGCCGAAGGCGGAAATCGCCAGCCGCGCCAGGTCGCGCATCTCGCCGTCGCGTCCCTCCGCGATCGCCTGGCGAATGGCCTCCCGCAGCTCGTCGAGCTCGAGGCGCTCGCCGCCCTCGTAGCGGCGACCCTCGCCGATGCCCCGCCCCAGCGCCTCTCGCTCGGCGGCGCGGAAGAAGAAGCGGTCGAAGAGCAGCTCGAAGACGCGGCGGTCCTCCTGGGACTTGGCTACCGTCGCGGCCAGCGCCTCACGGAAGTCGTCCTCCTGCTCCCACGGCACCGTCTCGAGCGCAGCGAAAGCGTCGAGGATCTCCGAGGTCCCGACGGCAAGGCCCTCGTGCCGCAGCTCGTCGCAGAACGCCACGACCCGCGGAGCGAGGCCCGGGGGCAGGCCGTCAGCCTGCGGCCTCGACATCGAGCGGGGCTCCGCCGAGCTTCACCCCGACGCGCTCGGCCACCAGGTCCATGTCCGTGCGGTGCTTGACGATGATGCTCATCGTGCGCTCGAACACCGAGCTATCCAGGTCGTCGGCGCCGAGCAGCAGCAGCGCCCGTGCCCAGTCGATCGACTCCGCGATCGAGGGGGGCTTCTTGAGGTCGAGCTGGCGCACCATGTGGACGACCTCCACCAGGCGACGGGCGAGCCGCTCGTCGATCTCGGGCGAGTGCAGCCGAACGATCTCCATCTCGCGCTCGACCTCCGGGTAGTCGAGCCACAGGTAGAGGCAGCGTCGCTTCAGCGCCTCGGTCAGCTCCCGCGAGTTGTTCGAGGTCAGCACGACGATCGGATGGGTGCGCGCCTCGATCACGCCCAGCTCCGGAATCGAGATCTGGAAATCCGACAGGACCTCGAGCAGCATCGCCTCGAACTCCTGGTCGGTCTTGTCGATCTCGTCGATCAGCAGCACGACCGGCTCGGTGGCGGCGATCGCCTGCAACAGCGGCCTGGTGAGCAGGAACTCCTCGGCGAAGATGTCCGCCATCGCTGATCCGGCCGAATCCTCCGCTGACGCCTCGGGTTCGGCCGGGTCTGTTGCGGGACGCTGCTCCGTTGCAACGTCGGCCTGGATGCGCAGCAGCTGCTTGCGGTAGTTCCACTCATACAGCGCCTTCGCCTCGTCGAGACCCTCGTAGCACTGGAGCCGGATCAGCGGGCGCTCGGTCGCCCGCGAGATCGCCTTCGCCAGCTCGGTCTTTCCCACCCCCGCAGGTCCCTCCACGAGCACGGGCTTCCCGAGCCGCTGCGCCAGGTAGGCGACCAGCGCTGCGGGCTCGTCGGCGAGGTATCCGACCCGCCCCAGACCTTCCCTGACGTCGGCGACTGAGCCGGGCTGTGCTGTCTCGGGCACCTGGCCGATGATAATGGGGCCGATGCCGCTTGCAGGGATCCTTCCGGAATCCGTCGGTCCCTACGTGTCCTTGATGATCGCCGGCTTTGCGATCGGTGTCCTCGGCCATCTGAGCCGCTCGCGGTGGCTGGTGGCACTGGGGATCATCCTGGTCTTCCTGGCTGCGGCCGGGTTCCCGCTGGCGCTCAACGTGTTCAGCGACAGGCCCGACGCCCCCGGGCCCCTGCCTGAGCCCCGCTAGTGGGGTGTCACGACGTTGTGAGAGGCGCCACGAGGTGAGAGGATCGCGGCCGTGGGCCGCCTCGACGAGCTCGATCTGTCGCGGTCTCTGACCCGCAAGGAGGAGGCCAGGGGTCTCGACCTCGCCTGGGAGCGGCTCACCCAGCTGCGCCTGACACTCGGCGGGCTGATCGGCTCACACAACCTGGGACCACCCGTCTGCGTCGTGTTCGAAGGCTGGGACGCCTCCGGGAAGGGCGGCGCGATCAAGCGGTTGGTGGCCCAGATCGACCCCCGTCACGTCCGGGTCGTCCAGTTCGCGGCCCCGACTCCGGACGAAAAGCGCCACCACTTCCTGTGGCGGTTCTTTCCGATGCTTCCCGGATGGGGCGGGATGGCCGTCTTCGATCGCTCCTGGTACGGGCGCGTGCTGGCCGAGCGCGTCGAGGGCTTCGCGACCCGCGAGCAGTGGCTGCGTGCCTACGACGAGATCAACAGCTTCGAGCGCACGCTCGCCAACGAGGGAATGATCCTGGTCAAGTTCTGGCTCCACATCTCCGACGAGGAGCAGCTGAGGCGCTTCAAGCGGCGGCAGAAGGATCCGCTGAAGGCCTGGAAGCTCACCGACGAGGACTGGCGAAACCGCGAGAAGCGTCGCCTCTACGAGGAGGCGGTCGAGGACATGCTCGCCCGCACGGATCAGCCCTACGCCCCGTGGAGCCTGATCGAGGGGAACTCGAAGCGGTACGCCCGAGTGAAGGTGATCGAGACCGTGATCGAGCGCATCGAGCAGGGCATGAGGCAGTGGGGGATGGAGCCCCCGCCCCCGCTCGACCAGGCCGGGAACGACTGAGCACGCGCGACGGTCAGCGCGGCAGGGCGGGCGCGATGATCCGGTGCTGCGGGCTCAAAGGATCGGCAGGTAGCGCTCCAGCTCCCACCTGGTCACCTGGACCCGGTACTCCTCCCACTCCTCGCGCTTCAGGTCCACGTAGCGCTCGAAGATGTGATCTCCGAGCGCCTTGCGGACCAGCGCCGACGCGGCCAGCTCCTCGATCGCCTCGCCGAGGGTCTCCGGGAGCTGCTCGATGCCGCGGGCAACGCGCTCGTCGTGGGTGAGGTCGTAGAGGTTGGTCTCCATCGGCTCGGGGCATTCGTAGCCCTGCTCGATCCCATCCAGCCCCGCGTGCAGCATCGCCGCGAAGGTCAGGTACGGGTTGCACGAGGGGTCGGGGCAGCGCAGCTCGCAGCGCGTCGCCTGCTCCTTGCCCGGGTGGTACACCGGGACGCGCACCAGGGCCGAGCGGTTGCGCTGCGACCAGGCGCAGTAGACCGGCGCCTCATAGCCGGGGACGAGGCGCTTGTAGCTGTTCACGTTGGGCGCGAACAGGGCGGAGATCTCGCGCGCGTGCCGCAGCAGGCCGGCGATGTACGCCTTCGCGGCGCCCGACAGGTGGTAGGTCGTCGTCGGGGTCGAAGAACGCGTTCGAGCCCTCCGAGAACAGCGACTGGTGCGTGTGCATGCCCGAGCCGTTCTCGCCGAACAGCGGCTTCGGCATGAAGGTCGCGTAGACGCCGTGCTGGTTGGCGATCTCCTTGACCACGATCCGGTAGGTCATCGCGTTGTCGGACATCCGCAGCCCCTCGGCGTAGCGCATGTCGATCTCGTGCTGGGAGGGCCCGACCTCGTGGTGCGTGTACTCGACCGGGATCCCGACCGCCTTCAGCGCGTTGACCGTGTCGCGGCGCAGATCGGAGGCCGCGTCCAGCGTCGTCAGGTCGAAGTAGCCGCCCTTGTCGAGGATGGTCGGCACCCCGGCCTCGTCGAGCTCGTCGCTTGCGAAGTAGAAGTACTCGAGCTCCGGGCCGATGTTGTAGGTGTCGAAGCCCAGCTCCTCGGCGCGGGCGAGCGCGCGGCGCATGACGAAGCGCGGGTCGCCCTCGTATGGCTCGCCGCCGGGCTTCAGGATGTCGCAGAACATCCTGGCGACGTTGCCCTTGTCGCCGTCGGCCCGCCACGGCAGCACCGCGTAGGTGTCCGGGTCGGGCATCGCGATCATGTCCGACTCCTCGATCCGGTTGAAGCCGGTGATCGAGGAGCCGTCGAACCCCATGCCCTCGGCGAGCGCCCCCTCGAGCTCCTCGCGGCCGATCGCGAAGCTCTTCAGCTGCCCCTGGATGTCGGTGAACCAGAGGCGAATGAACTCGACTCCGTCCTCATCGACTTGCCGCAGCGTGTCCTGCGGGGCCGGGGCGCGGTTTGGTGATCGCTTCCATCTGTCGGTGTCTCCTTTGCTCTTGCCGTGTCGTTGCCTACGCCGGAGATCTCCGCCTCGGTGTGCGCCTGGAGGACCTCCTCGCCCTCCTCGCCCGTCCGGATGCGGATCGCTTCCTCGACGGGACTGACGAACACCTTCCCGTCGCCGACCTCGCCCGTGCGGGCGTGCCTGAGGATCGTCTCGACCACCACGGGCTTGTCCTTGTCGTCGACGACGACCTCGAGCTTCAGCTTCGGCCGCACGTTGACGGTCAGGGTGGAGCCGCGGTAGTGCTCGACGATCCCCTTCTGGCGGCCGGAGCCCTTGACCTCGCCGATCGAGAGTGAGGGGAATCCCTTCTCGAGCAGCTCGGCCCGGATTGGCTCGAACGCCTCGTGCCGGATGTAGGCAGTGATCATCTTCATTTGCTGATCTCCTCCTATGTCTCGGCCGGCCGCTCGGCCGTGATTGCGGTGGCGGTCGCCCCAGCCGGCGGGCTTGGCGGCCGGCATGGGCGCCGGCGCCCGGGTACTCCGGCTGCGGAATGAACTGCTCCGGATAGCCGTACATGCCGTGCTCGGAGATGTCGAGGCCCGCGTCCTCCTCCTCCTCCGAGACGCGGAGGCCGTACGTCCTCTTGATCACCCAGAACGTCGCGAAGCTGAGCGAGAAGACGAACAGGAAGGCGATCGTGAACCCGATGCACTGCGCGACGAGCTGCGTGAAGTGGCCGGAGTACACGAGGCCGCCCTCGGGATCGCCGAAGGCGTTGTACTGGGCCAGCCTCGGCGCGGTGAAGATCCCGCACGAGATCGTTCCCCAGATCCCCGCGAGGCCGTGCGCGGACAGCGCGCCGACCGGGTCGTCGATCAGCTTGTCGATCGCGTAGACGCCGAGCACGACGATCACCCCGGCGACCGCGCCGATGATCGGCGCCGCCCAGATCTCGACGTAGCCGGAGGGGGCGGTGATCGCCACCAGCGCCGCGATCGCGCCGTTGCCGGCCATGCCGATGTCGATCGCTCCGCTCTTGATCCTGGCCGTGGCGACCGCGCCCAGCACCCCCGCCGCTGCGGCGAGGTTGGTGATGAACAGGATCTCGGCGAAGCGCCCGTCGAGCGCGTTCAGGGTCGAGCCCGGGTTGAACCCGAACCACCCCAGCCACAGGATCAGGACGCCCAGCCCGAACAGCGGCATGCTGTGTCCCGGGATCGCGCGAGGCTTGCCGTCCCTGCCGTACTTGCCCTTCCGCGGCCCGAGCAGCAGCAGGGCGGCGAACGCTCCGCTGGCTCCGATCAGGTGGACGGCCGTGGAGCCCGCGAAGTCCTGCATCCCGACGATCGAGGTGCCCAGCCAGTCGCCGTTCTGAAGGAAGCCGCCGCCGAACACCCAGTGCGCGCCGATCGGGTAGATGATCGTCGCGAAGATCGCCGAGTAGATGATGTAGACCCCGAACTTGATCCGCTCCAGGGTCGTGCCCCAGACGATCGCCAGGGAGACGGCGCAGAAGACGAACTGGAAGAACCACTTCGACTCGATCGTCGCGTCGGAGAGCGCCATCACCGGGAAGCTGGGGTGGAACAGGGTCACGCCGTCCGCGGTCGTGCTGTACGCGCCGAGGTCGGAGAAGAAGAAGCCGCCGTCGTGCCCGATGAAGCTGCCCAGCGGCCCGCCGAAGGCGAACGCGAAGCCGACCGCCCACCAGCAGATCGCGGCGATGCCGAAGTTGGTGAGGATCTTCGCCACCACCGTGCCCGCGTTCTTGGCCCTGGAGAAGCCGATCTCCAGGAAGGCGAAGCCGGCCTGCATGAACATCACCAGCGCAGCCGGCGAGGATCACCCACATCGTGTTGATGCCGACCGACTGGTCGAGCTTGCCGGCGATCGCCCTGTTGAGGTCCGTGGCGTCGGCGAACGCCGTGCCCGGCATGGCCAGCAGAGCCAGCGCCGCGAGCGGCAACAACGCGAGATACCTTCGTCTCATCCGTGCTTCCTCCTAGCCCATCGGGCGCCATGGCCCGGCGGTCGCGGTTTCAGGACCGGATGCGAAGGTAGGCGTGAGCGGCCGCGAAGTCTCTAGCCCTGTGTCGAGACTTCTGCCGCGCGCTTTGTACCGATGGTCGAATCTCCCTGCACCCGGGCGTGGACCGGATGGCCAGGGGGACTGCCCACGTAGTCTGCTGTTTCAGGGCTGGCAGTCTGCTGTTCAAACGGTCACGCCGGCCGAGGCGGGCGCGGGCGCGACCTCGAGCTCGCCGCCCTCCATGCCCATCTCGACCAGCGGCGGGGTCGCCGCCCAGCTCCTCCCAGCGGCGGCGGGCGGTGGCGTGGAAGTCGTCGAGGAAGTCGTCGGAGTGCAGGGGGTCGTGGTGGAAGAGCAGCAGCCGCCTGGCGCCGACGCGGTTGGCGAAGGTCAGCGTGTCGTCGATCCGGGAGTGGCCCCAGCCGATGTGCTCGGGGTACTCCGTCGTCGGTGTACTGGCAGTCGTGGATCAGGAGGTCGGCGTCGCGAGCCAGGTCGTAGCCGGAGATCCACTCCGGCTCCAGGTCGGCGAGGCTCGCGCCGAGCGCGGGCTCGTGGTCGGGGATGTAGCAGAGCGTCGTCTCGCCGTCGGTGATCCGGAAGCCAAGCGTCGGCCCGCGGTGGCTGACCGCCTCCGTGCGGATCGTCGCCGAGCCGATCTGCCACTCGCTCGGCGGCGTGTCGCGAAAGGAGACCGAGCAGGGCAGCTCGCGCACCTCGACCGGCGACAGCGGAGCGGAGATGTAGCGGGCGACCCGGTCCTCCAGCGAGGCCTCCGGCGAGGCGGGCCCCCAGATCGTGATCTCCACGTCGGAGCGGAAGCAGGGCGGGAAGAACATCAGGCCCTGGATGTGGTCGAGGTGCAGGTGGGTGAGCAGGATGTTGACCTTCGGCGCGGTGGCCAGGTCGAGGCCGAGCGTGCGGATCCCGGTGCCCGCGTCGAGGATCAGGTCCTCGCCGCTCGACGAGGGTGAGCTGCACGCAGGACGTGTTGCCGCCGTAGCGGTTCATCTTCGGCCCCGGGGCGGGGACCGAGCCTCGCGCGCCCCAGACCTTGACCTTCATCGCGGAGCCTCGTCCCGGCCGTTCGCCGTTCAGGGGCCAGAAGAGGACCATCGCCCCGGAGGATCCCTCCTCCGAGGCGACGATCGGGAAGGTGCTGGACTCGATCTCGTGCTCCGCTCCGCCCGCCGAACGGATCCGGAACACGCCGTGGTCCGGCCGGCCCTTCGCGGACCGCCTGGGTCGCTCGGCAGCTCGTCCAGCGGGATCGGCTTCCCATCCTCGCCGAATGGGCCCGTGGGTGGAGATCCATTCCTCCGGGCTCATGCGCCCCGCGTCCTCGAACGAGCGCCCGAGCAGGGCGCCCGCGGCCTCGTTGTAGAAGACCAGCGCGCCGTGCTGGTCGAGCAGGAAGGCGGGGGTCGAGATGCTGGTCAGCAGGTTGCGGGCCAGGATCAGCTCCAGGGGCTTCTGGGCGAGCCGCCATCACGTCCATTCTTCCATCCAGCGACCCGGTCGGCGTTTCATTGTGTCAGTCGCTATAAGCGAACGCGCCGGGCGCGGTGGCGGTAGGCTGGCGCGTATGCCGAGGCGAGCATGGCTGATCGCGGTGGCGGTTGTCTGGGCGCTGACCGTCGCGGGCGCCGCCCGGGCCCAGTCACCCGGCCAGGTCCCGCCGCCGATCCCGCAGAATCCCGGGCGCCAACGCCCCGAGCCTTCATCGGCTCTGCGGCGACACTCGATCCCACTCCCGGTCAGGACGTCCCCAGGCACCCGTTCATGGCGCCGAACGGGTCGCTCGAACCTCCACAACGACGCCTACCAGACCGACAGCTACCGCTGGGCCGGACCGCTCGGCAACCGCCTCAGCTGCCGCCTCGGCCCTGTTCGCCCGCGAGTGCGCCTCGGTCACCATCGACAGCCACGGTCGCCTGGTGACCATCTGCGTGGGGCTGGACAAGCCCGTGCTGGCGATGCTCCATCCCCAGCACGCTGCGCGTCCTGGCGGCCATGGACCTGCCGCTCCGCAACCCCGGGCCCGAACCCCTTCCAGGACTTCAGCGGCGGCGGCTACTTCTACCTCGACCATCACGATCGGGCGGTGATCTCGGCCGGCAACCGCCACATCCTGGTGGTCGCGGAGACCGGCGGCACCGCCAACCCCGGGTTCGCGCTCAGGCGGGACTACGACGTCAGCTCGGCGGTCCCCGAGGGGGACGCGCTGATCTCCGCGCTTCCGGACTGGTCCGGGCGGATCTGGTTCGCCAGCCGCGATGGCGTGGTCGGGATCGGTCGCCCCGGCGAGCGGCCAGGTGCGGAGCGTCGACACGGGCGAGCCGATCGGCAACTCGTTCGCGGTCGACGAGACCGGAGGCGTCTTCATCGTCACCGACAAGGCCATGTACCGCTTCGATGCTCTGCAGGGCAAGCCCGTCGTGACCTGGCGGCGCACCTACCCGAACATCGGCACCACGAAGCCGGGCCAGACCCAGGCGGGGTCCGGAACCACCCCGACGCTGATCGGCAAGCGCTACGTGGCGATCACCGACAACGCCGATCCGATGGCCGTGCTCGTCTACGACCGCCGGCCGCAGGTGACCGGGCGCCGGGTGGTCTGCCGCCAGCCCGTGTTCCAGAAGGGGGCCAGCGCCACCGACCAGTCGCTGATCGCCGCGCGGCGCTCGCTGATCGCCGAGAACAACTACGGGTACACAGGCCCCGCTTCGACCATGAACGGCGGCGTCACCAGCCCGGGGGTGGAGCGCGTCGACCTCGAGGCTCGATGGCGCGCGGTTGCCACTCCGTGTGGAGGAGCCACGTGCGAGCCCCTTCGGTGGTGCCCAAGCTGTCGCTGGGCGGCCGGGCTCGTGTACACGTACACGAAGCCGAAGCGAAACGACACGACCGACGCCTGGTACCTGACGGCGCTCGACTTCGACACCGGCAAGACCGTGTACAGCCGACTGGCCGGGACCGGGTTCGGATACAACAACAACTTCGCCCCGGTCACCATCGCGCCCAACGGGACTGCCTACGTTGGCGTGCTCGGCGGCCTGACGCAGGTTCAGGGACGCGCGCGCGGCTAGACCAGCGCCCGCAGCTCCTGGAGCGAGGCGTCGAGATCCGGCGGCGAGCTCGGCTGACGCCGGGCACGGCGGCGGGGTCCGTGCAGAAGCCGAAGCCCATCCGCCCCGCAAGCGAGACGGCTGAGGCTCGCAGAGCGTGCCGGTCGGCGGGCTCGGCGACCGAGTAGAGCTCGGCGACGCGTCCGGTGAGCACCTGCACGGGCTCCCTGGGGCCGGGCACGTTGGAGACGGAGAGCGCGAACTCCCGCGGGCCGGAGGCCAGCTTGGAGGCGACCCGGTAGAGGGGTCGGATGTGCGAGAGGCTGTGGAAGAAGGAGTAGAGCTCGTCGGCGTCGTGGTGCTGCTTGCGGCTGAGGGTCTCGGCGTTGATCGCCGCCAATCGCTTCCGCGGGTCGGGCTCCGCGACCGGCAGGTCGCAGAACAGGAACGAGTCGCGGTTGCCGAGCTCGTCGGGGTCCTCGCCGCGGTGGTGCATGCTGACCGGGATCTGGACGCGCATCGCCTGCATCGGCTCGTGGTGAGCGCTCCAACCAGCGACGGATCGCTCCCGCGACCACGGCCAGCACGACGTCATTGACCGTCACCCCGCTGCCCGCGGCGTGCTCGATTCGCTTCAGGTCGTCGAGCTCGCAGGCGGTGAACGCCACCTCGCGGTCGCCGCCGATGCGGCGATCGAACGCCGTATCGGCACCCAGCGGCCAGAGCTCGCGCCGCAGGGTCGCGGGGAGCGCGGCCAGCTCGCTGCCCGGCATCGCGCCAGCGGCGTGGCGAGGCGGCCGCCCGGGCGCCGCCGGCCAGGGCGCCGCCCGAGGCCGCGCAGCCGGCTGCGCTGCGCCGGAGGCGAGCAGGCGCAATCGTCCCGGGGCCGGCTCTGGCCGCCACGCTGCGGGCGCCGCTGGCTCGCCCTCGTCGTCCGTGTCCCAGAGCAGCTCGGAGAGCATCCGCAGGCAGGTGACGCCGTCCGCGAGGCAGTGGTGGATGCGGATTACGAGCGCCGGTGCGGCCGTCCGCGAGCGGGCCCGCGACGTCGATGCACCAGAGCGGCCGCGAGTGATCGAGGCGCTCGGCCATCACGCTTCCGGCCAATCGCATGAGCTGGGCGCGGTCGCCTACCCCGGCGGCGGCGCGAACGTGGTTGCGCACGTCGAAGTGGGGGTCGTCCACCCAGGCCGGGGCGGCGAGCCGCAGCGGAGTCGGCGCCAGGCGTTGCCGGGCGCGCGGGAGCCTCTGAAGCCGCGCCTCGACCAGCCTGCGCACACGCTCCACGGTCAGCGGCTGCCCGTCGCGGCCCGGCTCGACGATCGCCAGCTTCAGCGTGTGGCCGGCGATCGCCTCGGACTCGAGCCGCAGGATCCGGGTGTCGTCCGCGCTCAGTCGTTCCATCGCGGGCTTCCAAACTACCGCCCGCCGGGGCTGTCGTTCCGGGGCTCGTGGGGCGTTTCTCAGCGCACCTTTGACCAGTGCTGGTCGATCAGGAAGACCTCGTTTGGCTCGTCGATCAGGCAGAACTGGACCCATGCATGGCCCTTGACCAACTTGCCGTATCCCTGCTCCTCGGTATGGATCCGGAACTTCTGCTTGTGCCGCTTCCCGTCGCACTTGAAGGTCACCGGGTGGCTCTGAAGCCACGCCGCGGGGACGTGGCCGGAGCCGGCGCCCTCATGGGTGATGGCCTCGTCGCGCTTTCCGCCCGCCGCCTGCTTGGCCGACACCCACAGGTGCCAGTTCGGGCCCTTGGGGCAGAGGTAGCGGGCCTTCACCGTCGCGGTGCCGTTCTTGTGCCGCTTCACCTTCCCGACCGCCTTTGCGAAGGGCTCTTTTTTGGGGCAGGAGGAAGCAGTGGCGTTGGCCACGAGGGACCCGACCAGGAGCAGGGCCGCCACGGCCAGAGCAAGTCGTACCTTCAAATCGATGCCTCCCTAGGAAGTGGGCGGCCAAGCCGCCCGATCGCCAGTCGGCGGCATCCTAGCTGTCGGCGGTTCCAGATGGACGAGTCGCTTCCAGTTCCTACTTAGTAACCGTAGCCGCCGCCACCGCCCCCTGCGGCCGCGCCGCCGTCTCCGGCTGAGTCCCCGCCCTCGCCGGTTGAGCCCCCGCCGTCCGCGACGGTGATTTCACCCTCCATGCCGCGGTCCCGGTGGTCGCCGACCGGGCAATAGAACTCGAACTTGCCGGGCTTCGACAGGTCAACGGTGAGGGTGCCGCTCTCGCCGGGGGCGAGATCCTGCTCGAGCTCCTGCTCGCCCTCCGGTGCCTCGACCTCGAGGTTGTGGTCGACGGCCCCGTCGTTCGTGACCTTGAACGAGACTGGCCCCGCCGTACGGTCGGGTCGGAGGGGTCCAGCTCGAAGTCGGTCTCGCTGATGTCCACCGTCTCCCGCCCGCGCTCTCGGTGGTCGCGCCCCCCCCGCCGAGGTTGTCTCGTCGTTGTCGTCTCCGCAGCCGGCCAGCAACGCCACAACGGCGACGCTCAAGAGAAATGCCATAAGGGGGAGTTTCGCTCTCATCAGGTGTCCTCCGGTCTGGTGGGGATCAACCGGGCGCCCGCACCCCCCGAGCGGGAGGGAGGGGCGCCACGTAGGTCTCGGAGCCGGCCCGCAGCTCGATCTCAGTGGCATCGTCGGGCGCCAAGGCGGAGCTCAGGTGGTCGCCCTCGCCGTCGTAGACGTAGCGAAACGATCCGGCGGGCACTCGCTTGCCGTCGGAACGGCGCAGCCACACTTGGCAGAGGGCGCCGGGCCGAAAGCCGTACACCT
>CAVUDI010000004.1:0-70122 GCA_963740145.1 uncultured Actinomycetes bacterium
GCGCCCTCGCGCCATTCGTGGTAGACGGAGAGAGGGCAAAACGGTTCCGTCGACCCTCAGGGTGGCCAACACCGCCACCCGCGGCTCGTCGAGGAAGGTGCCCAAGTCCTCAACGGACAGGTTCGTCCGCATGGGCCCAGCGTATCGGGTCTGCACGTTGATACCCGCAACGCGGCGCGTCCGAGCCACCACCGCCTGTCGCTTCGCGCGACGAGGAGCACCCCAAGCTGCCCGTCCACCCGGAGGGAGATCGGACGCCAGGGGTCATGAAAACGCATGCTCCGCATGGGAAGCAGCGCGAAACTTCATCGGGCCTTCCGAGACTAGTCTTCAACAGAACTTCGGAGAAAGGAACACCCGATGAGCGACAACGCCGAGACCGCGATCCTCGCCGGAGGCTGCTTCTGGGGCGTTCAGGAGCTGCTGCGCCGCCGCGACGGAGTCATCTCCACCCGGGTCGGATACACCGGCGGGGAGAACGACAACCCGACCTACGGGAACCATCCGGGTCACGCCGAGGCGGTCGAGATCGTCTTCGACCCGGAGCGCATCTCCTACCGGGACATCCTCGAGTTCTTCTTCCAGATCCATGACCCGACGACCAAGGACCGCCAGGGCAACGACATCGGCTCTGCCTACCGCTCCGAGATCTTCTATACGAGCGACGAGCAGCGCGAGGTCGCCGAGGACACGATCGCCGACGTCGACGCCTCAGGCCTGTGGCCGGGCAAGGTCGTGACCGAGATCAGCGAGGCCGTCCCGTTCTGGGAGGCCGAGGCCGAGCACCAGGACTACCTCCAGCACTACCCGAACGGCTACACCTGCCACTTCCCGCGGCCGGGCTGGAAGCTGCCACACCGCGAGACCGCGGCCTGACTCAGCCAGGGCGACGACGACAGCAGGGTCGAGCCGGAGGAGCACTCAAGGATCAGCTCAGATCCCCATTCGGGGTGAGCGGCTTTGCATGCCCATTGGGCAGCGATCTGGCGGAAGGAAGCTCGGCAATTGCAGCGCTTCTCGAGATGGAGCTAGCCGGGCTCGAACCAACGACCTCCTGGGTGCGATCCAGGGCGGCGTTAGGTGGCGAGAGCCCGCACTTTCGGCTCTAGCAAGCGGAATCCGATGAATCGGGTCACGGAGCGCCCGGGCGCGGATGCCGTGGATGTATGCGGATGTCGTTGGATTTGGGCACCAGAACGCGGTTAGTGCCCAATGAACTGATGCCGTTGGCGGCGGCTTGGTTGCTCGAAGTCACGCGAAAGGAGGCGTGAGCTCCGGCCGCGGTCCGATCCGGCTCAGCGAGGGCCGCGGTGGAACGGATGGGATGCCTCCTGCGTTCGAACCCGCGAGGACATGGAGAAGTTTCGAGACTATGGGTGTCGTCGAGGGCACGCAGCAGCCTGTCAGCCAGATGGACGGCCTGCTCGCCGCGTAACCGCCAAGGGACCCGCAGGTACGGGAGTCCAATGCGCAGGTGGCTCGCGGATCGCGGGGAACGGAGGACCGCGGCTGTCGCAATGCACGAGCAGCGGGCGTCTCTAGCCGCACGCCGCCCGACGCCCGGCATTCGGTCAGTCCGAACGGTGGGAGACGACGTTGACGACTGTGCCGCTCGGCTCGCGAAGCATGAAGCGCCGGACCCCCCACTCCTCGTCGCGGAGCGAATAGACGACCTCGAGGCCTAGCTCTAGGGCCCTGGCGTGAACCGCATCGACGTCGGGGACCTCGACCGAGATGCCGGGCGCGGCCGGATCGTCGTTGCCGATGATCGTCACCTGGGCCGAGCGGTTGGTCGGCGACACGACGGTCACGACCCAGTCCAGGTCCATCGCGACCTCGAACCCGAGCAGGTCCACGAAGAAATCACGTGTCTCGGCGGGCCGCTCCGACCTTATGTTCGGCACTGCCCTGTCGATCGTCACGCTCCGCGTGCTACCGGGACCCGCGGATTCATGCAGCGAGCCTGGGCCTGCCGTTCCGCGCTGCGAAAGCAAGAGCCTGGGAGACCTCAGCGTTGGTGCAGACCAACGCCTGAAATGGAGCTGGCCGGACTCGAACCGGCGACCTCCTGGGTGCGATCCAGAGAATTCGCGGCGGCGAGCGAGAGCAGTCCCACGCCCCGACGAGCCGCGAGGTCGCGGGATCGCGGGACATCAACATCGGCGGCGGCGCGTCCACCGCGCAGCAGTACCTGCGCCTGCGCCTGGTCGACGAGATGGACTCGGACGTCGTCCCGGCTCTCCTCGGCGCCTGCGAGCAGTTGTTCGAAAACCTCGACGGTGGGCCGTCGTACCTGAAGCCGCCGGCGTTTCCTCAGTTCGCCTCGAGCCGCCGACTTCCGCTTTGTGCGGGACGAGAGAGGCGACCTGGCGAGCGCCGATGAGGACACCCGGCCCTGACCTCGATTCCCCGACGCCGGCCCAGCCGGGCCGAGCTGCTTCTCGACGGCCTCTCAGGCGCTTTCGTCCGCTGATGTCACGGTCTCCATCAGCCGCTCCGTTGTCGGTCCATGTCCAACGAAGCCTCTTCGGCCGTCAGGTCGACGATCGCCTCATGGTCGTCTCGCCCCAGCGCAGCGACGAAGCGCTCGACGGTGGCGGCGAGGCGGGGATCGGCCAGCACCCGCATGTCCGCCCGCTCGCGTGTTCCCCCGTCTTGGCGCTCGAGGGTGGCGCGCGCTCGCTGAAGCGCGCTGTTGACCGCGGCCGAACTTCGAGTCGAGAACTACGGCGACCTCCCGGGCCTTGAATCCGAGGACGTCGCGTAGGATCAGCACCGCGCGCTGACGCGGCGGAAGCTGCTGGAAGGCGGCGATGAGGGCGAGCTTTACGGCTTCTCGCTGCTCGTAGCGTGCGTCTGGCGAGGTGTGGGGCGCATCGGGCGCAAGCTGGTCATCCACTCCGGGCTCGAGTCCGGCATAACGACCCCAGGGTGCAGCCTTGACCCGGTCGGGCGGATCGGCGGGCGACCAGTGATCAGTTGGGAACATGCGCGTTCGCCGCGCGATCAGGTCAAGGCAGGTGTTGGTCACGATCCGGTAGAGCCAGCTGCGCACCGAACTGCGGCCCTCGAACTGTGAGATCGCAAGCCAGGCACGAATCAACCCTTCCTGCAGCGCGTCGTCGGCATCGTGTGACGAGCCGAGCATGCGATAGGAGTGCGCGCGGAGGCTGGGCCCGTGCTCGGCGATCAGCCGCTCGAATGCGTCCTCGTCGCCCGCACGAGCGGTCTCGACCACCGCCTCCTCGTCTTTGTACTCCGGCTATCGCGCATCGGTAGCGGGCCAAGCTAGATCGCGATCGCCGATCGCACATCGGCCTGCGGGAGCGAGTTGCGGTCCGCCCCCGGTCGCAAGGGAGAGGCGTGCCGTAACCGGGCCGAGGACGGTGGGTCGCAACGGGCTCGACCACCCGTGTCCGCCGGCTCAGGTCAAATCGGGCGTCATACCGAGGACGTACGACGGCTCGTGGGGGTCGTCGGTGTCGCCACCGACCGGCCGTCGCCTGGAGGCGATCTCAAACTCGCCGACTCCCTGCCACGATGCGGTCGGTATCAAAGCAGTGCCGCAGCGCGCATCGGCGGGCCCTTTCTCCCTTCCACCCGCAGACGGAGCCGGTACTCCTCCTCGAGGGGGATGCCGAGTGCGACATGGAGCAGTACCGTCGAGGCGTGTACGACGGTTCCCTTCCGAAGTCACGTCAGGCCGACTCGGTGCGCGCGCTGTTCCCGGCATTCGCCCTTGTGGTCGCCGTCGTGGCCGCCGTGACCGACCCCTCATCCCCTGAGGACTTGCTGCTTGCCGTACCCGTCGTCGGCGCCTTCGCGGTTTGGGCCTACGTTCCCACCGCGCCGCTGCCGGCGATTGTCCTCACGGTGCTCATCCCGGTCGTCGTCGCACAACGTTCGGGGGAGCTCGAGCCGCTCATGTTCGAGATCTCGCTGCTCGCCTACGTCGTCGGGCGGTGGGCCCGGTCGCGAGCGGAGGCCGTCGCGCTGGTCGTGCTCGCCCTTGCGGCGCCGGTGGCCGCGAGCCTGATCCAGAATCCGTCCGAGCTCGCTGTGGGCATCTGGGTCATGGGCATCGCCTTCCCCTGGGTGATCGGGCTCTTCGCCGCGCGCCAGAGGCTGCTGACGGGGCGACTCCAAGCCACGGAGCGAGAGCTTGCCGAGCAGGCCCTGCTGGGCGAGCGGCGCCGGATCGCGCGCGACGTCCACGACTTCGTCGGCCACGGCTTGGCCGCGGTCATGCTCCAGATCACCAGCGCCCGCCACGTGCTCCGCCGCGACCCGGCGGCCGCCGACGAGGCGCTGCGATCAGCCGAGCACGTGGGTCGGCGCAGCATGCGGGAGCTCCGCCGCACGGTGGCGCTGCTTCGGAGCGACGACGAGGCGGTGGCGGCGTCACCGCTCCCGTCCGCGCAGGAGATCTCAACGCTGGTCGAGGATGCACGGGCCGGAGGCCTTGCGCTCCAGCTGCGGACGCGAGGTGATCTCTCCCGGATCGCGCCGAGCGTTGGGGTCGCGCTCTACCGGATCACCCAGGAGGCGCTGGCGAACGCGGCACAACACGCTCCGCACGCGCAGACCGCTCTCGAGGTTGAGGTGGGCAACGGGCGGGCGAGTCTGATCGCAGAGACGACCGGACCGACGGTCCCCGAAGCGGCCGGCGAGGCGACCGACCGCGGTACGGCCTGCTCGGGATGCGGGAGCGGGCGACCGCGCTCGGCGGCGAGTTCGCCGCTGGGCCCACCCCAACGGGCTGGCGGGTGACGTGTCAGCTTCCGCTCGAGGCGAACGGCGAAGTAAAGGCCGGGAGCGTGCACGCTCCATGATCAGGGTCGCACTGGTCGATGACCAGGCCATCATCCGGGCCGGTCTGGAGAGAATCCTCTCCCCCACCGACGGGTTCGAGGTCGTCGCCGAGTGCGCCGACGGCCTGCAGGCCGTCGAGGAGCTGCCGGGGGTGCGCCCCGACGTGATCCTGATGGACATCCGCATGCCGAGGCTCGACGGCATCGAAGCAACCACGCGGTTGCGCACGGCGGCGGATCCGATTCCGGTCCTCGTGGTCACGACGTTCGGCGAGGACGAGATGCTCTGGGGAGCGCTCGAGGCCGGGGCCGCCGGCTTCGTGCTCAAGGACAGCTCCGCGGACGAACTGATCGCGGCCGTCCGCGCCGTAGCCGGAGGCGGCGCCTGGTTCGACCCCGCCGTCGCCCCTCGGGTGCTCGAGCGCTACCGCAGGGTGGTGGCGCCAGCAGCCCGCGACGCGGCCAGGCTCGATCGGCTCACCGAGCGCGAGCACGCCGTCCTGCGACTGATGGCGCGCGGTGCGACCAACGCCGAGATCGCCGCGAGCCTGTACGTCGCCGAGGCGACGGTGAAGACTCACGTGGGCAGCATCTTTACCAAGCTGGAGGTTCGCGACCGAGCCGCGGCGATCGTGTTCGCCTACGACCACGGGGTCGTCAGCCCCGGAGCAACGCCACCTCCCAGCACCGTCTAGCCCGGGCGGGCCCGAGCCTCCGACCACGGTCGGAGGTCAGCTTGAGCCCATGGGCCGATGCGCAATCCCGCGTCGCGGTCTAGCGTCGGTGCTGTGACCGAGCGAGTGACGATCTGGAGCAGCCGCCGTCCCTGGCTTACCGTGGCGGGCTGGACCGTGGCGCTCGTTGCTGCGATCGCGATCACTGCGATGTTCCTCGGCGACGCGCTGTCGGGCGACGAGGAGGTTACGAGCGCTACCGAATCGAGACGCGCTGACGAGCTGCAGGCACAACGCTTTGCCGAAGGCGGTGGCGGAGACGCCACCGAGGTGGTGGTCGTCAGCTCCGAGAGCGGGACCGTCGATGACCCGAGGTTCGCGCGAGAGGTCGACGGGCTGGCCGTGGAGCTCCGACAAGCGGGTGCGGCTCAGGTCACCACCTTCCACGACACCGGCTCGCAACTCATCTCTCGAGATCGCGATGCCACCGGGGTGCTCGTCGCCCTCGGCCCAGATGCCGAAGACGACGTCGAGGGGGTGGTGGACGCCGTGCAGAGCCTCGATGGCCGCAGCGGGTTCCAGGCCGCGATCACCGGTGAATTCACCCTCGACGCCGACTTCTCGACGCTGGCGGGGGAGGACCTGGCGAACGGCGAGCTCGGGTTCGGATTGCCGGCCGCGCTGATCGTGCTGTTGATCGTCTTCGGTTCCGTCGTCGGCGGCCTCATCCCCCTGCTGATGGCGATCGTCGCGATCGTCGTCGGTCTGGCGCTGACCGCGCTCATCGGGCAGGCCTTTCCGCTCTCGGTCTTCGCCACCAACATGCTCACCGGGATGGGGCTCGCGCTCGGGATCGACTACTCGCTGTTCATCCTCTCCCGCTACCGCGAGGAGCGGCTCCACGGACGCAAGCAGTTCGACGCGATAGCCGCCGTTGGCTCAAGCGCCAGCCGGGCGGTCCTTTTCAGCGGCATCGCGTTCACGCTCGCCATGGTCGGCCTTCTGCTCGTGCCCAGCACGATCATGCGGAGCCTCGCCGTCGGCGCGATCGCTGCGGGACTCGTCTCGGTGGCGGCCGCACTGACCCTTCTACCGGCGCTCCTCGGTCTGCTCGGGGACCGCGTCAACGCCCTTCGCATCCCGTTCTTCGGAAGAGCTGCGGGTCGCGACCAGAGCCCCTTCTGGTCACGGACGGTGCGAGGGGTAATGAGGCGGCCGCTGGCGAGCTTGGTGCTTGCCACCGCGGTCCTGCTCGCCATGGCCCTGCCGGTGCTCGGCTTGCGCTCCGGTGAGGCCGGCGTCGAAACTCTTCCAGACCGGCTCGAGGCAAAGCAGGGGTATCTGGCGCTGAACACGGAGTTCCCCGGTGAGACCACAGACCCGGTTGAGATCGTGATCGATGGTGAGGCAGCCTCGCCGGCGGTTCGGACCGGAGTCGAACGGCTGCGGGACCGGCTGGCGAGCGAGGATCTCTTCGGGCCACCGGAGCTCGAGACGAACCGGGCCGGTGATCTCACCATGCTTACCGTCCCGATCGAGGGCGATCCCCGGGGCAACGACGCGATCGATGGTGTCCGCGAGCTCCGCTCTACCTACGTTCCGGAGGCCTTCCCAGACCCCAGCGTCGAAGTGCTGGTGGCCGGCGACACGGCCGAGTCCATCGACGAGTCCGACACGATGGACGCATGGCTTCCGATCGTCCTCGCCTTCGTGCTCGGGCTCAGCTTCGTCCTCCTGATCGTCGCGTTTCGCTCGCTCGTCGTGGCCGTCAAGGCGATCGCCGTGAACCTGCTGTCAGTCGGTGCGGCCTACGGGTTGCTCGTCCTGGTCTTCCAGGAGGGGGTCGGTAACGAGCTCTTGGGATTCCCGCAAGTGGACACGATCGAAGCGTGGGTGCCGCTATTCCTGTTCGCTGTCCTCTTCGGCCTCTCGATGGACTACCACGTCTTCCTGCTCAGCCGCATCCGCGAGCGCTACCGACTGACGGGCGACAACACCGATGCCGTCGCCCACGGCGTCGCCTCGACCGGGCGCATCATCACCGGGGCCGCCTTGATCATCATCGCCGTCTTCAGTGGTTTCGCCCGCGGTGATCTCGTGATGTTCCAGCAGATGGGTTTCGGCGTGGCCGTCGCCCTGCTGCTTGACGCGACTTTGGTCCGCCTCGTGCTCGTGCCGGCGGCGATGGAGCTCCTTGGCGAACGCAACTGGTACCTGCCCTCGTGGCTTCGCTGGCTTCCGGACGTCCGCGTTGAGGGCGCGGAGCCCAGGCGGCAAACACGCTTGGAGCCGGCTCGGGGCGCGACGAAGGCCGAGCCGGCCTAGTCGGGGCGACTGGATTCCACGATCGGAGGCACACGACGGAACCCTCACCCTCATCCCGCGGGCCCTGGGGGGCTCAGCGTTACGGTGCAACTACCCGCCGCGCCACCACATACAACCAAATAGTCCCAAAGGAGGAGCAGATGAGCGCAACAAAGACCAGGCAGTCGAAGGGGTTCACGGCCGAGGAAAAGGCCGCGATGAAGGAGCGCGCCAAGGAGCTGAAGGCCGAGAAGAGCAGGGCCGAGGGCGAAAAGGATCTGCTCGCGAAGATTGCCGAGATGAAGGGGTCCGATCGCACGATGGCCAAGCGGGTCCACGAGATCGTCAAGGCCACTGCTCCTGACCTCGTGCCGAGAACTTGGTATGGGATGCCCGCGTATCGCAACGAGGACGACAAGGTCGTCTGCTTCTTCAAGAACGCGGGGAAGTTCAAGTCCAGGTATGCGACCCTCGGCTTCAACGACGCGGCGAACCTCGACGCGGGCAATATGTGGCCGACCGAGTTCGCGCTGAAGAAGCTGACCCCCGCCGAGGAGAAGAAGGTCAGCGCGCTCGTGAAGAAGGCGGTGAGCTGAGGGCGCGAAGAGAGGGATGACGATGCTGAAGAACGGAAGGGTCGCCGCGCGACTTCCGGCGCAGGACCTCGAACGGGCGCGCGCGTTCTACGCCGAGAAGCTCGGACTCGAGCCGGCCGAAGAGAGGGAGGGCGGCCTGCGCTACGTCTGCGCCAACGGCGAGTTCGCCCTGTTCGAGTCAACCGGTTCAGCCGCCGGGGACCACACGCAGATGGGCTGGGAGGTCGATGACATCGAGGCGACCGTCAGCGAGCTGCGAAGCCGCGGCGTCGTGTTCGAGGAGTACGACCTGCCCGGGCTGAAGACGATCGATGGCATCGCTGAGATCGAGGGCCAGTACCCGAGCAAGGGCAGCGGCGAGCGTGGCGCCTGGTTCCGCGACAGCGAGGGGAACATGCTCGGGATCGGCGAACCAGTCCCTTGATCGCAATGGAAATGGCGGCACAGCACCAATGAACGCGACGCCAACGCTGTACGAGTGGGCCGGAGGGGAGGCGGCGATCCGGCGGCTGATGGATTGCTTCTACGACCGCGTCGAGCGCGACGAGCTCCTCTCGCCCGTACTTTCCCGGCGGGGTGAGCGAGGAGCACCGAGCTCACGTCGCCGCCTGGTGGTCGGAGGTGCTGGGCGGCCCCGCCCGCTACACGGAGGAGCTGGGCGGCTACGAGAAGATGCTCGCCCACCATCGCGGCCTCGCGATCGCGCCCGAGGAGCGGCATCGGTTCGTCTCGCTGCTCAGCCTCGCCGCCGACGACGCCGGCCTTCCGGACGACCCGGAGTTCCGCTCGGCGCTCGTCGCCTACGCCGAGTGGGGATCCCGGCTTGCGATGCACAACTCCCAGCCGGACGCCGAGGTCTTCGAGCACGCACCGGTCCCTCGCTGGGGCTGGGGGGAGGCGCCCCCCTTTCAGCCCTAGGAAGAGAGACGAGATCCGTGTCTACGTCCACGTGCTCCGGCCAAGGACCTAATCGACCGACACTACGCTCGCCGGCTCGACGTGCCCGCGCTCGCGCGCGAGGCCATGCATCGACGGCGCATTTCAGCCTCAGCTTCAAGCGAGCATTCGGCGAGACGCCTCACCAGTACCTCCGCAGGCGCGGTACCGGCGCTCGAGGTGGAGCGAGGGAGTTGAGCAACAACGACCGGTCCAAGGAGGAGAGATGAGCCCGATCGCGTTTCCAGGCGAGTCGGCGGAGTACCGAGCGGCGCGGAACCGACTGCTCGAGCGGGAGGTCGAGCTGCGTCGCCAGATGGAGGCGGTGGCCGCCGCGAGGCGTGATCTGCCGCCCGGTGGAGCCGTTCCCGAGGACTACGTCTTCGAGGCGGCCGGCGCGGGTGGCGCCCCGTCCGAGGTGCGGATGTCGGAACTGTTCGCGCCGGGCAAGGACTCGCTCGTGATCTACAACTTCATGTTCCCGCGAACCTATGGCGGCGATCGACCGGGGCCCGTGAGTGGGAAGACGGCGCAGCTGCCGCTCGAGGAGGGCCCCTGCCCGTCGTGCGTGGCGCTGCTCGATCAGCTCGACGGCGCCGCCCTGCACGCGGCTCAGCACCTCAACTTCGCGGTCGTGGCGAAGACGTCATTGCAGCGACTGCTGACCTGGGGCGATGAGCGCGGCTGGCGGCACCTGCGGCTTCTGTCCTCGGCCGGCAATGCCTATAACCGTGACTATCACGGGGAAACCGCGGACGGATCACAGGTACCAATGCTCAATGTCTTCCACCGCGACGGCGAGACGATCCGCCACTTCTGGGGCGCGGAGCTGACCTTCGCGCCGATGGACCCCGGACAGGACCACCGTAGCGTCGGCACGCTCGAGCCGCTGTGGAACATGCTCGACCTGACGAGAGAGGGACGCCCGGACTGGGACGAGAAGCTGAGCTACGGCTGACGGGCGCGGCGGACCCGGCTACCCCGCCGGCCGCTCGAGCTCGGCCAATGCGCTGACTCGCGTCGCGCGAGACCTCGAGTGTCCACGCCTCGTGGTCCACGGCCGAAACTCACCGAGGCTGCCATGCGATCGACGACGCGTATGAAGATTGGCGGCCGTCAACGGACTGCCAGCAAGCACCGACTCATAGGCCGAGGATGGCGCTTGTTGGGAGGCCGCCCGCCGAAGTCTTCCGCTGCTCGGGCGCCAGCCGCGCCGGCAGCCGAAGTCCATGGGGGCAGTCGTCGGGGAACGCGCCCATCGTTGACTCAACCCTTCCTTGGTGCGAGATACTGCGCGGGCGACGTCGCAGGAGAACGTGGAGATGGTTCGGCGAGGGACCAAGAGCGTGGAGGCCTTCTGGGCCATGCTCGACGAATTCGTCGTTTGGGATATGCGGGGGATGCCCCTCTTGGACACCGACCGGGTCTGCGTCGGGCGCGATGCGGTGATCAAGGCGTCCCGCCATTACTGGGGTACGTGGGAGGACTACCGGCTCGACGCCGAGGAGATCATCGAGGCCGGATCGAGTGTCGTCGTCGCCGTTCGCGAGCGGATGCGCGGCAAGGGGAGCGGCGTTCCGATCGACCGCCGCTGGGCGCAGGTCTGGACCTTCCACCGAAGTCGGATCATCCGCTGGGAGTTGTTCGAGAGCCGGGACGAGGCCCTCGAAGCTGCCGGGCTTTCGGAGTAGGCGATGTCGCAGGAGAACGGGACTCCGCTCGGGCGCCGCCTCCAGATCCCGCTTACCCCTCCTGAGGAGGAGTCCCCAGACATCGCAGCGGCTCGGCGACAATCCGGCGCCAATGACCTTCGACGAGGCCCTCGCAGCACTGCTCGCGTTGGTAGGTGAGCGCGTGCAGGTCCACGTCATGGACGCCGGGGAGACCCCGCACCTCGTGGCGACCTTCGGCGGCAGGCTTCACGCCGGCTACTCGATGACCGGGGGCGAGCCGAGCGATACCGAAGCTATCTTCGTCCGCTTTGACGCGGGCGAGGAGACGGCAGCGATAAGCCTTGACCGCGAAGTGTTCGAGGGCGGGATGGCTCACGAGGACGGAGCAATCACGCTCCAGCTGGGCGGCGTTGAGTTCGTGATCGCGCGACGCGAGTAATGGAAGCGACAGACCCCGCCAATTCCGGTCATTCCGACGCTGTCCGTTAGCAATCCGTTTGCAAACCGGGCTACGCCGGCTCTGTGGCGGGTTAGACGTGCTCTGCGAGAAGGGGCGGCACTTGGCCGCCCCTCTCGTTAGTCCTTGGCTCGACCGACGCCAAAGGGCGTCGGCAGCGAATGGCCCCCTATTAGCGATCCAACGGGATGGCGGCGGAACGGTCGCCTCGGCACCTCATGTTGCGCTTGACCTTCGAGTAGTAGTTGCCTGCCGGAAGCAGTCCGGGTTCAGAGTGGGTCCAGTAGTACCCCGGCTGGGCGCTTCCCTTGTAGGACCGCGTCGCGCCGATTTTCTGGTCCTCGCCTGGGCGCACGCGGAAGATCAATACTCGGCGGTCGTTCTTGCATGCTTTGCGGGGCGAGAAGATGTCGCCCGCAAACAGGGTTTCGCCAGGGTTGATAAAGGCGGAGTCGATAGTGACCCTCGTGTTCGCCCTCCCGTCTGCCCAGGCCACCGGCACGCAGGCCACGGCCACCGCGAGCGCGACCAAAATCGCGCACTTCATTACCCCTGCCATCAATACCTCCCTACTTGTTCGCTCAGCGATCCGGTCGGGCGTCCCGACACGGGCGCTCTCCGGGGGTTAGAACAGCTACGCGAGGCGCGAAGTTGCGGCAGATGGCATCGGGAGCACCTGGCATCTTCCTGACGTGACGCCCCGCGAACGCCGACAGCCCTCCCGCCCGGTTGAATCTGCAGAAGTGTGGCGGCAGACGGCAGGTCGCCAACCCGGTCCTGGGCCAGCCGCCAGCCCGCGCTCTAGTAAAGCCCCGCCCGGATCAAATTGCCGTAGTACTGGCCCGCGATCGGCCGCAGCGGGTCGCCGTTGAAGCCGTAGTCCGGATGGGCGAGGTTGTAGGCGGCGGCGTCAGCCACGATCTTGTCGATGATCTGTGGCGCCGTGAGGCCCGCACACGAGCCGGAGTGGATGCAAAGAGCGACGGTCCCGGTAGCGAGCGGCGCGGCGAAGCTCGTGCCGTAGAGCTCTCTGATGTAACAGGTCCGAGGGTTCGGGCTGAGATGCGCACAGTTCGCCAGCCGGGTGGTTGCCCTCAGGCACACGCCGGGCGCGGCTACCGTGTGATCCCGGTCCGCGGCATCGACGACGAAGTTGCTAAAGAACGCGAACTCGTCGTCGTCCTGGTCGAAATCGGCCTGGTCATCGAAGGCGCCGCAGGTCGCTGGAGCGAGGCCCCCGGGCTCTCCGTCGTAGTCCCCGATCGCAGTCACGGTGAGTACCTCGTCGTAGGTGGGCTCCAGGCAGCACGCGATGTCCTGCGACTCATTGCCGGCCGAGTTGACCCAGACGACGCCGAGCGACGTCAGCCGGCAGATCGCCAGATGCTCCGCGTCCCCGTTGGTGAGGCCGCAGTTCTGGTCGTCCACAAACTCGCATTCGTCGGGGTTACATGCCCCGCTGAGGTTGGCGACCGCGATGTCGTTGCTGGCGACGCTGTCGGCCCGAGTGCTGGCGATCCAGTCGGCCGCGCAGATAAAGGCGGAGGTCTCCCCGAAACCCGTCTCGTCGAAGACCCGGACCGACCAGATCCTCGCGCCCGGTGCGATCCCCACGTGTCCGATCGGGTTGTCCTTGCTTGCGATGAGGCCGGCAACCGCGGTGCCATGCCCGAACTCCGGATCCACGTCCTGCCAGGCGCTCGGGTTGTCGGTGGCGCAGTTGTACCCTCCCGCGACGTTCAGCTCCGGCTGCTTCGGATCAACGCCGGTGTCGATCACGGCGACGTTGACGTTCACCTTGCCGCGGCCGTCGCCCGAGCGGGTCGAGCTCGCCTCGCCGTCGATGCGGTCTATTCCCGTGGTGACGTCTTGCGGATCCTGGGAGTGAGACCGGCAACAGGGTGGTGCCGATGGCTTGGGAATGTGGATCTCATGATCCTTCGAGACGAAGCGCACCTCGTGTGCTGCCTCCACGCCCCGCAGCGCCTTGTCGGAGAGCTCGGCCGCGTATCCCTTCATCGCGTAGCGGTAGATGCGGCTCGGCTTCGCCCCGTACTTCTTCTTGTGCTGGGTAACGGTCGACGCGGGATCGCCCGACGACTCCTTGAGGACGACGATGTAGCGGCCCTGGGTCTCCTCGGCACCTGCTGTGGCGGGCACGAGCAATGCGAGGATCGCAACTCCCCATGCCAACGCCAAACGCCCCGCCATCTGCACACCCTCCCTAATCAGCGGCCCGGTATTGCCCGAGACCATTGTGCGAGGCGAACATAGTACCGGCGCGGATGGTGCTCGGTCAACTGGTAGGCAACGAAGCGCAACTGGCGAACCGACTGGCGCACAGCGGCCTTCGCAGCTTCCGGGGGGCGCTTGCGTTAGGGCGTGCTCGCGAGATACTGCGCGGGCGATGTCGCAGGAGAACGTGGAGCTGGCGCTGGCGGCGCTCAACGCGTTTACGGAACTGGACGAGGGCCTCGTCGATGATCCCCAGCGAATGGAGGAGTTCTTCGCACAGGACGCGATTACGACCTTCTCGGGCTTCGAGGGCTTCGTGGACGAGCAGACCACGCTTCGCGGCCGGGACGAGTTCCTTGAGTTCCGCGCCGCCTGGATGGAGCCGTATGACGACTTCATGTACGAGCCGAAGCAGATCCTCGACGCGGGAGCGAGCCGGGTAGTGGTCATCCTTCACCAACGAGGCAGGCCGCATGGCAGCGACTCGTGGGTCGAAATGGACTACGGCCTCGTCTATACGGTCGAGAGGGGATTGATCAGCCGAGCAGACTTCTACGCGACTCCCGAGAAGGCCCTCGAAGCCGCCGGGCTGCGGGAGTAGGCGATGTCGCAGGAGAACGTGGAGGCTTTCAAGCGCGCGGTTGAAGCGAACAACCGTGGCGACGACGACGCGTTGCTTCAAGAGATCGACCCTGACGTCGAGTGGCATGGGGTCATGGGGGTCATGTTTGGGGAAGAAGCCACCGTCTTGCGAGGCCACGCTGGCGTGCTTGAGTACCTCCGAGACCTCGAAGAAGGTTTCACCGTTCGCGACATCCAATGGTCGGAGTTCCGCGACTTGGGCGAACGGATAGTCGTGCTCGGACATGTGCGAGGCCAAGGCAGGGGCAGCGGGATCGAGCTCGACTCGCGGTACGGAGCTGTGGCTGAGTTCAGGCAGGGCAAGATCATCAGCTATAGGGACTACTTCGATCACGACGAAGCCCTCGAAGCCGCAGGGCTGCGGGAGTAGGCGCCTTACACTGGTGCCGTGAAGCCGATCCGGGGAGGTCTGCTTTCAGCACTCGGGGCCGTCCTCGCCCTGCTCGCGACCCCGGCGATCTCCTGGGCAGCGTTCCCGGGCGCGAACGGGCTGATCGCCTACTCAACTGGGGAGATCTTCACGATTTCTCCCGCTGGCGACGACCCGACCCCGCTGACGGACAACGCGATCGGCGATGCCCAACCCTCCTGGTCGGCCGATGGACAAAGGATCGCCTTCATCCGGGGAGATGTGTATTACGGCCCAACGGACGTCTGGACGATGCGCGCGGACGGGACCCATCAGCGCCAGGTCACCCACGGGGGCGCCTACGAATCGTCGCCCTCCTTCTCGCCCGGCGGCGGTCGCATCGTCATGGCCCGCAACGGCAACATCGTCATCGTCCGCACCGATGGGACGGACAGCGTTCGGCTGACCAGCGGCCGGGGGGCCAGGGATCCCGTCTTCTCGCCCAACGGCAGGCGGATCGTCTTCGCCGGAAGCCCGAGGGAGGAAGCATGGTCAGGGATCTGGGTGATGCGCCGAGACGGCACCCGCAAGCGCCTGCTCGCCGACGAGGCGCACTACCAGGGTGCGGAAGCTTGGGATTACCTGCACCCTGACTTCGACCCCGACGGCTCCCACATCGTCTTTGAGCGCTTGGATTGCGTTTCGCATGGCTGCGACAGTGCCGACATTCTCATGCGCTCCGACGGACGCCGCAAGCGGGTCATCGGAGGTGAGCGCGCACCCGTCTTCTCGCCGAGCGGACGCCGCATCGCCGCCGTGCTCGTGAACTGCGACATCTTGACCGAGAGATGCCGTAGCAAGCTGGTCAGCTTTGACCGTGACGGGAGTCGCCGCCGCGCCGTGACCCAGCCCCCGCCTGGGGTCGGTGACCCAAGCTGGCAGCCGATACCCCAGCCTTGACGGCGCTTCTCACGAGAAAGATCACCACGCTCTCGGCTGGCTGGGTACCTCCTTGCTCACGCAAAACCCCGAATCCCGCGTACCCCTCCCTACGCCCAGGGTCACCGTCTACGGGGACCGGAGCGATCCAGCGGCCCGCGACCGGGTCGGGCATATGGCAGCGACGTCGCTCGGAGGCTCAGTCGCCTGCGGCGCCGACCTGGAGACGGAACGCGGCCGGGCCACAAGCACGACGTGCGACTGATCTGGGATCGACACCCCCGAGGTCTACTTCGGGCTCGAGTGCGGCGGCCGCGGCGCCTCGAAGTCGATGAAGCGAAAGCTCGATCGTGGCGACCGGGTCAAGCTGATCAAGGATTTCAGCCAGGACCGCCGCGACCGCTACGGGCGCCTATTGCGCTACGTCGAGCGTCGTGACCGGGACATCGGCAAACGGCAGATCGCTGCGGGCTGGGCGAAGGTGTACGTCTACGCCAACAACCCATTCAAGCGGGTCCGCAAGTATCCCCGCGCCAAGCGGCGGGCCCGCGCCCACCACCGTGGCGTGTGGGGACGCTATGGCGGTGACTTCCATCGCCCGGCATAGGGCGGATTTCTTTAGAGAGCGGCCATCGCCGGAGCATCCGACCCCGCTCGCCCGGCGGCCTCGGCGAGCCACGGGCGATCTGAAGCCTCTGAGCTGAAGGGCCGTTTCCCGCCGGCGCCCTGGCGTTGACCTTCGAGCCCGCCTGAGCGCCGGACGCAGCTCGAGATCTACGTGGGCGCCTCGGCCCTCCGGCTCGAGCCGGCGGCGGCGCTGTCGTCTGGCCCAACGACGACCTCGCGCCGGTAGGCCATCCACTCCCGGATCGCGATCTGGATCGAGGCCGCCGCCGGGATTGCAAGCAGGGCGCCGATGATCCCGAACAGCGTGCCCCCGAACAACACCGCGACGAGGACGACGAACGGCTCCACGGCTACGGCTCGCCGCTGGATCTGGGGCTGGATCACGTAGTTCTCCACCTGCTGGTAGGCGATCGAGTAGATCACCCACACGATCAGCGCGACCGGGAAGTTGACAAACAGCGTCACGACCGCCACCAGCACCGCCGCCAAGGTGGCGCCAACGAGGGGGATGAGGTCGAAGAAGAACACGACGAGCGCGAGCGGCGCCGCGAACGGGACACCCAGGATCGTCAGCACGATGAACGAGGTGATGCCCGCGATGGTCGCCTGCAGCAGCGCGCCCGCCACGTAGTTGCCGACCGCGTTCCCGATGTGGTCAAGGGCCCGCCCGATGCGTTCCTTCTGCTCCGGGTTGCGCGTCTCCAGGAAGCGCTCGATCCATCGCCTGCCTCCGGAGACCATGAAAATGCTGAGGATGAGGATCGTCAGCCCAGCGAAGACCGAGTTCACGAACCCGATTCCGATGTCGCGAAGGGTGCCGGCGGCGTCGCCGATCTTGGACGGCAGCATCTCGGCCTCGTCTTGGAGCTTGGCGGTGATGTCGTAGTCGTCGTTCAGGTTGCGGAGCGTCTCATTCTCGTTCACGAAGTCGGTAACGTCCTGGGCGTACTCCGGCGCGTTGTTGGCGAGGTCCTCGCCCTGGTTGACGAGGCTGGGGATGAGCAGCGCGCCCAGCCCGATCGGGATCAGCAGCAGGGTGATGTAGACCACCGCGATCGCGAACCCACGCCTCATGTGCCGCGATAGAACGTTCACCGGCCCTGAGACCGCGACCGCGATGAACGCCGCAATCACTAACCAGCTCAGCGGCTTGCGCAGCAGGTACATCACGTACAGCACCAGCACGACCGCGACCACGATCAGGATGGCGCGCAGGATCAGGCGCGAGGTGGATTCGCCGGCTGGCATGCCTAGCCTCCTTCGCGCCATATTCGGTGCGACGGGCGGCATTCCTCGCGCCACCCGGCTCCATCGTAGATCGGCTCCACCGCGAGATACTGCGCAGGCGATGTCGCAGGAGAACGTTGAGATCGTGCGCGCGCAGATCGATGCTTACAACCGCGGTGACTATGACGCCGCGCTCGCCGCTTTGGACGAGGAGGTGGAATGGCACGTGCCTGGCGTGGCGGCTCTCGATGCTCCGGAGTCGGGCGTTGTTCGAGGGCGAGCCCAGGTAGCTGAGCAGTTCGCCCGATGGTTGGAGGCATGGGAGAGCCATACCTTTGAGGTGACGGACGCTCGCAGTCTGGGAGAAGACGTGTTCATCGCGGGCCTCCAGGTTGGGCGTGGCCGACACAGCGGCCTCGACGTTCGCGTTCCAACCTTTCACGTGTTCACGCTGCGCGATCACAAGATCGTTGCGATGCGCGCGTTCGCCGAGCGAGCCGAAGCGCTCGAAGCCGCCGGACTCAAGGAGTAGGCGATGTCGCAGGAGAACGTGGAGGTTGTACGGGAAGGGGTGGATGCCATGAACCGACGCGACCCGGATGGCTTCATAGCCTGTCTTCACCCTGAAGTCGTATGGGAAGAGAGGGGCGATGTGTTACCGGGGCTTCGCGGGGTCTACCGAGGCCGAGGGGAGGCGCAAAGATGGTTCGAGGAAGCGTTCCTGGAGGTGTGGGAGAGCTTCCAGATCAAGGTCGAAGAGCTCACCGGGGCGAGTGATGATCGAGTCTTCGTCGAGGCTGTTTTTGCCGCACGCGGTAGGGGCAGCGGCGTGGAGACGGAGCTCCGCTTCTGGACGGTCCTTTGGTTCGCGGACGGCAAGATCGCAAGGCGTGACGTCTTTTTCACCAGGGACGAGGCCGTGGAAGCCGCCGGGCTGCGGGAGTAGACGATGTCGCAGGAGAACGTGGAGAACTACCGTCGGGCCGCTGCCGCCTGGAACAGTGGGGATCTCGATGCCGCTCTGGCGTTTGCCGACGAGGACGCGGAGATCATCTCTCGCGTGTTCATCATGGAGGGCAGCTATCGGGGTCACGAGGGAGTCCGTCGCTGGTGGCATGACCTGCACGACTCGTTCCCCGACTGGGACGCAGAGGTTGGCGAGGTCCGGGCGCTGGGCGACGCGACGCTTGCCAGGCTGCATGTTCGAGCCCACGGCGGTGAAAGTGGTGTTCCCGTTGAGCAGACAATGTGGCACCTGGCCCACTGGCGAAACGGTCGGATGGTCCGGTTGAGCACCCACGACAGCGAGGCGGAAGCCCTCGAAGCCGCCGGGCTGTCGGAGTAGGCGATGTCGCAGGAGAACGTCGAGATCGTCCGGGACCTCGAGGATCGAATCTTCGCGATTGGCCGCATCCGCCCCCGTGGGACGGCTGCCCACGGCGCCCGGTGAGTCCCGAGTCGATCCTGCTGGCAATCGTGAACGCGCTGCGCCCGACCGGCGTCGCCGCCGTGTACGCGTTGCTATCCACCCCAAGGCCGCGGCGGCTTCTGGTCGCGTATATCGCGGTCGGATTCGCTTGGAGCTTCGCGGTGGGCATCCTCGTCGTCGGGGCGCTCCATGGAGTCAAGGTCGAGACCGGATCCTCGACCGCGAATTCGGTGGTAAGCCTGGGCCTGGGGGCCGCCGCCGCCGGGTTCGCGGCAGGCATCGCCACAGGGAGGATTGAAGCCCCTTCCCCCGGGCGCTCAACGGGACAGGGACAGTCCAGGGTGTCCCGAGCGCTTCGGGACCCCACCCCTGCGGTCGCTGCGGGCGCGGGCGTTGCGACCCATCTGCCGGGCCTCTTCTACCTGCTGGGGCTGAACGCCATCTCGGAAACCGGTCCAGGGTTGGCTGTGGGCGCGGTCAACGTTCTGATCTTCGACGCGATCTGGTTCGCCATCCCGATCGCGGCGCTCGCCGTTGCCCTGCGTCGCCCGGCGGCCGCGAGAGTGGCGCTCGACCGGGGCAGTTCCTGGGCTGGTCGCCACCAGCGACAGCTCGCCACGGTGGTGTTCGCCGTCGTGGGCGTCGCCTTCGCGCTCAAGGGCGCCGTGAACCTGCTGAGCTGAGGTTCCGGGCGTCTGGGGGCCGGAGAGCTGAGGTCGAGGTTCACGACCTCGGCGACCTATCCGGTGATCTGCGGAGCACCCGCCACGAGTCACGACCCTCCCCGCCGGCGCGAGATACTGCGCGGGCGATGTCGCAGGTGGACGTCGAGCCGTCTCAGTTGCCGACGTTCAGCTTCATCGCCCGTGCTGCGGCAACCAAGCTGGCCGCGCTAGTGCGGCCGTTGCCGTTCTTGTCGATGCAGTCGAGAAGCGGCTTGTTGAGGGTCGTGCTCGAACACGCCGGCCCCGCCTTCTTGTTGGAACGGCCATAGACGATCTGGCAGCCGGTGCGGATGAACTTGGGCCATAGCGTCAGGTTTGGTGCTGCGCGGTTGGGTAGCCGCACCTATGGAGAGACGATCCCCCCATCTCGGAGCGACGAGCGGGAACGGAACTCCGCTCGGCTCCCACTGCCCTGGGTCGGGTCGTCTCTTCATTTCCCCACGTAGGAATCCGACCAAGGAGCACACCATGGCCCAGACGAAAGCAAGCGCATCGCGACGCCGGACAGCTTCGAATTCCCGGACTCGCTCAAGCAAGACGTCGCAAAGCCGGTCCAAAGCTAGCCGTACTCGGAGTGCAAACCGCGCCCGGTCCTCACCCAATGGGGCCAGCGGGGCGGAGTCCATCAAAGAGACGGTTAGGGCCGGCACCCAGAACTCTGCCCAGCGAGTCGCGGCCTTCGCGCAGAAGGCCAAGACGCCACTGCTCGCGGGTGGCGCGGCGCTGGCCGGAGTGGCCGGGGCGACCGTGTTGAATGCGCGTTCGCGACGCCGCCACAAGGTGCTCGGAATATCGCTGCCAAAACGCAACGGGCTCAAAGTGGATGCCCAAAAAATGACGGAGGCGATAACAGACGCGGCAAAGCGCGCCGATCGAATCGGCCAGCGGGTGAGCCGTGTTGCAAACGGCGTTGAGTCCGCTGCCGAGACGGCCAACGCGACGGCCAAGAAGTCCTAATTCTCGTCTTCTTCTCGAATCGGCTCGGCTGTCTTGGGTCACTAGCGGTCACGGCGCTGGGCACGCTGATTCTGCTCGCGATTTTGGAGTCATCGACTAGCGGGCCTGATTGAGACGCGTTCGAGGGGGTTGCGTCCACCCCGCTTGGCTGGGTACTAGGTCACTACAACGCCGACCTCGGGAGGAGTGATGCGCCGCATCCGCCAGCACCTGACCTACGCCAACGTGATGGCGACGATCGCCGTCTTCATCGCTCTCGGAGGAGGCACAGCCGTCGCCTTGAACGGCGCTAACACGGTGCAGTCGGACGACCTCGGCCCCGGTGCCCAGGTGCAGGCGCCCGACGTCGCCGCCAATGCAGTGAACGGGTCCGACGTCCTCGACGGCTCCCTCGGCCTTGCGGACGTCAATGCCAACACCCGTCCTCACAAGCTCGATTTCTCCGTACCTGGAGACACGGCCAAGACGCCGATCAGCACTGTTGGGAATCTGCAGCTGAGCGGGGAGTGCACCGCTAGCCCCGGCCCCGCCCTCTACATCTATCTGAGGAACCTCACGAACGTCACCGGGACAATGAACGCGCTGTTCATAACCGAGACCCCCGGCGCCAATTTCAACGCGATGGGTCAGTCCGTTGGCGCCGGCGCTGAGGTCACGGTGGATGGTGACGACGATGCCGTCGTGAGGGCCGTGGCATCCGGCAACTTCAGTCGTGTGGAGGGCCAAGTTGTCTTTCGGACTCCGCACCGGGTGACCACGATTGACTTCCACGCCTTCGCTGGCGCTGACGACGGGCCCCCCCGATGCGAGTTCTTCGGCACGGCGGTGCCTTCGAGCCTGAGTTGACGAGTTAGACGAGAAGCCCTCGGCGGGCCTCAATGGAAGGTTGCTTAGGGGGTCGACCGGGGGGTAGCCGCTCTCCATGAAGGGTGGTCTCACAGTCACAGGCGACCGTGGCTCCGTGCGGATCGTGATCACCGGCTTGGATGTGGTTGGGATGGAGGAACAGACGCCCTCGCTCGTCAAGATGAGTCCAGACGAAGCGCGGAAGCTGGCCCAAACCCTGCTCGACGCCGCTCGAGAAGCCGAAGCCGAATAGAGGCTCTTTCGCGTTGCAAAGATCTCCCGGTCGGAGTGGGCGGGGGAACAAAGACAAAGACCCGGGCGCAAGCCCGGGCCTTTGAACGAAACGTCTGAAGCGAACCCGCTTCAGGTCCGTCGCTCGAGGTCTGCGACTTCCTCGGCCTTCTCGTCGGCCTTCTCGTCGGCGCGCTCGAGCTCCTCCTTCTTCTTGCCCTTTTGCTCTTCCTTGCGGCCTTTGCGACGAAGCGACGGCTCGTCGGCTATGTCTCCGGCAACCTGCTTGGCCTTACCGGTCACTTTGTCTTTGATGCTCATGGTTCTCTCCTTGCCTCGGGTCCAGTGCCCGCGTGTCGTCAGGTAACGCACGCGGGCTAGAAATATGGAGAGGCGGGATGCCTCAGGCCCTGGCTGCTCCGAAACGGATCTCCCGGCCGGATCGCCCCAGGGGAATCGCCTCTCCATTCGGCGCGGTTTCCCCGTCCTGGCGTTTTGAACCAGGGAACGAAGGCCTCAGATTGCGCTTCGCCCGCGCCAGCCGGTGAACGCCATCCACAGCGCCACCAAGGCGAGCACGAAGATGATCGGGTGAACGATCGCGCCGCCAGCGATTGAGATCGCGAGCAGAATGATTCCAAGGATCAGCCACAACATGTCTCTGCCTCCTTTCGAGGGAGCCACCTACCCACCAGTCTTCCGTTGAAACGCACCCGTTTGCGACTGGGGTGAAGGGGTAACCGCGAGGGCCGACGACGGTAATGGACGTCGATCGGGCCTGGATAACAGTCAACTGGAAGGAGGCTGAATCATGAGCACAATCGCAGTCGTTCTAATCGTGATCGGCGCTGTGATCGCAATCGCCTTGCTTGCCGCGGCGCTGAAGAGGACCCGCGACCGGCAGCTTGACGACCGCCGCCAGATCGCCGGCGAGCATCGCGAAGAGGCGGAGCTTCGTCAGCTCGAAGCCGACAAGGAGGCCGCAAGCGCTGACGAGCAAGCCGCGCGGGCACGGAGGGAGGCGGCTGAGGCCGAGTCGCGATCGCGCGCCGCTGAGCGCGAACGGGAAACGGCGCGTGGCCATGCCGAGCATGCCGCTGAGATCGATCCCGACGCGGGGTCAGAAGGGACGGATCAAGCCGAAGGAACGCGGGAGCGACCCGGCCGGCGATAGGTGGCAGTTCGTGCTCGATCGAGATCTGCTCGACGTCTACCTCAGCGACCACTTCGCTGGTGCGACGGCTGGTCTGGACCTCGCAAAACGCATGTCGAGGGACTCGCCGGGCGGGCCCCTGAATGAGGTCGCAGCCGAAATCGAGGCAGACCGCCAGACCCTGCGTGACTTGATGGCGGCTCTGTACGTGAAACCGTCGCTGTTGAAGATGGTGATCGGCTGGTTCGGTGAGAAGGCCGGCCGCATGAAACTCAACGACCGAGTATTCGGCCGGTCCCCGCTCAGCAGTCTTCTCGAGCTGGAGCTGCTGATTACGGGAGTCAGCGGCAAGCTTCAGCTCTGGCGAGCTCTCGCCGAGGTCGCCTCGGCGGACTCGCATCTCGAGCGGTTCGATTTCACGGCGCTTGGCCGGCGCGCCGAAGAGCAACGCCGACGACTTGAAGAACTGCACGAACGGGCAGCCCGCAAGACGGTCGGCGGCGATCGCTAACTCGCGACACGGCCCGCGCACTATCTCGCTGCAAGGGGGAGGGCCGAGAGGTCCATAGCCGAGCGCGAAAGAGGCGTTTACCGGGGAGACCTTGGGGTAGGCGACTAGTGCACGACAAAGCAACAGGAAGAGAGGCCCCGGATGGCCCAGACCAATGCACAAAGGACCAAAAAGCGCCCGGCCCCGACCAAGCGCACCCGTAGCTCGAGCCAAGGTGGCAGGGCCGGATCGACTAACGGAGCGAGCGCCGGGACGCGGGCACGCTCGCAAGGCCGGTCCAGTGGCGCTCGGAGCTCAGGCGCGGCCACACGCTCGCGCTCGCGTAGCTCCGGCTCGCGTAGCTCCGCTCAGAGCCGCTCACAGGCGGTGAAGGGGACCGTCCAGACTCGGGCGCAAGAGACGGGGCAGGCCGTCGAGCGAGTGGCGAAAAGCACCGGCCAGACTGTTGGAAAGGCAGCTGGCAAGGTCAAGGGCCCAGCGATCGCAGGTGGCGCCGCCCTCGCAGGCCTCGCCGGAGGGCTCGCGCTCGCCAGGGGCCGCGTCAAAACTCGCAGGGTCTTCGGTATGCCAGTGCCCCGTCGCAGCAAGCTCACGAAGACCGGCAAAGCGCTCGGACACGTTGCCACTCAAGTCGGCTCGACGAGCCAGCAGCTCGCGGTGTTGAATGAGGAGGTCCGCCGCACTCGCGAACAGGCTGACAGGGCGAATCGCTCGCCGGTTGAGGTGCTCCTGTCAGGCCTCACGAACCGCAAGCTCGGTGGCTGATGGCTGCGACTGAGAGCGCTTCGCGCCTCGGACCGTACGTCGAGCGGCTGCTGCAAAATGCCTACGTGCAGGACAACCTCCTCGACGCGGTGGAGAACCTGCGCCAAGCCTACGAGCGCGCCCAGAAGCGTCGCGTCGAGCCCGCTCGCGACGAGAAGATTTGGCGCCAGCTGCGCCAGTCGGCGCTCTCGCTGCAGAAGGCAGGTGAGGCCCTCAAGAGCGGCCGCCAGAAGCCCAGGGAGCGCCGGGCGAAGCGAATGCTCATCTTCGCCAGCTTCGGCGCTGTCGGAGTGGCCGCTGCCGTGGCAGCCAGCGAGGAGTTCCGAAGCAAGCTGTTGGATTCGATTGGACAGGGCGACGACGGTGTTCCAGTTGCCGCTTCCTGAGTAAGGCTTCTTGGCCTGACCCATGAAGTTCCTCTTCCTCCCGGTCAGCATCATCGGCGGCCTTCTGGCGGGCCTTATCGGAAAGAAGGTCTTCGAGCAGATCTGGGGCCTAATCGATGAGCAGGAACCTCCGGAACCCCAGCACCGCCAGGTTGAATTCGCCAAGCTCGCAGGCGCTCTGCTCCTGGAAGGAGCCATCTTTCGCTTCGCCCGTGGCTTCTTTGACCACGGCGCGCGACATGGCTTTCAGCGGCTCACGGGCTCGTGGCCTGGCGAGGAAGCCCCGGAGCCGGAGTAGGTCTATCGCAGGGCTGGTTGCCAGGCCGTCTTGTTCGACACTCCCACCGACGTGCCGGCGGTGAGCCATGTTCGTGATCTGGAAACGATCCGGCGAACGCACCCAGGTTCGTTTCATGCCTGGGTGCCTTGTCTGGTCGATCGTACTCTCGATCGCGCTCACCATCCTGGTGAACCTGCTGATCAGATTGTTCTGATGGGGCATTGGGGGCTCGCCGGTGTTTTGCTTTTCGTGGGGTGGGTAGGTGCCGTTCGAACCGAAAGGAGCAGATATGGCAACCAAGATGGACAAGGATCTGTTCAGCAGGATGCGATCGCTCGGAGTGCGGAAGAGTCGTGCCAAGGAAGTCGCCGGGGCTGTTCGGAACAGCCCCAAGGCCCCGCCGAAGGCAGCCCGCCGCGCGGTGGCTGACCTATCAGGGGCAGTGGTCGAGATTCAAGATCGCCTCAACCATGGACCCCAGAAGCGGAAGGCCGCGGCAAAGAAGGCCGCCCGGACACGGAAGCAAAAGGCTAAGCGCCGCAGCGAGAGCGCCAAGAAGGCGGCTCGAACGCGCGCCAGAGCCTGATCCGCAAGGGTTCGCATTCGTCTTCGTTAGCTGGCCGGATGCCGCCCACGACGGCGGGGAGCCGAGTGCCGAACGCGAGCGCGGGCCTGGGTGTCGAGCTGATCCCGGGCGGGCGGGAGGAGGTAGCTCGGCGTGGGCCGGTCGGCTCCGTCCACGACGCTGAGCTGCTGATCCCGGCCGAGGCTTCCAGGCCCCTGGTGACGAGTGTCTTGCTGAAGCGGGTCGCCTGCGAATACCTGCGATTCCTCTGCCGCATCTCGCTCGGGCTGCTGCGGGTCCGCTTTGGAGCTGGGCATCAGGCGATCGTCCTGCTCCTCCCCCGGGCGGCGCTCCTACGCTTCCGCGCCCCCCGGTATAGCGAGGGCTCCGATTGGGCCGAGGTTGGGTGGGACATCGAGCGAGGCCTGCTGGTGGCACGTGAGGGACGTGGACGGGGGTCCCTCCGGATTCGCATCCAGCGGGTAGCGCGCGTGGGGGGAAGGCCGGAAGGACTCGCTTTCTCGTGCGCATGGAGGTGGAGGGCTACTACCCACGGATTCGCGCAAAAGGCTGGTTCGCCCCGGCAGGGGCCTGGCTATATGGGCAGACGCAAGCCAGAATCCACCGTCTCGTGTTACGCGGGTTCCTGCGTTCGCTCGCAGGGCTCGAGCTGCCACCGAGCGGCACAGAGGCGCCGATCCCATGACCCAAAGGCGTTCGTGAGCGGGGTGCGCCGCGCCCTCGTTACCGGGGCCACCGGATTCGTGGGTGGGCGCCTCGCCTCTGCCCTCGCCGATCGAGACTGGGACGTGCGCTGCCTGGTCCGCGATCGATCGCGAGCGCGGGAGCTGGCCGACCGCGGGTTCGAGCTGCATGAAGGCGACGTGCTCGACCCGCAAGCGCTGCGCGCGGCCGGTCGGGACGTCAGGGTGGGGTACTACCTGATCCATTCGATGGGCCGAGGGGCCGCAGGCGACTTCGCGGAGCGGGAGCGGCAGGGCGCCCGAAACTTCGCGGAAATGACGAAGCGCGAGGCGGTCGGCCGGGTCATCTACCTCGGCGGGCTCGGTGATCGCCCGCAGTCGAAGCACCTCCGCAGCCGCCGGCGAACTGCCCAGATCCTCTCCGAGTTTGGGCCGCCTCTGACCTACTTCCGCGCCGGGATGATCGTCGGAGCGGGCAGCGAGTCCTACCGCACGCTTCGCTATCTGGTGCAGCGACTCCCCGCGATGATCGGGCCGGCGTGGCTGGGGCAGCCGACGCAGCCGATCGGGATCGACGGGGTGATCGCCTACCTGGCGGCTGCGCCTGACGTGGCCGCCTCCGAGGGGCGGGAGGTCCAGATCGGGGGCCCCGACATTCTCTCTTACGGCGACATGCTGGATCTGATGGCCGACGCACTCGGTGTGCGCCGGCGTCCCAGGGTTCCCGTGCCGCTGATCACTCCGTGGCTGTCCTCGCTCTGGATCGGCCTTGTTACGCCCGTCGACCCAGGCGTCGCCCGCCCGCTAATCGAGGGCTTGTCCACCCCGACCGTCGTCACCGATGGCTCGGGAGCGGCCTTGTTCGAAGTCAGGCCGGGCCCGTTCATGGACGCGCTTCGACAGGCACTCGCCGAGGACTCAGAGATCAACGCCGCGCCCCAAAGCTGACCGGCTCGGTGCTGCCTGGGGGAACACCTGCACCTCCCCGGTCTGTCGGCCCATCCCCTTGCACGGCCTCGAGGATCTTGTGAAGCGCCGTGCGCATGATCCGCGAGACCTGCATCTGGGAAACCCCGAGGCGGCGGCCGATCTCGCGCTGCTTCAGGTCGTCCTCGAAGCGAAGCCGAAGCACGGCGTGCTCGCGCTCTGTGAGCTGGGCTTCCTGGGCGGCGAGCTGGACCTCGACCCGCTCATAGCCCGCCTCTTGCCCCCCCACCGCCTCGACCATCGGCTCCGACTCTTCATCCTCGCGGCTCCGCGGGGCGTCAAGCGAGAGGGTGCGGCGCGCGGAGTCCGCGACAAACGTCTCCAGGACTTCGTCCTCGGAGAGCTCGAGGCGCTCTGCGATCTGGGAGACCGCCGGGGTCCTGCCCAGCTCCTCCGAGAGCGCCGCCGCCGCCGCCCGCACGGCCATCGTTCGGTCCTGAAGGTGGCGCGGCAGGCGCAGCTCGTAGACCCGGTCTCTGAAGTGGCGGCGAAGCTCGCCCAGGATCGTCGGCGCGGCGTAGGCGTTGAAGCTCTTGCCGCGCTCAGGATCGAAGCCGTCGAGCGCCTTGACCAAGCCAAGGCTCGCGACCTGGATCAGGTCCTCGAGCGGTTCGGGGGTGGCGCGGTAGCGAAGCGCGAGGCTTCGCGCTAGGGGAAGGAAGCGGCGAACGAGCTCCTCCTTGAGCTGCGGGTCGCGGGTCGTTGCGTAGCGGCGCAGAAGCGCGTCCTCATCAACCGCTAGGCCCGCGCCGCCACAGGATTGGCCGCCCGGCCTCGATCCGTTTTCGGCCAAACCGGGTGGCTTCGCAGACTCGCTTTGTCGGCCCCTCTGAGGCAAGGGGCCCCATCGCACACCGTCATTCATATGCAGCCCTCCACAGATAGAAAGAACGCTCTCAAAGCCCTATAGAAAGAACGTTCTTTCTAGCACAGATACAGACCGGCCTGTCTAGTGGTAAGGTAGGCAATATGGACCAGTCCAGGGCGCGAAATGGCAAGGGCGAGCCCGAGGCTCGCGAACGGATTCTGGATAGCTCCTACGAGCTGTTCTCGCGACGGGGGATCCAGGCAGTGGGCGTCGATGAGCTGGTCGAGGACGCCGGGGTCGCCAAGGCGACGCTCTACCGGCACTTCCCCTCGAAGGACGACCTCGTGCTCGCCTTCCTGGAGCGCCGCGAGGAACTCTGGACCCATGAGTTCGTCGAGGCGGGGGCCAAAAGCCGCGGCTCCACCCCGGAAGAGCACCTGTTGGCGATCTTCGACGTGTTCGACGAGTGGTTCCGCCGCGAAGACTTCGAGGCGTGTTCCTTCATCAGCGTGCTACTCGAGATGGGCCCCCAGCACCCCGCAGGTAAGGCCAGCATGCGTCACCTCGAGAACATCCGATCCATAGTCCGTGGGCTCGCCGAGGAGGCAGGCTTGCGAGATCCCGGTTCGTTCGCGCGCTCGTGGCACATCCTCATGAAGGGCTCCATCGTCTCTGCCGCGGAAGGCGACGTCGAGGCGGCACAGCGAGCACGGTCGATGGCCCGCCTGCTCATCGACGAATACCGCTAGCCCGGTGGCCGAGTCCCTCAAGCCACTCTTCGGCTCGCGGGAGAAGCGCATCGCCTACAACGAGGACTGGTCCCGGGACCTCAACGAGCGCAAGGCGGAGTGGGTGAAGAGCGGGCATCCGACAGCAGGTTTCCGGTGTGAGTGCTGGCGGGTGGACTGCGGTGCCCGCATGCCGCTGTCCGGAAGGGAGTGGCGGGAGGCCCGCTCGCGACCGAACCGCTTTGCGGTGGCGCCGGGCCACGTGGCCCCCGACCTCGAAGCGGTGGTCAAGGAGTACCCCACTTCTGGCTCATCGAGAAGCACGGCGAGGCGGGGGACATGGCCGCGAAGCTGGTGTAGCGTCACTCACCCTCCCGCCTAGGCCGAAGAAGGAAGCCGCCGGGCTGTCGGAGTAGCGAGATACTGCGCGGGCGATGTCGCAGGAGAACATGGAGATCCTCCTCAAGCACATCGTGGCGATCAACCGAGGGGATGTGGAGGCGTTCGTGGCAACGGTCAGCCCCGACGTCGAGTGGGAGGACTCGATGTTCTTTTCCGAGGTTCCTCGGGTCTACCGGGGACGGGACGAGGTCAGGGAATGGTTCCATCGGGTCCTGGAACCGTGGGAGAGCATCCACGTCGCGCCTGACGAGATCCGCAAGGCATCGGACGGCCGAATCTTGGTCGGGGGAGTTTTGATTGCCCGAGGAAAAGGAAGCCACGCGGAGGTCGGGCAGAGAGGCTGGTTCGTCTTCTGGGTCGCGAACGGCACGATCACCAAGCGGCGCGTCTTCCTCGACCATGACGAGGCCCTCGAGGCCGCCGGGCTTTCGGAGTAGGCGATGTCGCAGGAGAACGTGGAGGCTTACAAGCGCGCGGTCGAGGCCGCTAACCGCCAGGATCTCGAAGCGATGCTGGCGGAGTTCGATTCCGAGGTCGAGTGGTATCCGGCTGTGGTCGGGCTGGGGAGCGAGGTATACCGAGGGACGGAAGGCATCCGCGAGTTGTTTGGAGACATGGGCGAGACGATCCCGGATGCGTTCTTCGAGGTCTCTGAAATCCGCGACCTCGGCGACCGCCTCCTTTCCTTTGGTCGCCTCCGCGCCCACGGCCTAGAAAGCGGCGCTCCGACCGAAGTCCCGTTCGCCCAGCTGGTCCATTTCACAGACAGCAAGGCGACTGTGCTTCGCACCTTCCTTGACCCCAAGGAGGCCCTCGAAGCTGCCGGGCTGTCGGAGTAAGCGATGTCGTCGCAGGAGAACGTGGAGGTTCGTGCGCAGGGGCTTCGAGGCCTGGTTGAGAGGCGATTCCGACGAGGCTCCCGCCCGCCTTGACCCTGACATTGTCTATAAGCCTGCCCAGGAAGAGGCGGTCCAGGGACTGGATGCCGCTCTGGCGTCGTGGGAGCGCTGGCAAGCGAGCTGGCAGGGCCAGGAGGTGACGCTCGAGGAAACCATCGACGCAGGCAATCACGTGATCCGAGCGATTCTTTTTCGCGGGCGAGGTCGGGGCAGCGGGATCGAAGTCGAAGGCCGCTTCTTTCAGGTCCTCACAATCAAAGACGGCAAGGCGGTGCGCTGGGAGGAGTTCTCTGATCGAGCGGCGGCCCTCGAAGCCGCAGGGCTTTCGGAGTAGGGCGCTCACCGCTGCCGCCTTCAATCCCTGGTGTACATGTCCGGCTACGGCCGCCTGACCCTCCGTGGGTACGGGATGGGTACGGGACTGACCCCAAATGACCCCGAGCGACCCTCGAATCGTGCTTAGTATCCGAGCGCGAACTTGGCGTCCTCGGACATCATGTCCGGGGTCCAGGGAGGATCGAAGACCATCTTCGGATGGACGCCGTCGACGCCCTGGAGCCCCCCCACGAACTCCTTGATCTGCTCGGAGACCTGCGGCCCGATCGGGCAGCCAGGGTAGGTGAGCGTGAAGGTGACGTAGACGGCCGAGTCCTCGATCTCGACCTCGTAGACGAGCCCCAGCGAGACGAAGTCGAGCCCCAGCTCGGGGTCGATTACCTCCTCGAGGGCCTCGTAGACATCTTCCTGGGTGACCGTCGCAGTGTCTTCAGTCGCCATTGGGTCATCGTAGCGAGGCGGTGCGCGGGTGGCTGATCTACGCTCTCATCGTGGCGCTGTTCCTGATCCTGGTCTTCATCGTCCTGCCGATCGCCGAGCTCTACGTGATCATCAAGGTCGGCGGGGCGATTGGCGTCCTGCCGACGATCGCGCTGCTGATCGCCGACAGCTTCCTCGGCGTCGCGCTGCTGCGCTCTCAGGGACGCGCCGTCTGGGGGCGCTTCAACGAAACGCTGGCGGCCGGGCGGGTCCCCGCGCGCGAGGTCTTCGATGGAGCGATGGTCATCGTCGGTGGCGCCTTCCTGCTGACGCCCGGGTTCATCACCGACGTGATCGGCCTGATGCTGCTGATCCCCGCCACCCGTGCGATCTTCCGTCGCCTGGTCGCGTGGATGGCCCTTCGACGGGCGGCGTTCACGGTTCGCACCGTGCGCTGGGGCTACGGCACTGTCCGCGACCGCCCCTACGGGGACCGTCGGCCCAGCGACTACGACTACGAGGGAAGCGCTCGCGAGGTCACGGACCCGCGCGGCGAGCTCCCCGCGCACGAAGACGATGCCCAGCGGTGATCGGCTGGTGCTGGAGCTGGGTCCCGCGGATGGGCCCGCCACGCTGATCGAATGGGACGTCGAGGCCCTGCAGAGAGCTCAGCGCCCCCCCACCCCATCCGGGCACCGCTGAGGCCAGGCCGACCTGGCGGTTGGGACGGGAGCCGGATTGGGAGCGCGCCAGAGCCCTGCGGGTGATTTCGGCGAGCTTCGACAACGGCGAGCTGCTCGCGGTCGCCGCACTGCGGCCGCGGGAAGCGGCGGGCCACGACGCCGACGCAGTCGGGGCCGTCCTGGTGTCGGCCCAGGGAGAGGCGGCCCAGGTTCACGAAGCGCTCCTGTCCACCGAGTACGGGCCGGACGGCCGGCGCGCGCCGCCTCGGGCTGGAGCTCTACGAGGAACTCCACGGGCCCGCCGATCCGGATCGTCGCGGATCGGGTGGCCGACGCCCGCCAGGGCGCCAGTGGCGAGCAAACGGCGCTGCGGCTCAGGATGGAAGGCACCCCCGGGACCGGCCTCCACGAGCTGATCGAAGCCGGCTAGCGTCTCCGGAAGGATCCAGATCCTCGTTTTCGGGGACTTGGGCGTTCCAACTATCGTGTTGCGGGCGGGACGTACTGATCCACGCATGGAGCAAGCTCGTAGGTGTGCGTATCCGCTGGTGATACGCATTTGCCGTGGCGCCGGATCAGGCGGACACAAGATGAGATCGAAGCCAAACCCCGGGGCGCTTGAGCGCCTCGCTGACGAGGATCTGATGACCCTCGTGGACGCCAAGGACCCGGACGCGTTCGAGGTCTTCTACGACCGACACGGCGGAGCGGCCTACTCGCTCGCGCACCGGATCGTCGGCGATCCCGGGATGGCGGAGGACGTGACCCAGGAGGCATTCCTGTCGATCTGGAGGAGCAGGGCGCGCTTCGACGCGGCGCGTGGCAGCGTGCGCGCCTGGGCCCTCGGGATCGTCCGCAATCGCTCCATCGATGCTGTGCGCAGCGCCTCGCGGCCCGCTCCGAAGCTCGATCGCGACGACGAGGCGGTGCTCGAGAGCCATCCGGCCGGCGAGCGAACGGAGGGGGAGGCGATCCGCCGCGAGACCGCCGGTCGCCTCCGTCAGGCGCTGGGGGTGTTGCCTCGCGAGCAGTCGCAGGTAATCGAGCTCGCCTACTTCGGCGGCTTCAGCCACTCGGAGATCGCCGAGATGCTCGGTGCGCCGCTCGGCACCGTAAAGGGGCGGATGCGCCTCGGCCTCGAGAAGATCAGGGCGACCCTCGCTGAGGGCGTCCCGGGGGAGGATGTCCCGGGGGCGTACCTATGAGCCACGACGCCAGAGAGCCCACGGGCCACGAGCGCTACCGCGGCGACCTGGCGGCATACGCGCTCGGTGCCCTGGAGGAGACGCGACGCTGCCGAGCTGGAAAGTCATCTCGCCGAGTGCGAGGCCTGCCGCGTTGAGCTGCGATGGCTGCAGCCGGCCGTGGACCTGCTGCCGCGCACGATCGAGCAGCTCGAGCCGCCGGCCGGCCTCCGCGAGCGACTGATGGCGACGGTGCGGGCAGAGGCGCGCGATGCGAGCCCGTCCAGGATCGAGGCCGCGCCGCCGAGGAGCCGGCGCGCCTGGGGAGCCCTGATCCGGCGACCGGCGACCGCGGTCGCCGCCAGCGCCCTGCTGGTCGTCGGCGCCGCCGCCGGCTACCTGCTCCACGAGCCGCGCGAGTCGAGCTCGGTGATCGCGGCTCGGCCGTCGCCCGCCGCCCCGCCGAACCTCGCCGGGACGCTGAAGCGATCGGACGGATCGGCGATCCTGACCATGTCGCGGCTGCCGGCCCTGCCCGCTAACGACGTCTACGAGGTCTGGGTAAAGCGCGACGGGACGCTCGAACCCTCGAGCCTGTTCGTCCCTCGCCGCGACCGGACCGCAGAGGCGGCCGTGTCGGGGCCGCTCGACGACGCCGACGCGGTGCTCGTCACCCGGGAGCCCCGCGGTGGCAGCCGGCAGCCGACCTCGCCGCCGCTGCTCCGCGCCGATCTGCGCTAGGCGAGACCGACGTACCAGAGCCCGAACATGAGGCCGAAGAGGCCCAGAGCGGGGATCAGGACGCTTCGGTAGACGGGCTCGATCAGCGGGCGGGTCAGCACCCAGGCGAAGGCCGTCGTGCAGGCCGCCATGGAGAGGATGGACATCGGCGCGAAGACCGCCAGGCTGAGGGCGGCCTCCAACCTGGTCGGCAGGGCGGCGAGCAGCAGGACGACGACGGCGCCGGTTCCCGCAAGCCCGTGCAGCAGGCCGATCCCGAATGCCTGCCGAGGGGTTCGCGCCGGCGTGGTGGCGGTGCCTCGGCCTCGGCCTCGCTGCGCAGGTGCCGGTGCGAGCCTCGCTGCGGCGGCACGTCGCGCGGCGCAGCGGCGTGCGCGTGGCGGCCAGCTCGGTAATGGCCGCGCGCCCACTTCCAGATGACTCGCAGAGCCAGGAGGATGATCACCACGCCGACCGCCTTCTCCGCCCCGCTCTCGAGCCAGGTGGGCAGCGCGGACTTGAAGGCGATCAGCGGGCACCCCGAGCAGGACCAGAGTCGCAGCGTGGCCCAGGCCCCACCAGGCGCCGAGTCGCGTGGCGCTGCGGGTGCCGCCGTCGTCGGCGGCCACCAGCGAGGTGACCGCGACCAGGTGATCGGGGTCCGAGGCGTGCCTGCATCCCGAGCACGAATGCGATGCCCAGCGCGACCAGCAGGGGGGCGCCCGCGAAGAGCCCGGTGAGCCAGGCGTCGAGCTCCTCGACCGGCCGGAACAGGAACTCGAAGTCGATCAGGGACATGGCTACCTCCTTGTTGATCGCAGCTTCATCCGAGCTGCGGGATTGCCCTTGAAGTGATCAGCACCCCGGCGAGCACGATCACCGAGGCCGAGACGGCCGGCAGCGCGCCGGCGAAGCGCGAGCCGAAGATCCGCCGCTCCGGCCGCAACCGCGTGATCAGCCTGCCGCCGTAGATCACGCGCGAGCCCGACCGCGACCAGCGTCGCTGCCAGCCCGAGGCTGAAGGCGAGGATCAGGAGCATCCCGAGGCCGACCCGGTGCTGGGAGATCGCAGCGATCAGGACCACAAGCGCCGAGGGGCAGGGCACGATCCCGCCCGAGACGCCGAGCCCGACCAGGCTCCGCATCGTGATCGGGCCGTGGTCGTGGGTGGTGAGCGGTGGTGATGGTGGTCGTGGTGTGTGCGCTGCTCGCGCTCCTCAGCCCCTGCGCCCTGAGCGCGCGCCAGCGACGGAACCGCGAGCGCATCACCGTAAGCCCGACGCCGACCACCAAGAGGCCCGAGAGCACGCCCAGCCACGGGTAGAGGTCCTCGGGCAGGACGTACTCGGAGGCGGCCAGGGTGACGAGGCCGAGCGCGAAGACCGCGGCGGTGTGGGTCGCGGTCACGGTGAGGCCAAGGATCAGGGCGTGCCGCGGCGTGCCGCGGGACCCGACCAGGTATCCCGCGACCATCGCCTTGCCGTGTCCCGGCGAGAGGGCGTGCAGAGCCCCCCAGCCGAACGCGGCGGCGAGCAGGAATGACGATCAAGAGGCCGTGGGAGTCGCCGCCCGCGAGCGAGTTGGCGAACCCGTCGAGCGCCCGATCCTCGCTGGTCGTCGCCGCCGGCGAGGCCCGGCGGGGCCGTGATCCCACCCGATCCCGGCCGCACCTCGAAGCTCGCCTCGCCCTCGTCGGGCGGGCTCGAGAGGAGGTCCTGCGGGTAGCTTCGCAGGCCGTCCGTGGGATCGGTGGCCGGGACGCTGGAGGTGACATCGGTCCCGCTCCCCGGGAGGATCTGGATCGCCCGCCAGCCGATCCGGTCGGAGAAGGCGCGATTCACCAGCTCGACCCGGCGCGCGCCGCGAGGCAAGCGGGCTGTGAAGTCGGCCTCGACCCGGGTCAGGAGCAGCCCGCCCTGGCCAGAGGGAAAGCTGAGCCTGGGGTCCTGCGGCGCGGCCAAGCCCAACGGCCGCCCGTCGGCGGCCAGCTCCAGGCCGGAGGAGATCTCGGCCAGCTCCGAGTCCAGGAGCGGCCCGCGCTCGGCCCCCTCGATCGCCCCGTTTCCGTTCGCGTCGAAGCGCTGGATCTGCTGGAAGGTGGGGATCTCGGCCTGGTCGAGGACGTAGTGGACGCGAGCCTGGCGCTCGTCGATCCGCACCTGAGCGAGCTGGTTGGTGGTGAAGTTCCCGAGCGGGTGGGCGAGCGCCGGGCGCAGCCGTCAGGGCCGCGCCCAGGGCCAAGCAGCAAGGCGGCGCTCGCGACCAATGCCGTGAGCCGTCCGATCACCGCAACGACTCCAGGGCGCGCCGGGCGTGCGGACCGTAGAGCGGATTGAAACGCGGGCTCTGCGCGACCAGGCGACCCAGCAGCCGGCGCGCCGCGCCGGTCTCGCCGGCGCGCCGGGCGATCATTCCGGCGTGGTAGAGGAAGTACGGGTCGCGCGAGCCGAGCCTCATCGCCCGCTCGGAGAAACGGCGCGCGGGCCCGATCCGGCCCGCCTTGTAGAGCGCCCACGAGTAGGCGTCAGCCGAGCGGACGCTGGGCGCGGCCGCCCAGGCCCGCCTGCCCAGCTCCAGGGCTTGCGAGCGATCCCCGTGGTTGGCCTCGAACAGCGCCAGGTCCACGTCCGCGTTGACGCCGTTTACGCGCAGGAGCCGCGCCTGGGCCTCGACCAGCGCGTAGTCGCGGCGCGCCGCGGCGACCCTGCCGGCCGCCTGCTCGGTCTCGGCGAGCCCGACCGCGTACTCGGGCAGCGGGATTCTCTCCACCAGCTGCCGGTAGCGGCGGATGGCCGGCGCGAAGCGCCCCCGGCCGGCGTCGAGACGCGCCAGCCCCGCCTCGGCAGCCGGATAGGCGGGCTCCACCGCGAGCGCCTGGCGATAGGCGCGCTCGGCGGCGCGGTAGCGGCCGCGGTCGAGCAGCGAGGCCTCCGAGCAGCGATTGAACGTACGCGGTGCCCTCAGCGCTGCCGCCTCCGGCCGAGACGGCCAGGCGCATCGCCTCAACAGCGCCGGCGAGGTCCCCGTCGAGCTCGCGGTAGTAGGAGATCCGCGAGTACGTGGCCAGGGTCGGCTTCCGGGCGGCCATGCGCTCAAGCGACCTCGCGGCCGGCCCGTAGCGACCGAGCTCTATCTGGGCATCGGCGAGAAGGGCGTAGGGGCGAACGAGGTCCGGAGCCAGCCGCCTGGCCCGCTGGGCAAGGCCAAGCCCGGCTTCGAAGTCGTGTCGTGCGAGGGCAAGGGTTCCCTTGCCGATCGTCGCGGCGAGATCGTTCGGGTCACGGCTGAGCGCCGCGTTGAACGACTCCTCGGCCCGCGAGTAGTAGGCCGGATCCCCCGTCTCGCGCGCCCGCTGGTAGTAGGCGTCGCCGAGCAGCGCGTAGCCGCTCGCGTCCGCCGGGTCCTCCTTCAGGGCGGCCTGGAGGCTGGCGATCAGCGACTCGGTGTCCCGCGGGGTCGCCTGGCCGACGAGGCCGGTGGAGGCCGGCGTCGCCCGAGAGCGGCGCCGGCGCGGAGCGGTTGACGAGCACGAGGACGGCGAGCACGGCGGCGAACGGCGAGCGCCGGCGTCGCCCACTTGATCAGAAAGACTGGCGTGATCTCCCTAGATCTCACTTCGTCGACCTTTCAACGGTTCGTGCGGTGCGTCGATCCGGAGCGGGGACGGAGCGCCGCCGGGGCGGCGCTCCGTCCACTCCTCGTCCTCAGCTCCTCCTCTGGCTCAAGACCCGCCGCCCGGGGGAACCGGCGCGTGCGGCGGCTCGAACCGGTCGGAGGGATTCGAGTCGAACCCCGAGTCCGGAGCCGCCAGGTACGGGAACTCGGACAGGAACGGCTTGTCGTTCTTGTCCACCCCGTCGCCGAGCGGCACCGGGTTGCCGACCAGGAATCCGGCGACCACCTGGAGCTCGATGTCGACCACGTCGTCCTCGAGCCGTCGGCCGTTCGGGAAGCCGGCGTTGTCGCCGCCGATCACCCCGAACCGGTCCGGGTCCTCGGCTGGGCGGCACACCCAGGTTGAGCTTCAGGGTGTCCACCGGCGTCCCCGGCGTGCTTGCCGGAATGCTGGTTCAGGCCCGGGATCCCCTGGAGCAGGGCCTGGACGATGTCGGTCCGGTCGGTCTCCGGGGCGCCGACCCCGAACAGCGCGTTCAGGATCGCCGCCAGCTCCGGCTTGAGGACGAACTTGCCGTACCGAGCTGCGTCCTCGTCCGGGGTCGTGCGGTTGAACTGGTCCTTCTTGCCGAGCGGGATCACGACCTCGTTGACCAGCGGGTTGCCGAGCCGCGAGACCTGCACGAAGCGGTTCCTGCGGGACCGGGCCTTGCGATGCGAGCCCGCACCCGTGGCGTTCGTGACCTGGAGCCGGCGCCGGTCGGTGGTGGACCAGACGCCCACGACCGCGTTCTTGGCGTCCGCGCCGGCGACCTGCTCGCCGTCCTTGGTCACCTTCCGCTCCGGGAGCTGGAGGACGATCGCGGAGGTCGACATCCCGGAGAAGTCATCCTTGCCCTCCCCCTCGTTCCCGGTGCCCTCGCGCACGTTGATCGCGTCGAAGGTCGCTCCGAGATCGACGTAGAACGGATCGTCGCGCTGTCCGACGAAGACCCTTCCGCCGCGGGGCAGCTCGCGTGTCGCGGCATCCACGAAGTTGTCGTACTCCGGGAACGTCTTCGGCCCGATGTTCGGCGGCGCGACGGGGAGACCCTTGGCGACCACCTTGCGGGCCCTCAGCTTGCCGTGCCTGTACCGCAGGCGCGTGATCTTGTAGCGCTGGATCACGTTGAGGCCCGGATCGTTGAAGCCCGTCGTCCCCGGGCCGGCGTAGAGGAACGAGTTCGGGTTCCTGACCCGCGTCTTGAACTTGAACCGGTACTTGAGGTCGGCAACGCCGTCACCCGTGTTGTCGAACTGGATGTAGTACCTGGCGCGGTCGTCGAACCGGAAGAAGTTGGGCCCGTTCGCCGGCACCTGGCCCGGTATCCAGTTGGCGGCAACCGTGATCGCGTGCTCGGCGCCGGGCGCGGTCCATGCGTAGACGTCGGTGTTGTCGGCCGACGGGTCCAGCATGATGTTTGGCGCCTCGCGGTGGCTCGAGCTCGAGGCCAGCGAAGCCGCGATCGCCGCGGCAGCCGTGACCGCCGCGATCACCGCCAGCTTCCTGATTGAGACTGATTGCTTCCTCATGTCGTCCCCTCCGTTTGGGATCCGAATGACTCGGCAGCCGCTGGCGCGGGCCCCTTGCTCGGGCTTGCGTCGCTGTCTGCCCTGACGATCCCCCTAACGGGACGGGCCCGCAGTCGGATCAATCGCCCGTCTTCGGGAGAATCAGGGTCATGGCGATTCGCGCCGTGATCTCCGACTTCGGGGGCGTCTTGACGACGCCGCTCCTTGGCTCCTTCATGGCCTTCCAGGACGAGACGGGGATCTCGTCCGAGGCGTTGGGCCAGGCGATGCAGCGGATCGCCGAGAGCGAGGGCGAGCACCCGCTGTACGAGCTGGAGCGCGGGCGGCTGGCCGAGTCCGAGTTCCTCGACCTGCTGCGGGCACAGCTCGAGCCCGAGCTGGGCCACGAGCCCCAGCTCCATCGCTTCAGCGAGATCTACTTCGAGGCGCTCGACCCCAATCAGCCGATGATCGGCCTGATGCGTGACCTGAAGGGTCGCGGGTACCGGATGGCGCTGCTGACCAACAACGTGCGCGAGTGGGAGCCGCTGTGGCGGGCGATGCTGCCGGTGGACGAGATCTTCGAGGTCGTCGTCGACTCAGCCTTCGTCGGCGCCCGCAAGCCGGAGCCCGAGATCTACGAGCTGACTCTGGAGCGGATCGGCGGCGGCATCGGCGCCCAGGAGTGCCTGTTCGTCGACGACGTCGAGGACAACGTCGCCACCGCCCGCCAGCTCGGCATGACGGCGATCCAGTTCCGCTCCTCAGACCAAGCGATCGCGGAGATCGAGGCGGCGCTGGCCGCCAGCTAGGACGGGCCCCCTTATCGCATCTCGTTGGGCGAACCCTGGGCCGACAACGCCACAGTCAATCGCCCGCAAAGAACGAGTGTGTTGTTTGCCGCGCTATATCGGGGTCAACACCACACTCGTCGTTCGCGCTCGCTCGAACGTGTTGTTGTCGAGCCGGGGCCGCCGACTAGTTGTCTGAGCCTGCGCGGTCCCAGATGTAGAGCTCCACCGCCTCGACGGCCAGCTCCATGAGCCGCGGCGGGGACAACCAGTCGAGCACGGTGTCGAGGGCGAGCTCCTCGGTGAGGCCGAGGTCAACCGCCTCCTCCCCCCGGAACCCCGCCGCGAGCTTCAGGGCCTCGCGCCGGTGTTGGCCGAGCGACGAGAAGGCAGCCATCAGAAAATCGCGGTTGGGGAGCGGGTGTCCGATGTCCATCGAGGCATGCCAGGCCGCGAGCATCGAGATGTCGTGCTCGTCGAGCTCCGAGATCGCCCGCGCGTAGTGGGCCTCGAGCTCGTCGTCGGGGATCTCGTCGACCCAGGCGCGCACGGCCTCCCCGAGGAGCTGCCGGCGGGCCTCGCGGCCGACCGAATCGGCGATCGCGCGGATCGCGTCAGCGGGGTCGATGAAGCACAGGGGCATCGCGCAGCAAGATAGACGGGGCGTCCGACGGAATCGGGCGAATCCGGGGGCAAGCCCGGTCATGAACCTGCGCCGTGAGAGCGACCTATGCTGGGAGCGATGTCCCTCTCCCTGATAGTCGGGCCTCCGAACTCCGGCCGCGCCGGAGAGATCCGCGCGCGCCTCGAGGCGGCGCTGGACCGCGATCCGGTCCTGGTGGTCCCCACGCTCGACGACGCCGACCGGTTCGAGCGCGAGCTGTGCCGGGAGGACGGCGCCGTGGTTGGGGTTTCGATCGGGACCTTTCGCCACCTGGCCGACGAGGTCGCGGCCTCGACGGGCGCGGGGATTCGTCCCCTGCTGTCCGCGGCACAGCGGCTCGCCCTGATCCGCGATGCGGTCCGTCACACCGAGCTGCCGCTGCTGAGCGGCTCAGCCGCGCGGCCAGGGTTCGCGCCCGCGCTCGAGCGTCTGATCGGCGAGCTCCAGGCGGCGCTGGTGGAACCCGATGAGCTTGCCCGCGCCGCCGCCGAGCTCGAGGGCGGCGGCTATGAGGAGGAGCTGGCGCGCCTTTACGCAGCGTACGTGGAGCGGCGGGTGGCGGCGGGACGAGACGACCCTCACTCCGCCGCGCGCGGCGTTGCGGCCAGCCTGCGCCACCGGCCCGCCGCCTGGGGCGACCGGCCGGTGCTGGTCTACGGCTTCGACGACCTGACGGAGGAGCAGCTGGAGCTGCTGGCAGCGCTCGCGGGCGCCAGCGAGGTCACGGTCGCCGTCAACTACGAGGACCGTGAAGCGCTCGCGGCCAGGGCCGGGCTGATGGCCAGATTGCGTGACGAGCTGGACGGGAACGTGGAAACCGAGCTTCCCTTCGACCGCGAGTACACCGAAAGCGCCACGCTTCGCCAGCTCGACCAGGTTCTGTTCGAGCCCGGGGCCGCGCGGGTCGCTCCGGACGACGGGATCGCGCTTCTGGAGTGCGCCGGCGAGCGGGGCGAGGCGGAGGCGATCGGGGGAGAGATCGCCGCGCTTGCTCGCCGGCGGCGTGGCACCCGACGACGTCGCGGTCGTGCTCCGCCATCCCGAGTCCCGCGGCCTCCTCTACGCGCCAGGTTCTCGACGGCTTCGGGATCCCCGTCGCGGTCGAGGCGCGGGTTCCGCTGGCGCACACCGCCGTCGGCCGAGGCCTCACCGCGCTGGCTCGCGCGAGCGCACCCCAGGGCTCCGCGGAGGACCTGCTGGCGTTCATGCGCGCCCGGCCGGGCGTCCCGCAGGGGATCGCGGACTGGATCGAGCGACGGGATTCGCCGCAACCAGGTCCGCACGGCCGAGGCGGCGGTGGCGGACTGGAAGGGGCCGCCCGCGATGCTCGCCCGACTTCGCGAGGCACGCGGGAGCGCCTGGCTGCGGGCGCTGGCGGCGGCGGCGCGCCAGTTGGCCGAGGAGGCGCACGAGCGCCAGGAGCCGGTCCAGGGCCAGGCGACCCACGGCGAGGGGCACACCGTGCCCTTCGAGCCGCTCGAGGTCCGCGCGGCGATGGCGGCAGCATCGACGCTGGAGGAGCTTGCCGGGCTGGAGGCCGTGCCCGGTTGCGCTCTCCCCACCCCGATCGAGGCGCTGGAGGCGCTCGAGGACCTGCGCGTCCCGCTGTGGCGCGGCTCGACCGAGGGTCGCGTCCGGGTCCTGAGCCCTTACCAGGTGCGCGTCGCCCGTGCCCGCCACCTGTTCGCGGCCTCGCTCCAGGACGGCGAGTTTCCCGGCGCCCAGGCCGGCGACCCGCTGCTCGGCGACGAGGGACGCGCGCGGCTGGGAATCCCAGCGCTGGTGCGGCAGGACCCGGGGCGCGAGGAGCGCTATCTCTTCCACGCCTGCGTCTCCCGCCCAACCGAGCGGCTGTGGCTGTCGTGGCGAAGCTCGGACGAGGACGGCCGGCCGGCAACGCGCTCGCCATTCGTGGACGACGTGCTCGACCTGCTGGGGCCCACTCCCGAGCAGGCGGAGGAGAGCCTGAAGCGGGTCCACGGACTGGACCGGGTCGTCTTCGCGCCCACCGAGGCACCGGGCCCGCGAGAGCTGGCGCGCTCCCTGGCCGCCTCCGGTCCCGGCGTGGAACCCGAGTTGCCCGGCCCCCTCGCGAACGCCGACCTCCTCGCCGACCTCGCCCGGCGCGATCCGGTGGGCGCCGGGACTCTCGAGAAGTGGATCGAATGTCCCTACCGCTGGTTCGTCGATCACGAGCTGAAGCCCCAGCGACTCGAGCCCGAGCCCGAGCCGCTGACAGCCGGGTCGATTGTCCACGAGGTCCTGGAGCGCCTCTACAGCGATCCGCCAGGGGAGGACGCGATCCCGCGTCCCGCCGACCTGGAACGGTGGCGCGATCGGGCCGCCGAACTGCTCGCCGAGGAGGCCGAGGGGCACGGGCTGCGGCTCGACCGCCCTCTGGCGAGGATCGCCGTGGCGCGAATGCGGGCCCAGATCGACCGCCTGCTGGAACGCGAGAGCCGCAGCGAGACGGAGCTGCGGCCGGCACTGCTCGAGGCCTCGTTCGCCGACGGGGAAGGATGCGACCGGGGCTCGCTGGACCTCGGTGACCTGCGGATCCACGGCCAGATCGACCGGGTGGACACAACGCCAGACGGTCGCTTCGGCCTCATCTACGACTACAAGACCAGCTCCAAGGTGTCGGCGGGGAAGAAGCTCGGCGAGGAGGGAAAGCTCCAGCTGCAGCTCTACGGTCGCGCGCTTCGCGAACTCTGGGAGATCGAGCCGCTCGGCGGCCTCTACTACCAGCTCGGCGGGTCGGGAAACCCGAGGCCCCGCGGCTTCGTGGACGACGACGTGCGAGGCTACGGATGCACTCGACCTGACCAAGACCGACCGCCTCCCGGGCGAGCTCGTCCTCCAGACCGTGGAGGCCGGGGTCCAGACGGCGCGCGAGAAGGCCGCGGCCATGCGGCGGGGGGAGATCGGGCGGGACCCGAACCAGGGACGGTGCCCGTCTTGGTGCCGCTACCAGGCGATCTGCCGTCTGGAGCGCTCGATCGGGGTCGAGGAGGCCGCCGCGAACGGCGACGATGCACCGAACGGCGGGTGATCGGCGCGGCTCCCGAACAGGTGACCACCCGGCACCGCCAGTTCACCCCGGAGCAGCTGGCGGCGATCGAGGCGCGCGATCGCGACGTGTTCACCGAGGCGGGAGCGGGGACGGGCAAGACAGGCGTGCTCGTGGAGCGCTACTGCGACGCGGTGAGTGAGGACGGGGTGGGCCCGGACCGGGTCCTCGCCTTCACCTTCACCGAGCGCGCCGCCGGGGAGCTCCGGGAGCGCATCCGCCGCCGTCTGACGGCGCGGGCCCGCTCCGCCCTCGAGCAGGGTGACCCCGAGCGCTCGGCGGAGATCTGCGCGCGCCGCGCGGGAGGGCGAGCGAGCCTGGATCACGACGATCCACGGCTTCTGCCGCCGCCTGCTCGCCACGCACCCCGTGGCCGCCCGCATGGACCCACGTTTTCGAGTTCTTGACGAGGCCGAGGCGGCCCGCCTCAGCGAGCGCGCATTCGAGGTCGCGCTGGAGGAGACGCTCGAGGCCGGCGATGGCGCCATAGCTCGCTTCGCTGCCGGCTTCCACGCCCGAACGCCTGCGGGGGATGGTTGGCGCGGCCTACGAACGGCTTCGAAGCCAGGGCGTCGACCCTCCGCGCCTGCCGGAGCCGGGCCCCGCGAGCCGTTCCGTGAAGGAGAAGCACGAAAGCCCCGAGCTGAGCCCGGCGGAGGCGAAGCTGGCCGAGGACGGCCTTGCGGCTCTGAGAGCGCTGCTTGCCGCGTTCAGTCGTCGCTACGAGGCGTCGAAGGCGGAGCGCTCGGGCGCCGACTTCGACGACCTCGAGCTGCGGGCGCTCGAGCTGTTGCGGGCCCCCGGAGCGGTGCCGCGAAGCCTGGCGAAGCCGATTCGAGCACCTGATGGTGGACGAGTTCCAGGACACCAACCGCGTCCAGCTCGCCCTGGTCGATGCCCTCTGCGGGCCGCAGACGCGGCTGTTCACGGTGGGAGACGAGTTCCAGTCCATCTACCGGTTCCGTCACGCCGACCTGGAGGTGTTCCGCGAGCGTCGCAGCAAGGCGGAGTCTGATCCCGACGACGGACCGGATGCCGCTGCGCGGGCAACTTCCGCTCGCGCCCCGACGTCCTGGCTGCGGTCGATTTCGCCGGGGCCGCGCTGCTGCCGGGATTCATGCCGCTCGAGGCCGGGCTCGAGACCGACACCGAGCCGCGCGGCGGTGGCCCGGCCACCGAGCTCCTGCTGACGGACGCCACCGACGACAAATCCGGCTCCAAGAGCGGCTGGAGGGCGGAGGAGATCAAGCTCGCCTCCCCGCCCTCGGAGACCAACCCGTCGTACGTTGCCGAGGCGCGCTTCCTCGCCCAGCGCCTGCGGGAGCTGGCCGACCGAGCGGGTGCCGCGTGGGGAGATGGTCGTGCTGCTGCGCGCCTTCACCCACGTCGACGCGTTCGAGGAGGCGCTCGACCGCGCCGGCCTGGCTCCCTACGTCGTCGGCGGTCGCGGCTACTGGTCGCAGCAGCAGGTCGAGGACACGCTGCGGCTGCTCGGCGTCGTCGCCAACCCGCTCGACGACGAGCTCCTGTTCGGGGCCCTTGCCTCTCCGGCCTGCGGCGTCAGCCCCGACGCCCTGTGGCTCCTGCGCCAGGCCGCCCGGGACCCCGACGGCCGCCCGCGGCACGTTTGGCCAACGATCGCCGACGGTGAGTGGCCTGCCGCGATGGCGGCGGCCGATGTGCGTCGGCTGGAGAGGTTTCGCGAGATCCTCGCTGGCCTGCGCGCCGAAGCGCCATTGCGTCCGCTCGACTCGCTGGTTGATCGCGCGATCTCGGCCTTCGACTACGACCTGGCGCTCCTGGCGCAGCCCAACGGGCGCCGGCGGATGGCGAACGTCCGCAAGCTGATGCGGCTGGCCAGCGAGTACGAGGACCATGACGGTCGCGACCTGCGCGGCTTTCTGGAGTTCGCGCAGGAGCGCACCCGGCGCGACGAGCGCGAGGGCATGGCCGCGGTTCAGGTGGAGGGGCACGACGGCGTCCGAGTGATGACCGTGCATGCCGCCAAGGGGCTCGAGTTCCCCGTTGTCGCAGTCGCCGACCTGGGTCGCGGCCTGGGCGCGGGAAGCCGCGCGCCGGACGTCGCCATCGGCCGCCTCGAGCGTGATGTGGGGGACCCATCAGGGGCACGCTTCGGCATGCGACTGCCGGTCGCCGCGGCGGATTCGCTTCGCCTCTGGGAACTGGTTGACCTCTGCGAGGAGGACGGCGCCGCCGAGGCCGAGGAGGCGTGCCGGCTGGTCTACGTCGCCGCGACGCGCGCGCAGGAGCGCCTGATCCTGAGCGGGATCTACAGGTCGAGCGACCTCGATGCCACAGAGGAGCTGAAGCCCTCGCACACGGCGTTGAAGCTGTCTGCTGCCGGCGCTTCGCAGCCGCGGCTGGTCTGGAGACGAGGGCGAGGTCGAACTGGAGCGAGCGCCCGCGATCGGCGGGGGCCCAGCCGCCGGCCCGCGTCCCGATCATGGTCGTGCGCACGCAGAGGCCGACCGCACAGCGGGCGACGGAGCTTCGCCGTCGCGCCGCAAAGCCGGCAGCCGATGCCGGCGACGCGATTCCCGAGGCCCCGACACCTCTCCTGGAGCCGCGCCCACGCACGTCCGCCGCCGGCCACCTCTCCTACTCGGCTCTGGCCGACTACGCGAGGTGCCGTTACCGGTTCTACGTCGAGCGGGTAGTCGGCGCCACGTCGTCGCTGGCAGCCGAGGTGACGGACGTGGCAGGGGAGGAAGCCTCGGCACAAGAGGCCGACGAGCTGGTCGAGCCCGCGCTCGGACCGCGCGAGCGATCGCTGGCGATCGGCAACGCGGTCCACGCCGCCCTGGAGGCGAGCGCGCGACGCTCGTGGGCGCCGCCCGATGGCCCGGAGCTGGAGGCGATCCTGGCGCGCTCGGGGCTGGGCGCGGACGGCGAAGCCCGCGAGCGCGTCGGGGCGCTGGTCGAGGGCTGGCTGGCCTCCGAGCTTCGCGCCGAACTCGAGGCGAGCGGCGCGCGGATCCGGCCCGAGGTCCCGTTCGTGCTCGGGCTGGGCGGCGCGGTCGTGCGTGGGAAGATCGACCTGCTCGCCGAGCGCCCCGAGGGCCCGCTTGTGGTCGACTACAAGACCGACGCCTTGCGCGGCGCCGACCCGACCGAGCTGGCGGGGCGCTACGCGACACAGCGCGACCTCTACGCGCTCGCGGTCCATGGCGCGCGGCGAAACGGCGCGGCAGCGATCATTGGCGCCGCCTACTGCTTCCTCGAGGCCCCGGAACGGGCTTCGGTCGAGATCTACGACGAGGCCAGGGTCGCCGCGGCGCGAGAGCGTCTCGAGGGGCTTGTTGCCGGAATCCGTGCCGGGGACTTCGAGCGCACCGACAAGCCCCACCCCGCGCTCTGCTACGGCTGCCCGGCGGCGGCGCGGTTGTGCGCGAAGCCCGCCTGGCGGCCGCCATCGGCCACGTCGTCTGGGTCATGAGTCGCCTTGTCGTGTTCGCCTACGGGTCGCTCGCCAGCCTGGCCAGCGCTCGAGCGAACGCTGGGGCGGCCGGTGCAGACGGGGCGCGCGGCCCGCCTGGCCGGCTGGCGGAGGGGCTGGTCGCAGGCGCGCGACAACCTGCGATCCGAGAAGACCTTCGCCCGGGCCGACGGCACAACTCCCCCCTACTGCCTCGGCCTCAACATCGAGCGGCGGCCCGGACCGGGGCCCAACGGGGCCCTGATCGAGATCACAGAGGAGGAGCTCGATCGCCTGGCCGTGCGCGAGATCCGCTACGACCGGGTCGACGTCACCGCCGAGATCGCGCCCGAGGAGCCGCTCGCCCTCGACCACGTGGTCACATTCACCGCCAAACCGTCCAACTACGCCGAGACACCGCCACCGGGGGCGGTCGTCCTCGCCTCCTACGCCCGCGCGGTGGAGGCGGCGTTCGCGTCGCTGGGCCCGGGCCAGCTCGAGCTGTTCCGCGAGACAACCGACCCGCCACCGGTCGAGGTCGTCGAGGGGGTGCTGGTCCGCGACCGGATCCCGGCCGGCAATCCGCGGGAGTGGTAACGGCCTGGCCCGGGTCGACATCACGCGGTTTCGAACATGACTCCGCGTCGATCCCATGGCGACGCTGCGGAAGCGTTCGCCCGGTGCCGAACTCGCGCTCAGTCGCCGTTCCAGCGCCGTGCCCAGGCGCGGAGCTCGCGGATCGCGGGACGCAGGGCCTTGCCCTTGTCGGTCAGCGCGTAGGAGACCCGTGGGGGCGTTCCGGCGTGGACGGAGCGCTTCACCACGTCCTCGGCCTCGAGCTCGCGGAGGCGACGCGACAGCAGCCGGTCCGAGAGCCCGGGCACGGCCTGCGACAGCTCGGCGAAGAAGTGGGGGCGTTCCGAAAGCGCCCAGATGATCGCGCCCGCCCAGCGCTTGCCGACCAGCTCCACCGCGTGATGGAAGTCGGGACAAACGCGCGCCGGGCGGCCGTCGGGCCGGGCCGGAGCGCGCTCGACTTGCGAAAGCGCTGGTTCCACCCTCAGCTGAGCTTAGCGAAGGCACGGATTGGGCCGTGCAGGCTTGGCCTCAGGAGGCGGCCAAAGAGGCGGGCTAGAGATAGCAGGGGCCTGTATCGGCGGGGCGCAGGTCTCCCTCCAGGGCCCTGCGTACGACCTCGTCCGGGACGCCCAGCCCTCCGGGCGGTCCCTGCCCCTGCTTCGCCGCGAACACGGTCGTCAGCACCTGGCCGCTCGCGTCGACGGCGGGGCCGCCGGAGTTGCCGCTTTCGCACCTGGCCGCGAAACGGGGTCATCTTGCGACGAACGGGGCCGCGGCCGTATGAGTCCTGGCTGATCACCTCGCCGGTGCTTCCCACCCGCGCCGGGGAGATCGTCAGCGGCCCGTTCTCCGGATAGCCCAACACCGCGGCGGCCGTGCCCGGGCGCGCCTGTGGGGCGAGTGGCAGCGCCGGCAAGCCCAGGCCCGCGACGCGGAGGATCGCCAGGTCGTTGCGCGGCTCGTAGTGGACGGCCGACGCGTCCAGCGTTCCGCCCGATCGCATGGTCACCGTGGTGTCGTCCTCACCCGCAACGACGTGTGCGTTGGTCACCACCAAACCGGGGCCGGCCACCCATCCCGAGCCCTCGATGCCGAGCCCGCAGGCGGTGCCGAGGACCTTGACCACGCTGTCGCCTGCTCGTTGCACGTCGGGGTCGTCGGCGATCGCCGGCTCGGGAGCCCCGACGTTCGCGTTCGGGCCGCGGATGGCGGGCGTGGGGTCGATGTGCCGCAGCACGTTGAGCAGCGGTCCCGAGGGCGGAAGGAGGCTGTTCAGCGCGGTGAGGATCCGGGAGCCCTGAAGCGCGTGACGCAGATCCCGCTCCCCGGGCCCAGGCGAGTTGAGGGCCGCGGCCCCGAACGCCCAGGCGAGCAGCAGGCCCAGGGCAGCGAGCAGCGCCGCGCCGCCTATCCCGTCCAGCAACGCGGCCGCGCGTGCCGCGCGAGAACTGGCTGCTGAGCGCCTCGGCGAAGCCCTCCACCGCGATCGCAAAGGTGGCGCCGAGCAGCAGGCCGGCGAGCACCGTGATCAGCGGCGCATAGGCCGACTCGCCACCTCCCTCCAGCAACGCCGGACCGAGCCGGCCCCCAATCGCCGCGCCGAGCACGAAGCCGGCCAGCGGAAGGCCGCTGGCGATCAGGCCACGCTCGTAGCCGATCGCTGCAAGCGCGAGCGCGAAGAGCGCGATGATCAGGTCGACGAAGTTCAACTGGTGCCCCGTCCATCAATGGTGGCAAGCACTAACTTTCTATCGCGCTTGAGCCCAATCAGCCCCGAGGCGCACCGCCGCCGCCGACTTCTGACCAGAGCCGTTCCCATCGCCTTGCTGGCGCTCGCCGCATTCCTCGCCGGCGCTGTCTCGGGCGGCGGTGGCGCCGAGCTGTCGGCGGCCCGGAGCTTCGCGCAGAACTGGGAGCGCCAGGACTTCGCCGCCATGTACGGGGAAATCTCCCCCCAGGCGGCCAGGCGATACTCGCTTGCCGAGTTCACCGACGACTACGGCGAGGCGCAGGAAACCGCGACGGTGGCCAAGGTGACGACCGGGGATCCCTCCGAGGCCGAATCCGGGGACCAGCCCGCGGCGGTCGTGCCGGTCAGCCTCGAGACCCACGCCTTCGGGCAGGTCTCCGGCCGCCTCGTGCTGCCGCTGGCCGGCGACAAGGTCGCCTGGTCCCCGAACCTCGTCTTCCCGGGGCTCGGGACGGAGGAACGTCTCGTGCGGCGCGCGCGGGTCCCCGAGCGCGCCCCGATCCTGGCCCGCGACGGGACGCCGCTGGCCGAGGGGCCGGCCGCGAGCCGCTCATCGCCGCTTGGCGCGGCGGCCCAGGGCGTCGCGGGAGCGGTCTCCTCGCCCACGCCCCCAGCAGGACCGCGAGCTCTCGCGCCTCGGATTCCCGCCCGCCAGCCCCACCGGGACCAGCGGCCTCGAGCTCGCCTTCAACCGACGCCTCGCCGGACGGCCGGGCGGCCAGCTGGTCGCGGTCGCCGAGCGACGGCGCCAATCCGCCCAGCGGCGGGCGGGTGCTCGCCAGCAGCAAGCCCGACCCGGGAAAGCCGGTGCACGCGACGATCGATCCGGGCCTCCAGCAGAGCGCGGTCGCGGCGCTGGGCGGCCAGTACGGCGGCGTCGCCGTGCTGGACGCCCGCGACGGCTCGGTGCTGGCGCTGGCCGGGATCGCCTTCTCCGGCCCTCAGCCGCCGGGCTCGACCTTCAAGGTGATCACGACCACGGCGGCGCTGGAGGCGGGGGTCGTCGAGCTCACGGACCAGTTCCCGATCCAGACCTCGATCGTGGTCGGCGGCCGCGAGGTCGCCAACGCCCACAACGAAGCCTGTGGCGGCAGCTTCGTCGAGGCGTTCGCCCACTCCTGCAACAGCGTGTTCGTCCCACTGGGCCCGAAGATCGGCTCGGATCGCCTCGTGGATGCAGCCGAGCGGTACGGCTTCAACTCGCCCCCCAGCCTGTTTCACGAAGCCGCCATCCAGGCCGTGGACCCGCCCCAGAGCACGATTCCCACCTCGATCCCCAGCGACCTCGAGCTCGGGGTGAGCGCGATCGGGCAGGGCCAGGTCCTGGCGACGCCGCTCGAGATGGCCTCCGTGGCCCAGACGATCGCCGATGGCGGCAGGCGGAGTCCAACCAGGATCGTGAGCGATCGAAAGCTGCGGCCGGCTGCCGAGCCGGTCCGGGTGACCTCCGAGCAGGTCGCGGCAACCCTGCGCGACCTGATGGTCCAGGTGGTGAGCAGCGGAACCGGGATGGCGGCCGCCCTCCCCGGCGTCCAGGTGGCCGGCAAGACGGGCACCGCCGAGCTGGGGCCGAAGGCGCTGGAGCCCGGTCAGGAACGATCCCCTGACGCGGCCCCCGAGCAGAAGGTGGACGCCTGGTTCACGGCCTTCGCGCCGGCAAACGACCCGAAGCTCGCCGCGGCGGCGATGGTCGTCAACGCCGACGGGGACGGCGGTGCCGTGGCCGCTCCGATCGTTCGCCAGGTCCTCGCCGCGGGACTCGGTGTCGGCTGATCGGCTAGCGGCTAGACGTCGAGCTCGACTTCGCCCACCGGGCCCGCCGACGACGGGATGTCGAGGCTCAGGGGCCGGTCCTCGGTCGCGGCCTCATCGATCAGGAACAGCACCATCGCCCCCTGGATGGGCCCGTTGGCGGCGGTCGACTCGAGGTCGGGCAGCTGATCGTTGGCCGCCACCTTGCCGCCGAGCTCGAGCGCGAACAGGCTGTCGCTGGGGATCGGCTCGAACTCGGTTCCCTCGGTGTCGATCACCGTGAAGTCGGCCGGCACCTCCTGCGTCGTGTCGCCCTCGTTCTCGATCAGCATGAAGACCCCGAGGTAGAGCTTGTCGTTCGGCGGCGGCGGCTGGCCCGCAAGGTACGCCTCGTCCTCTGGATCGCGTGGGTTCAGGAAGCGGCTGATCTGGACGTTGTAGAGCAGGTCGCCGAGTTTCATCGGCTGGCCTTCCTCGGCGCTCAGGTCGTTCTCCGGGTCAGTCTCGCAGCCGGACAGCAGCGACCCCGACGACCAGCGCGGCGGCGAGCGCCAGAGTGACACCCAGTGCCCCGCGCGGCACTAGGCGCATGGTGGAGCGGCCGGCGGCGCGCAGCATGGCGGCGGCAGTCTATATCGCTCCGGCCGGCGCCGATTGCGTCGGACCAAGCCGGCTCAGGCCGGAAGCCGGGGAGCGCCTGCGACCACCACCCGGTCCGGGTGGCTGCCCGACTCGACCAACTGCTTCAGCCTCGACAACGCGATCGACCACTGGCGCCGGTAGAAGCGCTCCGCCCCGAGCTTCTCGCGCAGGCGGTCCAGCGGATGGGACGGCTCGGTCCAGAAGCGAAGCGTCACCTCGCACCCGCTGGGTCGGGCTCGATCAGCTCCCAGGACGTGGTGATCGGGATCCGATCCAACCGTCCCCCCGCGCCGCGCTCGTGGATCCGGTGCGGCGGCGAGACCTCGTCGATCACCGTCTCCATCCAGAGCCCCCGCCTCGGCGATCCGGAACCGGGCAGCCGCGCCGACCCCGGAGGACTCGATCCGCTGGAGCCGGAATTCGCTCACGAAGTGGTCGGTGAAGGCGGGCCTGTTGGCGAGGTCGGACAGGAGCTCGATAGACGCGCTCGCGCGGCGCGTCGATCGTCGTCTTGACCGAGATCGGGCCCAACGGGGGCGGGATTCTATGCCTGAGCCTGCCGGCAACCCTCCAAATTGCGGACGTTTAGGCAGTCGGATGTTCGAAACGGGGAATCCGGCGCTAGAGTATTAGCGCCCGTTTGCATTACTACGAATTCCAGGGACGGGAATTCGGTATGAGGTATGGGATTGCTGGTAGACGAAGGAACCGACGTTCACGAGACCGGTGAGCTCGCGCTAGTCGGTTCTCTCGCTTGCGTCGAGTGCGGGTACTCGCTCTCGCTCTCGCTTTCGGACGAGCTGCCCGGCTGCCCGGCCTGTGGCGGGTCCAGCTTCCGCCGCGCCTCGATGTTCGAGTCTCCGACGGTCGACGCGGACGCGATCTCAGTCGCCCCCACGCTTCCGGCCTGGCTCGCGGAGGCGCGCGCCGATCTGGAGCCGGGCGACCAGTGCGTCGCCTTCGAGGACGGCGGCGAGCCGGTGGTCGTCCCGCTTCAGGACGGCTGGACCCGGATCGGGCGCAGCGGCTCCGCCGACATCCAGCTCGACGACGCGACCGTGTCCCGCCGCCACGCGCTGATCGTCCGCACTCCTGACGACGAGCTGCGCGCGCTCGACGACCGCAGCCTCAACGGCCTGTTCATCAACGGCGAGCGAGTCGAGTGGGCACCGCTGGTGGACGGCGACGAGCTCGAGATCGGCCGCTACCGGCTCTACGTCGTCCAGGCCTGACGACCTGCCGGGTCAGGTACGCACCCTCGGCGCGCGACGACACCGGAGGCGAAGCCGCGGAGTCGGCGGAGTTGTTCTACTCGGTGGAGATGTTCGGGTCGGTCTGGACCTTCTGCGGGACGATCATCAGGAAGCTGTCCTGGGCGCGCGACGCCAGCCCGAGGACCCGCTCGGCCTCGGAGTCCTGGCCCGTGGCCTGGAGCTCCTCGGCATAGTGGCCCAGCAGCTCCTCGACGTCGAGCACGCCCTCGGCGTCGAGCTCCTGGAGCTCCACCTTGGCCCCCTCGCCCAGGCGGCGCACGATCGCGTCGCGGTCGAGGTTCCACTCCGGGTTGACTCGCACATAGACGCGGCCGCCGGTCATCCCGGCGCACGCCCAGGGACCGAGGTCGCCAAGCACGACGGCGCGCCCGGCGGTCATGTACTCGAACGCGAAGCCCTTGGCGTTGGCGCGGTCGACGATGCAGCCGCGTGAATCGTCCAGCGGCTCGGCCGGCTCGCCCCCGAGCACCACGTCGGCGCCCGAGAGGCGGATGCAGAAACGCGAGTCCGCCGAGCCCTGCACGAACAGGCGACCGCGCTGGGCGCCGTAGGCGAACGACTTGCCCACCGATCCGTTGACCCTCTGTCCGTCGCGGTTGCGGCCCTTGAGGATCGAGACGGTGCCGCCCAGCATCGTCTTGCCGACCCCGTCCTGGGCGCCACCCTCGACCCGCACCACGAGCCCCCAGGCGTTGAAGGCGCCGAAGCCCTGGCCGGCGACCGAGCCGCCGTTGAAGTTGAGCTCCGCGAGCACGTCCGTCGGCTCTCCCTGGGGGGCGCCCTCGTAGATCCGGGCCCGCGAGATCTCCCCGGCGAGCTCGGTGCCGAGCACCCGGTCGCTGGGCGTCGGTCGGGCGCGGGAAGTGCTGGCGGATCGGCTCGCCCGAGAACACCCTGTCGGCGAGCCCCGCGAGCTCCGCGGAGGCCTGCTTCGGCTCCATGCGGATCGGCCGCGCCCGCACCAGGCCCGCCTCGGCGCGCGCCTCGACCAGCTCCTCGGCGGCCACCGGCAGGTCGATCGGCTCGAGGTCGAGGAACTCCTCCAGCGGGGTGATCAGCTCGGCCAGGTCGAGCCGCTCCGCGTAGGCGACCTGCTCGAGCAGGTCGTAGCGACCGACGAGGTCCTGGGCGCGCTCGTAGCCGAGCTCGGCGACCACCCGCTTGACCTCCTCGCCCATGGACGCGAAGAAGCGGGCGCAGTTCTCGGCCGCCGAGTCGACGCGCTGCGGCGTGAACTTCTTCAGCCCGTGCTCCTGAGCCTGCTCGATGGTCTCGATCTGGGTGGCGATGCCGACGTGGCAGGTGTCGAGCTGGCAGCCGCGGCAGATCGTGCAGCCGAGCGAGACCATCGCCAGGGTGCCGAAGGCGACCCGGTTGGCCCCCATGCAGTGGAGCTTCACGACGTCGTGGGCGTGGCGGTAGCCGCCGTCGGCCCAGATCTCGACCCGGTTGCGGATCCCGGCCTCCATCAGGGCGCGGTGGACGGCCCGCGTGCCGATGTCCGACGGCAGGCCGACGTGTCGCAGGGCGTGCTGGCGCGCCGCGCCGGTGCCGCCCTCGAAGCCCGAGAGGGTGATGATGTCCGCCCCCGCCTTGGCGATCCCGAGTCCGATCGTGCCGATGTTCGGGACCACCGGGACCTTCACCGAGACCCTCAGGTCCGGGTTCACGGTCTTCAGCTCGTCGATCAGCTCGGCGAGGTCCTCGATCGAGTAGAGGTCGTGGTTGTTCGACGGCGAGATCAGGTCGGTGCCCGGCGACGGCGTTGCGCGCCTCGGCGACCTTCTCGGAGACCTTGCGGCCCGGCAGGTGGCCGCCCTCGCCGGGCTTCGCGCCCTGGCCGATCTTGATCTCGGCGACGTAGGAGGAGTTCAGCATCTCGGCGGAGACCCCGAAGCGGCCCGAGGCGACCTGCTGGCCGCGCCACTTGCGGTACTTGCCGTACATGTCCTGGATCTCGCCGCCCTCCCCGTTGATGCAGAGGATGTTGATCGCCTTGGCGGCCTCGGCGTAGGCGCGGAAGGCGGGCTCCGACTGCGAGCCGAAGCTCATCGAGGAGATCACGATCGGGTAGTCGTGGTGGCCGATCGAGGCATCCACGGCCTCCGGAGCGACCGGCTGGGCGATCGGCCTCGGAGCTTCACGATGTGGCGCATCGAGATCGGGCTCTGCTGCTCCAGGTCGCGGACCTTCTCGCGAGTACTCCTCGTAGGAGGCGGTGCCGTTGGAGGCCGCGACCGCCGCCTTGTAGACCTTCGGGTAGAAGCGGAACGTCTTCGCCGGCTTCGCCTCCTCCTCGCCGCGCGAGGATCCGGAAGCGCTCGTCGGTGTCGCCGTCGAGGTCGGCGAACCCGACCCCGGCCCTCTCGGAGGCGCAGAAGGTCTCGCACTGGAAGATCTCGGCCAGCTCCGGCTTGACCCCGATCGAGGAGAACTGGCGCGCGTAGCCGCGCACCTCGTGGATGCCGATCGTCGAGATCACCTTCTCGATCCCCTTGCGCAGCGCCGAGCAGAGGTTGGAGACGTCGGCGTCGTAGTCCTCGACGCAGATCACCTCGACCATCACGTACGGGCAGACGCCGTCGGCGCCCAGGCCGAGCGCCATGACCACGTCGTGGACGTTGCGGATCGCCGCCGAGCGCAGCACGATCGAGCAGCGGCGCCTGAGGTTCTCCTCGCCCGGTCTCGCCCACCTTGAGCTGCTTCAGGGCCTGGTCGACCGCCGAGGTCGCCAGGTGAGGATCGAGGTAGCGGCGCACGCCGTCGTAGACGGTGCGGTCGGTGAGCACGAGGAGCTCGGCGCCGTGGCGAACCTGCTTCACGGCCTCCTGCTTGATGCGCTCGATCGCGCCGTGGGTGGTCTCCGACTCCAGCAGCGCGATGTCGATCGCCGCGGCGCGGTCGCGGAACTCCTCCCACAGGTCCTCGAGCAGGTAGGTCTTGTGCTCGCGGGCGATCTTGCGGTAGGTCGAGTCGGAGAGGGGCGCCAGGTCGTGGTGGCCGCCGAGGATGACCGGGAAGGAGGTCTCGATCGTCTGCGTGTCGGTGGCCGGGGCGTGGACCGAGGGGCGGCGCCCGAACACGGCGCGGGTCGAGAAGTGCTCGATCTCGCGCTCGCGGTCGATCGCCGGGTTGGTGACCACGGCGACGGTCTCCTTGAAGTAGTCGGCGAGGTTCTGGCGCTCCGGGCGAGAGCGCGGCCAGCGGCCCGTCGTAGCCGAGCGAGCCGATCGGCTCGGCCCCGTTGGAGGCCATCTGCTGGCAGAGCTTGACGTCGTCGCGCTGCCAGCCGAAGCCGGCGAGCACCCTCGTCGGAGACCTTGACCGGCTCCGAGGGCCCGGCCGAGGTGTAGCCGGGGATCTCGGCGCCCTCCAGCGGGCCCGCCGGTCACCAGCGCGCGATCGTACGGCGCGGTCTCGGAGGCGCCGGTGCGCTCGAGCCACCGCTTGGCGACCTCGCGCTGCATCTCCCAGTGCTCGAACAGCCGCGAGGACCGCTTCTGCGCGGTCGATCGTGACCATGAACTTCTCGCCTGGGCCGAGGGGCTTTGGCTCGGAGACCATCTCGTCGCAGCCCACCACTCCGGGCTCGGAGCTGAAGATGAAGTCGTCGGGCGTCTCGAGCTTCCACAGCGGGCGCAGGCCGAGCGCGTCGGCCGAGAACACGCACTCGTCGCCGTGGCGGGCGATCAGCGCCACCGGGCCCTGGGCGAACGGGCCCATCGTCTGGCGCAGGTACATGTAGAAGGGCTGCAGCTCGGCGGGCAGCGAGCGGATCTCGTCCACGATCGGCGGCACGATCATCTCCATCGCCTCGGCGAGCGAGAGGCGCTCCACCCGGATCAGGTGGTCGACCACCCGGTTCAGGTCCTGGGAGTCGGAGCCGCCGGGCGGGATCGAGACGCCGAGCATGCGCCGCCTCCTGGCGGAGCTGCTCGATCGTGTTGATCTCGCCGTTGTGGCCCAGGACCGTGAACGGCTGCACGCGCTTGAACGACGGCCAGGTGTTGGTCGAGTAGCGGTTGTGGCCGAAGCAGCCGATCGTCTCGAACCGCTCGTCCCGGAGGTCGGGGTAGTACTCGCCGAGCACCCTCGGCGCCCCCATCACCTTGTAGACGCAGGTCGAGGCCGAGAACGACGCCAGGTGGAAGCCGCAGCTCGGTCTCGAGCGCGCTCATCAGGTCGAAGGTGAGTCGCTCGCGCCGCTTCGCGTCCGGCAGCAGCCCGGCGACCTGCCAGAAGTGGGGCTCCTCCTCGCGGGCGGTGGCCCCGAGCGCCTGCGAGTCGACCACGCCGAGGCGCTCGGCCAGGATGCGGAAACCGCCGCGGCCGAGGATCTCGCGGGCATCGTGGCGAGCCCGCTCGACGTCGGCGGAGCGCTCGATGAACACGTGGGCGACCGCAAACGCGGGGTCGAGCGCCAGCGCCGGGTTGTGGCCGCCGGAGCGAACCTCCTCGGCCCAGATCTTGCGGGGGATGTCGACCAGGATGCCGCAGCCGTCGCCCTCGCCGTCGACGTTCCCGGCGCGGTGGAGCATCTTCTGGAGGTTGGCGAGCGCCAGCTCCACCGGGGCGCGGCTCGGCGTCGCGTCCTTGCGCACCGAGGCGTAGATCGCGCAGGCGTCGCGGTCCTCGACGCTGGGCGGCGAGACGCGGGGCCTGTACGCCCTCTCGGGCGAGAAACGCCCCTGCTCATTGGCCAGCGGCGATTGACTACTGGAAGAGCTGAGCAATCGGACCTCCCGGTTTCCGCGCCTTCTTCGAGCGGGCGCGCGACGGGGACAAAAGGGACGCGCAGTATAGAGCCGGCGGCGGCGTTTGAGCGTCAGCCGCCGCCTCGAATGGGCGCCGGCCATATAGTCCGGCCGATGTCCGAAGCGATCGCCGTTCTGTCCCAGAAGGGGGGCACCGGAAAGACGACCATGGTCCGCTCGCTGGCGGACGTCTTCGAGCGCCTGGGGATGGACGTGGTGGCGGTCGACGCCGACCCTCAGGGCAACCTCTCCGACTACTTCGACGCCGACCCGAACTCCCACCCGACGCTCGGCGACGTCCTCCAGGGACAGGCGCGCGCCGCCGACGCCGTGCACGGCCGGGTGGTGCCGGCGAACCTCCGCCTCGCCGAGGCCGAGCTGGTCCTGGCGGGGAAGATCGGGCGCGAGGTGACGCTTCGCAACGCGCTGCGGGACCTGCGGCGCACCAAGGACCTGATCCTGATCGACTGCCCCCCCACCCTCGGCCTGATGACGGTGAACGCGCTGGTCGCCTCGACGCACGCGATCCTCTCCACCGAGGCGCAGTACTTCTCGCTCCAGGGGATGGAGCAGGCGGTGCAGGTCCTCGACCTGGCGCGCGACTCCCTCAACCCGGAGCTGGAGCTGCTGGGCGTTTGCCTCAACATCGCCAACATGCGCACCCGCCACGCGCGCCAGACGCATGGAGGCGCTCCGCGAGCGGTTCGGCGACAAGCTCTTCCGGACCGTGATCCGCCAGTCGATCGTCTATGCCGAGTCGGCCGAGCGGGCGATCCCGATCCTCGACTACCGCCCCGAGAAGGGCGCCGACTACCTGTCGCTCGCCGGCGAGATCCTGCGCCGCCTGGGCAAGCAGGAGATGCTCGAGCGGCTCGACCAGCTGAGCGCCGAGGTGGTTCCCACTGGAGCCGCGGTCACGCCATGACCGAGGGCGACGCAGCCGCCGCGCTCGAGGGCGACGATCGCCCGCTACAACGAGGCGTGGAACGCCCACGACCTCGACGCGATCATGGCCATGCACGCGCCGGACATGGTGTTCGAGAACCACACCGCGGGCGAGCGAGCCGAGGGTGAGGCGGTGCGCGAGCACATCGGCTCGATCTTCGAGACCTGGCCCGACATCGCCTTTGCGACCCGCCGCCTGTACGTGCGCGACGGGCTCGTGGTCCAGGAGTGGACCGCGACGGCCACCCACGTCAACCAGATGCGCCGCGGCGACCTGGTCGCCGAGCCGTCGGGCAAGACGATCACCTGGGACGGCCTCGACGTGATCCCGTTCGAGGACGGCTTGGTGAAGCGCAAGGACGTCTACTCGGACTCGGTCTCGATCCTGCGCCAGGTCGGCCTGCTCGAGTAGCTGCCCGTCACGCGGATCGAGCGGCGAGGCGCGCCGCGCTCGCGCCTACAGCTCCGGCACGTCGGCGCCGAGCGGGGTGAACGGGGCGCGCCGGATCTCGGCCCAGTCGCCGACGCGCTCGCGCAGGGCCTCCGTGACCTTGCCGGTGTCCTGCCAGAAGCACCAGAAGAGCAGCGCCGGCCCGGCGCCCGAGATCGTCGCCCCGATCGCGCCCAGGTCCCTGGCCTCGGCGAGCAGCTCCATCGAGCGCGGGTAGATGCCGGCGCGGTGCGGCTGGTGGAGGCGGTCGGCGAGGCCGCGCGAGATCAGGGCCAGGTCGGAGCGCTCGATGCCGAGCACGAGCTGCGACGCGGCGGCGACGTTGGCGACGCGTCGCTGACGGGCACCTCGCGGGCATCGCGGCGCGCGCCTGCTCGGTCGGGACCTCTCGTCCGGGATCACCAGCACGCCCTCGACGCCTTCGGGGGGGTCCAGCCGAACCGGGCGGGGCATCTGGTCGCCCGTCGAGCGCTGCGGGCAGACGACGAAGCCCCCGTAGAGCGCCGCGCCGACGTTGTCGGGGTGGCCTTCGAGCTCGACGGCGCGTGCGTAGACCTGCTCGCGCTCGAGCCCCAGCTCGAACAGGTGGTCGGCGGCCATCAGCCCGGCGACGATCGCCGCCGCCGACGAGCCGAGGCCGCGGGCGAGCGGGATCTCGCTGCGGATCTCGAACCGCAGGCCATCGGCGGGATGAAGCGCCTCGAACGCCCGCACGCACAGGTTGGCGCGGTCGTCCGGCACCGGCTGGCCGCCCGCGTCGACCGAGAACTCCCCCGCCTCGGTGACCTCGAGCTCGAGGTGCAGCGAGAGCGCGGCGGCCAGCACGTCGTAGCCCGGCCCCAGGTTCGCGGAGGAGGCCGGAACGCGGACCAGGCGGCGGCGGACGGTCATCGGCAGAGTGGGAGGCCCGTCTAGGGCGGGCCCCGGGATCACTTCCACTTGATCGAGCACCCGACGGGCTCGGTCTCGGCGCGGCTCACCTGGCGGCCGCTCAACAGGTCGTCGAGCGCCTCCCGGAGCCAGGCCGCGTTCTGCGCGGGATCCATGTGGTCGGCGTCCGGAGCGCCCTCGTAGCGAACCCGCAGATCGCCGTCGAGGACGTAGACGTGCGGGGTGACCTGAGCGGCCCACTCGCGCGCCGCCCGCTGGCTCGAGTCGTGCAGGTACGGGAACGGCCAGTCCTCGGTCGCGGACCCGCTCGCGCATCGCCTCGAGCGAGTCGCGGGGGTAGCGCTCCGCGTCGTTCGAGTTGACCGCGAGGAAGCGGACCCCGCGCGGCGCGTAGTCTCGCGCGACCTGGACCAGCCGGTCGTGCCAGGCGAGCGCGTAGGGGCAGTGGTTGCAGGTCCACACGACCACGGTCGCCGGCGCCTCGCCGGGCGCCGGCAGGGTGTGGACCTCGCCCTCCGTGTCGGGAAGCTCGAGCGCGGGTGCGGGTCTCCCACCTTGGTCGCGGTCGCTTGAGCCATCACTGACCACCTCCTTCGATCGCGTTCTCGAGCGCCTCGCGCAGGTCGGACGCGGTCGGGCAGCGGCGAGATCCTCCCGTCGCGAAGCCTGTAGACGCGGCAGGTCAGCCCGGCCGGCTCGCCGTCGGGCGGCTGCACGTCGCGCCCCGCGACCCGGATCGTCGGCGATCCCACGAAGCCCTCGCGGCCGGCGTCCTCGTCGGTGCGGACCTCGCGCACCTCGACCGACGCGGGGTCGAGCCCGACCGCGCTCATCTCCTCGCGCAGGATCGCAAGCGCCCGCTCCCACGAGGGGCACCCCTGCCACCACAGGAGCTCGCACCTTGGGCGCCTCATCGGTCATGCCTCCAGGTTAGGGCGTCAGGCGGCCTCGTGCCCGTAGACGGCGCTGGCCACCAGAGCGCCTGGCGGCACCTCGGCCCCGGGCAGGAGCACCGACTCCTTGACTCGCGCCCCGGCGCCGATCGTGCACCCGGCGCCGATCACGAGCGGGCCGTCCAGGCGCGCTCCAGGGCCGATCTCGCAGCCCTCTGCGGCCAGCACCGCGGCCGCAGACGCCTGGATCGCCTCGCTCGACGGCCTCGTCTCCGCCCCAGGGCTCGCAGCAGCTCGCCGGCCGGCTCGACCTCGCACCGCGCCCTCGACGGCGTCGAGGTTGCCCCGCAGGTACTCCGGCAGCGAGCCGACGTCGTTCCAGTAGGCGTCGATCCGGTGGACGTGGAACGGGACGTCGTTTTCGAGCAGGGCCGGGAACACCTCGCGGGCGAAGTCGACCACGGGCTTGGCGGGGAAGTAGTCGAAGATCTCCCGCTCGAGGACGTAGATCATGCAGCTCGCCAGGTCGGAGAGCGCCTCGGCCGGGTCGGGCTTCTCCTGGAAGCCCTGGACCCGGCCGGCGGAGTCCGTGATCACGACCCCGAACTCGCTCACGTCGGCGACCCGCTTGACGGCCAGCGTGGCGATGCCGTCGTTGGCCGTCGTGGGCGGCGCGCAGGGCGGCGAGGTCGATGTCGGTGAGCGCGTCGGCGGCCATCACCAGGAAGGGCTCGTCGCCGAAGAACTCGGCGACGTTGCGGACGCCCCCCGCGGTGCCCGAGCAGCTCCTCCTCGTAGCTGTAGGTGAGGTCGAGTCCCGAGCCCCGAGCCGTCGCCGAAGCGATCGCGGATCGTGTCAGGGAACCAGTGCAGGTTGGCGATCACCGGGCCGAAGCCGTGCCTGCGCAGGAGCAGCAGGATGTGCTCCATCACCGGGCGGTTCGCGACCGGCACCAGCGGCTTGGGGATCTCGTAGGTGAGCGGACGCAGGCGGGTCCCCAGGCCCGCCGCCATCACCATCGCTCGCATCAGATCAAGCCGGCGGTGTCGCGCTTAGGTGCCCTGATCCCAGGAGGCGAGGTACTTCTGCTGCGCGTCCGTGAGCTGGTCGATCTCCACCCCGCGCGAGGCCAGCTTCAGGCGCGCGATCTCGCGGTCGATCTCCTCGGGCACGGGATAGACGCGCTTCTCGAGGTAGGCGTGGTCTCGCACCACGTGCTCGGCGGCGAGCGCCTGGTTGGCGAAGCTCATGTCCATCACCGCGGCGGGATGGCCCTCGGCGGCCGCCAGGTTGACCAGCCGCCCGTCCGCGAGCAGGAAGATCTCCCGCCCATCCTTGGTGCGATGGCCCTCGACGAAGGGGCGCGCCTGGAACTTCTCGACCGTGATCGCGTCCAGGTCCTCCTTGTTGACCTCGACGTCGAAGTGGCCCGAGTTGCAGACGATCGCGCCCGACTTCATCGACCTCGAACATCTCGCCGGCGATCGCGTCGCGGTTGCCGGTCACGGAGATGAACACGTCGCCCACCTTCGCCGCCTCGACGCCGGGCATCACCTCGAAGCCGTCCATCAGCGCCTCCAGCGCGCGCAGCGGGTCGACCTCGCAGACGATCACGTGCGCCCCGTGGCCCTTGGCGCGCATCGCGACCCCGCGCCCGCACCAGCCGTAGCCGATCACGACCACGCGCAGGCCGGCGATCAGGACGTTGGTGGCCCGGATCACTCCGTCGAGGGTCGACTGCCCGGTGCCGTAGCGGTTGTCGAAGAAGTGCTTGGTCTTGGCGTCGTTGACGGCGATGATCGGATAGCCGAGCTTGCCCTGGCGCTCGAGCGCCTGGAGGCGGATGACGCCGGTGGTCGTCTCCTCGGTGCCGCCGAGCACGCTCGGAGAGCTGCTCGGACCGCTCGCCGTGCAGCACGCCGACCACGTCGGCGCCGTCGTCCATCGTGATCTGGGGACCGCGATCGACCACCGCGTGGATGTGGCGGTAGTAGGTGTCGTTGTCCTCGCCGTTGATCGCGTAGACCTCGGCGCCGTAGCGGTCGACCAAGCGCCGCGGCCACGTCGTCCTGGGTCGACAGCGGGTTCGAGGCGCACAGCGCGACCTCGGCGCCGCCGGCGAGCAGGGTGCGGACAAGGTTGGCGGTCTCGGTGGTCACGTGCAGGCAGCAGCCCAATCGTGATCCCGTCCAGCGGCCGCTCCTTCTCGAAGCGCTCGCGGATCGTTCGCAGCACGGGCATCTGCCGGTCTGCCCATTCGATCCGTCGCTGCCCCTCCTCCGCCAGGCCGATGTCCGCGATGTCGTAGCTCTTCTCGGCGGTTGCCAAACCAGTCCTTTCCGTCGGGATGAGGTGGGAAGGATAGGGGCACGACCGCGCGCTTCGGGCTGGATACCGTGAGCGCATGGACGATCCGATGCCGGTCAACGCCGAGGTTGCCGTTCCGCTCTCCGAGGTCGAGATCCGCACCAGCCGCTCCTCGGGGCCCGGAGGCCAGCACGCCAACGTGACCGCCTCGCGGGTGGAGGCGGTGTTCGAGATCGCCGCGTCGACGGCGCTCACCGACGAGCAGAAGCGCGCGCCTCGCCGCCCGCCACGGCAAGCAGGTCACCGCGGTCGCCCAGGACGCCCGCGGCCAGGCCCGAAACCGCGAGCTGGCGCTGGAGCGGTTGCGCGACAAGCTCGCCGCGGGCCTGGCGGTGCCTCGCAAGCGGCGGTCGACCAGGCCGACGAAGGCCGCGAGGGAGCGGCGGCTGGAGCAGAAGCGGCGCACGGGCCAGCGAAAGCGCGCGCGCCAGCCGCCCAGCCGAGGAGTAGCGGCTCCGCTCGGACCCGCGCCACCTGCTCTGCCCGACCCGTCCTGGACCGAGGAGTCCATCCGGGCTGCCTGGATTGCCCAGATCACCGCCTACTCGTAGCTGATCGCTCGGATCACGTCGAGGCGCGCGGCGCGGCGGGCGGGGAGGATCGAGGCGATCAGGCCCAGCACGATGCCGGCGATGCCGACGTAGACCATGGTCGCCAGCGGTGGGCGGTACTCGACCCCCGGGATGCCGGAGGACAGGCCCTCGAGCAGCGCGTAGCCGAGGCCCGTGCCGACGGCGATCCCGAGCAGGGCGCCGATCAGGCCGATCACCAGGCTCTCGTCGGCGATCGAGCGGCGCACCTGCCAGCGGGAGGCGCCGAGCGCCCGCAGGACCCCGATCTCGCGGGTGCGCTCGATCACCGACATGGTCAGCGTGTTGACGATCCCGAACAGGCTGGCGAAGATCGCCACGCCGACGATCGCGTAGAAGATCCCGAACTGCTGGTTCACCTGGTCCTCGACCTTCGACTTGAGCTCCTCGTTGGAGAGCACGGCCAGGTTCGGATAGTCGCGACTGACGATGCGCTCCACCCGGCGGCGCAGGGCCGGACGGGCGGCGGCGGAGGTCGCCTTCAGGGCGAGCTCGGAGTCCGCGGTCACCCCGTAGACGCTGCGCATCGTGCGCAGGGACATGCTCACCGTCTGGCCGCCGAACACCACCGTCTCCACCACCCCGGCCACGCGTGTCCGGCGCGTTCCCGACGGCCCTCGGAGGGTGATCGGGTCGCCCACCCCGAGCCCGGTCTCGTCCGCCCATCCCCTGCCGATCGTCACCCAGCCGCGCTCCATGCGGTCGAACGCCTGCGCCCGGGACGCGCCCTCGATGTCGGTCTGCGTCCACCTGCTCGTACTGCGCGGGGGCGAACCCGAGCAGCAGGCCGTCCGAGCCCTTCTCCTTCGGCGACCCCGGGAGGTCGGTGGTGTAACAGGAAGCGCTCGCGGGCCACCACCTTCGCCTCGGGGATGCGGGCGAGGCGGTCCCGCAGGCCCTTGGCGATCGTCTGCTGCGGTCCCTGCCCGGGCGCGAACCCGTGCGGCTGAACGGTGAGGTCGCGGGCGAAGCTGCGGTCGAACTCGTCGGAGATCGTCTTCAGGAAGCTGGAGCCGAGGCTGTTCACGGCGACGACCAGGGCGAGGCCGATCATCAACGCGGTGGCGGTGGCGGCCGTGCGCCCGGGATCGGAGCGGGCCGCGTCGGCGGCCAGGCGGCCCTCGACCGGGAACAGCCGGCGGAACGGCCACGACAGCGCCCTGACCAGGGGCCGGATCACGAACGGGGCGACCATCGCGATGCCGAAGAAGATCGCCAGCGTCCCGAGCATCCCGGCGGCCGCGACGATCGTCGTGGTCTCGTCGGCGGCGCCGAGCCAGAAGGCGCCCGCCAGCCCGAGCGGGATCAGGACCGCGCCCGCAACGGCGCGGCGCGGCCTCAGCCTGGCCCGCAGCCCCTCGGTCCCGAGCACGGCCCTGATCGGCGACGTGCGGCCGGCGCGCCGCGCCGGGTAAAGGGCGCCGAGGACGGCCGTGATCAGCCCGGTCGCCAGGGCGGCGACCGGCGCGAAGGCCGAGAAGGAGAGCTGCCCGACCGGAAAGTCGAGCGCTCGCATCAACTCGATCAGGCCGAGCGCCAGCAGCGACGCCGAGGCCGAGCCCGATCGCGCGCGCCCAGGACGCCGAGCAGGGCAGCCTCGCGCAGCACCGAGCCGGTGATCCTCCAGCGCCCGGCGCCCAGGGTGCGCAGCATGCCGATCTCCCGCGTCCGCTGGAAGACGGTCATGTTGAAGGAGTTGAAGATCAGGAAGCCGCCGACGAACAGGGCCATCGCGGCGAAGAAGTAGAGGATCGCGTTGAAGCCCTGGAGCTGCGACTCCACGTCGGCGCTCTTTTCGTCCGGCGTCTCGACCTTGACTCCCGCCGGCAGGCGGCGACGCAGGTCGTCCTGGACGCGGGAGATCGTTTCCTCGCCGCCGGCGACCACGAGGTCCACCTCGTCCCAGACGCGTGGCCTGTCCATCACCCGGCGCGCCGGGCCGAGCGGCATCGTGGCGAAGCCCTGGCCGCCGAAGTCGAGCCCGCTCGAGAACTGGAACAGGCCGACCACACGCAGTCGCTTGACGCCGGCGGGGGTCGCGAGCCGCACGCGGTCGCCGAGCTCGATGCCGTTGGCGTCGGCCCAGCTTCGCTGGAGGTCGATCTCCAGCCCGTGCCGTGGCCTGCGCCCCGCGACCGTGCGGGCGTCGGCGAGCTCGGCGGCCCTGACGCTCTCGCCGGCGACGTTGAGCTGCTGGGCTGCGTCGGTCGAGGCCGTCGCCGGAGCGATCGACGAGGGTGAAGATGCTGAACACGACTCCCTCGGCCTCGTCGACGTCCGGGCGTGCGCCTGACCTCGCCCAGCGTCGAATGGCGGACGGCGTCGCCGCCGACGCCGGAGACGACCAGGTCGGTTCGCCCGTAGACCGAGTCGAAGAGGTCGTTGAAGGTGCGGTGGATGGTCGACCGTGAGCAGCAGGACGCCGAGGATCATCGCCACGCCGAGCACGATCCCGGCGGTGGTCAGCAGCGAGCGCAGCCGCCTCGCGCGCACCTGCCGGAACGCGAGGGAGCCGAAGGAGCGCATCAAGGCGGCGCGGGAGTCCAGCTCGGCCAGGGCGCTCGACCACGCGCGTCCGTGGAGCCTCCCGCGACCTCGCCGGCGAGCCGCCCGTCGCGCAGGAAGACGACACGCCCCGCGGTCGCCGCGGCGGCCGGGTCGTGGCTGACGATGACCAGCGTCTGCCCCTCGCTCTCGTTCAGCTCCCGCAGCAGCCGCAGCACCTCGCCGCTGGAGCGGGTGTCCAGGTTGCCGGTGGGCTCGTCGGCGAGCACGATCTCGGGCTCCGTGAGCAGCGCCCGCGCGATCGAGACGCGCTGCTGCTCCCCGCCGGAGAGCTCGGCCGGCAGGTGGCCGGCCCGCTCCGCCAGCCCGACGCGGCCGAGCAGCTCCTTCGTCCGCCGGCGCGTCGCCTCGTCGCGCCGACCCGCGATCAGCGCGGGCAGGAGCACGTTCTCCTCGGCGGTCAGCGAGGGCAGCAGGTTGAAGAACTGGAAGACGAAGCCGATCTTCTCCCGGCGCAGCCTGGTCAGCTCGCCGTCGCCGAGGCCGTCGTAGCGCTGGCCGGCCGAGCAGGATCTCGCCCGAGCTCGGGGTGTCGAGCGCGCCCAGCAGGTGCAGGAGGGTGCTCTTCCCCGATCCGGAGGGGCCCATGATCGCGGCCATCTCGCCGCGCTCGATCTCGAGGCTGACGCCGTCGAGGGCGTGGACAGCGGTCTCCCCCTCCCCGTAGACCTTGGTCAGGCTCGTGCGTCTGGAGCGCCGGCGTGCCGTCCATGCGCCGAGGCTAGCCGACCGCCGGCCGCGGACTACTCCGGGCGGCCGAGCTCGTCCTTGAGGCGCTCGATCGCCTCGACCGGGGAGGGATCGACTCCCCGGCGAGCGGCGAGATGGAGGGACAGGAGGTCGCCGAGCATCACCGCCCACAGCAGGCGCTCGGTGCGGCTCTCGCCCTCGGTCTCCAGCCGGGCGACGGCCGCGGCGTCGCCCTCGACCAGCTTCGCGGTCAGCTCGAAGCGCTGCCTGACGCGGGGGTGCTGATCTCGGTCCTCGAGGAAGACGGCGCTGAGGCGACCCGTCTCGCCCGCGCCCTCCCAGCCGGCGATCTCGTTGTGGTCGGCCTCGGGCAGCTCGGCCGTGAACGCGGGCAGCTTGGCGTTCTCGTTGATCTGGGTCTTCCAGCGAACGGCGACGGGCACCGTCAGGTCCGCGCCGTAGATCACGGGAATCGACCCCTCGAGCCGCTCGGCGAGCTCGGCGGCGAGCTCGGCGAGCGCGTCGCTCGGCCTCCCGCAGGTGGGCCGCGGAGCTGTCGATCTCGGTCCGGATCCCGGGCGCGGCTCCGACCAGGGCGGCGACCTCGGCGGCGACCGTGAACAGGTAGCCGACCGCGGCGCGGGGCTGGAGGCCCGCCGGCAGCCCGATCACCGGGACGCCGTCACGCCGGGCCGCGGCGGCGAGCTCTCCACCGGTGGTGGCGACGATTCGCCGGGCGCCGAGCGCCTCGGCCGCCTCGTAGCAGGCGATCGTCTCCTCGGTGTCCCCCGAGTAGCTCGAGCAGAGGACGGCGCGGTCGGGGAGCATGCAGGAGGGCAGCTCGTAGCTGCGCGCGGTGTCGAGCGGCCGGCTGAGGCGGCTTCCGAACGCGACGGCGGCCAGGTCGCCGCCGATCGCCGACCCGCCCATGCCGCAGACCACCAGGCCTCCCGCCGCATCGAACGGCTCGAGCCTGCGCCGACTCGACCCGCCACAGCGCGTCCGAGAGGTGCTCGGGAAGGGCGAGAACGTCGTCGAGCTGGTTGGAGCGGATCGGTCGCCCGAACCTCGGCCAGGGCGTCGCTCACGACGCGACCTCGCCCGGGGCCAGGCGCGCCCCGTCGGCGATCGCGACCCCGGCCTCGATCCGCGCCCCCTCGCCGATCACCGCGCCGGCGCTCGATCCGCGCCCCCTCGCCGACCTCCACGCCGGGCGCCAGGATCGCCTCATGGACGCTTGCTCGCGGCCCGATCCTGCAATCGCTCAGCACCACCGAGCTCGGACACGGTCGCCCGCTCGCCGATCTCGGAGCGGCGGCCGATCACGGCGCGGCCCCCGACCGCCGCACCGGCCCCGACCGCGACCTCGGCCTCCAGCAGCGCCGGCGGGTTGACGCTGGCGCCGGGATCGACCTGCGCTCCGTCCTCGACCAGCAGCCCGGCGCCGTCCAGGCGCGCTCCGGCGGCGGTCCGCACGCGGCCCTCGAGGATGTCCCAGCTTGCCTGCGAGGTAGCGCTCCGGGGTGCCGATGTCCATCCAATAGCCCTCCAGCCTGTGACCGTACAACCCCTGGCCCACCAGGCGCGGGAAGACCTCGCGCTCGATCGAGACCATCTCTGCCCGGCGGGATCGACTCGATCACGCTGCGCTCGAGCACGTAGGCGCCGGCGTTGACCTCGTCCGTGTCGATCTGGCCGGGGTCCGGCTTCTCGAGGAACTCGAGCACCTCGCCCTCGGCGCTCGCGGGGCTGGCGCCGGGGGCCGTCGGCCCTCCCGCCCGGCGAACGAGGCCGTACGCGCTCGGGTCCGCGACCGGGGAGAGCGCCAGGGTGGCCACCGCCCCGCGCTCCTCGTGCCCGCGGATCAGCGCGCCGAGATCGAGGTCGCTCGAGCAGATCGCCGTTGAGCACCAGGAAGCGGTCCGCCGAGCAGCCCCTCGTCGGCGGCGAGGCGCAGCGGCCCGGCGGTGCCCAGCGGCTCGGGTTCCTCGACGTAGCGGATGCGGGGCCCCTGGCCGTCGCCCTCGCCGAGCACCTCGCGCAGCGGCTCGGCGCCAAAGCCGCACGCCATCACCACCTCGGAGATCCCGATGCCGGGCGAGCCAATCGACGATGTAGCGGATGAACGGGCGGTCGACCAGGGGCAGCGCCGGCTTCGGCCGGGTGAGCGTCAGGGGGCGCAGACGGGTGCCCTCTCCGCCCACCAGGACCAGGGCCTGCATCAGCGCTGCGGCGATCTCGCGCTGCCGTCGTGCTCCTGGCGCGTCGCTCGGCGAGCTCGCCGCTCCCGTTCGGCCGCCCGATCCCCTCGTAGGCGAAGCCGGCGGCGCGCAGCTTCGCGGGATCGAGGAAGTTGCGCCCGTCGATCAGCAGCGGGTTGGCCATCCGCTTCGCGAGCGAGGCCCAGTCCAGCTCGGCGAACTCGGGCCACTCGGTGACCAGGATCGCCGCGTCGGCGCCCTCCAGAGCCTGCTCCGCGGAGTCGCAGAGCTCGACGCTGGGCAGAAGCTCGACGCGCCGGGCGCTCGGCCACGGGGTCGTAGCCGCTGCACGCTCGCGCCCTCGCCGTGAAGCCGCGCCGCGAGCACCAGGCTGGTCGCCTCCCGCATGTCGTCGGTGTCCGGCTTGAACGCCAGCCCGAGGAGCGCGACCTTCTTGCCGACCAGCGAGCCCAGGTGCTTCTCGAGCTTCTTCATCACGCGCCGCTTCTGCAGCTCGTTGACCTCGATCACCGCGGTGAGGAGCTGGAAGTGGTAGCCGGTGTTGCCGGCGAGCTGCTTGAGCGCGCTGACATCTTTGGGAAAGCACGACCCGCCGTAACCGATCCCCGCCCGCAGGAAGACGGCGCCGATGCGCTGGTCGAGGCCCATGCCGCGGGCGACCTCGCTGACGTCGGCGCCGACCTCCTCGCAGACGTTGGCGATCTCGTTGACGAACGAGATCTTGGTGGCGAGGAACGCGTTCGACGCCAGCTTGATCATCTCGGCCGAGGCGACGTCGGTGCGCACCAGCTCGCCCCCCAGCGGCCGGTAGATCTCCTCGACGGCGTCGGCCGCCCACTCGTCGCCCCCGTCGGCGCCGATCACGACCCGGTCCGGGTGCAGGAAGTCGTCGACCGCCGAGCCCTCCTTGAGGAACTCCGGGCAGGAGACGTAGGCCAGCTTCGGAGCCTCGCGGCGGATCGCCCTGCCGGTGCCGGCCGGCACCGTGCTCTTCATCACCAGCGCGTGATCGCCGTCTCCGCGCGAGCTGGGACAGGACCGCCTGAACCCGGGACAGATCGGCGTCGCCGGAATAGGTCGGAGGCGTGTCCACGCAGCAGAACAGGAGCCGCGCGCCCTCCAGCGCCTCCGACCATCTCGGTCGTGAACCGAAGGCGCTCGCGATTGCGCTCCAGGAGCTCCTCGATGCCCGGCTCGTGGATCGGCACCTCGCCCCGGCTCAGGGCGTCGACCTTCGCCGCATCGATGTCCATGGCGATCACGCGGTGGCCGAGCTCGGCGAAGCAGGCGGCCGTCACCAGGCCCACCCAGCCGACTCCGATCACGCCGATGGATCGCTGTTCGCTCATCTCAGCTTCGACAATGATCGCGGCTGCGCGGCTGCGAGCGCCTCTAGCCCGTGTATCTGCGGATCGACTCGGCGATGCCGAACATCTGTCC
>CAVUDI010000005.1:0-185955 GCA_963740145.1 uncultured Actinomycetes bacterium
CGGAAATCGGCTTCCTGATGCGGAAAGGCACTATGTAGCAACCTGACACAAAGTCGGTATATAACTCGGCTGCCGTGCTTCTGCGCAGCTACCTCCCAGTGATCGTGTTCGCCGGCCTCGGGGTGATCGTGGGAGCGACGCTGGCAATGATCAACGGACTGATCGGCCCGCGGCGGCCGAGCAGGGTGAAGAGCGAGCCCTACGAATGCGGGCTGCCGACGGAGGTCTCGCGCACCTTCCGTTTCGGGGTCAGCTTCTACATGATCGCGATGCTCTTCATCCTGTTCGACATCGAGGTCGTCTTCCTCTACCCGGTGGGCGCGATCCTCGCGGCTGCGCACTCGGTCTTCGTCCTGGTCGAGATCGGGATCTTCGTTTTCCTGCTGCTGGTCGCCCTCGCGTACGTGTGGCGTCGGGGAGCGCTCGATTGGAGATAAGGCGCGAGAAGCTGCGCGCGCTCTCGCCGCTCGAAGAGCCGCGATCGCCCGCGGAGCTTCGCGTCCGCCAGCTTCGCGCTCGCGACCTCTTGCGAGGCGACCTCGAGGGACCGGCGCTGGAGCGCCACGTCAGCGAGTCGGTGTTGACGACCACGCTCGACCGGGCGATGCGCTGGGGGCGCGCCAACTCGATCTTCCCGGCCACCTTCGGGCTGGCCTGCTGCGCGATCGAGATGATGTCGATCGTCAGCCCGCGCTACGACATCGCGCGGTTCGGTGCCGAGAACATGCGCGCCTCGCCCCGGCAGGCCGACATGCTGATCCTCTCGGGCCGGGTGGCGATCAAGATGGCCCCGGTCATCCGCCGCCTCTACGACCAGATGCTGGAGCCGAAGTGGGTGATCGCGATGGGCGCCTGCTCTTCCTCAGGCGGCATGTTCGCCAACTACGCCGTGGTCCAGGGAGCGGACAAGTTCATGCCGGTCGACGTCCACGTCCCCGGCTGCCCACCGCGGCCGGAGGCGCTCGTGTACGGGTTCAACAAGCTTCAGCGGATGATCCTCGGCGACCCCGATCCCGGCTGGCGACGCCGCTACAACGCGATCGGCACCGAGGAGTGGGCACGACCCGCCACCGGCTCGGCGTCGAAGGAGGAGGCCGAGGCCTACGCCACCGCCAGGGAGCTCTCGGTCGCCCACGACGCCGAGCTGGCGGGGGAAAGCGGCTGATGCCCGACGCCCCCGGCCTCGAGCTGATCGCCCAGGACCTCAACGAGACGGCGGCCGGCTCGGTGCTGGGCACCTACCACGAGCACGGGCAGGCGTGCCTGATCGTCGACCCGGAGCGAATCCTCGATCTGCTCGGCTGGTTGCGTGACACCCCCGGACAGGAGTACCGCTTCCTGGCCAGTCTCCACGGCGTCGACTACCTGCCCGCCGAGCCGCGCTTTGGCGTCGTCTACGAGCTGCTGAACATGCCGCGGGTCGAGCGGCTGCGGGTCCGCGCGGCGCTTGATGACCCCGGGGGCGACCGGCTCCCCGAGATCGACAGTTGCGTGTCGATCTTCCCAACCGCCGAGTTCCACGAGCGCGAGGTCTACGACTTCTTCGGCATCGTCTTTCGCGGCCATCCCGACTTGCGGCGGATCCTGATGCCGGAGGACTACGTCGGCTGGCCGCAGCGCCGCGACTTCCCGGTGGGGGGCGAGCCCGTGATCTTCACCCACAACGAGCGCGAAGTCCCCCGCTGGTACGAATGAGCGACCTGGGCCGAGACGTCATCTCGCGCACCGAGGCCCAGGTGATCGGCAGCTCCCCGGTGGAGCGCACTGCAGCCGGCCAGGCGCTTGGGCCCGAGCAGGAGCTGATGACGATCAACATGGGGCCGCACCACCCCGCCACCCACGGGGTCCTGCGACTGCTGGTCAGCCTCGAGGGGGAGGTGGTCCGCGACCTGAAGCCGGTCGTGGGCTACGTCCACACGGGAATCGAGAAGAACTGCGAGGACAAGTCCTACTGGAAGGTGATCCCGTTCGTCGAACGGATGGACTACCTCTCGTACTTCTTCAACATGCAGGCGTTCGTCGGCTGCGTGGAGCGCCTGCTCGAGCTGGAGATCCCGCCGCGCGCCAAGTACCTGCGAGTGATCCACCTGGAGCTGAACCGGATCCACTCGCACCTCGTCTGGCTCGGCACCGCGGCGCTGGACCTCGGCGCGATGTCGATGTTCTTCTACTGCTTCCGGGACCGCGACCGGATCCTCGATCTGTTCGAGCTGTCGACCGGGCAGCGGATGCACACCCGTTACTTCCAGGTCGGAGGCGTGTTCGAGGACATTCCGGTCGGCTTCGAGCGCAGAGTCCGCGCCCTCTGTGCCGAGATGCCCTCCCGGATCGACCAGTACGAGGCGATCCTCAACCGCAACGAGATCTTCCTGCGACGCACCAAGAACGTCGGCGTCGTCTCGCGCCAGCGGCTGCTGGATTTGGGGGTCACCGGGCCGCTGCTGCGGGCGGCCGGTGAGCCATGGGACCTGCGCAAGGTCGATCCCAGCCTCGCGTACGCGGACTTCGACTTCCAGATCCCGGTCGGCACGGTGGGTGACGGCTACGACCGCTACCGCGTGCGGGTGCAGGAGATGCGTGAGTCGGTGCGGATCGTCGAGCAGGCCCTCGACGGGCTCCCCGAGGGCCCGTGGATCGCCGACGATCGCAAGGTGGTGCTGCCGCCGCGCGACGAGCTGTCGACCTCGATGGAGGCCTTGATCCACCACTTCAAGCTCGTCACCGAGGGGTTCCGGGTGCCGCCCGGCGAGGCCTACTACCCGGTCGAGTCGCCCCGCGGGGAGCTCGGCTGCTTCGTGGTCGCGGATGGCTCGGCGAAGCCCGCGCGAGTCCACTTCCGCGACCCGTCGTTCGTCAACCTCCAGGCGCTTCGCGACATGTGCCTGGACGGCTACATCGCCGACCTGATCCAGAACCTCGCCATGCTCGACCCGATCCTGGGAGGAATCGATAGATGACGACATCGCCGCCGGAATCCTCGGCTTCGCCTCCGGTTCCGTCGGGTTCGGGCGCCGGCGGGGCGGCAGGCCCAGCCGCGGGACCCGGGACTTCGTCCCTAGCTCCAACCGGGGAAACGGTTCCCGAACTCCATGAGGTCGATGTTCCCGATGAGCTGCGCCAAGCGATCGAGACGGCGATGTCCCGCTACCCGCAGATTCGCTCTGCCGCGCTTCCCGCGCTCTGGGCCGTCCAGCGCACCTACGGCTGGTGCACCCCGGAGGGCATCCGTCAGGCCGCGGCGGTGATGGGGGTGACACCGGGCTACCTGGAATCGCTCGCGACCTTCTACGACCTCTTCCGGACAACCCCGGTGGGGCGCCACCAGGTGCTCGTCTGCCACAACATCTCCTGCTGGATGCGGGGGGCGGACGACCTCCTGCGCGCGTTCTGCGAGGCGGCCGGCGCCGACGCCCACCAGGCCGATCACGGCGGCGTCAGCTCGGCGGACGGGGAGGTCTTCGTCAGGGCCTTCGAATGCCTGGGGGCCTGCGACATCGCCCCGATGGCCTCGATCGACGATCGCTACTACGGGCCCCTGGACCTGGGTGACGCGCGAGACCGCGGTCGAGGAGCTTCGCTCCGGCGCCGAGGTCCTGCCGGACAAGGCGCTCGCCCGTCGCCCCGCGGCCGGCGGCCCGGAGCCGGAGCCGGATCCCGAGACGCGGATGCTCTTCAAGAGCATCGACGAGCCCGGCCTTGCCTCGATCGACACCTATCGGCGCCTGGGCGGCTATCGCTCGCTCGAGCGCGCGTTTCGCGATCTGGAGCCCGAGGAGCTGCTCGGCGTGCTCGAGGAGTCCGGGCTGCGCGGCCGCGGCGGCGCTGGCTTCTCGATGGGAAGGAAGGCCTCGTTCCTGCCCCGCGGCGAGATGTCGAAGTACCTGTGCTGCAACGCCGACGAGTCGGAGCCGGGCGCATTCAAGGACCGCGAGCTGATGCAGAAGAACCCGCATCAGCTGATCGAGGGGATCGCGATCGCGGCCCTGGCCGCCGGCGCGGGCTGGGGGTTCGTCTTCATCCGGGGTGAGTACGCCGCCGTGGCCGACATCCTCGAGCGCGCCGTCGCCGACGCGTACGAGGCCGGGTACCTGGGCGAGAACATCCTCGGCACCGGCGCCAGGGTCGAGGTGGTCGTCCACCGCGGCGCCGGCGCCTACATCTGCGGCGAGGAGACAGCGCTGCTCGACTCGCTCGAGGGAAAGCGCGGCAACCCGCGCCTCAAGCCGCCGTTCCCGGCGATCCAGGGGCTCTACGGGGGGCCGACCCTGATCAACAACGTCGAGACTCTGTCCAACGTGCCCCACATCGTCGCCAACGGCGCCGAGTGGTTCAAGGGGTTCGGCACCGAGCAGTCGCCGGGAACGAAGGTCGTCTCGGTCTCGGGCTGCGTGCAGCGGCCCGGCAACTACGAGGTCCAGCTCGGGATCCCCGCCCGTGAGCTGATCTACGGACTTGCCGGCGGCCCGCCCGAAGGACGCGAGGTCAAGGCCTGGTTCCCGGGCGGCTCCTCGGCGCCCGTCCTGACGGCGGCCGAGCTCGACCTCCCCTACAGCTTCGAGGCGATGGCCGACGCCGGCTCGATGCTCGGCTCGGGGTCGATCATCGTCGCCGACGACTCGATCTCGATCCCGGAGCTGGCGCTGCGCACGGCGCGCTTCTACCACCACGAGTCGTGCGGGAAATGCACCCCGTGCCGCGAGGGCACCAACTGGACGGTGAAGATGCTGGAGAGGGTGATGTCGGGCGAGGCGACCCCGATGGACCTCGACATCATCGCCTCGGTGCAGGAGAACATCATCGGCCACTGCCTGTGCGTGCTCGGCGACTCGATGGCGATGCCGGTCGGCAGCATGGTGGCCAAGTTCCGCGCCGAGTTCGAAGAACACATCCGACGAGTCGCAAGCGACTCGTCGGGTTTGGGCGCTGACGGGGCGGCAGGTTTACACGTAGTCACCGGGACTTCGTCCCTAGCCCCAGCGAGCGGTCCGCATGCCTAACCGCCCCCAGATCAACTTCCTCGTCGACGGGGTCGAGGTGCCGGCGGAGGAGGGGACGATGCTGGTCGACGCCGCCAAGCACGGCGACATCGAGATCCCGGTGTTCTGCTACGAGCCGAAGCTGGGCGATCCGGTTGGCGCCTGCCGGATGTGCCTGGTCGAGATCGAGGGGATCCCGAAGCTTCAGACCGCATGCTCCACCCCGGTCCGTGACGGGATGGTGGTCTACACCCGTACCGACCGCGTACAGGCCGCCCAGGAAGCCGTAGTCGAGTTCCTGCTCGTCAACCACCCGCTCGACTGCCCGGTGTGCGACAAGGGCGGCGAGTGCCCGCTTCAGGACGTCGCGATGGGCTGGGGCCCCGGCCGAAGCCGCGTCATCGACCCCAAGCGCCACTTCCAGAAGCCGATCCCGCTATCGCCGCTGATCAAGATCGACCGCGAGCGCTGCATCCTCTGCTACCGCTGCGTGCGCTTCAGCCAGGAGGTCGCCGAGGACGAGCAACTTCAGCTCCTGGAGCGCGGCGCATCGACCTTCGTGGGCACGTTCGACGACCGCCCCTATATCGCTCCCTTCCACGGCAACATCATCGAGCTCTGCCCGGTGGGAGCGCTGACCTCGGAGGCCTACAGGTTCCGGGCCCGTCCCTGGGAGATCGAGGATGCCGGCTCGATCTGCACGCTGTGCCCGAGCCAGTGCAACGTGATCCTGACGGTGCGCGACGAGCGCATCGAGCGCGTCCTCGGCCGCGACCACCCCGAGGTCGACGACGGCTGGCTGTGCGACAAAGGGCGGTTCGGCTACCAGATGGCCGAGTCCGAGCAGCGGATCACCCAGCCGCTGGTCCGCCAGGGCGGCGAGCTTCATCCCGCAAGCTGGGAGCAGGCGCTCGAGGCCGCGGCGGCCGGCCTTCGCGAGGCCGCCGAGCGGGCTGCCGCGATCGTCGGCGGGCAATCCTCGAACGAGGAGGGATACCTGGCTCAACACATCCTGCGGCGGGCGCTGGGCTCGCCCCACGTGGACTCTCGGCCCGGCTCCCCCATCGACCGGAGCCTCGCCATCCAGCTGGCGCTGCCCGAGTTGGCGGCGAGCGTCGCCGATCTCGACTCCTCCGAGGCGATCCTGGTCGTCGACTGCGACCCGCTGCACGAAATGCCGATTCTCGACCTGCGGATCCGCAAGGCGGTGCGTCGCCACGGCGCCCGCCTCGCGGTCGCCACCGACCGCCCCAGCGCCCTCGACGGCGGGGCCGACGAAACGGCCCGCTACGCGCCGGGGTTCGTTGGGGGCTTCCTGTCGGCGCTCGCCGGCGCGGTCGGCGCGGAGGGCTATGAGCAGGCGCCGGACGAGCTGGGCGCCGACGCCGAGCGGATCGCTGGCGTGCTGAAGCCCGGCTCCACCGTGATCGTGTGGGCGGGAGAGGCGGACGGCGCCCTGGTCGAATGCGCTCGCAAGCTCGACGCGAAGCTGCTCGAGGTCCCGGAAGGCGCGAACGGCCGGGGGCTGCGCGAGGTCGGATGCGTTCCGCATGCCGGGCCGGGCCTCTCCGAGGTGCCCGCGGGCCGCGACGCGGCGGAGATCCGCGACGGCCTCGCGGACGGAAGCCTGGAGGCAGCCTTCCTGCTCAACGCCGACCCCGTCCGGGATCTGAAGGACGGACCGGCGTGGAGCGAGGCGCTCGGCGAGGCGAAGTTCGTCCTGGCCGTTTCGATGTTCGAGAACGCATCGACCAGGCACGCCGACGTCGTCTTCCCGGCCGAGTCCTACGCGGAGAAGGAGGGCACGGTCACGCACCCGGACGGCCGCCTTCAGCGGCTGCGGCCCGGAGTGCCCGCATCCGGGCGGCGTACGGCCGATGTGGCAGGTGCTCGCAGAGCTCTCCGCCCTGCTCGGCGAGGAGACGGGGATCGACTCGACGCCCGAGGCGCTGGATGCCATCGCGTCCGAGGTTCCCTTCTACGCCGGCATCACCCACGAGGAGATCGGCGGCCGCGGCGTCCGCTGGCAAGAGCGAAACGCGGCATCTGCGTTCCCAGAGACGGCGCCGAAGCTAGGGCGAAGTCCCGGTGACCGGCCTGCAGCCGTCCGCTCCCGTTCCGCCGGAGGCGACGGAGGGAGGTGGCGGAGCCTGGGTACCTACCGTGACCTGTGGGCGTACGAGGTGACCGAACGGAGCCCCGCCCTGCGGTTCCTGACGCCGAATCAGACCTTGGAGCTTGCCCCTGCAGACGCCGACGGCTGGGCGTCGCCCCGGGTGAGGAGGTCGATGTTCGCTCGAACGGGACCAACGTGCGGGCGCGGGTCGCGATCCGGGAGCGGGTTAGGCCGGGCGCGGGCTTCCTCATCGAGGGCCTTGGGCGGACGGCGCCGCGTCGCTCGGCGGCGAGCTGGTCGAGATCGCGAAAGCGGAGGACAGAGCATGACCCTGCCGGTAGCCGAGGTGGGTTTCGCCGAGGCAACCTGGATCCTGGTCGTGAAGTCGATCGTGATCTTCGCCGCCGTGTTTGCGATCGCGCCGGTGTTGACGGTGATCGAGCGCAAGGTCCTCGGTCGCTTCCAGTCTCGTTACGGGCCAAACCGGGTGGGGCCGTTCGGCCTGCTCCAGCCGCTCGCCGACGCGGTGAAGCTGATCACGAAGGAGGGGTACAGACCCGACAACGCGGTCCCGATCCTGTGGGCCGTCGCCCCCGCGATCGTCATCTTCACCGGCGTCGCGACCCTGGCGATCATCCCGTTCGGGAACGTCAAGGACGGGGTCGGCTTCTACGGCATCGACGTCTCGATCGGGATCCTCTACTTCTTCGCCTTCGGCTCGATCGCCTTCTACGGGCTGCTGCTCGGCGGCTGGGCCTCAGGCTCCAAGTACAGCTTCCTGGGCGCGATGCGCTCGGCCGCACAGCTGATCTCGTACGAGATCTCGATGGGCCTGGCGCTGCTCGGTGCGATCATGATGGCCGGCTCCCTGTCGCTCGTCTCGATCGTCGAGGCGCAGGACGCGATCTGGTACGTGATCCCCCAGATCGTCGGCTTCCTGATCTTCATGGTCGCCGGATTCGCGGAGGCCAGCCGGGCGCCGTTCGACCTCCCCGAGGCCGACGCCGAGCTGGTGCAGGGATACCAGACGGAGTACGGCGGCATGCGCTACGGCTCCTTCGCGCTGGCCGAGTACATCGAGATGTTCGTCGTCTCGGCGGTCGCGGTGACCTTCTTCCTCGGCGGCTGGCACGGCCCCGGCCCCGGCTGGCTCGACCCGATCTGGGTGCTGGTGAAGATCTTCGCGCTGGTGTTCGTCTTCATGTGGGTGCGGGCGACCGTGCCGCGCATCCGTTACGACCAGCTGATGTCCCTGGGCTGGAAGGTGCTCCTGCCGCTGGCCACGCTCAACGTCCTGGTCACGGCGGTGCTGGTGACACTTACATGAGCCAGGAGTTTCCGTATCTGTCCGACGACTCGGTGGTCGCCGTGCAGCGGGGGCCGCAGCCCGGCGGTGCCAAGGGGGCCTACCGCGCCTTCGGCGAGACGCTGCGCGGCCTGAAGACCACCTTCGCCCGGATCCTCGAGGGCCCGGTGACGATCCAGTACCCGGAGGAGAAGACCCCCGTCTACCCGCGCTTCCGGGGCCGCCACAAGCTGCACCAGGTTCGAGGACACGGGCCTCGAGAAGTGCGTCGGCTGCTCGCTTTGCGCCGCCGCGTGCCCCGCTGACTGCATCCGAGTGGTCGCCGCCGAGAACGACCCGGACGAGCGCGTCTCCGCAGGAGAGCGCTACGCCGAGATCTACGAGATCAACCTCGCTCGCTGCATCTTCTGCGGCTACTGCGAGGTCGCCTGCCCGTTCGACGCGATCACGATGGGGCACGAATACGAGATCGCCGACTACAACCGCGAGGACCTGATCTTCACGAAGGAGATGCTGCTGGCGGAGCCCGTCGAGCGAACACCTCTGCGCCGGGAGGGCGAATGAGCGAGATACTGGACTCGCCGTGTCCACCGAGAACGTCCAGATCATCCGCCGGCTGGTCGAGGCGTTCAACGATCGTGACCTCGACTCGATGGTCGAGCACATGCAGCCCGATGCCGAGCTGCATCCGCTGCGAGCCCAGCTCGAGGGAAAGGCCTACCGGGGACATGAGGGGTTGCGCGAGATGCTCGCCGACTTCGACCAAGACTGGGAGTACGTGCGGATGGAGCCCGAGGAGTACCGGGACGCGGACGACGAGGTCGTCGTGCTGGGCCGCCTCCACGGCCGGGGGCGGGCCAGCGGTGTCGAGCTCGACGTGCCGATGGGATTTGTCTGGACCCTCCGCGACGGCAAGGTGGTGCGCGCAAAGACGTTCTCCGAGCAGGCGGACGCGCTCCGGGCTGCGGGCCTCGAGTAGCTCCCCTGCCCAAGCCGGGGTCGCGACCTGATGGTGCAGGTCGCCTTCTTCGCCGGGGCGATCGGCGCCATCGCCGGTGCACTCGGCGTGGTCGCGCTGCGCAATCCCTTCTACAGCGTCCTGGCGCTGGTCGTCCACCTGGTCGCGCTGGCCGGCCTCTTCCTGTTGCTGTACGCGCAGTTCGTGGCCGCGGCGCAGGTGGTCGTGTACGCGGGCGCGGTGATGGTTCTCTACGTCTTCGTGGCCGCCTACGTGGGCGCGGTCGAGGAGCCGATCTGGGAGCCGATCCCGGGCCAGCGCTTCCTCGCCCCGCTGCTCGCGGCGGCGCTCTTCGTCGAGCTCTCGATCGCGATCCTGGGCACCGGGCTCGCGTCGATCGACAGCGAGGGACCAACGGTACGGGCCGGCTTCGGCTCTCCGGAGGCGATCGGCACCCTGCTCCTGGAGCGCTTCCTGATCGTCTTCGAGGCGGCCTCGATGCTCCTCCTGGTGGCCGCCGTGGGCGCGGTGGTCCTCGCGGGACGCCGACGTTCCGAGCCCGGATCCGACGTGGTCGAGGGGCATCGGTAGTGGATGTCACCTGGTATCTCGTTCTTTCGGCGCTCCTTTTTGCGATCGGCGCCGGCGGGGTGCTGATCCGGCGGAGCCCGCTGGTCATCCTGCTCTGTCTCGAGCTGATGCTGAACGCGGGAAACCTGGCCCTGGTCGCCTTCGCCCGCGACCACGGCGACCAGGACGGCCAGGTGTTCGCGTTGATCGTGATGGTCGTCGCCGCCTGCGAGGTGGTGGTGGGGCTCGGCCTGATCGTGGCGATGTTCAGACGCCGGCTGCCGCTGAACGTCGATGAGATGAGGACCCTGCGCGGGTGAGCGCGACCACGTACGCGTGGCTGGTGCTGGCGTTCCCGCTCGCGGGCTGCCTGGTGAACGCGTTCGGCTGGCGCTCGCTGCCCAGCCGGGCCGCGGGCTGGATCGGAACCGGCGCGATCGCGCTGTCCTTCCTGAGCTCGATCGCGGCGCTGGTGACGATGCTGGACAAGCCCGTCTCGGAGCGCGAGCTCACCTCCTCGCTTTGGACCTACGCCTCCGCGGCGGGGCTCGACATCAAGCTCGGCATCCTGGTGGACCCCCTGTCGGTGTTCATGATCCTGGTGGTCAGCGGCGTCTCGATGCTGATCCACCTCTACTCGATCAGCTACCTCGAGTCCGACCGCGGCTACGCCCGCTACTTCAGCTACCTCAACTTCTTCGTCTTCTCCATGCTGCTGCTGGTCCTGGCGGGCAACTTCGTGCTCCTGATCGTCGGCTGGGCCTTCGTCGGCTTCGCCTCCTATGCGCTGATCAGCTTCTGGTACCGGCGGAACACGGCCACCAAGGCCGGCATGAAGGCGTTCGTGATCAACGTGATCGGTGACGTCGGGCTGGTGCTCGCCGCCTTCTTCATCTTCCGCGAGCTCGGGACCTTCGACTACCTCCCCATGTTCCAGGCCGCGCCGCAGGAGTTCGCCACCAACGAGGGCGTGGTGGTGGCGATCTGCCTCCTGATCCTCGTCGGAGCGTTCGCGAAGTCCGCCCAGCTGCCGCTCCACACCTGGCTCCCCGACGCGATGGAGGGCCCGACCCCGGTCTCCGCCCTGATCCACGCGGCGACCATGGTCACCGCAGGCGTCTACCTGATCGCCCGCATGCATCCGCTGTTCCTCGAGGCGCCGACCGCTGCCGACATCTCCGCCTTCCTGGGCCTGGCGACGCTGATCTTCGCGGCGACGGTGGCGCTGGCGGTCACTGACCTGAAGCGGATCATCGCCTACTCGACGATCAGCCAGATCGGCTACATGGTTGTCGGCGTCTCGATCGGCGGCTACGTGGCGGGCCTCTTCCACCTGATGAGCCACGCGTTCTTCAAGGCGCTTCTGTTCATGGCGGCCGGCTCGGTGATCGCGGCGATGGCGGGCACGCAGAACATCGACCGGATGGGCGGCTTTCGCCGCGCCCTGCCGTTCACGTCGGCGATGCTGATCGTCGGCGCCCTGGCTCTGGCCGCCTTCCCCGGCACCTCGGGGTTCTTCTCCAAGGACGAGATCCTCGCCTTCGCTTCCGAGCGCGGCGGCATCTACTGGATCCTGGCGATCGGCGGCTACGTCGGCGCCTTCCTGACCGCCATCTACGCGTTCCGGATCGTCTTCCGGGTCGTCTATCGAGAGCCATGTCCCGAGGCCCGAGAGCTCGAGCAGGGACATCTGGCCCACGCCGAGCCGCAGAACCCGATGACGGGCGAGCAGGAGGACACGGACGTCGGCTTCCCCGGCCCGGAGCACCACATCGCTGAGCGGGCGCGGCCGATGGCCATCGCCATGGCAGTGCTGGCACTGGGGTCGATCTTCGGCGGCTACATCCAGGTTCCCGGGGTTGACCACGTCCTCGAAACGTTCCTGGCGCCGACCTTCGAGAACTCGCCCCTGTTCACGGGCATCCACGTACCCACCGCGACGGCCTGGGCGGACCTCGGGATCGGCGCCGCGCTCAGCCTGCTCGGGATCGCCACCGCCTACTACCTCTACATCGTCGCCCCGCAGACCACCGAGCGGCTGCGACGGAGGGCGCACGCCGTCTACGCCTTCCTGGTCAACAAGTGGTACTTCGACGAGCTCTACGACGTGCTCGTCTACCGGCCGGTGATCGCGATCGGCCGCTTCGCGGACGCGGTACTGGAGCGCGTCGTCGTGCAGGGAATCGTCGCCGGGACGGTCGATGCCGTGCGCGGGGTGGCCATGGTCGTGCGCGGCGCCCAGTCGGGGTTCGTGCGCGCCTACGCGCTGCTTGTGGTGGGCGGCTTCGCCGCCCTGGGCCTCTACTTCGGGGGGGGGGTGCGCAGCACCAGCGTGTTGACGAAGAACCCCACCAGATCGTCCAGCGCCACGTCGGTGCGCCCCGCGATCGGGCGAGCCGATCGCGATGTCGTTGCCCGCCCCCAGCCGGCTCAGCAGCGCCGCAACGCCGGCCTGCAGCACCATGAACACGCTGGCTTGGCTGGCCCGCGCCAGCTCCGCCACGCCGCGGTGCAGCTGCGCCGGCAGCCACACCGCGACCGACTCCGCCGCGGTGGCTCGCCACCGCCGCACGCGCGCGGTCAACCGGCAGCTCCAGCTGATCCGGAATGTCCTTGAGGCGCTGCGTCCAGTACGAAAGCTGCCGCGCCAGCGCGCTCTGCGGGTCGCTCTCATCCCCCAGCACAGCCTGCTGCCACAGCGTGTAGTCCGCGTACTGCACCGGCAGCGCATCAAGCGCCGCCGCCGCGCCGCTGCGCCGCGACCGGTAAAACGCCGCCAGGTCCCGCCACAGCGGCGACAGTCGACCAGCCGTCCCCGGCAATGTGATGCAGCACAACGAGCAGCACGTGCTCCGCAGGCCCGAGCGCAAACAGATGGGCCCGAAGCGGAAGCTCAACCGAAAGCTCAAAGCCACGCCGCGCCGCAGAGGCCAGCGCCGCCGCAACGGCGGCCTCGCTCCCCCTCCACCACCTCAAGGGTGGCCCGCGCCGCAGCCGCCGCCACGATCTCCTGCCGCGGCACCCCGAGACGGTCCGGGAACAGCGTGCGAAGGCTCTCGTGCCGCGCCACCAGATCGCCAACCGCGCCCGCCAGTGCCGCACGGTCGAGTTCGCCGGACAGCCGCACCGCCAGCGGGATCGTGTAGGTCGCCGACGGGCCTTCAAGGCGCTCCAGGAACCACAGCCGGCGCTGCGCATACGACAGCGGCAGCTCCGCCGGACGCGGCTGCGGCCGCAGCGGCAGCCGCGCCGCAGACGCCTCGGAGAGGCCGCGCGCCAGCGTCGCCACGCTCGGCGCCTCGAACAGGCTGCGGATGCCGACCTCGACCTCAAGGCTCGAACGGATCCGGCTGATCAGACGCGTCGCCAGCAGCGAGTGGCCGCCCAGTTCGAAGAAATTGTCGTCGACGCCGACCGCCTCGACGCCCAGAACCTCGGCAAACAGCTCGCACAGGATCGCCTCCTGCGGCGTGCGCGGCACACGCCGCACCGCGCCGCCGCGCGTCAGCTCCGGCGCCGGCAGCGCGCGGCGGTCCAGCTTGCCGTTCGGCGTCAGCGGCAGCCGGTCCACAACCACGATCGCAGACGGCACCATGTAGTCCGGCAGCCGCCGCGCCAGCGCCGCCCGAAGCGCCGCCGGCAAAACGTCACCACCCGCCGCCGCGACCACATACCCCACCAGCCGCGGCTGGCCGGCGCGGTCCGACCGCGCCACCACCGCAGCCTGCGACACCCCGGCCTCGCCCAAAAGCGCCGCCTCGATCTCGCCAGGCTCAATGCGGAACCCGCGCAGCTTGATCTGCGCGTCCGCACGCCCGACAAACTCCAGAACCCCGTCCGCACCCCACCGCGCCAGGTCCCCGGTCCGGTACATCCGGCTGCCCGGCGCCCCGTGCGGGTCCGCCACAAACCGCTCCGCGGTCAGGCCAAACCGACCCCAGATAGCCCCGCGCCAGTCCCGCTCCCGCGATGTAGAGCTCCCCGGCAACACCAAACGGCACAGGCAAAAGTCCGCCGTCCAACACATAAACCCGCGTGTTCCAGATCGGACGACCAATCGGCGGCGCGGCAGCACTCAACGCGACACCAGGCGAAGCGGCGTCGAGCGTCAGCGCCGCCGACCAGACCGTCGTCTCGGTCGGGCCGTAGAGATTGCTGACCTGCTGCCCCAGCGTCCGCATCGCCTGCGCCAGCGCGCCGCTCAGCGCCTCGCCGCCGACCAGCATCCGCACACCCGCCAGCGCCGGAGCCTCACCGCCTTCGCCAGCCTGGCTCACCAGCGCCTGCCACAGCGTCGGCGTGGCCTGCAGCACCGTTGCGCCGCTCGCGCCGATCGTGCGCAGCAGCGCCGGTACGTCCTGCGTCGTGCCGTCCGCCGTCACCGCCACCCCGGCGCCGCTGAGCAGCGGCAGGTAAAGCTCCAGCGCCGCGATGTCGAACCCGATCGTCGTCACCGCCAGCAGGCGGTCGGTCGGCGCAAGCGCAAAGCGCTGCTGCATCGACAGCAGGAAGTTCGCCAGGCTGCCGTGCCCCACCACGACGCCTTTGGGTGTCCCGGTTGATCCTGAGGTGTAGATCACGTAGGCGGGGTGGCCGGGGTCGGGGCGGATCGCGGGCGGCTGGCTTGGCTGCAGCGCGATTGAGCCCCAGTCGGCGTCGAGCCGCACCAGCTGCGCCCGCTCGGGCCGCGCCAGCGCCGGCAGCCGGTCGAGCAGCCCCTGCTGCGTCACCAGCACCGCGCAGCCGGCGTCCTCCAGCATGAACGACAACCGCGGCGCCGGATACGACGGGTCGAGCGGCAGGTACGCGCCGCCCGCCTTGAGGATGCCGAGCAGCGCGATCACCATCTCCAGCGAGCGCTCGACCAGCAGCCCGACGATGGTCTCCGGTCCGACCCCGAGGCCGCGCAGGTGATGCGCCAGCCGGTTGGCGTGCGCATCGAGCGCCGCGTAGCTCAAGGTGCGCTCGCCATAGACCACCGCGACCGCGTCCGGCGTGCGCGCCGCCTGCGCCGCAAACAGCTCCGGCAGCGTCGCATCCGGCAGCGCCTGCGCGGTCGCGTTGAAGCCCTCCAGCAGCTGCGCGCGCTCCGGACCCGAAAGCAGCTCCAGCGCGCCGATCGAAGCCTCCGGGCGCGCCAGCGCCCCCTCCAGCAGACGCACCAGACGCTCCGCCAGCGCAGCCGCCGTCGCCTCGTCAAACAGGTCGGTCCGATAGTCGAGCCGCAGCGTCAGCCGCTCACCTGGCATGACGACGAGCGCGAGCGGATAATGCGTCGCATCGCGTCCGCTGACCTTGGCAAGCCGCAGGCCTCGCGCTTCGATGTCGATGCTCTCCCGCTCGACCGGATAGTTCTCGAACACGATGGAGGGTATCGAACAGCTCGCCCATGCCGGCGAGACCCTGAATCTCGGCCAGGCCGAGATGCTGGTGGGCGAGGAGCCGCGACTGACTGTCCTGCAGTCGCTTGAGCAGATCGGCGAGCGGCTGGCCCGGCGGCAGCTTGATCCGCAGCGGCAACGTATTGATGAACAGGCCCACCATGCTCTCGATGCCGGCGATCTCCGGCGGCCGGCCCGCCACCGTTACACCGAACACCACGTCGTCGCGGCCGGTGATGCGACCGAGCAGGATGGCCCAGGCGGCCTGCAGCATGGTGTTGAGCGTCAGCCCCTGCCGGCGCGCCTCGCGGCCGAGCGCCGCGGTCAGCGTCTCGCTCAGCTCCAGCATAATCCGTTCCGGCGCGGCCGGCGCGCGCGCGCGATCGGGCGGCGCCACATGGGTGGCTTCTTCCAGCCCGGCCAAAACCTCCCGCCAGACCGCCACGGCGCTATCGCGATCCTGCGCCGCGATGCCATGCGAGATAGTCGCGATAAGGCGTCACCCGCGGCAGCACCGCGGCGTCCCGGCTGCGCATAAAGCGCGAACAGCTCGCGCACCAGCACCGGAGCCGACCAGCCGTCCATCAGCAGGTGATGGTTGGTGAGCACAAGCCGATGCCGGTCCGCCGCCAGCCGGATCAGCGCAAAGCGCAGGAGCGGCGGCGCAGCAAGATCGAAGCGCGCCGCGCGATCTTCCGTAACGACGCGGCTGAGTTCTTGCGCACGGTCCGTCTCGGTCAGCGACGACAGGTCGATCATGCGCCAGGGCGCCATCGCCTGCGACACGATGATTTGCACCGGGCGGCTCAACCCTTCATGGCGGAAGCCGGCGCGCAAGCTGGCATGACGCGTGAGCAGCGCTTGAGCCGCCGCTTCCAGCGCCGCGATATCGAGCTCGCCTTCCAGCTCCAGCTCGAGCTGGACCGTGTAGACGTCCGGCGCCTGCGCATCATAAAGCGCATGAAACAGCAGGCCCTCCTGCAGCGGCGACAGCGGCAGGACATCCTCGATCCGCGGATAGAGCTGCCTCCAGCCGCTCGATCTCGGCCTGCGAGAGCGCAACCAGTGGCAGATCGGATGGAGTGCGTCCGCCGGCGCCGGGCTGCACGGCGTGGCGAGCCAGCGCTTCCAGCGCGCGGAACCAGCTCTGCGCCAGATCGCGGACCGCAGCCTCGCCGATCAGCAGGCCGGCGCAAACGACCAAGTGGCAGAGAAATTTTGCGCCTTCCGCAGCATCGAGAGTATGCGCGTTGAGTTCAATGCAATGGGCCAAGCGGCATCGCTGGATCGCTGCCGCCAAGCCGCACCGCCTCCGTCGGCAAAGGCCCAGTCCGCCGCACCGGCGACGACGACAAGCGGCCCAGATAGTTGAAGCCGATCTGCGGCGCCGCGTGGCCGGCAAGCTGCGGCGCCGTCTCGCGGGTTGAGGTAACGCAGCAAGCCGTAGCCAAGACCTTTGTTCGGCACTGCGCGCAGCTGTTCCTTGACGCTCTTGAGCGCCCGGCCCGAGCGCTGCACCGCCGGCGAGCGCCGCCTCGAGGTCTAGCGCGCCGAGATCGAGCCGCACCGGGAACAGGCTGGTGTACCAGCCGACCGTGCGCGACAGATCGAGGTCCGGCGAACATCTCCTCGCGGCCATGGCCTTCCAGCTCCAGCAGCACTGCATGGCCGGTCGATGCCGCTCAAAGCCGCGCTCATGACGCCGGCACCAGTCGGCAACGGCCAGCGCCAGGCCGGTCAGCAGCACATCGTTGATGCCGCCGTGGAACGCCGCCGGCACCCGGGTCAGCAGTGCCGAAGTCAGCGCGCTCGACAGCGTCAGCGTGAGATGACCCGCCGTACCGGCGACATCGCGCTTGGGATCGAGCGCCCCGTCGACCAGGGACAACGCCGGGGCGTTCTGCATCTCGCTCCAGAATGAAACCTCGCCGGTCAGGTCCGGATGCTGCGCGTGTGCCGCCAGCCGCTGCGCAAAACGGCGGAACGAGGTGCCCCGCGGCGGCAGCGCCGGTTCCCGTCCATTCGCAATCGCCTGCCACGCCGACGCCAGATCGGGCACCAGGATGCGCCACGACACGCCATCGACCGAGAAATGATGGATCGTCAGAAGAAGCCGCCCGGCTCGATCCGCACCGGCGTCAAACCACACCGCTTGCAGCATCGTCCCCGCAGCGGGCGCAAGCCGCTGCTCGGCCGCCTGCGCCTGCTCGTGCAATGCAGGCGTGCCGCGCTTCGTCATCGAGATCTCGCACGTCAACACGACGCAGGCAGGCTGCCGCCATCGACCGTCCCGACGGGTGTGATCTCAAAGCGCCGGTCAGCCCGCCATCCGGTCGCAATGCGCAGCCGCAAGGCATCGTGATGATCGAGCACCGCCTGCAACGCCGCGGCCAGCTGATCTTCCTGCAAAGCCGCCGGCACCTGCAGCAGCACCGCCTGATGGAAACGCTCGATCGGCTCGCCGCGCTCCAGCAGCCAGCGCATGATCGGCGTCGCCGGGAAGCCGCCAATGGCAACGATCGGGCAGCATAGCGACCCGTCTCCCCAGGAAGCGATGCAACGCCGGCCAGCGTCTCGACGGTCTGATGCTGGAACACCGAGCGCGCCGTAATGATAAGCCCCGCCTTGCGCGCCCGGCTCACTAGCTGGATCGACATGATGCTGTCGCCGCCCAGCTCGAAGAAGTTGTCGTCGATGCCGACCCGCTCGACGCCGAGAACCTCGGCAAACAGCCCGCACAGGATCTCCTCCTGCGGCGTGCGCGGCAGCACGCCGCGCCCGCCGCCGCGCGTCAGCTCCGGCGCAGGCAGCGCGCGGCGGTCGAGCTTGCCGTTCGGCGTCAGCGGCAGCCGGTCCAGCAACAACGATCGCAGACGGCACCATGTAGTCCGGCAGCCGCCGCGCCAGCGCGGCCCGAAGCGCCGCCGGCATCAGGCGCACAGCCAGCCGCCGCAACCACGTAGCCCACCAGCCGCGGCTGGCCGGCGCGGTCCGAGCGCGCACCACCGCAGCCTGCGACACCCCGGCCTCGCCCAAAAGCGCCGCCTCGATCTCGCCAGGCTCAATGCGGAACCCGCGCAGCTTGATCTGCGCGTCCGCACGCCCGACGAACTCCAGAACCCCGTCCGCACGCCACCGCGCCAGGTCCCCGGTGCGGTACATCCGGCTGCCCGGCGCCCCGTACGGGTCCGCCACAAACCGCTCCGCGGTCAGGCCAAACCGCCCCAGATAGCCCCGCGCCAGTCCCAGCCCCGCGATGTAGAGCTCCCCGACAACACCAAACGGCACAGGCAAAAGACCGCCGTCCAACACATAAACCCGCGTGTTCCAGATCGGACGACCAATCGGCACGTTTCGCAATGACCGTCGACTGACACGCAACGATATGCCGTGGACCAGACACTGCATCTCGGTCGGTCCATACTCGTTGATGATGCGCCCTGATCGGAAAGCTTCGTGATGTTGGTTCACCAGCTCCGTCGGACAGCTCTCGCCGGCAACGATCAAGCTCGATCAATGCGGCAATTCCTTCAGATGTCATGAGACGCGCATACAACGACGGCACGGCAAGAAAGCAATGTGACTGGTGTCGATCGATCGCAGAGATTCGACGGCATCTCGCGTTAGAGATCTTCGGTCGACAGCACAAGCGTGCCGCCGCCCAGCAAGAGTCCAGAATATTCCGAGCGATCGAAGCTATCGAAAGCAATTGACGAAAGCAGCAGGAACCGCTGGATGTAATGCACAGTCGATAGATCTGAGCCGCGCCAGTATTGAAGCGACAATGTGGCCATGCGCCGACCACGACGCCTTTGGGTGTTCCGGTTGATCCTGAGGTGTAGATGACGTAGGCGGGGTGGCGGAGTCGAGGCGGAGCGCCGGGGCGGCTGGCCGGCTGCAGCGCGATTGAGCCCCAGTCGGCGTCGAGCCGCACCAGCGCTGCGCCCGCCGGGCCGCGCCAGCGCCGGCAGCCGCTCGAGCAGCGCCCTGCTGCGTCACCAGCACGCGCGCGCGCCGGCGTCCTCCAGCATGAACGCCAGCCGCTGGGCCGGATACGACGGGTCGAGCGGCAGGTACGCGCCGCCCGCCTTGAGGATGCCGAGCAGCGCGATCACCATCTCCAGCGAGCGCTCGACGCAGCAGCCCGACGATGGTCTCCGGCCACCCCGAGGCCGCGCAGGTGATGCGCCAGCCGGTTGGCGTGCGCATCGAGCGCCGCGTAGCTCAGGGTGCGCTCGCCATAGACCACCGCGACCGCGTCGGCGTGCGCGCCGCCTGCGCCGCAAACAGCTCCGGCAGCGTCGCATGACGGCAGCGCTGCGCGGTCGCGTTGAAGCCCTCCAGCAGCGCGCGCGCTCCGGAGCCGAAGCAGCTCCAGCGCGCCGATCGAAGCCTCCGGCGCGCACCGCCGCCGCCAGCAGACGCACAGACGCTCCGCCAGCGCAGCCGCGCTCGCCTCGTCAAACAGGTCGCTGGCTATTCCAGCGTGCCGCCGATGCCGCGCCGGCGCGCCGTCCGCGCCGCGCGTCTCCGACAGGCTCAGCGACAGGTCGAACTTCGACGACGACGGTCGACACCGCCTGAAGCCGCCGCCACCCCGTCCAGCTCAGCGCCACCGCCGCGTTGTTCTGGAACGCCAGCATCACCTGGAACAGCGGGTGACGCGACAGCGACCGCGCCGGGTTGAGCACCTCGACAAGACGCTCAAACGGAACTCCTGGTGGCGTAGGCCGCAGGTTCCGGGCGCACCGGACACAGCGCCTGATCGTCAGCTCATGATCAATCGTCCCTCGTCACTCGCTCGTGGTTCTGGGGGGTGCTCGCGGTGATCCAGGTGATGCTGTGGCTGCCGGTGGCGGTCGGGCTGCTCTGCTTTCTGGTGCCGCGGCGGGCGGTGTCGATCGCGGCGATCCTCGGCTCGGGGATCGTGCTCGCGCTGGCGATCGCTCTGGTGGCGGGCTTTCACACCGCCGAAGCCGGCCTCCAGCACACGGTTTCGGAGAGCTGGATCCCGGACCTCGGCGTCCGCTATGAGCTCGGGGTCGACGGGATCAGCCTCTTCCTGATCCTGCTGACGGCGCTCCTGTGGGCGGGAGTGACTGTCTTCTCGAGCTTCCGGATGCCCGATCGCCGCCGGATCTACTTCTTCATGCTGGGGCTCGCCGAGACGGCCACCCTGGGCGCCTTCCTGGCCCAGGACCTGCTGCTGTTCGTCCTCTTCTTCGACCTCATGCTCGTACCGTTCTGGTTCTTGATCGGCGCCTTCGGAGGCGAGAACCGGATCGCCGCGACGACCAAGATGATCATCTACACGCTGGTCGGCTCCCTGCTGATGCTGGTCGCCGCGATCGCCACCGCGATCCTGGCCTCCGACCAGGTCGGGCAGTTGAGCTTCTCGCTCGCCGATCTGCGCGCCCACACGCTCTCGACCGGAAGCCAGGAGTGGATCTTCCTGTTCTTCGCCGCCGCCTTCCTGATCAAGATGCCGGCGGTCGTCGTCCATGGCTGGCTGCCCGACGCCTACCGGGCCGCGCCGCTGCCGGTGCTGGCGCTGCTCGCGGGGGTCCTCTCCAAGGTCGGCGCGTACGGCTTCCTGCGGGTCGCGCTGCCGCTCTACCCGGAGGCCACCGTCACCTTCCAGGAGCTGATCCTGCTGATCGGCGTCGCCAGCATCCTCTACGGGTCGGTGATGGCGTTCACGCAGACCAACGTGCGCCTGATCGCCGGCTATTCCTCGATCGCCCAGCTCGGCTTCATCACGATCGGGATCTTCTCCCTGCGACCCGACGGCGCCGACGGCTCGGTGCTCCAGATGGTCAACCACGGCCTGGTGGTGGCGCCGATCTTCCTCATCGTGGCCCTGCTGTGGGAGCGCTCGGGAAGCGAGGACATCACCCGGCTCGGCGGTCTCGCGATGCGGGCGCCGGTGCTCGCGGCGCTGTTCCTCATCGTCACCCTGGCGACCCTGGCGATGCCGGGGTCCGCCAACTTCATCGGCGAGTTCTACATCCTGATCGGGGTCTTCCAGGCGAAGATCGTCTACGCCTTCGTGGCCGTCATCGGGGTCGCATTGGCGGCCTTCTACGCGATCCGCCTCTTCCAGCGCACGATGCACAACCGGCTCGCCGAGAACGCCGACTCGCGCGAGATCGCCCTGCGGGACGCGGCGGTGCTGGTGCCGCTCGTCGCCTGCATCGTCGCCCTGGCCCTCTACCCCGGGCTGATCCTGAGCCGTGGCCAGGCGTCGGTGCAGGACAAGGTCGCCGCCGTGGCCTCGAGCTCGAAGCCCGCGGTGCCCAACGCTCCCTCGGTGCGGACCGAGTCCGGCTGGACGGGATACGCGTCGCTTCGCGCGGGAGACGACAGGTGAGCTTCAGCGCTCCCCAGGTCGACTACGCGGGACTGTCGCCCGTAATCGCACTGACCGCCGGGATCTGTGTGGTGCTGCTGGCCGGGCTGGTCGGCGAGCGGCGCCAACGCTTCGTGGTCTCGGTTCTTTCGCTGGTCACGCTCGCCACCGCCGCCGGCCTCTGTGTCTGGCAGTGGGGCGAGCGAAAGGACCTGGTGGCGGGGGCTCTGCGGCTGGACGAACTTGGACTGGCCGCCGCCCTGATCGCGATCCTCGCCGCCGCAGTCGTCGTGCCGCTGTCGTGGCGCGAGCCGGCCGCCGAGCGTCCCGAAGAGGAGCCCCGCCATGGTGAGTTCCAGGCGCTCCTGCTCTCCTCGGTCCTCGGCATGGTCCTGCTGGCGCAGGCACAGAACCTGGTCTCGTTCTTCGTCGCGATCGAGCTGCTCTCGGTGCCGCTCTACGTGCTTTGCGGCTCGGCCCTGCGGCGCCGGGAATCACTGGAGTCGGGGCTCAAGTACCTGATCGTCGGCTCGCTCGGCTCGGCGACCCTGCTCTACGGCCTGGCGTTCATCTACGGCGGCTCGGGCTCGACCGACTTCAACGGCATCCGCGAGGGGATCGGCGCCGGGCTGGCCGACGACCCGCTGGTCCTGGTCGGGATCGGGCTGGCCGCAACCGGGCTCGCCTTCAAGATCTCGATCGCCCCCTTCCATCAATGGACGCCAGACGTCTACCAGGGCGCCCCGACGCCGGTGACCGCGTTCATGGCGGTGGCGACCAAGGTCGCCGCCTTCTGCGTCTTCGTGCGCTTCTTCGAGGTCGCGCTGGGCCCCGCGGTGGACAACTGGCAGCCGGCGCTGGCGGTGCTCGCCGCGGTGTCGATCGTGGTCGGGAACGTCGGGGCGCTCGGACAGGACTCGCTGAAGCGGCTGCTCGGCTACTCGGGGATCGCCCAGGCCGGCTACATGCTGGTCGGCTTGGTCGCCGCCTCCGAGCTGGGCGTCAACGCGCTGGTCTTCTACCTCGCCGCCTACGCGTTCATGAACCTGGCCGCTTTCTGCGTGATCGTCGTCCGCGAGCGCGAAACCGAGTTCGGCGACGACATCAAGGCGGTCCAAGGGCTGGGCGGCGAACGTCCTGCGCTCGCCTGGCCGCTGACGATCTCCATGCTGGCCCTGGCCGGCCTGCCGGCGACGGCCGGGTTCATGGGCAAGCTCTACCTGATCGAGGCGGCCGTGGACGCCGACTACACCTGGCTCGCGGTGGCGATCGCGATCGGGACGATGATCTCGCTGGCCTACTACCTGCGGGTTGTCGCCGCCGTCTGGATGCGGCCCGCGGTGCAGCCGCTGGGCCCCGAACCCGCCGCCGGGATGCCGGCGATGGCGGGCGGCTCGCCGGCGGCCGACCCGTCTGAAGTCCCAGCCGCCGCCGCGCCGACCGCGCCGCCTGGCACGCGCTGCCTTGCGATCCTGGTTCCCGCCGCGGCGCTCTCCGCCGCGACGATCTTCTTCGGCGTCCTCCCCTCCCCGCTCGTCGACTGGGCCTCGAACGCCGGCCAGGCCCTCGCTGCCTTTATCCCCTGACGACCTCCTCCGCCGCTCTACACTCGGAGGGGTGAAGCCGATCCGGGGAGGTCTGCTTTCAGCAATCGGGGGCGCTTTGTTGCTGGCCGCGCTCGTCCCGGCCACCTCCTGGGCGACCTATCCGGGGACAAACGGGCGAATCGCGTTTGTCGGCTGGACAGGCGAACGGGATCACCCCGAAACGTGGGAGGACACCGAACTCTTCACGGTGCTCCCGACGGCTCCGGGTTGCGGCGGCTGACCAACGACGAGCAGCAGCGAGCTTGATCCCTCCTGGTCTGCGGACGGTCGCCGCCTGGCGTACATCGACGGGGCTGGGCAAAACCGTGGCGTGTTCACGATGCGCGCCGATGGAACCCACCAAAGGCGGGTGACCGTCGGCGCACAGACGACCGCCGTTTTCGCCGGCGGGCGGAGGATCGTCTACGAGAAATGGAGGACGAAGCTCTTGGACCGTACTCCCCAGGAACAATCTTCATTGTCCGCGTCGACGGCACCGGCAAGCCTCGCCTCGTCGGCTACCGCGCTGCATATCGCCGGTCTACGCGCCGAGCGGCAGGCGGATCGCCTTCGAGAGATCGCCGTGGCGTGCGACCGGGACGGCATCTGGACGGTTCGGCCCGATGGCACGCACCAGCGTCGGCTTACCCACCCCGAGCGGGGTACCCAACGACGAGATCGTGGACTGGAGCCCGGACGGCCGCCGTATCGTCTTTACCCGCTGCGAGGTTGGACATCCACTCTGCGACGTGACCTCGCTGAGAGGCGGTGCGGCCCGACGGCTCCCACGAGCACGCCATACGGGGCATCCTTCCTTCGACGAGCCGTATTCGCCGTCCGGACGCCGGGCGCTTGGCACAGCGGGAGAGGCCGACTTCGGTCTGGAGGTTGAGTGGTAGGTGGTGCCTCGACGTCCACACGATCTCTCTCGCAGGGTCCGACCGTCGCGACCTCACCCACAACTGCGAGGACTACCACAACGGTGGTCCAACGTCCCACGCGTCCGACCCCAGCTGGCAGCCGATACCCCAGCCTTAACGAGCGCTTCCTCGGCGCGGCTCAGGTGGGGGGCTGCTCGCCGAACATCTCCGCCAGCCGGCCGGCCAGGGCGAAGTCGCCCTCGATCACCAGGGCGCCCTCGAGCAGGAGCTTCGGCGCAAACGCCTCGCGGGCGGCAAGCCGCACGAAGTCGGGGACGCTCGCCCGAAGGGTCACGGCTGGCTCCGGGGCGCTGCCACGGCGCACGGCTGCCCGGCCATCGCCGATCCGGATCGTCCAGCTATGCGCGCCATCGCGACCCCGCAGCTCGTAGCGTGATCTCGCCCTCGAAGCCGCGAGCCTTCTCCGGAACGAAGGCGCGCTCCATCCCCTTGAAGATCACCGCCAGTCCCGGCCCGCGGTCGAAGAAGCGGTGGAGCTGCTCGTCGCTGCGCCCGCGAACCAGCCTTGCGAAGGCGGCCTCTGTGGCCTGGGCCGCCAGCTCGCGCGCCGACGGGCGGCCCCCGGGGACGCCGTCGCGGCCCGCCGCAGCCGGCCCCATCCGCAGACGCGGGCGCGGGCTCGCGGTCGGGCTTGACCACGTAGTCCGGATCCGCCACGCGGGGGCCCGCTCGGCGCGCCAGCGCTCGCTCAATCGCACCGGCCAGCCGCTCGCCCTTGGCGCGCTCGCGCTCCGGGGCCCGCTCCGCGAACCGCGGCAGGACCTCGGCGGCGAACAGCTCGAGGCTCTCGCAGATGTGCTCGTGGCGGTTGGTGCCTGCCTGCGAGACGAAGATCACCTGGTCGACTCCGGCCGCCTCGTAGCGCTCGATCAGGTCCGCGACCTGGTCCGGGGTGCCGATCGCCCCGCGAAGGCTTCCCAAGCCCTCCTGGAGGAGCCGGACGCCGAGGGGCGCGTCGTCGGGCGTGACGATCTCCCGCGCGAAGCCGACCTCCGCGCGGCGCTCCTCGAACTCCCGCCACACGTTGGACTGGGCCGGCCGGTGCTCGCCGAAGGCGTAGTAGTAGGCGAGCGAGAAGCCGAAGAAGTGCGCCCCGTCGATGCCGCGCTCGATCGCTGTGGCCTCGTCGCTGTGGCACATCATCGGCAGCACCACGGCCACGTTGGGGTTGACCGTGAAGCCCGCCGGCACGCAGCTATCGGAGGCGATCAGCTCGTAGTAGGCGTCCACCCACTCCTTCGCCGCCTCGGGCTCGACGAAGGCGAACGACAGCGCCCCCAGCCCTCGCTGCGCGGCCATCAGGATCGTGTCGCGGCGGCTGCACGCAACCCACAGCGGCGGGTGGGGCCGCTGCTTCGGCTTCGGGACGACGTTTCGCGGCGGCATCGAGATCCAGCGCCCGTCGTAGCCGGCGAACGGCTCCTCCACGAACATGCGGGTGATCGCGTCCAGGGACTCCTCCCACTGGGCTCGCTTCTGCTCCCGATCCACGCCGAACCCTCCCAGCTCCATCTGCGAGCTTCCCTCGCCGGTGCCGAACTCGACCCGGCCGCCGGAGATCAGGTCGAGCGTCGCCACCCGCTCGGCCACCCGAGCCGGGTGGTTGACGGCCGGCGGGGCCTGGACGATCCCGTGGCCGAGGCGGATGCGGCTCGTGCGCTGGCTGGCGGCGGCGAGGAAGACCTCCGGGGCGCTCGAGTGCGAGTACTCCTCCAGGAAGTGGTGCTCGACCTCCCAGACGTAGTCGATCCCGAGCCGGTCGGCCAGCTCCACCTGCTCGAGAGCGTCGGCCAGCAACCGGCCCTCGTCGGGCTGGCCCGGGGCGCGGGGGAGCTGGTGCTCGTAGAAGAGGCCGAACCTCACGCGGCGCGAGGATAGCCCCATGGCGGCGATCGTGTTGACGATCATCGTGGCGACGGCCGCGGGAGTCTGGGCGGAGCTTCGCTACGGCGGACGGGCCGGGATCGCGGCGCGGCGGGCGCTGATCTTCGTCCTCTACGTCGTGCTGCCGCCGACCACCTTCTTCAACCTCACCCGGGTCGACTTCGACGCCGACGTCGGGCTCGGGATCGGGCTCGCGTACGTGGCGCTGGCGCTGGCCGCCGTGCTCGCCTGGCTGGTGGCCTCGCGGCTGCTGGGCCTGCAGCGCCCCGCGGTCGGCTCCGTGATCTGCTGCACGCTGGTCGCCAACACCGGCTACCTGGGTTATCCGCTGGTCGCCGCCCTGCTCGGCTTCGACCAGCTATCGGAGGCCGTGATCTACGACGTGCTGGTCTCCGCGCCGGCGCTGCTCGTCGGCGCGTTCTCGATCGGCGCCGCGTTCGGCGAGCGGGCGGGCGAGACCCCACGGCAGCGAGTGGCCGCGTTCTTCACCCGCAATCCGCCGCTCTACGCGGCGGCGCTGGCGCTGATCGCCCCAGACTCGCTGGCGCCGGATGCCCTGGTGGACGCCTCGAGGATCGCGATCGTCGCCATGCTCCCGCTGGGCTTCTTCGCGGTCGGCGCGGCGCTCGCCGAGGAGGGCGAGGAGGGCACGATCCCGATTCCCCCGCCGCTCGACGCGGCGGTGGCGGCGGCAGTGGGGCTGAGGCTGGTGGTCGCGCCGGCGCTCCTCTTCCTGATTGCCCTGCCGCTGATCGATCTCCCCGGCCCCTACCTGCTGCTCGCCGCGATGCCCTGCGGCATCAACACCATGATCGTGACCCACGCCTACGGGCTCGACCTGCGGACCTCGGCCGGGGCGGTGGCCTGGTCGACCGCGATCGCGGTCGTGGCCGCCGTCGCCTCGCTGGCGTCTAGCCAGGGCGGGCCCGCCGCGACGCTGACTAGGATCAGCCCGTGCGCTATCCGGTCGAGTCGTTCACCCCCGAGGAGGAGGCGATCCTGCGTCCTCACTTCACCAACCTCGACCGGCCGGTCTTCTGCCTGGTCAACCTGCCGGAGACGGTGAAGGGGGCGATGTTCGCCCGCTACTCGCGCTACGCGCGGCACGGTGCGGCGCCTGTTCCTCGAGGAGTTCGCCGCCGACGTGCCCGAGGGCCACCGACCCTTCGACGGCGTCGAGGGCGAGCGAGCGGCGGGGCTGTACGAGCGGGTGTTCATGGGCTACGGCGACGACTCGATCGGCCAGGTGGGAGGCGCCCACCTGGCCTGCGAGTGGGTCTCGAACATCCTCACCAAGGTCCTCCAGCGCGGCCGGCTGGCCGCCTATCTGGAGCAGTCGACGCGCTACATCCCCTACGACCAGCCGATGGCCGAGGGCGGCGGCTATCGCTACTACCGCGAGCAGCGGCTGGGCGAGCCCTACGAGGCCGCCATGGACGAGCTGTTCCGGATCTACTCCCGCAGCCTGGAGTCGGTTCAGTCCTGGGCGGCGGAGCGCTGGCCGCGGGGCGAGGAGCCCGAGGGCGCCTGGCGGCGCTCGATCCGCGCCAAGTCGCTCGACCTGCTCGCGGGGCGTGCTCCCGGCCTCGACGCTCAGCCACGTCGGCATCTTCGCCTCAGGGCAGGCCTACGAGCAGCTGCTCCTGCGTTTGATGGCCTCGCCGCTGCCGGAGGCGCGTGAGTACGGCGACATGATCCTCGACCGAGCTCGCCAAGGTGATCCCGAGCTTCGTCGCGCGCATCGAGCGTCCCGATCGCGGCGGCGAGTGGATCGACTACCTGCGCGAGCGCCGGCGCGACGACCGAGCGGGCGGTGGCGCGGCTGGGGCTGGACCGCCCCACCCAGAGCGAGGCACCCTCGGTCGAGCTGGTCGGCTGTCGAGGGCGGCGAGGAGGATCTGCTCGCGGCCTCGCTGTTCGAGTCGGCGGGCGCCTCGGAGGCCGAGATCCGCGACAGGATCGAGGCCCTCGACCCGCTGGAGCGCGCCGAGCTGATCGACGAGCTGGCCGGCGAGCGGCGCAACCGCCGCCATCGCCCGGGCCGAGGCTGGGAGGCGGTGCGCTACCGGTTCGAGATCGTCTCCGACTACGGCGGCTTCCGCGACCTCCAGCGCCATCGGATGCTGACCTGCCAGTGGCAACGGCTGGGGCCGCACCTGGGCGCCGGGATCCCGGAGGAGGTGCGCGATGCCGGCGCCGGGCCGGAGTACGAGCGGGCGCTCGAGATCTCGCGGCGCGAGTTCGAGCGGCTGGAGGCCGAGGGGCTCAGCGAGGCCGCCCCCTACGCCCTCTGCCTCGGCTACCGGATCCGCTACGTGCTCGACCTCAACGCGCGCGAGGCGATGCACCTGATCGAGCTTCGCTCCGGCCGCGAGGGACACCCGACCTACCGCGCCGTCGCCCAGGCAATGTACGAGCGGATAGCGGCCGTCCACCCCGCGATCGCTCGGGCCATGACCCACGTGGACTCCTCCCGCGAGCCGCGCCTCGAGCGCATCCTGAGCGAGATCCGCACGCACCGCAAGCGCCTCGCGGCGACTCGCGGGTGAACCTGGTTCGGCTCGGCACGTATGCTCGGGTGAGTGGCAGCGCCGGAGGCCTCATCGATCCTCGCCCGCGTAGACGGAGTCGCAACGAGGGGGACGCGCAACGAGGGCGAGCACGCTCCTGATCGGCATCGGCATGTTGATGGTCTGTCTCGCGACCCCGGCGGCGCTGGTCTCCGCCCAGGCTCCGGCGCCCGCGGCGGACCCCGCCCTGGCCCCTCCGATGGCCCCCGAGGCCCGCCCGACCGCCGGACACCCCAGCCGCAACCGCCTGAGGTCCCCCCGCCGAGCACCGGCACGCCCGAGCCAGCCGCGACTCCCCCGCCGTCCCCCGCAGAGCCGGGCGACGCGCACCGCCGCCGCCCGCCGCCGACTCCTCGACCACGGTCAGCGCCGCCGGCACGGCGTCGGTCGGCGATCTCGACGGCAACTCGCGGAGAGACTATTCTTCGCGCCGTCCTCGATCACGGTCGAGGCCGGCGAGACCGTCACCTGGACGCAATGACGGCCAGAGCCGTTCAGACGTGACGGCGAACGCGGCAGCTTCGACAGCGGGAACCTGGACCCCGGACAGGGCTATTCAGCCACACGTTCACCAGCGCGGGCACGTTCGCCTACATACTGCGTCGCTCCATCGTTCGTGGCATGAAGGGGACCGTCACCGTGGCCGCAGGCTCCGGTGGCGGAGGCGGCGGCGCGAGCGACCCCGGGTCCACCCAGGACCCGTCCGCTTCCACCGCCCCGGGCTCCGAGTCCGCCGCGGTGACCTCGCCCGGGGCGGCCGGAAGCTCCACGCAGCTTCCCTCGAGCGGGATGCCGGTATTGCCGCTGCTCGCCGCCGGCGGGGGGCTGCTGCTCGCAGGGGCGCTGCTGCGCCGCCGCGCCCGGCTCAGCTAGCCGGCCACCGGCTCCGCGGCCTCCACCGCCACGCCGATCAGCGCCCGCATGAACGCGGGTAGGTCGGGCGGGCGGCGGGAGGAGACCAGGTTGCCGTCGACGACGACCTCCGAGTCCTCCCACTCCGCGCCCGCGTTGCGCAGGTCATCGGCGATCGCCGGCACCGAGGTCACGCGACGGCCCTCGACGATCCCGGCCGAGATCGGCACCCAGCCCGCATGGCAGATGAAGCCGATCGGCTTGCCCTGCTCATTCAGGCCGCTGACCAGCGACTTGACGCCCTGGTCGGTGCGCAGCTTGTCCGGGCCGTAGCCGCCCGCGATCACCAGCAGGTCGAGGTCGTCGGGCACCAGATCGGCGGCCGCCTGATCCGTGATCAGCTCGATCCCTTTCTTGCCCCGCACGGTCTCTCCACCATCGATCCCGACCAATCCGACGGTCGCCCCAGCCTCCTGAAGGCGGTAGTAGGGGTAGATCGCCTCGGCGTCCTCGAACAGTGGGCCGATCATCACCGCGGCCCGCCTGCCGGCGAGCGGCGCCTGCTCGTGGTGCGTCATCTCCAGCTCCTCGCTCAGTCCTCGCAGACATCCGCGACCGTCGCCTCGCCGAGGCGGGCGAGATCGCGGGGATCGACGAGCATCGAGTGGCGGTGGTCTCCGCCGCTGCAGAGGATGCGCTCGTGATCCATCAGCCGCATGTCGAGGGCCTCCGGCGCCGGCAGCATCGGACCGAGGGGTGGCAGCGCGCCGACCTCGAACGAGGCGAAGTCGGCCTCCATCTCCGGCTCGCTCGCCAGCCTCAGATGCGCGCTCGCGTCCAGCGCCTGGCGCGCCTTGCGCAGGTCGAGCCGGTGAGAAGCCGGAATCACAGCCAGCCGGTACTGCTCGCCGTCACGCAGCACCATCGTCTTCGCGGCGTGATCGGGCGGCATGCCGGCGGCCTTGGCCTCCTGCGCCGCGCTCAAGGTCTGTTCGTGATCGACCACGTCGTGCGCCACGCTGTGCTCGTCCAGGTACCGGTGCACGAGATCGATTCCGTGCGCCTCGCCCTCGGTAGTGCTCGCCATCGTCCTCTCCTTTCCGTGGCAATCGTACGACCCAAGGCGAATCGTGCGCCCGGGGCCGAGGAGCGCCGGATATCGTGCTCAGCGGCGTCGTTTGCGTTTGCGCTTGCGGGAGCCGGGTTGGCCGCCTGGGTGAGGGCTCGCTGGCGGCCTGGACCTCGGTCGCCTCGCCCTCGATCGCCTCACCGCCTCGGCCGCGCGAGCTCGGCTCCTCCCCCGGCTTGAGCCAGGGGATCGCCTCGCCGGCCTCCCAGGCGGGAGGGCGCCCGCCCGGCACCTTGCCGACGAAGAGCAGGCCCAGCCACCCGATCCAAAGGGCCAGCAGCAGCGTGCCCGGAGGCAGGAGGATGATGGAAACGCCCAGCGCCATCCCGAGGGTGCCGAAGAACCGCGCCAGCAGGCCGGCCCGGACCGCCTGAAGCGGCACGTAGACCATCGCGACGACCAGTCCCGAGCAGGGCGGGAAACTGGAGGCTGCCTCCAACCTGCCCCGCCGTCGAGTCGTCGCTGATCCGCTCGGCGAGGGCGTCGCCCTTGTTCCCGTCGGAGTCCTCCTCGTGGTCGACGCCGGCGGCATCGAGCCGATCGATCAACGCCTGCTCCTGGTCGGGCAGGTACTCGCTGGTTCGAAAGCTGCCGTCTGCCAGCTCGACCTCGATCTCGCGGGAGTCCGTGTAGACGGTGACCTTCTCGATCGAGGCCTTGCTCGGCCTTCAGGTCGTCGAGAAAGCGAGGGTATGGCTCTTCCTGAACAAGAGGCGCCTGCTCGACGAAGTCGGAGGAGATCTGGGTCACCGCCACCCAGTTGACGATGATCTGGCCCGCCATGAGGACCGGGCCGATGAATACGAAGCCGACCATCGCCGCGCGCACTCGCGGATTGCGGGCCTGCGGCGGCCCGGAACAGGTACAGCAACGGGCCGATGATCAGACAGGAACGCGGCGGCCGCGAGCAACGAGAACGCCGCAATCGCGCCGCTGTTCGAGTCGAAGGCCTCGAACTGCGCCGAGGTCGTGTCCTCGACGGGGATCTGCAGGCGCGCCAGGAACGAGGCGACCATCAACACGGCCGCAGCTACGGCGGCGACGGCCGCCGGGCCTGCCCAGCGGCGCTCACGCTCGATGATCCGCTCGCGGCCCAAAGTCGGCGTATGTTACGGCGCATGCCCGAGTTCGCCGTGACCGCGATCGGCCGCGATCGGCCCGGGATCGTCGCGGCAATCAGCGGAGCGCTGCTCGAGCTCGAGGGGAACATCGAGGACTCCCAGATGTCGATCCTCCGCGGCCACTTCGCGGTGATGCTGATCGTGCGGCTGCCCGAGGCGGTGGACGCGGGCGACCTCGACGCGCGGCTCGAGCGCGTCCGGCAGGAGCTCGAGCTGGAGGCGGTCGCCGTGAATCGGGTCGACGACCTCGGCGTGGCGGCCACTCGCCCCTCACACGTGATCACGGTCTACGGCGCCGATCACCCGGGCATCGTCCACGCCGTCAGCGCGGCGCTCGCCGAGCGCGGGGTGAACATCACCGGTCTCGAGACCAGGCTCGCAGGCGCCGCGGACTCTCCGCTTTACGTGATGACCATCGAGGTGGCCATCCGGGAGGTCTCCGAGCCCGACCTGGAGGCGGCGCTGAGCGAGGTCGCGGACGAGGCGGAGGTCGAGGTGAGCCTGCGTCCGCTCGCTGCGGAAGCGCTCTAGATGAGCGATTAGTGGCCGTTCGCGAAGTTCTCGTCTACCCGCACCCGATGCTGAAGCAGGTGGCGGCGCCCGCGCAGGCCGCCGAGGTCGAGGCGATAGGACGCGACCTGCTCGACACGATGCGATCGTTCGAGCGCTGCGTCGGGCTGGCCGCGCCGCAGATCGGGGAGCCCGCACGCGTCATCGCCGTGGACGTGCGCGGGCATCCCGAAGGCCGACACGGACAACGGCCTGCTTGTGCTCGCCAATCCGCGAATCGTCGCGTGCGGAGGGGTCCGAGGTCGCCCGCGAGGGCTGCCTCTCGATTCCCGACCTGACCGCCAACGTGCGTCGCGCGACGTCGATCGGTCGTCCAGCACGACGCAGGTGCGGTCCAGCTCCCTGGGCTTCGAGGCGCGCTGCTTGCAGCACGAGCTCGACCACCTCGACGGGATCCTCTTCCTCGACCGGGTGGAGTCGCTCGTGGACGACGTCTTCCGTCGCCGCGTCTACGCGCGACAAGCCGGAAGCCAGTGGGACCTGATCAGTCGACCGGCTCGGGCCTGCCGGGACCGCTCGGCGTCCCGGGGGACCGGGCCGAGCTCGAATGCCTCCGCCGGGGCGCGGATCGGGTAGTAGTCGCTGTCGCCGGGGGCGAGCGTTCGCGACACTCGGTCGCCCGCGTTCAAGCACCAGGTCGAGCACCGGCGCAGCCAGGCCGATCAGGGCCTCGACTCGATCGCGCCAGATGCGCTGCTGGGGCGTCTCGCGCACCGGCCGCCTATCCGCGCTCGTGGAAGAAGAAGCCGGGCAGGGCTCCCTCGATCACTTCCTGGGTCATCCGCTGCGCGACCTCGAGGTTGCCGGTTCGCACGGCGATGTCGTCGAGCGTCACGATCCCCGCCAGCTCGTCGCCGTCGACGACCGGCAGCCGCCGGATCCTGTGCTGGACCATCAGGGCCGCGGCCTCCTCGAGGTCCATGTCGGGCTCGCCGGTGACCAGCGGTCGGGAGGCGTGCTCGCGGGCGGGCTCCGAGCCGGGGCGGTCCTCGGCGAGGGCCCGGATCGCCAGGTCCCGGTCGGTGATCATCGCCGCCGGCTCGCCCTCGCGGGTCGCAGAGCACCACGGAGCCGACGTTGTGGTCGCGCATCAGCTGGGCGACCTTGAACACGTCGGCGTCCAGCGCGGCGGTGATGACGCCGCTGGTCATGATCTGGCGCAGCTGCATCGGCCCGTACCGTAACGCGCGCGGCAGTGCCAGGGCCGCTGATCCGGATCGCGGGCCGGAGATCGGCGCTCAATAGGATGCTCTGAATGGCCGAAACCCCCCAGCAAACGGGGCCAATCGCTGTCTATGGAGCCACCGGATACACGGGCCGGCTGGTCGCCGGGCGAGCTGCGACGACGCGGCGGCGAAGTGCGTGCTGGCCGGACGCAACCGGGCGAAGCTGGAGATCCTCGCCGAGGACCTCGGCGGCGGGATCGACGATCCGGGATGCGTCGCTGGACGACCCCGCGGCGCTGAGGGAGCTGCTGGAGCCCTGCGCGGCGGTGATCGCCTGCGCGGGCCCCTTTCGCCTCCACGGCGAACCGGTCCTGGCGGCCGCGGTCGAGGCGCGGACCCACTACCTCGATACAACCGGCGAGCAGCCGTTCATGCGCAAGGTTTTCGAGGACTACGGTCCCGGGGCCAGTCGGGCGGGGGTGGCCCTGGTCACGGCGATGGGCTTCGACTACGCGCCTGGCGACATGATCGCGGCGCTCACCGCGGAGGGCATGGGACCGCTCGACGAGATCGTGCTCGCCTACGCGGTCCGGGGCTTCGGCGCCACCCGGGGAACGGCGCTGTCGGCCCTGGGGATGATGGCTGGAGGCGACGCGGAGTGGCGCGATGGCGAGCTGGCCTCCGCGGCGCGAAGCGTCGGCGGCGGCAGCTGGGAGTTTCCCGACCCGATCGGCCGCCAGCGGATGGTGCGATACCCGGCCGGCGAGCACATCACCGTGCCGCGGCACGTCGAGACCCGACGGGTGCGGACCCTGCTCAGCGCATCGACGGTCATTCCCCTGCCGCTCGTGCCCAGGGTGGCCCCCCTGGTGATGGCGCCGTTCCAACTCGCCATGCGAACGCCGCTGCGCCGTGCGCTGGCGGCGGCCATCCCCCGGCTGCCCGAGGGGCCAAGCGAGGAGAGCCGCCGCGGCTCGAGCTTCACCATCGTCTGCGAGGCTCGTCAGGACTCGCGGCGGCGGCGGGGAACGGTGACAGGCACCGACCTGTACGGGCTGACCGCACGAACGACCGTCGAGGGAGCGCTTCGCTGCGCGACGCCCGGCTACGACCGCAAGGGGGCGCTGGCGCCCTCGGAGGCGTTTGACCCGCGCGACTTCATGGGCGTGCTTCGCGACTTCGGCGTCGAGCACGAAGTCGAATGAGCACCTGCCCGGCCTGCGGTGAGCCGCTGTTCGGGTGGCTGCTGGTGGACATCCCGCGAGCACGGCGACCCGAACGACTCGATTGCTGCTCGAGCGCTGCGAGCGCTGCGGGCTGGGGGTCGCGGCCAACCTGACCCCCGCGAGTTCCGCCTCCGCGCTGCTCGGCCCCGCGCGCCAGATCTCGGATGGGAGGCTCGAGCTTCGGGTCGCGAACCGTGCCAGCGTCCAGGCCTCGCTGGGGGGCAGCCACTGGGCCGCGCTGGAGCCGGAGCGGCGCCTCTACCCGACTCCCCAGTCGCTGCCGGCTCTGGCCGCGGCCGCGGGCCTCGAGATCGAGGATCTGAGCTGCCCACGCCGAGGTCGGGGGCAGGGCTGGATGTGGCAGACGATCGTCAACGCGTTCACGTTCCACGAGAACTTCGCCCGCCAGGTTCGCGCCGGCACCCTGCGCCCGGTCGGCGCCCGGGACCGCCTCAAGTTCGGGATCGACGCCGTGGTGACGGTGCTCGCTCGCCCTCCCGGTTGCCCTCGTCTCGGTACCGCTGGAGCTGTGCGCCGCTCTGGCCGGCAGGGGCGGCGAGCTGGTAGCGGTGGCCAGGCGTAGCGAGACCTAGCCGAGTTCGGAACAGCGTCGCGGCTAGAGCGCCTGCCTTCTCCAGAGCCGCTTGGCGAGCGGCAACGCCAGCATGCGTGGTGTGTGCTGGCCGGTGAGCGCGCCAGCGCGGTTCAAGAGGCCCGGGACGATGGCCCGCTTCCCGTTCTCGGCCGCCTCGACCGCCGCCTTCGCCACCGCCTCGGACGACATCCAGAAGACGCCGGGGAGCTGTTCCTCCGCCTGCTCGATGCCGGCGACCCGCGCGAACTCGGTCCTCACCGGGCCGGGGCAGACCGCCGTCAGGGTCACCCCTGTCCCCTTCAGCTCCTCGTGCACCGCCTCGCTGAGGCTGAGCACGAATGCCTTCGTCGCCGCGTAGGTCGCGGTGCCGGGGATCGGCTGGAAGGCGGCGGTCGAGGCGATGTTGATCACCGCGCCCCGACCGCGCGCGATCATCGCCGGCAGGTAGCGCGCCTGGAGGTCGAGCAGCGCCTCGCAGTTGACCCGAAGCATCGCGATGAGCCGCTCCCGGTCCGGGTCGACGACCGTTTCCGCGGTCCCGAAGCCGGCGTTGTTGACGAGGATCTCGACCTCGAGCCCAAGACGCCTCGATCTGAGCCGCGAGCCGCTCGCGTGCCGCCGCATCCCCGAGGTCGGCGGCGATCGCCTCGGCGCGGATGCCGTGGCGCTCGCTCAGCTCGCCGGCCAGCGCGCTGAGGCGCTCCTCGCGCCTCGCCACCAGGGTGACGCCGTGCCCGCGCGATGCCAGCTCGCCGCGCGATCGCCTCACCGATGCCGGCGGAGGCGCCCGTGACCAGCGCGGTTGCCGACTCCGAAGGTGCGGGGAGCGCCACAGCGGCAGGCTATATCAGTCCCCTTGCCCACCAGCCCCGACCACTAACATCGTTCGGGTGGAAGGAAGCGAAGGCTTCAACATCTTCGGCGATCCCGACGAGCTCCGCGAGCGTCTGGGCGAGCTCGCCGAGCAGATGCAGGGCGCGCAGCGCGTGGCCTGGGCCGACAACGCGATCAAGCTCGCGGTCGACATGACGGTGGCGGCCATCAACCGCCTCGACCTGACCGGCGGCAGCGATGAGCAGGCGGTCCAGGTCCGGGACGCGATCCGGATCGTCTTCCCCGAGGCGGTCACGCTCGTGCGCGAGGCGCGCGAGGGTCTGTCCTAAGCGGTCTCGGCTTCGTCACCGGGCGCGCGCCCCGGGCGCGTGGTCGACGCCTAGGTTCGCCGTGTGCGCCGCAGCTCCGAACAAGGTGCCGCGTCGGTCGAGCAGGTGGGGCTCGTGCTGCTGGTCGCGCTACTGCTGCTGGCGGCGATCTCGGCTCTCGTGGCCGGACCCCCTGACGACCGAGGCCGCGAGCTCGGTGCGACGATCGCCCGCAAGCTTCGCTGCGCTCCGCGCCTGCCCGGTCCCTGCTGGCGGGATCCGCTGACCGAGGCCTACGGGCGGCCGGTCGCCGGGGTGGTGCGCGCCCTGGCGCCCCAGCCGGGTGCGGTCGCGACGCCTTCCGGGCTTGCCCTGCTGCCGGTCGACTTCCGCTACTGCCGCCGCCAGAGCTGCGCCGTGCCCGGTGAGCGAACGGGGCTCACGCGCTCGAATCGCCGCGTGAGCGTCTTCACCTCGGTGGTCGATCGACGCCGGGCCGGCGGACAGGTCGAGATCACCTACTGGCTCTACCGGCCCGGAGTCGGCTGGGACCCGCGCGACGCGTCGCGCCAGCGCGGCGGAGGTCGCCAACCATGCCTCCACGCCGCTGCTCGAGACGGCCAATCCCCGCCTGGTCCCGCTCGAGACCCTGTCCGGCCGCAACCACTACGACGTTCCCCGAGGCTCCGAGGAGCCGCCCTGGCGCTGGCAGGTTGAGAGCGTCTATCCGGGCTGAGGCCGTCTCGTGTCCACGGGCGCAAGCGGGATACTGCCAACGCGATGTCTGACGAGCAGATGATCGCTGCCCTGCGGCGACTCCACGACGCGTTCAATCGCGGCGACTTCGAGGCCGTGGTTCAGCTGGCCCATCCCGACATTGAGCTTGTCCGCACAGGGGGCCATATCGTCGATTAAAGGCGTCGCCGCGCTGCGCGAATGGATGGAGCCGGACGCCATCGAGGAGCAACGCGCTGAGCCGCTCGATTTCAGGGTCAAGGGCGATAAAGCCCTCGTACGCACACACGCGACGGGCCGAGGCGCCGGTAGCGGGATCGAGGTGGATTTCGTCACCTACAACGTCTGGACGCTGGACGATCACGGCCTTGTGAAGCGAGGCTCAGGGCTTCCTACCCCCATGAGGAAGCCGAAGCCCTCGAAGCCGCCGGGCTTTCGGAGTAGGCGATGTCGCAGGAGAACGTGGAGATTGTGCGACGGGCAGTCAACCGCCTGAGCGAGATGGGAGAGCCGGACTGGGACCTCTACGACGCCGAACTCGTTTGGAAGACGCGGAGAGACGGCCGGGCTCAGTACACATACCGTGGATTGGACGGCCTTCGGCGCGGCATCGAATCGTTGCGCGAGGCGTGGGCTGAACTTCGAGGCGAGACCTTGGAGGTCATCGGATCGGGCGATCACGGTGGTTTCCGTGATTTGCTGGCACGTAAGTGGACATGGCGCGAGTCGAGCTGCGATGCTGGTCGACGGGCTTGGGCAACCTGGATTCGCGACGGCACAGATCACCGCGCATCGAAGCAACACGCGAGCAAGGAAGTAGAGCAGCCCTCGAAGCCGCCGGGATCAAGGAGCTAGGGCGCGCCTCACCGCGGCGGCGTTCCCGTGTAACTGGGGGGTGTGTTTACGTAAGTGGTCTAACTACCCGGAGCGTCGGCTGGACCCGCACGACGCGTCACGCCAGCGCCGCGGACGTCGCCAACCATGCCTCCACGCCGCTGCTGGAGACTGCCAACCCCCGCCTGGTCCCGCTCGAGACCCTGTCCGGCCGCAACCACTACCGGTTCCCCCAGGCTGAGGAGCCACCCTGGCGCTGGCAGGTGGAGAGCGTTTACCCGGGCTGATGGGGATTGCACGGATGCACGCTTATGACTTTCGACGTGCATAGGACGTCAAAAGTCATAGCCGTCGGAACCAACCACCCAGATCGGCCGGGCGGCGCTACCAGTGAGCGTCGTGGTGCTCCATGACGCCGAGGCCGCGCTCGAGCTCGAGACCGCCCGGAAGCGTGCCCGAGAAGCTGCCGAAGGGCTGCCGGTACGTGTAGCGGATGAGCACGAGGTTCTCCTGCTTTCGCCGCTCACACTCGCCGCTGAACACCATGCGAGAACCGTCGTCGAAGGCGATCGCCTCCAGGCCCTCGAAGTCGACAGGACCAGGCTCGAACGGCTCGCCATCCACCCAGATCGCCCGCTCGGAGCGCTGCGAGGGATCGTTGATGCCGCTGACCAGGTTCCACCCGATTGAGCGCCCGTCGCCCGTGTGGCCGACGCCGGCCGACCAGCTCCACACCGTGTGCCGCGGGTGGTAGCCGGCCGACTCGTCCTCCATCCCGCGCGCTTCGACCTGCCAGCGGCGCTCGCCGATGCGGATGTCGCACTCCACCGGGACGTCGGCCCGCTTTCGGGTCCACACGTACTCGCCCTCGCCGTTCGGGCACACCGACTCCACCCACCGGCCGGCGCCGGGGCGCAGGAAGGCCCGCACCTCGCCCTCGCTCACGCGCGACTCGATTCGCACCAGCGAGCCTTCGTCGGGGGCGTAATTGATCAGGCCTTCCTCCCCTTCGTCAACCACCGTCCAGACCTCGCCGCGCGCGCCGGGGGGCCGGACGCGGGTGCGTTCCCACATCTCGCCGCGCTCGCGGTCCCAGAGCGCCCAAAAAGTCTGTCCCAGCTTTCCCACCTGGACTCGCGCGGCGCAGAGAAGGAGCTCGTCGCAGTAGACGCCCAAATACCGCCAGCGCTTGCGCCACCGGCCGCCGCGACGCAGCGGCATCCGGTCGGGGGGCAGCGGCAGGTCGGGGCGCCCGGCCCGGACCCGCCAGGGAAGGTTCAACCCGGCCACGACATCACGATTCATCCGCCTACGGCCTGGCGCCTCGTAACGTGCCCTAACCCGCCGCCACCGGACGCTAAGCGGAGGATGTCGGCGGAGTTGTTCATGCGATCTTTGCGATCACGTCGCCCGCCGCCACGGAGGCGCCCTCCGTCACCCCCAGCTCGCTGACCTTGCCGGAGCGGTGCGCGGTGATCTCGTTCTCCATCTTCATCGCCTCGACCACGCAGATCAGGGCCCCGTCCTCCACCTTGTCGCCGTTTTTCACCCGGACGCTCAGGACCGTTCCCTGGATCGGAGAGACGAGCGTCTCGGAGGCGCCGTCTCCGGCGCCTTGCCTGGCCGCGCGGTCACGGCGCGGGGGCCGGCGCAGCCCGGTGGCGGCGCCCGGGTTCGCGCCCGCGCCTGCGGTGCCGATCACCTTGACGCTGTGGAGGCGCCCGTCGATCTCGACCTTGTAGATGCGTTCCTCGGCGCTCTCGGGCTCGGCGTCCTGATCAGGCGCGGGAGCGCCGGCAGCCGGCGACGGCTCGAGCGACTTCAGCCACTTGCGGTCACCGAGCAAGTCGCGGCAGGTCTCGGCGTCTCGCCACTGCTGGGTGGCGAGAATCGCCCGGTGGAAGGGGACCAGCGTCACCAGGCCGCCGATCTCGTACTCGCCCAGTGCCCGCAGCATCCGGGCCGTCGCGCGCTCACGATCGGTGTCCCAGGCGATCAGCTTGGCGATCAGCGGGTCATACAGCGGGGTCACCTCCGAGCCGGGGGCGACGCCCGAGTCGACCCGCACGCCGGGCCCCGCGGGCTCGCGGTAGGAGGTGATCCTTCCCGGCGCAGGCGCGAAGTTCTTGTGCGCGGCCTCGGCGTTGATCCGGCACTCGACCGCGTGCCCGCGAAGCTCCACGTCCTCCTGGCTCATCGAGAGCTCCTCCCCGGCCGCGATCAAGAGCTGCTCACGAACGATGTCGATCCCGGTGACCATCTCGGTGACGCAGTGCTCGACCTGCACCCGGGTGTTCATCTCCAGGAAGAAGTAGTCGTCCCCCGTCTGCAGCCCCTCAACCGTTCCAGCTGAGCGGTAATCGACCGCCGCGGCGGCGTCAGTCGCGATCTTGCCGATCCGCTCCCGCATCGCGTCGTCGACGTGCGGCGCCGGCGCCTCCTCGATCAGCTTCTGGTGGCGGCGCTGGATGGAGCAGTCGCGCTCGCCGAGGTGGACCACGTTGCCGTGCGAGTCGGCGAGCACCTGGACCTCGACGTGACGGGGGTCGTCCAGGTAGCGCTCCAGGTAGACGGTGGGGTCGGAGAAGAACTTCTCACCCTCGCGCGAGGCTCCCTCGAACGCGTCCTCGAGCTCCTCCTCGGAGGTGGCGACCCGGAAGCCCTTGCCGCCGCCCCCGCCGGCGGCCTTGCAGGCCACGGGGTAACCGATCTCCTTCGCCTCCTGCTTCGCGTCGGCGACGCTTTCGACCGGCGAGGTCGTCCCCGGGACGATCGGGACGCCAGCCTCCGCCATCAGCTCCCGAGCACGGGTCTTCGATCCCATCGCCTCGATCGCGCTCGCTGGCGGCCCGATGAACGTCACGTCGGCCTCCTCGCAGGCGGCGGCAAACTCGGCGTTCTCGGCCAGGAACCCGTAGCCGGGGTGGATCGCCTCCGCCCCGGCCGCGCTCGCCGTCTCCAGCAGCTTGCCGATGTTCAGGTAGCTCTCGGCCGGCACTGGCGGCCCCAGCAGGTGGGCCTCATCCGCCTCGTCCACGTGGGGCGCCTCCCGGTCGGCCTCCGAGTAGACGCCAACCGCGACGATCCCCATTTCCCTCAGCGTCCGCATCACGCGGATCGCGATCTCGCCCCGGTTGGCGACCAGGACCTTCTCGAACATGGCGAGGCAGTCTAGTGCCGGCCGTAGCGGGCTCTACGCCGCTCGGAGGGTCGTGCGGGCGTCCTCGTCGGTCCAGATCACCTGCTCGCGGCCCGGGCCGACACCCACCAGGCGGATCGGGACGCCGGCGTGCTCGGAGACGAAGTCCAGGTAGTCGCGGGCCTCGGGCGGCAGGTCGGCGAGGCGGCGGCAGTCGCCGATCTCGGCCTCGAAGCCGGGCAGCTCCTCGTACTGAGCTTCGGCCGTGTGCAGAACCGACTGGTGGTAGGGCAGCTCGTCGAGCAGAGCTCCCTCGCTGGAGCGGTAGCGCACCGCGACATTCAGGGGGTCGATCCCGGCGAGCACGTCGAGCTTGGTCAGCGCCAGAGCCGAGAGACGGTTGAGGCGCACCGCGTAGCGGAGCGCCACCAGGTCCAGCCAGCCGCAGCGGCGCTCGCGCCCGGTGGTGGTGCCGCGCTCGCCGCCTCGCTCGCGGATGTAGGCGCCGAGCTCATCGTCCAGCTCGGTGGGGAACGGCCCGGCGCCGACTCGGGTGGTGTAGGCCTTCGCGACGCCCCAGACCTCGTCGATGTCGGCCGGCCCGACGCCGGCGCCGACGCAGGCGGCGCCCGCCACCGGGTTCGAGGAGGTGACGAAGGGGTAGGTGCCGTGGTCCAGGTCCAGCAGGGTCCCCTGAGCGCCCTCGAAGATCACCGTGCGGCCGGCGTCCAGCGCGTCCCAGAGGATGTGGGCGGTGTCGGCGATGAACGGCTCGATCCGGTGTCCGTAGCGCAGGTACTCCTCGGTCATCGCGTGAAGGTCGAGGCGCGGGTGCTTGGCGAACGGCCGCAGCATCTTCTGCTTCGGCTCCAGCGCCGCCATGATCTTCTTGCGCAGGATCTTCGGGTCCAGCAGGTCCTGGACCCGGATTCCGAGGCGCGCCGCCTTGTCCGCATAGCAGGGGCCGATGCCGCGCTTCGTGGTCCCGATCTCGAGCTTGCCCAGCTTCGCCTCGCCGGCCGTGTCGAGCATCACGTGGTAGGGCATGATCAGGTGGGCGTTGGCCGAGATCCTCAGGCCGCCCGAGTCGATGCCGCGCCGGCGCAGGCCTTCCAGCTCGTCGATCAGCACGGCGGGATCGACCACCACCCCGTTGCCGATCACGCACGTCTTGCCGGGATAGAGGATTCCGGAGGGGATCAGGTGAAACTTGAACTCGTCGCCGTCGCGGACGATCGTGTGGCCCGCGTTGTTGCCGCCCTGGAAGCGCACCACGGCATCCGCCTGCTCAGCGAGCAGGTCGGTGAGCTTTCCCTTGCCCTCGTCGCCCCACTGGGCGCCCACGATCACGATTCCGGGCATGACCGGGGGATTATGAGGTACGGGGCTCTCGGCTCAACCGGCCGCACTCGCGCATCCGGCTCACCGGCTGCGCGGGGTCAGGCGCGAGTGGGCTCCAGCATCTCGGCGCCCGCGCGGCCCACGCCGACCTCGCCGATCGTCGCCTCGACGCGCTCGATCTCGATTCCCTCCAACTCGCTGGCGACGAAGTCGGCCGCCAGCTCGACGGAGCGGTCCGCCGCCTCGCGGTCGTGGCAGGTGGTGATCGAGAGCACGATGCCGTGGCCGCAGTCGAGCAGCTGGTAGCCCACGAAGCCTGGCATCGCCTCGAGGCGGGGAGCGAATGTCTCGTCGACTCTGCGCATCAGCTCGTCCATCTGCTCCTCGTCGACCGTGTACTTGCGAACGCTGGTGTGCATGAACCCTCCAATCGTTACCGCGATAGCGCCGCCCACCCTACCTGCCTCTATGCCACCCGGTAACGGAGGTCGTCGCCGAACAGCGGCAGCGGATCGCCGCAGATCTCGACCAGCCGCGAGACCGTGCGCGGCCCGATCTGCTCCTCGAGCGCGGCCTGGTCGAGGTTGGTGGTGACGACCATCGAGCGCTGCGCCTCGTAGCGCTCGTTGACGATCGCGTAGAGCTGCTCCAGCACCCAGTCACTGCGCTTCTCGACGCCCAGATCGTCGACATGCAGGAGATCGACCGAGGTCAGGCGCTCGAAGAACTCCAGGTAGGGCTCGCCGGCCTCGTCGTCGTAGGTGCGACGGATCCGCGCCAAAAGACGCGGCAGCGAGTAGATCGCGACCGTGCGCTCGGCCTCGACCGCCGCCTTCGAGACCAGCATCGCGAGCGTGGTCTTGCCGGTGCCGACGTCGCCCATCAGCCACAGCCCATCCCCGCCGTCGAGCCGCTCGCCGATCTGCTCGACGAACTCCTTGACCGCCTCGTAGACCGGAGCCTGCGCCCGGTCGCGGGCCATGTCGGAGATCGGCGGGCGGTCGAGGCTGACGCCGCGGTACTTGCGTGGGATCGCCGAGGCGATCCCCTGGCCCGCCGCTTCGCGCCAGTCGGCGCTCGCGGCACTCGCAGGGACGGGCCACGTCCTCGGGACCGAGGATCCAGCCCGAGCCGTCGCAGACCCCGAGCGGGCAGGACGGCTGCGCGGCGTCGTCCGCGCCCGCCAGCCGGACGGGTCTCGGCGCCGAGCTCACGCCTCCTCGGCCAGGTCGATCAGCGGCGGCCCCTCACCGGCCCTCTGCTCCACCGGGCGCTCGGCGCCGCCGGCCCTGTCCACGAACCGCGGGTACTGCTCGAGGAAGACGACCGGCACGTCGCCGGTGGGCCCGTTGCGGTGCTTGGCGATGATCAGGTCGGCCTCGCTGGGATCGGCGTCCTCGTCGTACTTCGAGGCCCGGTAGATGAACGAGACGACGTCCGCATCCTGCTCGATGCGAGCCCGACTCGCGAAGGTCCGAGAGGATCGGCCGCTTGTCGGGCCGCAGCTCCGGCGCGCGGGAGAGCTGCGAGACGCCGATCACCGGCAGGTTGAGCTCGCGGGCGAGGATCTTCAGGCCGCGGCTGACCTGGCCGACCTGCTCGACGCGGTTGACCCGCGGGTCCTCCGGCCGCATCAGCTGCATGTAGTCGACGATCACGAGGCCCAGGTCCCCCTGACTGGCGGCCAGGCGGCGGGCCTTGGCCCGCAGCTCGAGCAGGCTGAGGTCGGAGGAATCGTCGAGCCACAGCGGCGCCTGCTCGAGCTCGTTGCAGGCGCGCACGACTCGCGGCCAATCGCGCGCCGCCACCTTGCCCTTGCGCAGGCGGTCGCTCGGGATCCGGGACCGGCAGCCGATGAACCGGTGTGCCAGCTCGGCCTCCGACATCTCGAGCGAGAAGAAGGCCACCGGCAATCCAGCCTTGGTGGCGACGTTCTCGGCGATGTTGCAGACCAGCGCCGACTTTCCCAGCGACGGCCGGGCCGCCAGCACGATCAGGTTCCCCGGCTGGAATCCGCCCAGCAGGTTGTCCAGATCGCGGAAGCCGGATGGCGTCCCGGTGACGTCCCGGTCGCCCTTGGCCAGGGCCTCGAGGCGGTCGATCTCCTCCGCCAGCACGTCGGCGACGAGCCGAAAGTCGCTGGCGCGCTCCTCATGGGCGACCTTGAACAGCATGCTCTCGGCCCGCTCGACCAGCTCCGCGGGCTCCCCCTCGCGCTGGTGAACCGACGTCTGGATCCGCTGCGAGGTCTCGAGCAGGCGGCGAAGCAGCGAGTTCTGCTTCACGATCTGCGCGTAGTGGCGGGCGTTGCCCGGGGCCGGCACCGTGGAGGCGAGCTCGGAGACCGCGTCCTTCCCCCCGGCTTCGGCGAGCTCTCCCTGCTGGGTCAGGTGCTCGGTGACGGTCAGCGCGTCGACCGGCTCGCTGCGCTCATAGAGAGCCTTGACCGCTCGAAAGACGATCCGGTGACGCTCGCGGTAGAAGTCCTCGTCGCGGAGCCGGACATCGAGGATCACGGGGGCGATCGCGCCCTCGGAGACCATCATCGCCCCGAGCACGGAGGCCTCGGCCTCGAGGTTCTGGGGTGGGACGTGTGTCTGTGTCTGGGCCATCTGCTCGCCGACGGCGCCACCGGGACGCCCTGGCGCGCCGTTCGCCTTCCCCGTTCGGAGAACCCCATGGGCCGAGGATGCGCCCCGCCCCGGACGGGACGCGAGCAAATCACAGGCGCCCGCCCTCCGCCGGTCGCGTTCCCGCGATTTACGGAACTCCGGAGATTCGCCTGCTCCTACTTCTCTTCGGCCACGATCGTCTTGATGCGCGCCGTGGCTCCGCCGCCGACCTCGATCTCGACCATGTAGGTGCCCAGCTCGCGAATCGGGTCGTCAAGCAGGATCCTCTTGCGATCCACCCTCAGCCCGCGCGCCTCCGAGATCGCCTCGGCGATCTCCTTGGTGGTCACGGAGCCGTAGAGCTTTCCGTCCTCGCCGGCGCGGTGCTGGATCGTGAGCACGGTCTTGGCCAGCAGCGCCGCGTTCTCCTCGGCCCTCTCTGCGGCCTCGCGGGCGGCCCGCTCGGCGGCCTCGGCGCGGCGGCGAGCCTCCTCGAGCGCGCCCGCGGTCGCCGGCTGAGCCAGCTTGCGTGGCAGCAGGTAGTTTCGAAGGTAGCCCGGGGAGACATCGATCGCCTCGCCGGCCTTTCCGAGGCTCTCGACGTCCTTGAGGAGGATCGCTTGCGCCATCGTGGCCCCGCGGGCTAGCGCTCGCCGACGTAGGGCAGCAGGGCGATCTCGCGCGCCCGCTTCACCGCCAGCGCGAGCTGCTTCTGGTGGCGGCGCGAGAGGCCTGTGACGCGGCGGGAGCGGACCTTGCCGCGGTCGGAGATGAAGCGCCTCAGGGTGCCCAGGTCCTTGTAGTCGATCTGCTCGACGTTGATCCGGGTGTACTTGCGCGGCCGGAAGCGGTCCGCGCCGCGCGGCCGCCTGCGCCCTCCGCTGGGCGCGCCGGGCCCTCCCATCGTCGGGCGCTGGCGGCGGGCCATCAGGCTCGCGCTCGCTTGTCGCTCGATGCTCTCATCTCTCTCGCAGGCGCGCCGCCTCTGAGCAGGCGGCGCGAGCGAGCGGATCATAGCCGGGCCGTGGGCTCGCCCACGCGCCCGGGGTGCTCGGGCTGGGAACAGGCTGCGCTAGAAGGGGATGTCGTCGTCCTTGGCGCCGACGCTTGCCGTCTCCTCCTCGAAGTCCGAGGTGTCGGCTGGGACGTCGGACTGCGCGGCGCGTTCCCGTTGCCGGCTCCCTGGCCGTCGCGGGAGCCGAGGAACTGGACCGAATCGGCAATTATCTCCACCGCCTGGCGCTTCCCGGTCCCATCCTGCGCCTCCCATTCGCGCCACTCGAGGCGGCCGTCGACGGCCACCGGGCGACCCTTGGAGAGGTAGGTGGCGCAGTTCTCGCCCTGCGCGCCCCAGACGGTGACGTCGAAGTAGTTGGGCTTGTCGACCCAATCGCCGCTGGCTGCGTCCTTGCGGCGACTGTTCACGGCCACGCGGAGCTTGCAGACGGAGGTACCGCTGGGCAGGCTGCGCAGCTCGGGGTCGCGGGTCAGGTTCCCCGTGATCACGACCCGATTTACGTTGGTGGCTGCCACTTTTCGTCGCACCCCTTCCTCAATCGTTGATGGTTCCCCAGTCTAAGGACGGGACCGGCGCCTTCTCGCCCCCCTGACGGCGAGGAAGGACGCAACGAGCGGCTTTAGAGGCCTCTCTACTCCGTGGCTTCGGGCTCGGAGTCCTGCTCGCCATCCTGCGGGGGCTCCTCCCCCGGGGCGTCGGCGGCAGCGGGCTCCTCGCCGGCTGGGCGGCGGCCGGCTTCCTCTGCCGCGGGCTGGGCGGCGGCCGGCGCTTCCTCTGCCGCGGGCTCGGGAGCGTCGGCTCTCCCCGTCGCCCTGAGCCGATTCCGCGGCCTCGGCGGCAGCCGGCTCGCGCGCCGGGGCGCCCTGCGGGCGGCGGCCGCCCCGAGCCGAGGTCGCGGCGGTGGTCGCCAGCGCCGGCGGGACAATCGCTGGCGAGCGCGCATCGACCTTGAAGACCCGGAAGCGCAGGACGCCGTCGGCGATCCGCAGGTTGTGCTTGAGGTCGTCGAGCAGCCCTCCCTCCGTCTCGAAGCGGAAGAAGCGATAGTCGGCCTCGGTGCGCTGCTGGATCTCGTAGGCCAGCTTGCGCATCCCCCAGGCCGTGTCGTGCTTCAGGGAGCCGCCGGACTCGATCCGCTTCCGCGCCTCCGACGCGATCTGCTCCCGGCGTTCCTCGGGGATCTCGGGATCGAGCATCAGGACGAGCTCGTATTCGCGTGAGGGACTCAAAGCGGCGGACGACTATAGCGGCCCCGGTCGCCCGGGCCAGGGCGCGGCGAGCGCTGCCGGGGTTGTAGAGCGCGATGGGCAGCCGCTCGCGCATTCGCTGGCACAAGGTCGCCAAGCTCGCCCTCGGCGTGTTCGGCTGCCTGGCCTTGCTCGTGGGCCTGCCGAGCCTGATCCGGCGCCCCGAGCCGCCGCCGCTGGAGCCGGACATCGGGCTGCCACCCCTCGCGGCGTCCCAGGAGCCAGCCCTCTCCGGCCAGCGACCGGAGCGCCGCACGCCTAAGCGGACCGGGGAAGCGGCGCTCGCGATCGACCCCGGCGAGGCTCCCGCGAGGGGCGCGAAGCCGACCATCCGACCCGCCGCCAAGCCGGAGCGTCTTCGACGAACCGGCCCGTAGCGGTCGTCTCGGCTCCGGCCCCTTCGCCCGCACCCGCTCCGAGCGCCGACCCAGCGCCATCGCCCCCGCCACCGTCACCGGTCCCGCCGACCCCGAGCATCCCACAGCGCCGATGCGGTCACGAGCCGGCCGGCCCGTCGCGTCGGAGTTCGGGGTTCCGAGCGCTCGATCGACCCGGCGCCTACGCGGCCGCGTGCGTCCCGCTCTTGGCGCGGAGGTCGGCCAGCTGCTCCTCGATCCAGACGCCCGGGTCGCGCTCGTGGACGATCTCGCGCAGGCGCTGGGCCCGCAGGGCGCGCTCCTCCGGGTCCATGGTCAAGGCACGGTGGATCGCGTCGGCCTGCTCCTGGATGTCGAACGGGTTGACGCTCAGCGTGCAGTCGCCGAGCTCCTCGTGAGCGCCGGTGTTCTCCGACAGCAACACCACGCCGTCGCGGGTATTCACCGCGGGCGCCTCCTTGGCGACCAGGTTCATGCCGTCGAACAGCGAGTTCACCACCAGCAGGTCGAAGTGCTTGTAGCGGGCGACGGCCTCGGGGAAGTTCTCGTAGATCCGCAGGTCGATCGGCATCCAGTCGGTGGTTCCGTGGCGATGGTTGACCACGGCGACCAGGGCCTCGATCCGATCCAGGTACTCGGCGTACTCGGGGACGTCGGTCCGCGACGGCTGGAGGTGGGCGATGAAGGTCACCCGCTCGCGGAACTCGGGATGCTGTTGCAGGAAGGTGTCGAAGGCGGTGAAGCCGCGCAGCACGTTCTTCGACAGGTCGGCGCGGTCGACCCGGAGGATCAGGTGATCGCGGCGCCGGCGCAGGAGCTCCTGCTCGTACTCCGCGACCTCCTGGGAGGCGGCGGCGCGCTCCAACCGCCCGGCGTCGATCCCGAGCGGGTAGGCACGCACCCAGGTCTCGCGCCCGGAGTGGAGGATGGCGCCGCGCTCGTAGTCGACCTCGAGCTCCAGCAGCTCCCTGCAGCAGTGGAGGAAGTTGCGGCAGTAGGCGGTGGTATGGAAGCCGATGATGTCGTTGGCCAGCAGGCCCCGGAAGATCTCCTCGCGCATCTGGCCGGGGAGGATCCGCCAGCTGTCGGGCTGCGACCACGGGATGTGGACGAAGTGGTGCAGGAGCACGTCGGGCCGCGCCGCCCGGATCAGCCCCGGGCAGGTGTAGAGGTGGTAGTCGTGGAGCATCACGAGAGGCTCGGCCTCCCCTCGATCGCCCCCAGCGACGGCCCTGGCGATATCGGCGTTGACGACCTTGTAGCCGAGCTCCCACGCATCGGCCTCCTCCTGGCGGATGTCCGGGGCGTTGGACAGGTCCCAGAGGTAGTGCTGGATGAACCAGAGGATCGGGTTGGCGATCACGTTGTAGAAGCGGTCGTAGGCCAGGGCGTCGCTCTCGACCAGCAGCACCTCGTAGTCGACGCCGTCGAGCTGGACCTCGACGGGCGTCCCGCCCGCCTCGCGGCTCACGGCCAGGTCCTCGTCGGTCATCGCCGAGGCGATCCACAGGGCCCCCCGATGGGCGACCAGCCCGCTCAGGGCGGTGACCAGGCCGCCGCCGCCGCGCCGCAGCGTGCGCTCCCCGTCCTGATCGCGGTCGAACTCCGCGGGACCGCGGTTCGAGACGATCGACCAGCGGCCGCTCGGATCGTCCACGCCACCAGTCGTAGCAGGCGATCCGAGTCTTCGCGGAGTATTCGATCCAGCTCGCCGAACAGCCGAAGCCAGTCGCGCAGCAGCCGCGGGGTCAGGAACAGCTCGCGCGCGCGCTCCTTGCCGGCCCGGCCAAGGCGCTTGGCGAGCTCCGGATCGCTTGAGAATGCGCAGGGCGCGCTCGGCCGCCTCGTCGGCGGAGGAGATCAGGAAACCGGTCTCGCCGTCGACGATCTGGAGCGGGATCCCGCCAACGTTGCCGGCCACCGTCGCCCGTCCCTTCCAGAGCGCCTCGGTGACGGTGAGCCCGAACCCCTCGCGCAGCGACTTCTGCATCACCACGTCGGCCTGCGACTGGAAGGCGTTGACCTCGATCGCCCCGACGTTGTTGAGGTTGTTGAGGATCTTGATGTCGGGATCGCCGTCGGCGTAGCTGAACGTCTGGTGGAAGAACTCCCAGCCCTCGGGATCGTCGGTGGCCATCGAGCCGACCAGCGCCAGCTGCACCTCCGGCAGCTCCTCGCGCACCAGCCGGAACGCGTCGATCACCCCGATCGGGTCCTTCCAGGGGTCGAAGCGCGAGACCTGGCAGATCAGCGGGCGCTCGACGTCGATCCCGAACTGCTTGCAGACGAAGGCTGCGTCCTCGGGGGAGAGCGCCATGTTCTTCGGCGACAGCGGGTCGATCGCGGGCGGGATGATCCGCGCGCTGCCGTCCATGCCGGCGGGGACGTACTGCTGAAGGTGCCAGATCGTCTCGTCGTACTCGCGCAGCAGCGGCAGCAAGCGCGCCAGCGTCTCGGGGTTCGGCGTCGAGAGGTCGATGTGGCAGCGCCAGATCCAGATCCGGGCCCGGTCGGGGGCGTTGGCCCGCAGGGCCGCCGGCTGGGGATCGTGGACGATGATCACGTCCCAGTCGTCGTCGAGGCTCTGCGCGTTCATCGCGTTGTAGGCCTCGAACACCTCCCATTGCTGGTCGGAGATCGCCTGCGGATCGCCCTGGAGCGAGTTGTGCATCAGCTTCGTGACGTTGAAGAACTCCTCGCGGCCGAGAATCACCCGCCAGTGGGCCTCGAGGCCCACGTCGCGCATCAACGGGACCATCGTGTAGAGGATCTCCGAGACGCCACCCCCGAACGCGGTCGCGCTGACGTGGAGCACCCTCTTGCCGGCCAGCGGCTCCGCGAGCTCGCGGATCTCCTCGATCAGGCCCCGCCCGACGAGGTGGGTGTAGTCGGCCAGCGAGCGCTCGCCAAGGGCAACGTCCTGAAGCATGCGAACCGCAACATACCGGCGGCTCCGGCTTATTGGCGCAGCGCCGCGCGAGCCGCTCGATGCCGAGGTCGAGCTCGCGGACGATCGCCTCGTGCAGCTCCTGGTTCGCCGCGGCCACGCACGAGATCTGAAACTCGGCGCCTGAGCCGAGCAGAGGCCGCTCGGCGAGCGGCGCGCCGTAGGCGTCGGTGACCACTGCCCCGGCCTCCTCGAGGATCAGCGCCGCCGCCGCCAGGTCGTAGGGGGAGTTGTTGAGCACCACGCCGTCGCCCACCCGCTCGAACTCCTCGCGCATTCCGGGGACGTCCGCCACGATCCTCGGGCCCGGCTCGATGTATGCGTCGAGCTGGCCGGTCACGATCCGGGTCATGTCGTAGGTCGCCGAGCCGAGGTCGAAGGTCGCCCCGCCGACCGAGGAGGCGTCGATCAGCTCCCCGAGCACCTCGGCGATCGCCCGCACCGGCCGGCCCCGCAGGCCGTAGGCCCAGAACATCCGCGAGAGGTCGCGATTCGCCGACAGCGACGGCGCCGGGTCGAGTCCGCCGCCGCGCTCGGCCACGAACGCGCGGCCGGACTTGATCTCGACCACGCAGCCGGTCACCACGTCGCCCATCCGCGCCTCGCCGATCGGAGTCCAAGCGGCGCCGCGGCCACCGAGACGCAGGCGGCCTCGAGCCCCGCCATCGCCGGGCGCGTGCCGTCGATCGGGTCGACGACCAGGACCCAGCTCGGCCCGCTCGTCCGGGCGCCACCAGCCCGCGGTCCTCCGAGTAGAAGGCGACCTCGGGCGCCCGCTCGGCCAGGAACCGCTCCATGAACGCCTCCGCTCGCTCGTCGATCGCGAACGTGATGTCGCCCCCCTCTCCGGCGCCGCTGTGAGCGCGGCCGGCGTGATCGCCCAGCTCCGGGGCGACCTCGTCGCGCAGGGCCGCCGCCAGCCCCAGCACCAGCTCGCGCGGTGATCCCGAGCGTCGCTCATGCGCTCGGCGCGCTAGCGCGCTAGCGGACGCTGTCCGGCCGCTCGCCCAGCTTCACGTCCACGTTCTGGGTCTCGCCGTCGCGGATGATCTCCAGCGTCACCGTGTCGCCGGGGTCGTGCTGCGCGATCAGCTTCGGGAGGTCGGTCTCGCCGACGATCTCGTCACCGTCGACGGCGACGATCACGTCGCCCCCGGCCGTGGCTCTCAGGCCCTGGAACTCGATCTCCTCGTTCCCCGCCTCGATGCCCGCCTCGGCCGCCGGGCTCCCATCACGACCTCGGTCACCAGCGCACCGGTGTCGGCCGTCAGCCCGAGCCGGTCGGCGAGCTGCGGATAGAGCGACTGGGTGGTGACGCCGATGTAGGCGTACTTGACGCTGCCGTTCTCGCGGAGCTGGTCGATGGAGCGCGCCACGAGGGCGATCGGGACGGCGAAGCCGACGCCCTCGTTGCCGCCCGAGGTCGTGTTGATCTGCTGGTCGATCCCGATCACGTTGCCCTCGGCATCGAGCAACGGGCCGCCCGAGTTGCCGGGGTTGATCGAGGCGTCGGTCTGGATCGCCCCGTCGATCTGGAACTGGGTCAGCGACTGGATCGAGCGATCCGTGGCCGAGACCACCCCGACCGAGAGCGATCGGTCCTCGCCGAACGGGCTGCCGATCGCCGCCACCGGCTGTCCGACCTTGACCTCCTCGCTGGTCGCCAGCTCGAGAGGGTGCAGGTCGAGGCCGTCCGGGTCGACCTTGAGCAGCGCGACGTCGGCATGCGGGTCGAAGCCGACGATGTCGGCCGCCACCTGGTTGCGGTCGGCGAACTGGACGTAGACCTCCTTCGCCTCGTGGATCGGGCCGCCCGCCGGCTGATCCGTCGGTGACCACGTGGGCGTTGGTCGCGATCTCGCCGGCGTCGGAGATCACGAAGCCCGAGCCCTGCGCGCCGATCTCCCGCCCCCGAGCAGGCTGGGGCCGCCGGCCGGAGGATCGAGCGGACGGTGACCACGCCCGGAGCGGCCTGCCTGGTAGATGGCCTGCGGGTCGAAGGCGCCGGCGCGGGCCTGGACGACGACGGTCTTCTGGGGGTTGCCGTCGGAGGCGACGCGTGGTCTCGGAACCGACTGCGCCGGAGTCGTCCCCGCCGCAAGCCCCGAGCGCCAGCGCCGCGCCGCCAGCAGCGCGCCGAGCGCTGCGCGCCCTCGGCTCACGTCGCGCCCCCTCGCGTCGCATGGGCCGGAGGCGCAGGGTGAACTCGGTGCGCCCCTGGTGCGATGCGAGCCCCAGCTCGCCGTCCATCAGCAGCGGCCAGCTCGCGAGCGATCGCCAGACCGAGCCCGGAGCCGCTCACCCGGTCGCCCGTGTAGAAGCGGTCGAAGACCCGCGCGCGCGCATGCGGGTCGATACCGGGGCCGTCGTCCCTGACGACGAGCTTGGCGGCTCCGTCCCGGCGCTGGGCGTCGATCGAGATCGAGGTTCCCTGCGGCGTGTGCGTGAGCGCATTGTCGACCAGGATACGCATGATCTGCGCGACCCGATCGGGGTCGGCCATGGGCCGCTGCGGCACTGTCGCCGTTGACCTCGATCGGGGATCCGTGGCGCTCGGCCGCCGGCCCGAACTCCTCCGCGATCCGTCTCGCGAGCTCAACCAGGTCGACCCGCTCGGCGTTGACCTGGAGCACGTCAGCGTCGAGCTTCGAGAGGTCCAGGAGGTCGGCGGTCAGCTTCGTCAGCCGCTCCACCTGCTCGCGCATCGTTCGCACGAACTCCTCCCGCGCCGCCGGGATCCGGCTCCTCCTCGTCGAGCAGCTCGACGAAGCCCCCCAGCGAGAAGATCGGGCGTGCGCAGCTCGTGAGAGGCGTTGGCGATGAACTCCTTACGGGCCTGGTCGAGCCGGGCGAGCCGCTGCCGCATCTCGTTCAAGCGTGCCGGCGAGCTGGCCGACCTCGTCGGTGCCCTCGTCCGGGATCGGGGTGGAGAAGTCGCCCTCGGCGACCTTCTGCGCGGCCGCCTCCAGCCGGCGCAAGCCGCTTCGCGTGCGCTCGGGCCGCGATCCAGCCCGCCGCCAGCGCCGCCGCCAGGGCGATCAGCCCGGCGATCAGGATCTGGCGCCTGATCAGTGCGACGTTGTCGTCCACGTCATCGAGCGGCGTCGAGAAAACGGCGACCCAGCGCGGCCTTCCGCCCACCAGCAGCGGCACCGCGCTCTCTCCGGTGCGCTTGCCGGCGACCTGCTCGACGGCGGAGTCCACCCGGCCGCTGGTCGCCGCCGTCGCGGCGACTGGATAGTCGGGCACAATCGCGGTGCGCTCGAGCTCGGAGTCGGCGACCACGAACGTCGGCTGCGGTCCGGCTGCGCCCGAGCGCACCCCGAACACGCTCACCCGCGCGTCGGTCCGCCGGGCGACGTCGCGCACCAGGCGCGCGGAGCTCGAACCTGGACGCTCCGCGCCGCAGAGCAGCGCGCCAGCCGGCTGCTCTCGTCGGTGCCCACCTCGCTCCAGCCGCTCGAGCTTCTCGGCGGTCAGGCTGGAGCGAAGCTGCGGCACCACGTACAGGTAGACGAACCCGATCGCCGCCGCGGTGATCACGAAGAACAGGGCCGCGAGGCGATTGCGGACGCGGTTCATTCGTCCCAGTCGCGGAAGCGATAGCCGACGCCGCGGACCGTGAACAGGTACTCAGGGGCGCGCGGGTCACGCTCGAGCTTCTCGCGCAGGTGCCGGATGTGGACGTCGATCGTGCGCGGGTCGCGGTAGGCCGAGTCGCCCCAGACCTGCTCCAGCAGCATGTCCCTGCGTGTGCACCCGGCCGGGCGAGCGGGCCAGCGCCGCGAGGATCTCGAACTCGACGTAGGTCAGGCGCGGCCTGCTCGCCGCGCATGCTGACGACCCGCCGTTCGAAGTCGATCCGGAGGTCGCCGGCGACGATCGGCTCGTCGGCGCCGGGCCGCCCGCCCAGCATCTCGGCCCGGCGCAGCGTCGCTCGGACACGGCTGCGGAACTCACGAACCGAGAACGGCTTCGTGATGTAGTCGTCGGCGCCCATCTCGAGGCCGAGCACCTTGTCGATCTCGTCGTCCTTGGCGGTCAGCATGATGATCGGCACCTGGCTGCGGCTGCGCATGCGCCGGCAGACCTCTATCCCGTCCAGTTTCGGCAGCATGATGTCGAGGACGACCAGGTCGAACCGCTGCTCGGCGAAGCGGTCGAGCGCCTCGCGGCCGTCGTGCGCCGCCACGACCTCGAAGCCGTCCTTGCGGAGCGGATAGGTGAGCAGGGTCTGCACCGAGTGCTCGTCGTCGACGAGCAGGATGCGAGCCGATCCCTCCGGCCATTCCCAAAGGGTAGTTTGCGTCGCCTGCGCCGTGATCAGCTTTCGCATCTACCGTGCCGCGTTCGCTGCCCGCGCTGGCGGCGGTCGTCGTGCTGCTTGTTCTCGCTTCAGGGGCGGCCCGGCGCCGCTTCCGCCGGTGGTCGCCTCCGCGGAGTTCGACCAGGACGCGGCGGCGGCGAAGATCGACCGCCAGATCGTCGGCCGCCGCGCCCAGCCGCACGCCCGGGAGCGAGGGCGACGAGGCAGTCGCCGACGCTGGTCGAGCGGCGGTTTGCGAGCGTCAGCGAAGGCCAGGTCACCGAACAGCGGTTCGACCACAGCTTCGACGGGGAGGACGTCGAGCTTCGCAACCTGATCCTGACGCTGCCCGGCGAGTCGGCTCGCAGCGTCGTCGTGCTCGCGGCGCGGGACTCGGCCATCGGCCCCGGCGCGGCCTCCAGCGCCGCCGCCACCGCGACCCTGCTCGAGCTGGTCGACAAGCTGCGAACCTCCAGGCACACCAAGACGCTGGTCTTCGTCTCCACCGACGGCGGCAGCGACGGCGCCGCCGGCGCCCGCGAGTTCGCGGAGCACTTCGCGGAGCGCGACCTGATCGATGGCGCGGTCGTGCTGTGGCAGCCCGGCTCGGCCGACCCAGCGCGAGCCGTCCGCTGCTCGACGACTCGGACGGGTCGCAGAGCCCCTCCGCCCAGCTCGTGCGCACTGCGAGCCAGGCGCTCGCCGAGCAAGCCGGGCGCCAACCGCAGCTCGAGGGCATGTTCGGGCAGCTGGCGCGGCTGGCGCTCCCCAGCGGGCTCGGGGAGCAGGCCGTGCTGATCGAGCGCGGCATCGACGCCGTCGGCCTCTCCTCGGCGGGGGAGCCGCCGCTGGCGGTCGCCGACGACCAGCCCGATGACCTCTCTGCCGCGACGCTCGGGGACCTGGGACGGACGGCGCTGCTCCTGGTGGCCACCCTCGATGGCGCGGCGGCGCCACCAGAGCACGGTCCCAACGCCTACCTGAGCCTGGCGGGAAACCTGATCCCCGGCTGGGCGCTCGCCCTGCTGGCGCTGGCGCTGCTTCTCCCGGCCGCGGTTGCCTCGCTGGACGCCGTGGCGCGGGCGCTTCGGCACCGCGCGCCAGTGGGCTCGGCACTCACCTGGTCCGCGTCCAGGTCGCTGCCTCTGCTCGCCGCCGTGCTCCTGCTCTATCTGCTCGCTGTAACCGGGATCGTGGCCAGGCCGGCCTTCCCCTTCGATCCCAACCGCTTCCGGGTGGGAGTCGGAGAGATCGCCGCCATGATCTTCCTGGCGAGCGTGATCCTGGCCGGCTATCACGCGATCCGAGGCTGGCGCGTACCCGCGGAGCTGCCGCCCGAGCTGGCTGCTCCGGCACTCGGCCTGGTCTCGGCACTCGCCGTCCTGCTCGCCTGGCTCGCGAATCCGTACCTGGCTCTGCTGCTCGTCCCGGCGGCGCATGTCTGGCTGCTCGACGCCCGCCGCGCAGGCGCGCTTCCCTGGCCGCTGGGGCCAGGCGCGGTAGCGCTCTCGCTGCTGCCCATGGCCGCCGCCGTCCTCCAGGTCGCCGGGAGGCTGGACCTGGGGCCCGGCGCGCCCTGGCACCTCATCCTGATGGCGGGTGACGGCCAGATCGGCTTCCTGGAGTTGCTGGCCCTCTGTCTGCTGGGAGGCTCCCTGCTGGGGCTCGTGGCGCTCGCCGTTCGTCCCGCAAGCGACCACTCGACCTGGACGCATCTCCGATCTCGCCGGGTGGCGCGAATGACGATCTAGTGGACACAGCATGAAACGGGCGGGCGTCTCCTGCCCTCAATCTCCTCCCATCGGACCCTCCCATGACTCACGAAAACGACAGAGTGACCCAGCTCAGGCAGCAGCTCGTGGTCGGCGAATACCGCGTCAACGCGGATGCCGTCGCCCGGGCGATGCTGTCGAAGCTGCGGCTGGCCTCCCTCAGCCACAGGGTGCTGGGGATCCGGCCCGCTCAGCCCTCCGCCCACGCGTAATTCGCGTTCACGGCCGAAGCTGATCGAAGCCCGCCGGCTCGCGCTCCGAGCCGTCGGGAGCCCGCAGCACAACGCCGTCCCCCTCCTCGACCGCCCCGATCGGGGTCAGCGTCGAGCCCGTCCCCTCGACCTCGGCGCCCGCCTCCTCGACGCGCTGCGGGGGCAGCGCGACGAGCAACTCGTAGTCCTCGCCCCGCGCCGTCGCCAGGTCGTGGACGTCGGTTGCGGCCGCGGCGGCCACCTCGCCGACCCCCGCCTGCAGCGGCACTCGTTCCAGCTCGATTGCCAGCCGGACGCGGCTGGCAGCACCGAGGTGAGAGGCGTCGCCCCCCAGTCCGTCGCTGAGGTCGATCATCGCGCTTGCTCCGCATGCGGCGAGCGCACGCCCGGCGGCGATTCGGGGACGCGGCTCCAGTTGACGGCGGCGCAGTTCATCGGCGACCTCGGCCCCGACGACGTCCGCCAGCTCGGGGCGATCCAGCACCAGCAGCCCGGCCGCCGCGCCCCCGAGCTCGCCGGTGACGGCCAGCAGGTCGCCGGGGCCGGCGCCCGCCCGCCGCACCAGCTGCTCGGCTGAGTCGGCGTGACCGACCACCGTGATCGCGATCCAGAGCACCGGGGCGCGGGTTACGTCGCCCCCGAGCACGGCGACGTCGTGCTCGGCGGCCACCTGGGCGAGGCCGCCGCCAAGCTCGATGCAGCCCGCCTCGTCGAGATCGTCCGGGACGCCCAGCTGCACGTAGGCCTCGCCTGGCACGGCGCCCATCGCGGCGAGGTCGGAGAGCGCCACCGCAAGAGCCTTTCTGCCCACGGAGCGGAGCGGAGCGGTTTGACGGCGAAAGTGGACACCGTCGACGAGCGAGTCGACCGAGGTTGCCGTAGCGCCCGTCGGTACCGTGACCGCGGCGTCGTCGCCGCTTGGGACCGCGATTCGGGCGGCCCGGCTGGAGGAGCGCTCGCGGCGGGCGTCGGCGACGGTCTCCACCAGCCGGGCGATCAGATCGAACTCGTTCATGCCCCTGGTTCCGCCTCGTACGGGCCACGGCGACCGGAGCCAGCACCGAGACCCGAGACGACGGGCGCCGGCTCCAGCAGAGCCGGCGACTCGGATGCGGCCCCACCGCGCCGCTCGACGTAGCGGAGGCGCAGCAGGGTGAGCGCCGCCGCGCAGGCGGCGAACGCCACGAGGCCCAGCGTCGCGCCCCCGCCGCCCAGCGGCGGTTGCGGGTCGCCCGCGACGCTCGGCGTGATGATCGACGCGGCGGCCCAGCCGAGAACCCCCAGGAGCGCCAGCCCGATCGCGCCCGCGGGCGCCCGCGGCGTCGCGCGGGCGGCGAAGGTGACCGCGGCGGCGAGCGCCGCCAGCACCGGGACGACCGCAAGCCAGGGGTTGGTGACCCCCATCGGAGTCAGCAGCGTGTGCTCGAGGTCCGCCCACGCGAGCCGCTGGGCCCAGATTGCCGTGCCATCCGCGGTGACGAGCGGGTAGGTCAGCGCGCCGGCCACCATCATCACTCCGGAGGCGACCGCGAGCCCCAGTGTCAGGGCGCGGAAGCGCCGGAAGGCGGGGGCGAGGCCAACCGCAAGGAAGGGAAGGACAGGAATCAGGAAGCGAGGCCCCGGGGTGTCGCCGCCGAGCGGCTGCCAGTAGGCGCTGTTGTAGAGGAAGAAGGCGGCGGCGACACTGAAGATCACCCAGGCCTCCGCCCGCTGGCCGCGGCGATGCATGAGCACCGCCCCAACCACGCCCATCACCAGCACCGGCGTCAGGGTGAGAAGGCCACGGCCGGAGAGCAGCAGGTCAACCGCGGCGCCCGGCCGTGGCGCGGTGATGCCGAAGAAGCCGTCCGAGTTGAGCCCCAGGACGGCGTGGCCGCTGCGCCCCGGCACCGCCACCGCGTGGGAGTAGGCGAAGCGAAAGACCGAGCCGAGCGACCAGAGGTTGTAGAGCAGCTGCGGGCGCGGCGCCGGCGACCGCGGCCGCGGCGTAGGCGGCGCCGCGTCGCAGACGCGGGCCACGCGCCAACGTGTATCCGAACAGGACGATGCCCAGCAGGCCGAGCGGGTACTCAAAGCAGACGGCGAGGCCGGCCAGGAGGCCCGCGGCGGCCACCAGAGCCAGCCGCGACGGTCCCTCACGCTCCCTGAACAGGAGGGCGAAGGCGGCGAATCCCAGCGCGGCCGATGCGACGTGGGCGAAGTACTCGGAGGCGAACGTCATCACGACCGTCCCGATCCCGAGCGTGATCGCGGCGGCAGTTCCGTAGCCGGGCTCGATTCGCTCGGCGACCCAGCGGACACAGAACAGAAGGCCGATGGCCGGCAGCACCGCGCCGAGCAGGGTCAGCGCCCAGCCCATCGGCACGGTGTTCGCCACCTGGGCCTCGATCCGGCGTGCACGCGCGCGGCTGAACCCGTACGACCGAAAGGGCGGCTGGTGGCGCGAGTGCCAGGAATCCCAGCTCGATCGGTGGGCGGTCTCCGCCGCATCCCGAGCGAGATGCTTTGCCCCGACCGCATCGAGGGCCAGGTACGTGGGCACGCTGATCGCGGCGAGCCCCGGCGCTTTGACGGAATAGAAGTGATCGTCCACCCACGCCTTGTCCCCGGTCTCCCAGTGCCAGCGGTCGATCTCGGTGGTGCCCGAGGCGACGGCCCGTACCTGGGCGTAGAACGCCGACTGGGTCCAGCCCATCGAATGCATGAGGAGAGCCCAGCCCAGGCCCAGCGAAAGGATCGCGGCGGTTCCGGGATTGGCGCGTAGCGCCCGCCAAATGCCGCGCATCCAGCTCACGAAGCGGGGATTCTAGGCTCAGGGTGGGCCCTGGCCGCCGCCGGAGCCGCCAGGCGGGCCTCCGCCGCCTGGGCTGGGCGCGGGCCCTTCCCCGGCGCCAGGCGCATACAGGTTGGGCGGATACTGGCCGTTCCCCCCGTTCCCCCCCTGGCCGTTCCCCCCGTCGGAGGGCTCGACCGGCGTCACGGGCTTGGCGGTGCCTCCATAGGAGGGCGTCACGCTCCGCCCCGAGACGGTGTGCGAGCCGCTCCAGGTCGAGGACTCGACCGGGTTCTCCGGCGCCGGGAAGTCGGGGCAGTCGCTGCCCTGGGCGGCCAGCATGTAGTCGTGCCAGACCGGCGCCGCGTAGGTTCCGCCGTAGGCGCCCGAGCCCATCGACGTCCTTGCATCCGGGTACCCGACCCAGACCGCGGTCGAGAACTTGGGCGTGTAGCCGACGAACCAGGCGTCGGTGTAGTCGTCCGTGGTGCCGGTCTTGCCCGCCTGGCTGGCGCAACCGATGCTGGCCGCCGTACCCGTCCCCGAGGTGATCACGCCCTTGAGCACGTCGGTCGCCTCGTACGCGACCCCGTCGGAGAAGGCCCGCGTGCGCTCCCCCTCGCTGGGCACGTCGGTGTCGCCATTCGGAAACTCGACCTTGCTGATCGCGGTCGGAGTGTTGCGGATGCCGCCGTTGGCGAGCGTCGCGTAAGCATTCGCCATCTCCAGCGGCGTGACCCCGATCCGCAGGCCGCCGATGCCCTCCGCCGGAAACCCGTCGAGGTGGGTCGTGATGCCCATGTCGTAAGCCGTCTGGCGGACCTCCTCGGGCCCCACGTCCAGATCGAGCTGGGCAAAGATCGCGTTCACGGAATGCACGGTGGCGTCGCGGACGCTCATCGTCCCACCGCTCCCCTCTGCGTTGTTGACCGTCCAGGTGGTGATCCCGTCGTCCAGGGTCAGGGTGACCGGGGCCTTGCCCGAGTAGTAGGTCGTGTCGGGGTCCATCCCCTGGCGGATCGCCGCCGTGAGGACGAACGGCTTGAACGAGGAGCCCGCCTGCCGGTGACCCTGGGCCGCGAGGTTGAATTGGCTCGTCTCGAAGCTCCCAGACGAGGCCATCGCGACGATGTGGCCAGTGGGTGGGTCGATCGAGACCAGCGCCGAGGCGGGGCCGCTGGGGTCGCTCCAATGGTTCTGGATCGCCTGGTGGGCGGCGGCCTGAAGCGTGGGATCGATCGACGTGTAGACCTTCAGCCCGCCGTTGCGCACCGTATTGACCCCGTACCTGTCGATCAGCTCCTGGGTCACGTAATCGAAGAAGTAGGGCTCGCGGATCGTCTCGTATTTGTGGCCGCGATCGAGCCCGAGTCCCGCACGCAACGCGTCCTCGTACGTGCTCTGGCTGATGTATCCCTGCTTCGCCATCGCCTGCAACACGTCGTTGCGCCGTCCCAGGGCGCCCTTCGGGTTCAGGAACGGGTTGTACTCCGAGGGCGCCTGCGGCAGCCCCGCGATCAGCGCCGCCTCGGGAAGGTCGAGCCTCGAGACCGGCTTCGAGAAGTAGGTCTCGGCGGCGGCCTGGACGCCGACCGCGGTGCGACCGTCAATGGTTCCGTAGGAGGCCGTGTTCAGGTACTTGGTGAGGATCTGCTGCTTCGAGTACTTCCGTTCGTACTCTTCCGCCCAGGTGGCCTCGCGGATCTTCCGCTCGATCGTCTCCTCCGGGTCGGCGATGTAGAGGTTGCGGACGAGCTGCTGCGTGATCGTCGAGCCGCCCTGGACGGCCTCGCCGGCCTTCAGGTCCTCCCATCCGGCGCGCACGATCGCCGCGTAGTCGATCCCGCTGTGCTCGTAGAAGTGCTCGTCCTCGATCGCCACCGTGGCGTAGTCGAGGACCTGAGGGATCTTCGCCGCCGTGACGGGGTGCCGGATCGTGTCTGACTGGATGTAGCCCAGGCGGATGCCGTCGGCCGCGAAGACGACCGAGTTCGAGCCCTCCTTGACGGGCTTCAGCTGGTCGAGCGGGGGAGTGTCGGCGCGGACGCTCAACACCCAGATGCCGACTCCGACCACGGGGATCGCGATCGCTGCGACCAGGACGCCGAACGCCACGAAGAGCTTGCGACGGACGGACCCCCCCGAGCGGCGGTAGCTCTTTCGCCCTCGCTGAGTCATACGCGTATGCCCAAAAATGGTAACTGGGCCGGATCGGCTACTCGCCGAACGGCTGCTCGAGGAGGCCGGCCTTGCGCAGGGCCTCGTGAGCCCTCTCGCGAAGCTCCGCCTCCTCGTCGCCCACCTGGGTGCGCTCGCGGTCGCGCGAGCCCCTGATCTCGATCCGGACGCCCTCGGGAGTCATCTCGGCGACCGTCACCTCGGCGGCGCCGGCGGGCTTCAGCACGGCGCGGGCCTGCTCCAGGTCGGCCGACGGCGGTACCCAAACCGAGACCGTCGCCGGCGCCGTGCGGTCGCCGGTCGAGTGGTTGAAGACGACGCTGGTCACGACCCTGTCGTTCGGGACCACCATCAGCCGCCCGTCCCCCGGGTCGATGTAGGTGTAGGACAGCGTCAGGTCGTCGACCCGACCCGTGTCCTCCTCCCCGATCGTCACCGTGTCGCCGATCCGGATCGGCTGGGTGACGGCGATCAGGATCCCGGCGACGAGGTTGGCCAGCGTCTGGCGTGCGGCGAAGCCCACCACCAGGCCGAGGACGGCGCTGGAGGCGAGGATCCCGGTGGCCAGCCGCTCGAACTGCGTGAACCGGCTCAGCGCCAGAGCGGCGCCGATCACCAGGATGACCACGAAGACCAGGCGCCGGACGAGCCGTAACCTGGTCTCGGCGGCGCGCGACAGGGGCCCCTCGCCCACCTTCGCCGCCACGTGCCCCGCCCTGGCGATCGCCAGGCGATCCACGGCGAACGCGATCACGATCGCCACCGCCATCGTGACCAGGGCCGAGACCAGGTCGCTGTTGCTGCTCGCCGCCGGAACCACCGCCCGTGACTCTTCCAGAACTCAGTGCTCGCCGCGCACTTGATTTCATCGGGGTCCCCTTCGCCCTCGCTCGGGCGGGTTCCTCCGTGAGAATGCCTGCATGAGCAGCCCCACGGCAACCAGCACCCGCGCCGTCCTGCTGGACGCGCTCGGCACCCTGGTGGAGCTCGAGCCCCCCTGGGCGCACCTGGCGGAGGCACTGGACGTGCAGCAGGACGAGCGCCTCGTCGGGGCAGCGCGAGCCGAGATGGACTACTACGCGAGCCACAGCCACGAGGGGCGCGACCCCGACTCCCTCGCCGAGCTGCGCGCCCGCTGCGCCGCGGTGCTCTCCCGGGCGCTGGGGAGAGAGGTCTCGGTCGAGACGATGATGTCCGCGATCCGCTTTCGGCCTTTTCCCGATGCGCCGCCCGCGCTGGCGCAGCTGCGCAGGCTGGGGCTGAGGCTCGTCTGCGTCTCGAACTGGGACGTCTCCCTGCCGGAGGTGCTCGAGCGCTGCGGGCTGAGCGGCGCGCTCGACGGGGTCGTCACCTCGGCCGCGGCGGGTGCGCGAAAGCCCGACCCGGCGATCTTCGCGCCGGCCCTCGAGCTGGCCGGCTGCGCGCCGGCCGAGGCGCTGTACGTGGGCGACACGCCGGCCGACGACCTGGTGGCAGCGCGCGCCGCCGGCGTCCCCGCGCTCCTGATCGATCGCGCCGGGGGCGCGGACATCGAGTCGCTGGAGGCTATCCGGCACCATCTCGATCCATGAGCGATTCAGGACTATCGACGGGTGAGCCCGGATACGAGGGCGCCGCCTGGAGCGGCCCGGCCGGCGATCAGCCCCGGACCTGGGGGCCCGGGCGCGTGGCGGCGGGCATCGGCGCGCTGCTCCTGACCACCGTGTTCGAGGTCGCCGTCGTCTCCGCGTTTGACCCCACGCTCGATTCGTTGGCGGCGCGGCTGGTCACCCAGGCCCTGCTCGCCGCGACGCTCGTGGGCATCGCCTTCGCAGTCGCTGCCGGCAGCAGTGGTGGGGTCGCCTCCCCCCGGGCACTCGGCCTGAGGCGTCCCCTGCGGTCTCCGTTCGCCCTCGCGGCCGCCGCCTACCTCGGCTACATCGCGTTCGCTCTCGTCTACTCCTCCCTCGTACACCCGCAGCAGGAGGACGTCACGCGCGACCTGGGTTTCGGCCACGGCGCCTTCGGGACAATCGCCGCCGGGGTGTTGATCGTGATCGCCGCGCCGTTCGCGGAGGAGCTCTTCTTTCGGGGCTTCATCTTCGGCGGCCTGCGGCACCGCTTCTCGTTCCCGGTCGCGGCGCTCTTCTCGGCTGCGATCTTCGGGCTCTTCCACTTCACCGGGCCAAGCAGCATCGGCGTCGTTCCCCAGCTCGCCCTGCTCGGCTTCGCCCTCGCCTGGCTCTACGAAGAGACCGGCTCGATCTACCCGCCCATGGCCGTCCACGCCGTCAACAACGCCCTCGCCTTCGCGATCCTGACCTCGTGATCGCCGGCGCAAGCGAGCGCCCTCAGATCGCCGGCGCCGACTTTCACGGCCTCCCGCCATGGCACAATGCCCGCCGTGACCCGCCGGCGCTCCATCGCTCTGATCGCGGCTGGGCTCGCGGCGACCGCCATCGGCTCGCTCCCGGCGATCGCCGCAGGTGACACCCCGGGCTCCGTGGCCAGCTCCACTGCCACCACGCCGCGCACGCCGACGACCGAGGCCGCCCGGCACGCCCAGCCGCAGAAGCCGGCCGACCGCAAACAGCGAGCGAAGCCGGCCCGCCTCAGCATTCGCCTGCGCGGGGTGCATCACAACAACGTCAGGGTCGGCAAGCGCGCCCGCGCGGTCGGCCATCTGCGTCCCTTCGTGGCCGGCGAGCACGTGCGGGTGAAGCTGCTTCGCCGCGGGCGGGTGATCAAGGAGCTGAACCCAAGACTGAGGCCCGTGCCCGGCCAGAACGCGGGGCGCTACCAGTTCCGCTCGCCGGCCCTGGTCAAGCCGGCCAGCTACCGGATAGTTGTCAAGCACCCCGGCAACTCCCAGCAGGCCAGCGCCATCGCGCGCTCGCGGACATTCCACATCTCCTTCCCGGACCTCGACCCGGGCGACCGCAACGGCGCCGTGCGGATCTTCAACCGCCTGCTCCGCCATGAGGGCTACTACTCGACCCACGGCAAGCGCTACAGCAAGAGAACCCGCCTCGCGGTGATGGCCTTCCGCAAGACCAACCGGATGAAGCGCACCTCCAATGCCAATCCGGCGATCTTCAAGAAGCTTGCCGACGGCCGCGGCAGCTTCCACCTCAAGCACCCGGGCGCCGGCAAGCACGTCGAGGTCGACATCTCACGGCAGGTGATGGTGCTCGCCAATCACCGGAAGCCCCAGCACACGATTCATGTGTCGACGGGGGCGCCGGCTACGCCGACGATCCGCGGCCACTACCGCTTCTACAGTCGCCAGCCCGGCTTCAACTCTGTCGGGATGTACTACTCGGTCTACTGGCATGGTGGATACGCGATCCACGGCTACCACTCGGTCCCGACCTATCCGGCCAGCCACGGCTGCGTTCGGAACCCGATCCCGCTGTCCCAATTCATCTACGACTGGGTCCGGCTCGGGATGTCAATTTACGTCTACGACTAGTCGTTTGAGCAAGCTTGAAGCGGCGCGCTCGACGCTCCTGAACGAGCTTCGCGAGCACGCCCTCTTGATCGGCGAGGTGACGCTGTCGAGCGGGCAGCGCGCCTCCTATTACGTGGACGCCCGCCGCGCTCTGTTGCGCCCGGCGGGCTTCCGCGCCGCGGGCGAGCTGCTGGCCTCGGCGGCGCGGGAGCTCGGCGCCGCCGCAGTTGGGGGCCCAGCGATGGCGGGGATCCCGCTTGCCTGCGCCGCGATCGCGGTGCCTGGCGGCGAGGGATTGGTCGGCTTCTTCGTGCGCAAGGATCGCAAGCAGCACGGGCTCCAGCGCTGGATCGAGGGGCCGGTGGGAGCCGGGACGCGATGCCTCGTGGTCGAGGACACGGTGACCACCGGACGATCGACCGTGTCGGCGATCCAGCGGATGCGCGAGGAGGGCCTGGAGGTGGCGGGGGTGGTTTGCGTGGTCGATCGGCTCGCCGGCGGCGGCGAGGCGATCGCAGAGGCCGCCGGCGCTCCTTTCAGGGCGCTGGTCACGATCGACGAGCTCTACCCGGAGCGTCCCGACCGGACCTAGCGCGATTCGGCCGGCGCCAGGCCGCCGATCGGCCGGCCGCGCAGCGTGCGGATCATCTTGAAGGCCACCGCGCGGTCCTTGCGGGCGTAGGGGCGCCGAGCGTTCGCGACGATCGCCACGGTGTAGTTGACCATCCCCTCCCGGCGCAGGACCAGCAGCGTCGCCCGCTCCTTGATCCCCCTCGCCTTGGTCGTCCCGGTTGCCACGGTCCGGACGGCGGTGAACGGCGTCTTCGCGAACGGCCGTGGGGTGCTCGGCTCGAGCGGCTCCCTGAACCCCGGCAGCGCCGCCAGCGCGTTCGTCGCGAACTCGTCCAGCGGCACCTCCAGCGCATCGGGGTCGCGAGTGGCCACGAGCGTGGCCGCGACCAGGTGGTCCGGCGAGCGGAACATGGCCGCCTTGACGCCGCCCGTCCCGCTCCACCCCACCTGCCAGCCGGGCGGGATCCCGATCTTGAAGCCGATCGACTCGTCCCCGTGCGCGTGCCAGCGCTTCGGCAGCTTGGGCAGGGCCTGCGGCGTCTCGGGAGGCGGGGATGGCGGCGTGGTGTTGTCGCTTCCGCCGCAGCCCGCGCAGGCGAGAGCCAACGCGACCACCAGCCACACAGGCAGCATTGTGCGCGCCCCGCCCATGGCAGAAAGTCTCCCACGGGGCCGGGCGGCACCGGCGCAGGCCTGGACGATAGCCCCACGCCGTCGGTGTAGCCTCAGAATCGGTGAAGCAGCTCGAGGCTTCGATCGAGATCGACGCGCCTGTGAAGCGGGTCTGGGATGTCCTCTCGGACTTGAGCCGCTACCACGAGTGGAATCCATTCATGACGCGAGCGGAGGGGGAGTTCATCGAGGGGACCAAGCTCGCGATCAAGTTCGAGCCGCCCGGCGGGCGCCAGATGCAGTTCAAGCCGACCGTGCTCGAGGTGGAGCCGAGCCGGAGCGTGCGATGGCTTGGCCGATTCATCCTGCCGGGCCTCTTCGATGGCGAGCACACCCTTGCTGTTGAGCCCGCGGGCGAGTCGGCCGCCCGCTTTACTCAGCACGAGCGCTTCTCGGGAATCCTCACGGCCTTTTCGGGGAAGCTCTTCGACCGCACCCAGGCCGGCTTCGACGCAATGAACGAAGCCCTGAAGCGGCGCTGCGAGAGCGCCTGACACAGACGCCGCCTACTGCCCCAGCCCGGCAGCTTCGAGGGCGTCCTCGCGTCTGGGGAAAATCTCCAGGCGGCTCGCCTTTCCTTCGCGCATGGTCCACAAGTGTCCGATTCGGTTCTCCAACACGGCGCTGCTGCGGCTGGGCCTCAATCGCGTCAGGAGGAACGCCACGATCTGATCACCACGCTCAAAGAACTCCTCGGGCTCAACGACCACCTCCTCGAAGGGCTCAAACAGGTCCTCGAAGAACCGCCTGACCTCCTCGGGGCCGCGATAGGTCCCGGGGTTGACCACTCGGTCTGCGGTTTGAAGCTCGAAGTCGGGGTGCGCGAAACGAGTTGCGGCGTCCCAGTCGCCCCGGTTGAAATCCTCATACGCAACGCGCAGCGTTTCGACATCTGCCTGCGACATGGCCGCCCAGTATCTCGCGTCACCGCGAGGCGGATATCGAACGCGGCCCATTCAGGAGGAAGCGCCGCCACTCAAAGGGAGCGGCGCTTCCGGCGAGGGGACATCCCGAAACAAGACCGTCCCCTCACGTCCTGCAAACTAGATCCCGCTGCCTGGGTCATCTGCGTGCCTCAGGCGAGTCAGACACCAAGCAGATACCCGGACATTCGGTCTCGAAATCCGCGCTACCTGCTAACCCGTACAGCGGATTCGAGGACCTCATGCATGGTGTGGTACTGGTGAATCCGCACGATCCCGACGTTCTGCTGCGACATGACTGAACGCCCCGAGCAGGATTCGAACCTGCGGCCTACTCCTTAGGAGGGAGTCGCTCTATCCAGCTGAGCTATCGGGGCCCATTGGCAGATTACGGTCCTGCGTGGCTCACTTGAGTGGGACTCTCGGCTCTAGGGCCCAGTCCAGCCCCCCGCGTAACAGGGTGCGGCACCGCAAATGTTGGTGATCGCGCCCTGCGGCCGCAGGAACTGGGACACCATCTTCAGCGCATCGGGTGCTCCGCGAGGTGCGCCGTGCGGGTCCTCGCCCCCCCGATTCGGCACGTTGGCCAGTGGCGGCGCGGGCACGCCGATCGTCTCACCGGGGTTGTCGGGGTCGGGCCGCACAGGTCCGATGTCCCAATAGACGATCGCCGACCCGTTGAAGGGATAGCTCCCGATGCGAGGTATGCCGAAGAGCTGGTCGACACCGGGCCAGCGCCCGGGATCGAGGATCGGCTTGTGAGTTGAGGCGCCGATCGTCCGCGCCTCGACGTCAGCGGCCCAGTTGGTGACCTGATGGTCGCCGAAGGCGACGTTCAACAAGACCTTGTGCGGTGGCGTATCGGGTAGGGGGTCGGTGGTCATCCGGTGCGCGTAGCCGTTTGGCTCGCCGCGGTCCCACAGCATCTGGATCAGCGACAGCATCAAGGGGCGCGCGAGCTCGTTCGGGTAGTTGGGGTACAGCACCGCCGCGAAGGAGTCGAAATCGACGGAGCGCGGCAGGAGGAGCGAATAGCGCATCCCCGGCACGCCGAGCGCCGACGCGCGTGAAGTCCGGCGCGACGGCGGTCAGCGCGCCGCCCATGATTCCGCCCTGACTGTTGCCGTCGTAGTAGAGCTGGCTTCTGTTGATCACCGACGGCGTGCCCATGGTGCCGTCGACGCGGAACGCCGGGGCGCTGCTGAAGCCGTTCCGGTGGATCATCGCCCGGCCCAGGAAGAGCTCGTTGAGCAGGCCCTGCTGGAGCCGGTCGGCGAGCTCGGGGAACGAAGAGAGATCGCTCAGCATCCCGATCGTGTTCGGAATGTCGCTCGACGACATGCCGATCTCGTCGGTGGCGCAGAGGACGAAGTTGTAGGTGTTGGCCAGCTCCGCCTGGCCACTCGAGCTCACCTCCCCAGCGCTCCCGAACAGGCCGTGACCATAGAGCGAGGGGCGCGCCGGCGCCGCGCGTGCCCGCGACCGCGGAGCGCGGGATGATGCACTCGAAGTTGGCAGTCCAGTCGCCGTGCCGGGTGGGCAGGCCGCTGCCGTCGAGCTGGAACCGCCCCCCGGCGCGCAGTTCGGCACCAGATAGCAGGGCACGGTGAAGGTGCCTTCCACCTCGCGGGCGATCCGAGCATTCTGCGCCGGCGTGAAGTTGGTCACGTCGGTGACATCGAACGCCGGCGAGGACCCCTGGACGATCCGATCCGCGAGCTTCGTGTCCCCGAGCTTGGCGAACGCGGCGTTGCGAATGCGAAGCATGCGGGCCGCGATGTTCTGGTCGCTGGCGACCGTGAAGTCCCATGCCAGGTAGAGGTCTTGGCGTCTGATCCCGGCCTGGTTCAAGGTCTGGAAGATGCTCCTGAAGTCAGCGCGGCGCTGGTTGATCCTCTGCTGATCGGAGGGAATGCGGTCGCGGTAGTAGCGAAACGCCGCCGGGGCCTGGATGGTCTCGCCGCTTGCCGTCTTCAGGCGCCGCAGGGCGACGATATAGCGGTGCCGGGCAACCAGGTTCCAGGCCGGGTGTATCTCCAGCGCCACGCTGCCGGGCTTGGTGGCGTTGGAGTCGATCTCGGCCCAGATGGGCCATCTCCTCCCGGTCTCGGCATCGATGAGGACGATCGGCTGCTGGGGATCCCGGAAGCGGCCGATGTGGTTGATCGGCACCGCGCCGGTTCGATTCAGGGCCGCCGTGCTGTTGAGGCCCGGAACCTCGAGGACGATCGGTTGCCCAGGGCTGAAGCCGTCGTTGAGGTTGTATGGCCGGGCGTCGATGTGCTTGCCATCGACATTTGCGGGCATCGCTGCCGTCTTCAGGTTGACCCGGCGTCCGGTGGGCGTGCTCGGGTCAGGGACCGTGTAGTAGTCGTTCGGGAACGGCAGCAGGCAGAGCCCGTGGTTCGGCTTGGCGATGAAGTCGCAGCGATCGGCGTCGCTGGTGTCGACCCGGGTAGTGGGCCACCCTGCGCGATGCTCGGCGCCAGAGCCGCGATCGCGCAGCCTGTGACGCTGAGTGCTGTCAGCGCGGCCCTCGGACGACTGCGCTTCCGGCTCTGCCCGTTCACTGCGGGCACCATTCTGTCACTCCGGATGCCATCCCGCTGATGGCCAGGCCCTACAGACCGTGGTGGTTCAGCCAGCGCCCTCCGGGAACGGCAGGCGCCTGAGCGCGGCCCGGATCTCCTCCTGACTGTCCTGGTCCAAGACCGGCTCGTGCTCGAGCCAGAGCACGAAGGCGTGAAGCCAGAGCAGGCGAACGTCGATCTTCAGCTCGCTGGCGTAGGCCATCAGCACCTCCTCGGGGCGCCGGGGCCACGCCGTGCCGTCCTCAAACCGCGCGATCGTCGCCTGGTTGACCCTGAGCGCGGCCGCGATCTGGACCTGCACGACCTCCCTGTCCCTTCGCGCTTGGCGGCAGGCCCGGCCCAGCCAGGGAAGGAACGGACGGGGAGTTTCCTGGGTTTCCGTGCTCGGCGTTCTATTCGACTGGCGTGACATGAGCCTGGAGGTTGGCAGATTCTGCGTGATATGCAGTATGGATAGGGGTTTCAAGCATATTGATAACAACGCATTGTTACAGTTGATTTGATATCACGTCGTATCCAACAGCGGTTACGGGGCACGCAATCAGTGGACCGGAAGCCGCCCCATTCGATGGGTGGCGGAGCCGCCCCAAACGATCGGGTGGCCGTAAGCCGCCCGCAGAAGGAGGAGTACATGCGTTTAGGAAACGGGCAGGCTTCGTCCTGGCCTCGGCCGCCGCTCTCGGGGTGGGCTTGATCGCCTTCCCGTCGAGCGCCGCCGCGGTGCCGCCGGTTGTCCCGACCTGTGCGTTCCCGAACACTCCGGCGAGCGATTCCTGCGCCAAGCTGTTGGCCACGGGGTCGCCGAATCCAATTGGCGCCGCGTACGAGAACCTCCGCATGGGGATTCGGGTTCGCTCGCAGTTGGAGTCGGGCAGCGAGACGCAGAGCGTCATCCTGCGGTTCGACGACGACATCAAGGTCAACCTGGCGACCGTCCCGGGGACCTGCACCGCCGCGCAGTTGAGCGGCGACACGATCGCCCAGGCCTATGCGCAGTGCGGGCCCGGAACGGGTGGCAGCAACACCTACCTGTCGCCGGCCGGCAACGTGAGCGGGGTCGGCTCGACCGTGGTCGCGGGAATCGACGCCTGCACGATGGCGTTCAAGGGCGCCAACAACAACCAGATCATTCTGTACGCGCGGTCCCCGATCGGCGGTCCGCCCACCGAGTGCAACAACCCGGCGACCAACAACACCGGTTCGACCACGACGGTGTTCGTCGGGCACCCTGACGAACCTGCCCGCGGCCTCGCCGTACGGCAAGCAGCTCACGGTGCCCGGCACCAACAGCCCGCCCGTCGCCCTGGACGACTTCTCCGCGACCATCTTCCGCGGAACGGCGCTTCCAGGCTCGGTGCCCGGCTGGGCAAAACCCCCTGAAGCTCCAAGGGGTCTGGGACTACGTCCCCGCTGGCGATCCGACCGACACGCACAACGCGACGGATCCCTGCTAGCGAAAGCGGTTTCCTAGGCTCGAGGATCGGGCCAAGGACGTAGCGAGAGGGGCGGCCAAGTGCCGCCCCTCTCGCATTGTTTGGCGACATCTCGCGAGATACTGGACGAGGCGGGCTCGCTGATCGCCGACGGCCGCTTTATGAACCGTTTCGGGAGCCCCTCCAAACTGCGGAACGAGGGGTCGCCGGGTCTTCGGGATGGCGCCTCCTCTGGGGCGTCGCTTGCACCCAGGCGGCGCTCCCACCTGTTGAGTGGACCTTCCCCATTCGCCCCCACCGTGACGCGGGATACTGGAGGTTGGTGTTGCGCGAGATCCAGAACTTCGTCGGCGGGAGGGCGATCGACGTCCAGACCAACGAGCGGCTGGACGTGCCGGATCCCGCAACGGGCGAGGTGCTCGGCCGCGTGCCCCTGTCCGGACCGACCGAGGTCGACCACGCCGTGCGGGTGGCGGCCGAGGCGTTCGAGTCGTGGCAGGACGAGCCCGTAACCCGGCGTGCCCGCCGCATGTTCGGCCTCCAGGCGCTGCTCGAGCGTCAGCTGGACCAGCTTGCCGAGTTGGTCACCCGCGAGAACGGCAAGCATCTCGACGAGGCCCGGGGCGAGGTGAGGCGGGGCATCGAGGTGGTGGAGCTGGCGGCCGGGATGACCACGCTGATGAAGGGCGAGACGCTCGACCAGGTGGCGCGGGGCGTAGACGTCTCGCTTCACCGCTTTCCGCTCGGTGTGTGCTGCGGGATCACCCCGTTCAACTTCCCCGCGATGATCCCGCTCTGGTTTGCGCCGCTCGCGATCGCGGCCGGCAACGCGTTCGTGCTGAAGCCGTCCCAGCGAACGCCGCTGACCGCGAACCGCCTGGCGGAGCTGTTCGCCGAGGCCGGCTTTCCCGACGGCGTCTTCAACGTCGTCCATGGCGCGCAGATCGCCGTCGAGGCCCTGATCGACCACCCAGAGGTACGAGCGGCGTCGTTCGTGGGCTCGGCCCCGGTGGCCCGCAAGGTGTACGAGCGCTCCGGATTGCGCGGCAAGCGGGTCCAGGCGCTCGCCGGCGCCAAGAACCATCTCGTGGTGATGCCCGACGCCGAGCTCGACCTCGCGGTGCCGGCCGTCTTCGCCTCCGCCTTCTCCAACGCCGGCCAGCGCTGCCTGGCGGGCTCGGTGGCGGTGGGAGTGGGCGGGATCGGCGACCAGCTGGTCGCCGAGATCTCGCGCATGGCCCGCGAGGCGCGCGTCGCGGCGGGCGACGAACCAGGTACGGACGCGGACAGCACGATCACCCCGGTCACCACCCCGGAGGCGCTCGAGCGCATCACCGGATACATCGAGCTGGGCGAGCGGGAAGGGGCCACGCTCTGCGTGGACGGGCGCGTGGGAGGCGAAGGCAGTGGCTTCTTCCTCGGGCCGACGGTGTTCGACCAGGTCGCTCCCGAGATGACGCTCGCCCGGGAGGAGATTTTCGGCCCGGTGCTGGCCGTGGAGCGCATGGAGGATCTGGATGGCGCGATTGCCGCGATCAACGCCTCAGAGTTCGGCAACGCCGCGGCGATCTTCACCCGAGACGGCGCCGCGGGCCGCAAGTTCGTGCGCGAGGCGCAGGCCGGGATGATCGGGGTGAACGTCTCTGTTCCGGCCCCGGTCGCCTACTTCCCGTTCGCCGGGTGGCGCGGCTCCTTCTACGGCGACCTCCACGCCACGGGCCGCGACGGGGTCGAGTTCTTCACGGAGAAGAAGGTCGTCACGAGCCGGTGGACCTAGCGACGCGTCGTCAGTCTGCCTCGTCGTAGAGGCTCTCGGTGGCGATCTGGCGCAGGGTGCGGTCCCAGAGGCGGACCTCCAGGAAGAGCTCGTCGGCGAAGCCGCGCACGGCATCGACAGCGATCAGCGTGAACCGGCCATCCTGGACGGGCGCCTGGTCCAGTACCTCTCCGTCGAGCTCGGCGGTGGCGGCGACGGCGCCCCGCACCAGCGGCAGGCCCCAGACCATGGTGATCTCGCCGCCCCGATCCCCCTCCGCCCGCCAGGCGCCAATCACGTCGTCCGAGAGGTCGATCGTCCAGTGCGGATTGTCCTCGGCGGTGACGTCAGTGAAGTCGGCGCTGCCCCGCAGGTCGGCCGGCTCGCCGTCCTCCGGACGCACGAAGGAAACGTGGCCGAAGTACTCGACCAGCACCGCGCCCGAGGCCTGCTGCCCCTCCTCCGGCTCGCCACCCCCGGTTGGCTCGGTAGCCCGGCCGACGCAGGGGACGTACACCCGACCGCCCCAGCCGCGCTCCGGAAACCACCGGACGGTGTCGGGGTCAAGTGGCGCTCCCGCCTCGCCCGCGTGGGGTTCGCAGGCCTTCGCGAACTCCTCCTCCAGACGTTTCGCCCACTGTCCGTAGGGCCTTCCCTCCTGGGCGGAGTCGGCGATGAAGCGGGGGAAGGGCCGGTTGATGGGGGGGCTCATCGGCAGGTCAGCCTAGTCGCCCAACGCTTCGCGGAAGTCGGCCGCCGCCCGCTCGGGCGGATAGATGTTCACCTCGACCCCGGTGCCGAGCTCGAATCCGGCCCGGACGGTGAGCCGGGGGACCAGGTCGAGGTGCCAGCAGAACTCCTCGGCGCCCCTGGGCGCGGTGCGCACCCAGAGGTTGAGCTGCGGTGCCGAGCCGAACAGCGCCGTCAAAGCGCGAAGCGCGGTGCGAACCATCGCCGTGCCGGTATCGCCGTCGAGCTCGAACGAGGGCGCCGGGCGGCGCGGGACCACGCGCAGCTCGAACGGCGAGCGCGACGCCCAGGGACAGATCAAGAGCGCCTCGTCGTCGACCGCCACCAGGCGCTCGCGCCGGCGCACTTCCTCGGTCGCGATCTCGGACAGCAGATGGCCGCCCATGGTGCGCTCGTGGTAGGCCGAGGCCCGCTCGCGCTCACGGGCGATCGCGGCAGGGACGAAGCGCAGGGCGTAGAGCTGCGCATGGGAGTGCTCCAGCGAGGCGCCGGCGTCGGGGCCCTCGTTGACGATCAGGTGGACATATGAGGCCTCCTCGGCGCCGGCGCGCATCCGCTCCCGCCAGGCCGCCAGGGCGCCGGCAAAGCGCTCCTCGGAGAGCTCCGCCAGCGAGGTGGCGTGCTGCGGACGAGTGAATGAGCACCTCATGGGCCCCAGCCGCCGGCATCGACGCGAACATGTCCGGCTCAGCCGATCGGCTGGAGGCACGCAGCGGATCGACGGAGCTCGCCAGCTCGGCCTCGGACCCACCACCCGACCCGCGGCCTGCATGCTGCGACTCGGCGTCGCCCCCGGCGAGCACCGGGTACAGGTTCGGCACCGCGCGCTGGGTCCATCCGGGCGAGTCGGGCGTCCCGCCGCCGGGCCGCCGCGCCCAGACCTCGGGCGGCGTGCGGTCCTCGCGCCCCTCGCAGAACGGGCACGTCTCGGCCGCGTCGTCCCTGGTGGCCGGAGGAGCCGGGACGAAGGCGTCTGGCCGCTCCGCCCGCCCGGGGGCGAGGATCGCCCGCAGCCCGGTGAGCTGGTCTATGCGGATCTCGGGCGCGCTCAGCGGCTTCAGTGGCTCGCAGCTCTGGCTCGCGCCCGCGCCATCGCCCCCGCCTCGCGGCTCGACGAAGGCGCTCAGCATGTCGATCGGAAGCGGGAAGACGATCGTCGAGTTCTGGTTGCACGCCGATGTCGATCAGCGTCTGCAGGTAGCGGAGCTGGAGCGTCGCCGGGTTGCGAGAAAAGATCTCGGCCGCCTGGGAGAGCTTCTCGGCCGCCTGGAACTCGCCGTCGGCGGCGATGACCTTCGCCCGCCGCTCGCGCTCGGCCTCGGCCTGGCGCGCGATCGCCCGCTGCATCTCCTGCGGCAGCTCGACGTCCTTGACCTCGACCGTGCTCACCTTCACGCCCCAGGGCTCGGTCTGCTCGTCGATGATCTGCTGGAGCTCGATGTTGAGCCGTTCCCGCTCCGAGAGCAGGGCGTCGAGCTCGGCCTTGCCCAGGACCGAGCGCAGAGTCGTCTGTGAGATCTGGGAAGTGGCGACGAGGAAGTTCTCGACCTCGGTGATCGCCCGGTTCGGATCGATGACCCGGAAATAGGCGACCGCGTTGACGCGCACGGTGACGTTGTCCTTGGAGATCACCTCCTGGGGCGGCACCGTGAGGGTGACCGTCCGCAGGTCCACCCTGACCATCCGGTCGATGATCGGGATCAGCAGGATCAGGCCCGGGCCCTTCTGGGCGATCAGCCGCCCCAACCGGAAGATCACGCCGCGCTCGTACTCGCGCAGGATCCTGATCGAGGAGGCCAGCACGATCAGCGCGAAGATCAGAAGCAGAGCGATTATCGCGATGGCCACACCCACTCGAAGCTCCTTCCTCGCTTACAGGGGCCGGACCCGGAGCGTCAGCCCCTCGACTGACTCGACGCGCACTCTACTGCCGCGTTCGAGGGGCCGCCCATCGCTTGCCGGTCCGGCGGCGGCTTGCTCCGATCCAGGGCCTGGCGGCACCAGCTCCGCCCTCCACAGCGCTCCCTCGACGAAGATCTGGCCAATCGGGTCGAGCGGCTCGCGCACCTCTCCCACGGCGCCGATCATCTCCTCCCAGCCGGTGCGCGCCGGCTGACCGACGGGCGCGAATCGCCCGCTGGACTGCGACGGCGAGGAAGCCGCCGATCAGGAGCCCGGTGAGGATCACGACCGGGGCCGAGATCTCGAAGGCGCTCGTGTTGGTGTCGTAGAGGACCAGGCCGGCGGCGATCAGCGCCGCCACCCCGGAGGCGCCCAGGATGCCGTGAGTCGGGAGGTGCGCCTCGGCGATGATCATCGCCACCCCGAAGACGCAGCAACAGCACCCCGGTGGCCGTCACGGGTAGCTGGGCGGTCCCGTAGAGGCCGAGCAGGAGCGAGATCAACCCGATCGTGCCCGGCGCGATCAAGCCGGGGCTGAAGAGCTCGATCGTCAGCCCCATCAGCCCGATCAGGATCAGCAGGTAGGCGACGTTCGGATTGACGAGGATCTCGAGCAGCTCGTATTGGAGCGGCATGTCGTGGTCCTCGATCCGAAGCCCGGCGGTGTGCAGCGTCTGGGCCTTCGGCCCCTTGACCTGGAAGCCGTCGAGCTGCGCGACCAGCGCCTCCTGGTCGGACGCGATCAGGTCGATCAGCCCCGCCTTCTCGGCCTCCTCGGCGGTCAGGTTCTTCGCCTTGGTGACGAGCTCGTTGGCCAGACGCGGGTTTCGCCCATGGATCGAGGCGAGCGCCCGCATCGAGGCGGCCGCGTCGTTCTTGATCTTGCGGTCGAGGTCGCTGCTGCCGCCGTCGGGCCCGACCGCGATCGGGGTCGCCGAGCCGATGTTCGTCTCCGGCGCCATCGCCGCCACGTCGGCGGCCTCGGTGATGTAGGCGCCGGCCGAGGCCGCCCGCGCGCCGTTCGGGGAGACGTAGACGACCACCGGAATCGGCGCGGCGGCCATGTCCTGGATGATCGAGCGCATCGAGTCGGACAGCCCGCCGGGCGTGTCGAGCCGGATGATCGCGATCGCCGCGTCCTCCGAGGCGGCGTCGTCGAGCGCGCTCGAGATCCACCTCTCGGTCGCCGGGTCGATCGTCGCCTGAAGCTCGATCGAGTAGGCGATGCCGCCGGGCGCGGGGTCGCCGCCCCCCTGCTGGGCGAGCGCCGGCGAGATCGCGAGCGCTGCTCCCACGAGCGCGAGCGCTCCGAAAGTCAAGAGGCGGAGCCGCCGGCCCCTCATGGCTCTCATTATCCGCCTCCCTGCACGCGGCCTCTACCGCGCGTAGCGCTCGATGTCGGCGGCAAGGGCATCGATGCTCGCGTACTGGCCCTGCTGGACGTGAGCGAGCTCGCCGTTCGAGTCGTAGAACGCCGTCGCCGGGAAGCCGATCGTCGCCTCCATCACCTTGGCGATCTCCTGGCCGGGGTCGCTGTAGCTTGGATAGGGGAGCGGGAACTCCCGCAGGAACTCCTTCGCCGCTGCGCTCGAGTCCTGACTGTCGACGCCGAGGAAGGCGATCCGCTTGCCTAGTCGGGCCGATAGCCGCTGGAACCAGGGCATCTCCTCCCGGCAGGGGCCGCACCACGAGGCCCACTTGTTGACCACGACCGGATAGCCGCGCAGATCGGCGAGCCGCCGCTCGAACGCCTCTGTCCCGCCGGGCAGCAGCCGGTTGGGCTGCTCGTAGAGCTTCGCCAGCGGCTCCGGCGCGCCGGCCAGCGCCTTCGCGTAGTCGGGTGCCTCAGCTGCGCCCGCCGCCGGACTCGCCGCCGCAGGCCGCCAGCGCGAGCGCCAGGGTCGCCAATCGTGGCCACACAGAATCTCCGGCTCAGGCGTGCGATCGGGCTCATCCTGCCCATGAAAACCGGCTTTCGCCGCATTCGGTTCAGCACGATGGTTTAATTAGGTACTCGGTCCACACCTAATCTGGACCGCGGGGGAAACCGCCGGCTCGTCAAGAGGGACTAGCCACGAGCGGGCCGGCGAGCCTCCAGCGAGCTTAGCGCCCCCGCCCTGTCCATTCGAACACGGGGGCGCCGGAGAACTTCTCTCATGGCGAAATCCGTCGACGTCGCAGAGAGCGCGACCAGCCCGATCACAGGCGATCAGCTCGAGCGCGTGCGCGAGTTCACGCGCGAGCCGATCCTGCTCGACGGCGAGACCATCGACGACATCGCTCCCGGGACCGCCCGCCACCGCGCCGTCGAGGCTGCCCTGGCGGAGCTCGACGCCGGCCGCGAGACTCCCTCGCCCGAGTGGCGGCGGCGCTATTCGCTGCTGCTGGGGCTCGAGCGGCTGCTGACCGCGGAGCCGGTGCTGCTGGCGGACGGCGCCGAGCTCACCGAGCACCAGGTCGACGTACTCTCCGGGACCCTCGCGGCTCTCACCGCCGAGCTCGAGGACTCGGTGGCCGCCGAGGCCTGGAACGGAGCGGGTCGCTCCTCGGCGGAGGTTGACGGCAACGGTCACGGTCGCCGCCGAGCTCGAGGGAGACGGCGGCAACGGGGCGGCCGAAGCAGTCGCCGAGGAGGACGAGACCCTGGCGCCGGACGAGGAGGAGCCCCAGGACTGGGAGGAGCCGGCGGCCGAACTGGTGGACGAGGCGCCCGAGGACCCCGGCGCAAGCCGCCGCTTCTGGTTCGAGCACGCGACCGGCTCCGGCAAGACGGTCGCCGCGCTGGGCTTCGTCGAAGGCTCGCGAACCGGCGGCGTCCTGATCCTCACGCACCGGCGCAATCTCGTCGACCAGTTCATCGGCGAGATCTCGGACCGCGGCTACAAGGACCGGCTCTCGCCGCCGCTCATGGACGGCGCGGATCATCCCTACGGCCCGGTCACGGTCGAGACCTACCAGTGGTTCGTGCGCAACGCCGACCGCATCTCCGACGCCTACGCGATCGTGATCTGCGACGAGGCACACACCGCTCTGGGCGAGAAGACGAGCGCCTGCATCCGTCGCTGGCCGGAGCCGGTGTTCATCGGCATGACCGCCACCGGCGCGCTGATCGCCCGCCACGTAGCCGACCTCTTCCCGACCCAGACCTCGCGATTCGACCTCGCCCAAGCCGCGAGACGGGGGGTGATCGCGCCGCTGCGCTGCATCCGCATCCCACCGGGGCCCGGGGTGCGGACGATCGCCAAGGTACCGCTGCGCCGCGGCGAGGTGGACCAGGACTTCGACCAGGAGGAGCTGGCCAAGCTCTTGGACCAGGAGCCCTTCAACGTCGCGGTGGCCGATCTCTACCGCTCGCGCTTCCGCAGGGTCCCCGGCGTCGTCTACACGGCAGGCGTGCGTCATGCCAACAACGTGGCCGCGTCGTTCCGCGCGGCCGGGATGAAAGCCCGCGCCGTCTCCGGCGAGACCCCGAAGCGAGAGCTGGCGGAGATCCTGGCCGCGTTCGAGCGCGGAGAGGTGGACGTGCTGTGCAACGCGATGCTGCTCGCCGAGGGCTGGAACTCACCGCGGGCGACGATCTGCATGCACCTCGCGCCAACCGCCTCGCGGCGCGTCTACCAGCAGCGCGTCGGCCGGGTCACCCGTCGCGCTCCCGAGAAGGAGGCGGGCCTGGTGATCGACTTCGTCCACCCCGCTACCACGCATGACGAGACGATCGTCACCCTGCACAGCCTGCTCGACCGCGATGTGTACCGCGGGGGCGCCATCGTGGTGGGGCCTGTGCGGCGCGGACGCGGCCGACGGGTGCGAGTCGAGCGCCGCGTGGTGCCCGTGTCGGCCGATCCGGAGCGTCGCCTGTCGGTGCTGGAGCGCGAGCTGTGGCGGATCGCGGTCGAGAACCTCAACTATTCGGAGCAGCACGCCTGGGCTGCGCTGGCCGGGGCCCGGGTGACGAGCAACAACTGGCGCCGGGCGAAGGCAATGCTCCAGCACGATCAGGCCAAGGAGCTGCGCCGTCGATTCCTGCTCACCTGCGTCCAGCGCAACCGAAACCACCAGCTCCGCCTCAAGGCGCTGACGGAGATCGCGGCGCTGCGCGACCCCGACGCCTTCGACGACTCCCTGGAGGTGGTGGCCACCTGGCCGCGCGAGGAGCGGCGCGCCGGCGCCAAGCTGCTGTTGCAGGCGCCTCGTCGAGCGGCGGATCGGGCGTCGCGATCAGGCGCAGGCGTGGGTCTGGCGCCTGGCCGCCATCACCCGCGAGCTGCATGAGGAATACGCCGTGCAGCGGTGGCCCGAGACCAAGCGCCTGCTGGGGCTGTTCGTGAACTCGTCGGGGCGAGCCCACGGCCGAAACGCGCGGCGCCTCGTCCACGCGGCCCGCCAGCAGGACCGTCGCCTGGCGATCTCGCTGCTGGCCGCCTCGGTTGCGCACACCCCCGAGGCCGAGGAGGTGTTGCGCGGCGCCCGCATGCGGATGGCCCGCAAGCCCTCGGCGGTCGCGCGCGAGCTGCTTCGCAACTTCCCGCGGTCAGGCGGAAGGCGCCGCCGGCGCCGGGGCGGGAACGGACGCCAGCGCCAAAACGGTGCCGACAAGGCTCAGAACGGCGGCCAGGACGGCGCCGAGGCCACCAACCGTGAGCGGCTGGAGAGCACCACCGAACCGGAGGCCGACGCCGCACAGGGCTGATCGCCTGAGCGGCGGGACTTAACTCTGCGGCTCGCCCGTGTGCAGCAGCGGGTGATCGAGTCCGTGCTCCTCGCACAACCGCGGCACGCTGTCAGGTTGGAATTCGAGCCCGTAGCGGGCTCCTAGCTCCCCGAGCTGCGCCGGGTCGAAATCGGGGCTCTCCAGGAGGGTCGCCAGCTCGTCGAAGAAATGCTCGAAGCCTCCCGGCGAGATGATCTCCAGGATCCGGCAGGGCTCGTCGCCGGCGTTCCAGAAGGTGTGCCACTGGTCGCGCGGCTTAAACGCCAGGTCCCCCACCTCCGCGTAGACGACGTCGTCACCGAGCAGGGCGCCCATTCGCCCCTCGAGCACGAAGCTGTACTCGTCCTCACGGGAGTGCCTGTGGAGCGGAGCCGCCAGCCGTCGGGGCGGCATCGGGTGCTCGACGAGGGAGAACCCCCCACCCGTCTCCTCGGTCCAAGCCATCATCCGAGCGCCGATCGATCCCAGGTCCACCGCCTTGCCGCCGTCGGGTCCGATGATCCGCGGCCCCTGTGAGGCATCGAATCGCTTCAGGTCAGTCGTCTGCGAGGCCGCTTCCATGTACTCTCTCCTTATTGGCTGAACAATAGTGTGCGGCGAACCTAGCACACGCTACGGGGTCTGTCAATATTGGGTGAACAAATATGTCTAGTGAACGTGGCAAGAACGGAGTTCGGACGTACAGGAAGCGTCGGCGCGCCGAACAGGAGCGGCGGACCCGCGAGCGGATCACCGAAGCGGCGGTGAGGCTCCACGGCACCGTCGGCCCCGCCCGGACCACAGTCAGCGGTGTCGCGAAGGAGGCCGGCGTTCAGCGGGCGACCGTCTACCGCCACTTTCCGGATGAGGTATCGCTGTTCGCAGCCTGCTCGGCGCATTACTGGGCGACCAATCCGATGCCGGACCCGGGGGCATGGTCGTCGATCTCCGACCCCGAAGCTCGACTGAGACATGGGCTGGGCGAGATGTACGCGTTCTTCCGCCGCGCCGAGGGGATGCTGGAGAAGACTAGCCGCGATGCGCCCCTGGTCGAGGCGATGGCGAGGCCGGTGGCGGAGTTTCGCGGCTACCTGGACGCGGCGACCGCCGCGATCATCGCTGGGAGGCCAGAGCGCGGCGAGGCGCGGCGCCGCGTGCAAGCGGCAGTCGGGCACGCGGTCGCCTTCCCCACGTGGCAATCACTCGTGCGCCAGCAGGGCCTCGAAGACGTCGAAGCCGTCGCGATTATGGCGGCGCTGATCGACTCCGCGGGCGGCGCGCGACCGGCAAAGGGCTAGCCTCGTCCGCTCCCTGTTTGGGCGAGGAGCGGCGCAATGTCGGGTCGTCTACTGCCGCTCGGGTGACTCCAGGACGTCCATCCGAGCGACCAGGCCATCCTCGAGCCGATAGCGGTGGCGAACGCGCGAATCGGAGACCAGCTCGCCGGTGCCGGCGTCGTGGACGACCTGATGGACATCGACAGTGACGCTGCCGTCCTCCTCTTTGGTGAAGCCCTCGGGTTCGACGTTGCTCGAGATGGCAGCGAACTGTCCTTTCCAATAGTCGCGAACTGCCGCCCGGCCGACCACCCGACCGCCTTCCCAGGCGTTCGGCCAATCGACCTCGGGATCCATCAGCGCGATTGCGGCCTCGATATCGCGCGCATTGAACGCGCGGTAGGCGGACCGCAGCACCTGCTCGGCTTCATGCATCGGCCCAGCGTAGTGGCGGCGAGAGGACGGCGAGGCTGGGCCGCAGACCGGCGCCGGCGTGGGCTGGGGCGGCCTGATGTGGCCCACGGGGGCCTTCGAGATCAGGGAGGGCCGCGCCACCTGGTGCCCGGCGATCGACCTGACCCGGGTGCTGGTGATGGCGCTCGTGCTCGCGATCGCCGTGGTTCGTGCGCGCAGCAGGCGCTAGAGCGCGAGCTCCACCTCACCGGCGCCCAGGCTGAGCCGCCGGCCGTCATCGGTGGCCACGAGCAGGTTGCCGCGGTCGTCGATTCCCTCGGCGCGGCCTGCTCCCGAGGGAAGGTCGGCGCCGGCGCCCTCCCAGCGGATCTCCCGCCCGCGTAGCGCGTCGCGCGCGGCGAACTCTTCGAGCACCCGGGCGGGGGGCGCGTCCACCCAGAGCTCGAGGCTCTCGTTGACCGCCGCTAACGCCGCGGAGGCGGTGACACCCTGGCCAACAGAGGTCGCCGGCCAGCGCAGGTCGGGCGGGAACTCGTGAGGCTCGATCGCCAGGTTGAGGCCGATCCCGATCACCGCCCAGTCGGGCGGCCGGGCCTCGAGCAGCATGCCCGCCGCCTTCTTCTCCTCGATCCAGACGTCGTTCGGCCACTTCACCCGGCACTCCAGCGAGGCCACGGCCTCAACCGCCTGGCAAACGGCCAGCGGCACAGCGAGCGGAAGCAGGGCGTGCTCCCGGCCCAGCGGGCGCAGGATCGCTGAGTAGAGGAGCGCCTGGCCGGGGGGCGTCGCCCAGGCCCGACCCCGGCGGCCACGGCCGGACGTCTGCAGCTCCGCGGTTACCACCGTGCCGCCGGGCACCCCCTCGAGCGCCAGTTCGCGGGCGCGCTCGTTGGTCGAGTCGGTGACTCGATAGTGACGGTGCGGCCACCCGAAGCTCGTCATCACTGAGCGGAACGCAGCACGACTTCGTCGCCCGGCTCGAGTCCCAACTCGGCGCCTGCGCTGCCCCGGTTGACCGCCAGCGCAACGTTCCTGTAGGAGTCCACGTAGAGGAGCAGCTCGCCCTCGCCGACGTCGGCGAAGGTGAGCGTGAAAGGGGCTTCGTGGCGCTGACCCTGAGCGTCGATCGCCACCGTACGGCCCATCCGAAGGCCGCTGGCGGGCAGATGGTGATCGGCGAGGTCGAGGACCGCGTTACCGAACCGGTCCACCGCGACCACGTGTGCGACGACGCGCTCCGGTCCGATCGCCGGCTGGCTGCCTTGGAGGGTGACCAGCGAGTCCGGTGGGATCTGCTCGCCGGCCTCGGACAGGGGCGCGCCCAGCGCGAGGTGCGCGGCGACCGGGGCGAAGATGTCGCGGCCGTGGAAGGTCGCCGAGACGGGCTCGAGCCGGAGCCGCGACAGCGACACGTCCACCGCCTCGGCCGCGCCGCCGAGGCTCTCGATCGCCGGCCATAGCAGTCCGTTGTCGGGCCCCACCAACAGCCTCTCCTCCGATCGCGCGCGGACCGCCACTGCGCGGCGCGGCGAGCCTACCTCCGGGTCGACGACCGCCAGGTGCACGCCGGGTGGCGCGTATGGGAGCGCGTTAGCCAGGATGGTCGCCCCCTGGCGGACCGCGTGTCGCCCGACCCCGTGGGTGAGGTCGATCACCGTGGCCTGCGGCGCGATTTTCGCGATCACGGCACGGCACACACCCGCGAACTCGTCCTCTGCGCCGTAGTCCGAGAGGAAGGTGATCGGCCGCGTCACGTGTGCTACCTAGCCCCGGGCGGCGTCGGCAACGAGCGCCTGTACCAGGCCGTCCGGGTCATGACGATCGGCCTCGACGTCCACCGTCAGTCCCGCCTCGCGGACGGCCTCGCTGGTCACCGGCCCGATCGAGACGATCCGCGCCCGCTCGGGGAAGCGGCCTCCGACCGCCTCGATGAAGTTTCTCACCGTCGACGAGGACGTGAAGGTGACGTAGTCGGCGTCCCGTGCCGCCTCGACCACAGCCGGATCGGCGTCCTCGGCGACCGTCTCGTAGAGCGCCACGAGGTCCAGCTTGGCGCCGCGCTCCCGCAGCGCTTCGGGCAGCACATCGCGCGCCTCGGCGGCCCGGGCGAGCAGCACCGGGCGGTCTGCGACCTCGAAGTCGCGCAACGACTCGACCAGGGCCTCGGCGATCGAGCGCTCGGGCACGATCTCGGCCCGAATCCCACGTTCGGCGAGCGCCGCCGCCGTACCCGGCCCGATCGCGGCGACCGTCGCGTTGGCAAGCGCCCGCGCGTCGCGGCCAGCGGCGGCCAGAGCGTCGAACAAGAGGCGCACGCCGTTCGGGCTGGTCAGGCAGACCAGCGCGTAGGCGTGCATGGACTGCACCGCGTCGCGAACCTCCGGGGAGTCGAGCCGCGGGACTATCCGAATCGCCGGTAGCTCGATCACTTCGGCACCCAGCGCCCGCAGCGCCGCGGCCAGGCCGCTGGCCTGGGCACGCGCCCGCGTGACGACGACGCGCCGCGCGTGCAGGGGACGCCGCTCGAGCCAGGCGATCGTTTCGCGTCGCGCCGCCACCGGGCCCGTGATCACGACCGCCGGCGGGCCGATCGCTGCCGCGGCCACCGCCGCGGGCAGCTCGGCGAGCGTGGCGGTCACGGTTCGCTGGCCGGCCATCGTCCCCCGCTCCACACAAGCCGCGGGCTCGCCCCCCTCACGCCCGGCCGCGACCAAGCGCTCGGACAGCTCGGGCAGCCGCTTCACCCCCATGTAGAAGACGAGGGTGCCGGGGAACCGCGCCAGCGCGTCCCAGTCGAGCGCCGAGTCGCCCTTGGCGGGATCCTCGTGCCCGGTGACGAAGGCGACCGCCGAGGCGTCCTCGCGGTGGGTGAGGGGGATGCCCGCGTACGCCGCCGCGGCGACCCCGGCGGTGACGCCGGGCACGACCTCGAACGGGATTCCGGCGGCCCTCAGCGCCTCCGCCTCCTCGCCGCCGCGCCCGAATACGAACGGATCGCCGCCCTTGAGGCGAACCACGCTGCGACCGGCCCGGGCACGCTCGGCCATCAGCTCCTCGATCTCGCCCTGCGAGGTGTCGGCGCCGCCGGGACGCTTGCCCACGTCGATTACCTCGGCGTCCGGGCGCACTCGATCGAGCGCGCCGGGCGGGATCAGGCGGTCGTGGAGGATCACGTCGGCGCTCGACAACAGCTCCAGCGCCCTCGCAGTCATCAGGCCCGGGTCGCCCGGCCCCGCACCCACCAGGTAGACGACCCCTTGCCGCGCCGCCATCAGGCCAGCGCCTCGGAGCGCTCCAGCAGCTCGCCCGCGCCGGCCGCGAGCATCCGCTCGGCCAGCGCCTGGCCAAGCGCCGCGGGCTGCTCCGGGTCGCCCGCAACCCGATCCCGCACCCACTCGGAGCCGTCGGGAAGGCCGGCGAAGCCCAGCATGGCCAGCTCTCCCTTCTCGACGCGGGCGCAGATTCCCACCGGCGTGTGGCAGGTGGCGTCGAGCGCCGCGACCACGGCGCGCTCCGCCGTCAGCTCGACCAGGGCATCGTGGTCCGAGATCCGCGCCGCCTGCTGCGCCGCGGTTGAGTCCGCGCGGCGCGCCTCCAGCGCCAGTGATCCCTGACCGGCTGCCGGCGTCAGCTCCGCGAGTCCGAAGCTGAACGCGATCTCCGCCTCGCGGGCCAGACGGCGCAGGCCGGCCACGGCCAGCACCACCCCGTCGAACTCGCCCTCGGTGAGCTTCCGCAGGCGGGTGTCGACATTGCCGTGCAGCTCCACCAGCTCCAGATCCGGCCGCAACGCCAGGAGCTGGGAGCGCCGGCGCAGGCTTGCGGTGCCGATGCGCGCCCCCTCGGGCACCTCGTCGAGCGACGACGCCTCGCCAACGAAGGCGTCGGCGGGATCGGCGCGGCCGAGCACCCCCACAAGCCTCAGCTCGTCGGGACGCTCGCCCGGCAGATCCTTGGCCGAATGCACGGCCAGGTCGGCCTCGCCGTCCAAAACCGCCTGTCCGACCCCGCGCACGAAGCGCTCCTTGTCGCCTGGCTCGCCGTCGCTCGATTTCACAGCGACGATCTCGGCACCGCCCAGCGCCTCCGCGACCAGTTGAGCCTGCGCGAGCGCCAGCCGGCTGCCGCGCGTTCCCAGCTTCAGCGGGTTGCTCACACTCTCAACTTGCCGGGCGCTTGCGCCGGCGCGCCTCGCGCAGCGGGCGCACCTCCGCGTCCTGCTCCTCCGGCGACGCGGTAGGCGCGTCGAGGCCGAAGAGCTCACGCAGGGCGTTGACGTACAGGTAGGCGTCGTCCTCGCCTGAGGAGCGCTTCAGGCGCAAGGTGGGCTCGTGCAGCAGCCGGCTGGCGATCGCTCGTGCCATCGCCTGCATACGCTCCCGATCGGCGTCGGTGAGCGACTCCCACCGAGGCTCGTTCTCCGCCAGCACGCGATCGACGATCTCGGTGGCTCGCTCGCGCAGCGAAGCCACCGTCGGGGAAACGTCCTGCGAGGCGAGCCAGCGCTCGAAGCGGCCGAGCTCCGAGCGCAACACGCTCTCGGCTTGGCGAGCCTCGGCCTCCCGGCCCGAGGCGTTTCGCTCCACGAGGACCTGAAGGTCGTCCATGTCGTGCAGACTCACGCCCTCCACGTCGCGGCAATCGGGGTGGATGTCACGCGGCACCGCAAGGTCGATCAGCAGCAGCGGCCGACCCTGCCGCGCCGCCATCACCTCGACGAGCGCCTCGTGCTCCACCACGTGGTGCGGCGAGCTTGTCGAGGCAACGACGATGTCGGCCTGCTCCATCTGCGCCGGCAGCTCCTCGAAGCGGACGGCACGTCCGCCGAAGCGCTGGGCCAGACCGATCGCCCGGTCGTATCGGCGGTTGGCGATGAACGCAGGCTCGACTCCACGCGCGGCGAGCGCTCGAGCGGTCAGCTCCGCGGTCTCACCGGCGCCCACCACCAAGCACGAGCCGGCTCGAGAGATCGCCAAGCGCCCGCTGCGCCAGTTCCACCGCAACCGAGGGCACCGAGACGCCCTTCTCGGAGATGCGGGTTTCCGATCGCGCCCGTTTGCCTGCGGCGAGCGCGCCGCGGAACAGCCGGTTGAGGATCGGGCCGGTCGCCCCCTCGACCAGCGCCAGCTCGTAGGCCCGCTTCACCTGCCCCTGGATCTCGGCTTCGCCGATGATCATCGAGTCGAGTCCGGCGGTCACCCGGAACATGTGGGAGGCGGCGTCGGTGGCGCGCAGCGAGTACAGGTGGCCCACCAGCTCCGTGGGGCGTATCTCCGCCTCGCGGGCCAGCACCCCCAGCGCCAGCGACTCGGCCGCCACGCCGTCGGGAGCCACCAGGTAGAGCTCGGTGCGGTTGCAGGTTGAGATCGCCGCCGCCTCGTGCACCTCCGGCGCCTCCACCAGCTCTCTGATCATCCCCGCCGCTCGGCCCTCAGTGAACGCGACCCGCTCGCGCAGCTCCAGCGGCGCGGTCTTGTGAGAGATGCCAAGCGCGAGCAGCTCAGACATCAGAGAACACCTCCGCCGGAATCCTCGGCTCTCATCCGCCGGAGTCGCCTGCGGTAGTTTCCGGCGGGTTGGGCGCCAGCGGGGCGGCAGGTTCAGCCGCCTGCCCGCGACTCCGTCGCTAGCCCGGGTGGACTTCTCCTCGGCGAGGTCCGTCAGCTCGCTCAGTTCGCGGTCGATCCGCTCGAGCTTCGCGGCCATGATCGCTACGTAGGCCAGGATCAGGGCAACGAAGACCACGTACGCGGCGGCCACGTACTTGCCGGCCTCGTCGAGCGGCAGGGCGGGCATCAGACGCGCGGGGTCGTGGGGTCGTTCATCCAGCTCGCCGAGGCTCGGGAGGGGAGCCCGGGCGCAATTCGCGAATCGGCGGTCGGCGGCGCGTACGCGTCGCCCTCGAGCGCGCGCCGCAGGCGGGAGAGCCTGGCCGAGGCCGACTTCGCGGCCAACTCGAAGCGGACCAGCGACAGCCAAAGGAGCACCATCCCAGCAAGGCAGACCACGAACGTGAGCAGCATCGAGCCGGGCAGCCCTCCCGCGGAGGAGAAGGTCCGCGGGTGGATCAGAGGCTCCGCCAGGCGCACGGCCAGGAAGTTCAGCGGCACGAAGGCGCCCGCGGTGATCGCGAACACGGACGCGTAGCGGGCCTGGCGCTCACGGTCCTCGATCGCGTAGCGCAGCGGATAGTAGGTCGCGTAGAGCAGGAAGACGATCAGGAAGCTGACCAGGGTCGGCTCGTCCCAGACCCACCACTTGCCCCACTGCGCCTTCGCCCAGATCGAGCCGGTGACCAGGACGGCGATCCCGAAGATGACCGAGAGGTGGATGGAGACGTAGGAGCGGGCGTCGTGCACCGGGTCGTTGCTGCGCAGATGGCGAATCGCGTGGATCCCGGCGGCCACGAACCCAACGAGCGAGCAGATGGCAAGCGGCACGTGCAGGTAGAAGATCTTCTGGATGAAGCCCTCGGTGTCGAGCGGGGCATAGAAGAAGACCAGCGCAAATCCGGCCGCGAGGACCGCGACCGTCGCCGCTGCTTGAGCTCGCAGGCTCGGGACCCTCATGCTCACCCGGTCGGCGCCGGTGCCGCCGGGTCAGTCCTCCAGCAGGAAGTCATAGACGGCGTATCCGACCAGGAGGAAAGTCACATCGTAGAGGGCGAGGATGGCCAGCCATTTGGCAATCCCGTCGTATGACGGCCCGCCTGCGGCGAGCAGCGGCTCGGCGGCGCCGGCCGCGGCGATCATCACCGGCACCAGCAGGGGCAGGAGCACCAGGGGGCCCAGCAGGTCGCGGGCGCGCGAGTTGGCGGCGATCGAGGCGACCAGCACACCGGTGGCCGCGAGGCCGAGATCGACGAGCACCAGGACGCCCGCGAGCGGCGCCAGCCCGGTCCACGAGTCGAGGAAGAAGACACCGAATATGGGCAGGGCGATCGCCTCCAGCACCAGCAGGTAGACGACCAATGCCGTCGCCTTCGCCGCTCCGAGCGCGGTGCCGTCCACGGGCGCCAGCCGGATCGCGTCGAAGCCGCCCTCGTCGCGCTCGGCGACGAACAGGCGGTTGATGGCGAGGATGGCGGCGAACAGGACCGTCGCCAGCAGCACCCCCGCGGCCAGGCTGCCGCTCAGCGCGCTGCGGTCGAGCCCGTAGCGGAAGAGGACGAAGGTGGTCACCGCGAACAACGCCATCGCGGGCACCGACTGCAGGGTGCGGAGCTCCACCCTGAGGTCCTTGGCGAGAATCGCCTCGAAGGCCCGAAACGAGCTCGGCCGGCCCCTCACGGCGCACCCCCGTAAATCGCCCGGGCGTCGCCGGCCGACAACCCGCTCGCGGGGCCGTGGTAGGCCACGGCTCCTCCCGCACGCAGAACCAGGACGCGGTCGCCCTCGGCCAACCCGGCTTCGATCTCGTGGGTGACGACGACGCGGGTGCGCCCTGGCGCGGCGCCGATCAGGGGCTCGACCAGGGCCGCCGCCTCGGGGTCGAGGTGCGAGCGCGGCTCGTCCAGCAGCAGCAGCTCGGGGTCGTGGAGCATCGCGCGGCAGACGGCGAGCCGCTGCACCATGCCCGCGGAGAGGTTTCGTACCAGCTCGCCGGCCCACCGCGACATCCTCACTCGGTCGAGCAGCTCGGCGATCCGCTCCGCGGCGCCTCCTTCGAGCCCGTGCAGGCGGGCCTGGAAGCGCAGGTTCTCGGCGCAGCTGAGATCGCGGTAGCAGAGCGGCTCGTGGCCGAGGTAGCCGATTCGCCCGCGAGCCTTCCAGGCCTGGCGAGGGAGCGCGCAGCCGAGCACCGAGACCTCGCCGGCAGTGGGCCGGAGCAGGGTCGCAAGGACCCGCAACAGTGTGGTCTTGCCGGCGCCGTTCGGCCCCAGCACCGCGAGCGTCTGGCCCTCGCGGAGCTCCAGGGTTACATCGCGCAGGACCGTCCGCTCACCGTAGTCTCGCCGCAGGCGAGCCAGGGCGATCGCTGAGGACGACGCGAGCGGACTGGCGGGCCTGGATTCTCGCTGGACAGCCGTGGTTTCGGCCACGCTCCGATTCTCCCAGTTGAACCTCCCAGTCGTGGGGGCCGTATGGCAGGGGTACGATCGCCCGACCAACGAGCTTCGGAGGTGTGAGGTGCGACGCTCCCTCGTGATTTCGGCAGCCGCGGTGGCGCTGGCGCTGCCGGCGGCCGCCGGCGCGGCCCCGCGCCAGATCGACGTCCGGCGACGACCGCTTCGTCCCGAAGAATCCCCCCGCTCGGAACTTCTCCACCGGCCCCAGTTTCCGCTGGTTGAACGGCGGCGGGACGGGCAACCGCCACAACATCGTCCAGGACGACAGGCTGTTCTCCTCCGGAAATCCGATCAGGGGCCCGATCGACTTTCGAATCAACGCCTCCGCCGGCTCCTACCACTATTACTGCACGCTCCACGGCTCTCCCCAGGGCGGCATGGCCGGCCGGGTCAAGGTGCGGCCCATAGCCCTGGCCGATTCGCTGGTGGGCGAGATCGAGGTCCGGTGGGCAAACGCCAGCACCAACACCGGCTCCCGTTTCGACGTCCGCTACCGGGTGGACCGCAGGAAGTGGAAGACATGGAAGAACGACACGGCCTCCTTCCACGCCGCCTTCGGCCACAACGACAGGCCCGTCAACTTCAGGCCCAACCGCCACAACTACAAGCTCAAGGTGCGCTCCGAGCGCAGGAGGGTCAAGAAGCGCAGCGACTGGTCGCCGGTGCTGAGATTCGGATAGGGCCTGGAATGGCCGACTTGTTGCCGGATACCGGCAAGAACCCGTCCAGAGCCGAGGTGCGTCCCAACCACCTCCACGCGCGCGTGCCCGGCTGATCGCCGGGATCTCCGCGGATGTGCTTCAGCGGTCCTTGCGAAGGGTGCGAGCGCCGACCCGAAGCAACGGCAGGCCGCCCTCGCGAAGCGCCTTCAGCCGCTGGCCGTTGCGGCCGTAGAGCAGACGGGCCGAGGCGCGCACGGCCTGGCCCAGGGTACGGTCGTAGGGCTGCCACCAGAGGTCTCGGGTGAGGCCCGGCTCCCAGGAGACCAGCTTTACGTCCACGCACTCGTAGAAGCCGAACTTCGAGTGCGAGCGGCCGAGGCCCGACTCCTTGACGCCGCCCCACGAGCATTGGCAGGCGGCATGGGTGTAGGAGTGATCGTTGATCCACACCATCCCCGACTCGATCCGCCTCGCTATCCGCTCGCCCTTGGCGCGATCCTTGGTCCAGACCGAGGCGCCGAGGCCGAAGTTCGAGTCGTTGGCCCTCCGGAGAGCCTCGTCCTCGGAGTCGACGACGATGATCGGAACCACGGGACCGAAGATCTCCTCCTTCATGATCCGCATCTCGTCCTCGACCCCCGCGAGGACCGTGGGGGCGATGAACTTGCCGCCGAATCCCGGCACCTCGCGCGGGCCACCCGCCACCCGGTCCGCGCCGGCTTGGAGCGCGTCGTCAACCAGGTCCGAGACCACGTCGAACTGGTCCTGGGAAACCATCGGTCCGATCTCGGTCTCCCACTCCATCGGATCGCCGACGGTGAGCTCCCCGGCCCTCCGAACAACTCCCTCGATGAAGCGATCGGCGACATCGCGCACCACGTAGGTGCGTTCGATTCCCGAGCAGGTCTGTCCCGCGTTCGCGAAGCCTCCCCACACGCAGCCCGAGATCGCGTTCGCGAGCTCGGCGTCGGTGCACACGATCTGCGGGTCCTTGCCGCCCAGCTCGAGCACCGATCCCTTCAGCTGTTGGGCGCAGATCTCGCCGACCTTGCGACCCACCTCGACCGAGCCGGTGAAGAAGATCTTCCCCGCCGAGGACTCGCATAGCGCCTGGCCGACGGCGCCGCCGCCGTGGACCACGCGCACCAACCCCTCCGGCAGGCCCGCCTTCTCGAACGTCTCCCGGATCCGCTCCCCCAGCAGCGGCGTCAGGCTGGCCGGCTTCAAGACGACCCCGTTGCCCGCCATCAGCGCCATCGCAACCTCGTCAAAGGGGATCGACCACGGGTAGTTCCAGGGCGCGATCACGCCCACGACCCCAAGCGGCTCGTAGCTGAACTTGGCCTTCTTCGACAGGAACAGGGCCTGGCCCATGCGGATCGGCTCGTCGGCCAGGATCTTCGGACCCGCCTCCGCGCACCAGTGAAGGACGTCGATCGTGGGAACGACCTCCATCGTGTAGCTCTCGGTGATCGGCTTCCCCTGCTCGCGCGTCAAGAGCTCGGCGACCTGATCGAGCTCCTCGACCAGGACGTCGGCCGCCTTGCGCAAGTAGCGGGCGCGGTCGGCGAGCGTCAGCTGGGCCCAGAAGGGCTGCACCTCGGCGACGTCGTCGACGACCGCCTGAACCTCCGCGGGCTTCAGTGTCTCGACCGAGCCGACGAGCTCGCCGGTGGCGGGGTTGAAGGACTCGAGCTGCCCCATCACGGCGATTCTATGCGCGTACCCCGGTTGGGGCTAGGAGCGTGGGGTCCGGGAGCGGAGCTCGGGAGCCCGAGCCGGTGGCCCCGCGAACCAGTCGCGGGGCCACCGTGTTTTCCTCGCCGCACGCGGGTGGTCGCTGAGGCGTGGACTCGGTCTGGTTGTCGGGATGGCGCGAAAGCGTCGCCTGCTCGGGTCTAGGCTCAGAACACCCACGCGGCGCGAGAGTTGCGGGACGACTCGGCGAGGTGGTCGCGTCTCAGCGGCGAGCGCAGTCTTTCCTAGGGGTCGCCGAGACGGCGTCGAATCTGCTCGAGACGCCGACGAAGCTCCTCCTCGAACCCTCGCTCGGTCGGCTCGTAGAAGCGCTCGGTCTCCAGGCCGTCCGGCAGCACGGGCTGATCGGCGACGCCGTCTGGCTCGTCGTGAGGGTAGACGTAGCCGACGCCGCGCCCGAGCTTGCGGGCCCCCGGGTAGTGGGCGTCCTGCAGGTACGCGGGCGGCGGCTTCGCGCCATGCTCGCGGACGTGCGCCGTGGCCCGCTGGATGCCGCGGTAGGAGGCGTTGGACTTCGGGGCCAGGGCAAGGTAGACGGCTGCCTGACCGAGGTTGAGCCGGCACTCCGGCAGGCCTACCCGGTCGACCGCCTGGGCGGCGGCGTTGGCGACCACGAGCGCCTGCGGGTCCGCGTTGCCGATGTCCTCGGAGGCCAGAATCACCATCCGCCGGGCGATGAAGCGCGGGTCCTCGCCGCCCTCGAGCATCACCGCCAGGTAGTAGAGGGATGCGTCGGGGTCGGAGGCGCGGGTGGCCTTGATCCAGGCCGAGATGTAGTCGTAGTGGCGGTCTCCCTCGCGGTCGTAGGTGAGCGCCTTGCGCTGCAGCGCGTCCTCGGCGGTTTCGAGGTCGACCGGATGGCCCTGAGCCCGCGCCGTGTCCACCGCCCGCTCCAGCGCCGACAGCCCCACCCGGGCATCGCCACCCGAGCGGGTGGCGAGCAGCTCCAGGGCCTGCTCGGAGACCTCCGGCGGATCGGCGATCCCGCGTTCGGAATCGGTAAGGGCGCGATGAAGCAATTGGCGCATGTGCTCCGGCGTGAGCGGACGCAGCTCGTACAGCTGCGTGCGGCTGAGAAGCGCCGAGTTGACCTCGAAGTAGGGGTTCTCGGTGGTCGCCCCGATCAGCGTCACCAGTCCCTCCTCGACCGCCGGCAGCAGCGCGTCCTGCTGCGCCTTGTTGAAGCGATGGATCTCGTCGAGGAAGAAGATCGTCGGCTCGTCCGCGGCCCTGCGGCGCTCCTCCGCTCGCTCGATCACCGCGCGGACCTCGGGCCGCCCGGCGTTGACCGCCGAGAACTCCTCGAACGACCCGCGGCAGGCGGCGGCGATGATCCGCGCCAGAGTCGTCTTCCCGGAGCCCGGCGGCCCGTGGAAAATGGCCGAGTGGGGCTCCTCGGTCTCAACCGCGGCGCGCAGCGTCGACCCCTCGCCCAGCAGATGATCCTGTCCGAGGAGCTCCTCCAGGGAGCGCGGTCGCATCCGCACCGGCAGTGGAGCCTCCGCCGGCGGCACGCTGGTTCTGTGGCCTGGCGTGTTGCCGGTGTCGAACAGCCGCTCCATCCGCGATCTCCTCGATTCAGTATGACCCCGGCGTGGACGCACTCGAACTCATCGCCCTCGCCGCTTGGTCGTTCGCCGTCTCGGCGGTGGGTGGCCTGGTGGGCCTTGTGCTGGGCAACCTGCGACTGCCGCTCGTCGTCCTGCTCGCCTCGTCGCCGGCAGCGGGCGCCGGTGCGAACGTGGCGATCTCCGGGGTCGCGGCGACGACCTCGGCGGTTGCCCACGCACGAGCAGGGAGGATCGACTGGCGCCTGTTCCGTTGGATGGCGCCGACCTCGCTCGCCGGGGCGGTGGTCGGCGGGCTGATCTCGGGTGCCCTGCCGAGCCGGGTGCTGCTGGGGGTGATCGCCTTCGTGGTCCTCTACGGGGCGCTCGAGGTGGCTCGCTATCGCCGTCCGGCCCAGGCGGAGCAGATGGTGGGGCGCCGTGAGCTCCTGCTGAACGCCGCCGCGGTCGGGTTCGGCGTCGGGGTGATGGGCGGTGTCGTCGGCCTCATCCTCGGTTCGCTGCGGCTGCCAGCGATGGTCAAGTGGGTCGGCGTCGGCCCGTATGAGGCCGTCGGCACCAACGCCGCGGTCGGAGCGGTCGTCGGGGTGGGGGGATTGCTCGGGCACCTGCCGAGCGGCGTGGACTGGACCCTGTTCGCGGTGGGGGCGGCCGCGGCGATCCCCGGCGCGTACGTCGGCTCCCACCTCACCGGGCGCCTCAACGAGCAGGCGCTCCTTCGCGCCTGCGCCGTCGTGCTTCTGGTCAGCGGCCTTGCGATGCTCGCCCAGGCGATCCTTGGTTGACAGATCGTTTGAGGGCGAATGGGGGCGCCCGCCCGACCCGGCAGCGGTCTGTGCATCGCAAACGGAACAAGACCACCCCTGGGCCCGGCGCACACGCCGCCTGTGAGCCCGGCGGGAGGCGAGTAACCTGGGCCGATGGGAGAGGAGACGGCTGCGCTGGCTGGGCACGCCCGCGCCGAGGGAGAGGTCGGAAGCCAAGCGGTAGCGCTGCTCCAGGAGCTGATCAGGATCGACACCTCCAACCCTCCCGGCAACGAGGAGGAGGCCCAGCTCCTTTTGGCCGAGACCCTCACGGAGGCCGGGTTCGATTGCGAGCTGCTGGCCGCCAAGCCCGGGCGCCCGAACCTGGTCGCCCGGCTGGGCGGGGAGAGCACCGGGCCGACGCTGTGCCTGCTCGGCCATGCGGATACGGTCCCCGCCGATCCCTCCGAGTGGAGCTTCGATCCCTGGGCCGGCGACGTAGTGGACGGAGAGGTTCGAGGCCGAGGGGCGCAGGACATGAAGGACCAGGTGGCCGCCGAGGTGGCCGCGGCTGCGGCGCTCGGCCGCGACGGATGGCGCCCCCGCAAGGGAGAGCTGCTGGTCGTCATCACCGCCGACGAGGAGGCGGGAGCCGCGGCGGGGGCGCGGTGGCTGTGCAGCGAGCATCCCGACAAGGTGCGATCCGACTACGTGCTGAACGAAGGCGGCGGCGTCTCGTTCGAGGTGGAGGGAAGGCGCTTCTACTCGCTCTGCGTGGGCGAGAAGGGACCTTGCCGCTTCCTGTTGCGAGCGCGCGGCGTGGCGGGCCATGCCTCGGTCCCGGGCCTGGGGGAGAACGCCCTCCTGAAGCTGGCCCCGGCGCTCGAGCGCCTGCGCGAGCAGCCGCCGCTCGAGCCCACCCCCGAAGGCGTGGCCTTCGTCGCGGCGCTGAGCGGGGAGGAGATCGACCCGCGCGATCGCCAGGGGCTCGAAGTCGCGCTCGAGCGGCTGCGCAAGGCGGCCCCCGAGATCGCCGCCTACCTGGCGGAGCCAATGCTGAGGGTGACCCTGGCGCCGACCGAGGCCAGCGCCTCCACGAAGGAGAACGTGATCCCCTCGCGCGCCGAGGTCCTGGTCGACTGCCGCGTGCCACCCGGGATGGGCCCGTCCGAGGCCCGCGAGCACGCCCTTGCGGTGCTGGGTGAGGCTGGGGAGGGGCTCGAGCTGGAATTCACTCAGACGGTGGTCGGGAACCGCTCCTCGGCCGACTCGCCCCTTGCCAGGGCGATCGAGGATTGGCTTGCGGACGCCGACCCGGCAGCCACGCTGGTGCCGATCGTGATGGCCGGCTTCAGCGACAGCCACTGGTTCAGGCACGCCTTCGACTCCGCCGTCGTCTACGGCTTCTGCCCGCAGCGCGAGATGACTTTGCCCGAGGCGACGCCGCTCGTTCACGGCGCGGACGAGCGGGCGGCCGTCGCCGACGTCGACCTCGCAGCTCGCTTCTTTGGAGACATCGTCCAGGCGGTGCTGCGGTGACGTCTTCGAGCCATTCCGGAAATGGGGCCTCCGCCAATCCCGCGCTCGGTACGCACGGCAACGGTGCCCGGGAGGAGCCGCCCCTTCGACTGGGTGGGATGGCGCTTCGCAACGGGCTGCTGATCCACGGCCCCAGGGCCTGGGCTGCGGCGGCTCGGACCCGTGACGGCCACATCGAGGTGTCGTCGGGCCCCAAGCCGGTGTTCTCCCGCGGGCGGCTGGGCTCGACGCCGCTGCTTCGCGGCCCGCTGCGCCTGGCTGAGGCGTTCGCGGTGGTACCGCTGGCCCGCCGTCGCCTGCCGGCGGCACGGCTGCCGATCGAGGACCCTCGGGTGCTCGTGGTGGGGCTCGCGACCGCCGCAGTAAGCGGCGTGGTCCGCAGCCTGGGACGCACCACGACGTCGCGCGGCGGCGCCACCTTGCGGGAGGGCGTGATCGCCGTCCTGGGAGTGCTGCCGGCGGCCGCAGCGCTGCGCGATCGAGACCTGGCCGCATACCACGGCGTCGAGCACAAGGCAATCGGTGCCTATGAGCGCCATAGCCTGAACCCGGCCGACGCCCCCAAGGAGCACCAGCGTTGCGGCTCCAACCTGATCGCGCCGCTGCTGGTCCTCTCGGTGGCCGGCCAGCTGATCACCGAGAAGCTGCTCAGGAATCCGGGGCCGCTGCCACGAACGATCGCAGGCGTCGCCAGCGTCTCGGGGGCGGTGGAGCTGTTCGCCTATGCCGAACGCCGTCCCGGCTCGGCGCTCGGCCGTGCGATCCACGGCGTCGGGCACCAGATCCAGATCCTCTTCTCCACCCGGGAGCCCACCCCAGAGCAGCTCGAGGTCGGCTCGGCCGCGCTCCGCGAGATCCTGCGGGCCGAAGCGGAGCTGGCAGCGCACTTTCAGTCGCACCGCGGGACTGCCGATACCTTGTAGGCACGAGGGCCCACGGGGGGAGGGCTACACCGCAGATGACGACGCTCTCGATACTAGGCATCGACTGGCTCGAGTTCCAGAGCTACGTCAGCCTCTGGGCTCCGCTCATGCTCATGGGGGTGCTCGTCTACCTCGTGTGGCGGACGCTGAGGCTGATGCCGCGTACGAAGCCGCAGCAAATCACTCCCCGGTCCACGAGCTCCGTCACCTGGGCCGACATCGAGGGGGTCGAGGAGACCAAGGACGAGTTGCGCGAGGTGGTCGAGTTCCTGAGGCGGCCGAAGCACTTCAAACGGCTGGGCGCAAAGGTGCCGAAGGGCATCCTGCTGCACGGGCCGCCCGGCACGGGCAAGACCCTGCTCGCCAAGGCCGTCGCCCACGAGTCGGGCGCCAACTTCTTCGGCCAGTCGGCGTCCTCGTTCGTTGAGATGTTCGCCGGCCTCGGGGCGGCGCGAATCCGGCGACTGTTCAAGCAGGCACGCGAGCACGCCCCGGCGATCATCTTCATCGACGAGCTCGACGCCGTTGGCGCCCAGCGCGGCTCGGACATCTCGGGGGAGCGCGACCAGACCCTGAACCAGCTCCTGGTCGAGATGGATGGCTTCGACTCCCGCGACAACGTGATCGTGATGGCCGCCTCGAACATGCTCGAGAAGCTGGACCGCGCGCTGTTGCGGCCGGGGCGTTTCGACCGCCAGGTCTTCGTGCCGCCGCCCGACATGCGCGGGCGCGAGCGGATCCTGGGCGTGCACACGCGCGACAAGCCGCTGGCCCAGGACGTTGACATGGAGCGGATTGCGCGTCACACCGCCGGGCTGACGGGCGCGGACCTGGCCAACCTGTGCAACGAGGCGGCGATTCTGGCGGGCCGAAACGACCGCGACTTCGTCGCCCACTCCGACTTCGAGGATGCCTTCGAGCGCGTGGTCGCGGGCCTGCAGTCGCGGAAGGTGATCACCGCGCACGAGAAGCGGGTGGTCGCCTGGCATGAGGCGGGGCACGCGCTCGTCTCGGAGCTGTTGCCGACTGTCGACAAGGTCCAGAAGGTCTCGATAGTGCCCCGCGGCAAAGCGCTCGGCTACACGCTCAACCTCCCGCAGGAGGACCGCTACCTGAAGTCGCGCGAGGAGCTGATCGACTACATGAAGGTGCTGCTCGCCGGGCGCGTGTCGGAGCAGATGACCTTCGGTCGGGTGACCACCGGGGCCGCCGACGACCTGAAGCGGGTCACGGACATCGCGCGCTCGATGGTCTACGAGTACGCGATGGGCACCTCGATCCGCTCCCATCAGGTCCCGGCCGACGACTTCACCGTCTCCGAAGCGTTGCGCCGCACGCGCGACGAGGAGGTGCAGGCGATCTCCGAGGAGGCCTACCGGGGGGCCTACCGCCTGCTGGCCGATCACCGTGACCTGCTCGACGAGATCGCCGAGGGCCTGCTCGCCAACGAGGTGATCGAGGCCGAGGAGATCCGCGAAGTCATGGGGCGGCACCGCTCCGGCGCCACCCCGCCGCGCGAGCTCGAAGAGCACCGCGAGGCCGCTGAGCAGTCAGGGGATCGCGCCGAAGCCCTCGCCTCCGAATCCCGGACGAGCCGGCCCAAGGCCGAGCCGCTCTAGAGGCCGAAGTTCCGGTCGCTTACCTCGCAGCGCGGCAGCGCGCGCCCTTGAGGCCGCGATCTCGGCGCCAATAGACTGGCCGGTGTGTTCGAGCTGATCGATCACGTGGGTCTCGCGGTGTCCGATCTGGACCGGGCGATGGCCCTCTACGAGGAGGCCTTCGGGATGCCGGTCGCGCACCGGGAGACGGTCGAGTCGCAGGGCGTGGAGGCGGTGCTGCTCGACGTCGGCGACGGGCACGTCGAGCTGCTTCGCCCGCTCGGGCCCGAGACCGTGGTCGGCCGGTTCATCGCCAAGCGCGGCGAGGGCCTGCATCACGTCGCCTACCGGGTCGCCGACATCGACTCGACGCTGGTCAGGCTGAAGGAGGCGGGCATCGAGCTGATCGACGCCGAGGCCCGGACCGGCATCCGGGGAAGCCGCGTCGCATTCCTGCATCCGAAGGCGACCCACGGCGCGCTCACGGAGCTGGTCGAGCCGGCGGCGACCCACTAGCGACCCAGGAGGCAGCAGATGGCGGAAGAGATGAAGCGGGTCGAGATCGGGTTCGGTGGCGGCCAGGTGATGAGCGCTCGCCTGGTGTCCCGGCACCTCGAGACGCTGCGCGAGGCACTGGCCTCCACCGACAAGCTGGCGAGCGAGGCGGCAAGCTGGTACGAGCTGGAGTCCGAGGACGGGGCGATCTCGCTCGACTTGCGCCAGGTGGTCTTCGTGCGCGTCGCCGCCGCCCCCCACACAATCGGCTTCTCAGACACGTGAGGAAGCTGGTCGCGCTGGGCGCCGTCGCGATTGGCGCGGTCGCCCTCTGGTGGCGCAAGAACCCCTCGGCCTGTCCGTACAGCCAGCGATTCTGGGTCGAGGCTCCGCACCCGCTGATCACCCGCGCCCGGCTGCGCGAGATCCTCGAGCCTCGGCCGGGGGAGCGCCTGCTCGAGATCGGCCCCGGGACCGGCTATTACACGCTCGACCTGGCCGCCTGGGTTGGCGATCAGGGGACGGTCGAGATCTTCGACATCCAGCAGCAGATGCTCGACCACACGATCCGCGCCGCCCGCGAGCGTGGCCTCTGGAATGTCCACCCCTCCCGCGGCGACGCCCAGGACCTCGGTTGGGACGACGACAGCTTCGATGCCGCGATCCTGATCACCGTGCTCGGCGAGATCCCGGACCAGGACGCCGCCTTGCGCGAGATCGCCCGCGTGCTGAAGCCCGGCGGGCGCCTGATCGTCGGCGAGCTGTTCGGCGACCCACACATGGTCACGCTGGGCTCGCTCCAGCCGCGAGCCGAGGCCGCCGGTCTGCGGTTCGAGCGCCGGGTGGGGCCGAAGCTCGGCTACTTCGCGCGCTTCAGCGCCTGATCGTCAGCGTTCTGCCGCGCTAGCGGGCGAGCGCCGGCCAGAGGCGCTCCTCCACGTCGAGCACCTCGGCGGCCGCGCCGCCGACCCGCGACCAGAGCTCCGGCTGGGGCTCGTCGGCCTCGCTCGCGGCCAGCAGCTCCTCGGCCAGCGAGGTCCATCGGGCCGCTGCATGCGCGGCCAGCGGCGCCTCGTCGTGCCCCGCCTCGCGAAGGAAGCGCGAGTACATGAGCCGAAAGTTGCCGCCGCCCGTCCCACGCCGCTCGATCACCTGGTAGCAGAAGCGCGCACACCACTGCCAGTCCTCGACGTCCTCGGGCCAGTTGCCGACCTCTGCGGCGAACCGGCGCAGCGCCGGCAGGCCCTGGTAGTCACCCAGCGGGGGATCGAGCATCTGCCTGGCGTTCAGCTGGATCGCGGCGGCCGAGGCCGCGCGGACGTCGCCCGGCTCGGCCCCTTCCGGCACCGTGAGCATGTGACCGTCGAGAGGGAAGGCGGGATGCTTGCCGTGGCGGGCTCGGGCGAGGTTGTCGAGGCGGGTCGTCTGGAGCTCCTCGAACGAAGTGTCGGAGAGGTAGGCGACCTCGCCGTCGTAGCCGGCGAGAACCACCGCGTGACCCGGGAAGTGTGCCGAGCTGCCGTAGTGGTCCAGGTAGTAGAGGTCGGTGAGCAGGATGGCGGGACGTCCGGCGTCCACAGCGGCCCGCGCCGCCTCCCAGGCAGCCTCGGGATCAGGGAAGGTGTCAAGTCGGATCGGCGCCGAGGTCAGGTCCACGAACTGCTCCTCGAGCCGGCCGACGCGTCCGTTGGTGAACCGCGATGGCGAGGAGTCGTCGAACGCCACGTAGTAGAAGCTGACCCCCGCGCCGAGGCCGAGCGCCATGTCCTCGGAGATCTCGACCCCGTGAAAGGCGAGCAGGTTGCGAAGCGCCGTCGAGCCGCAGTGGTTCCCGGGAACGTGGCGGTAGCCGGGGACCATCCTCGGGGCGGTGATCGCCTCCATGTCCCGATTCTCCCTTACTCCGAGGCCAGCCGGTGTCAGGCCTCGGCGGCTTGTGCCCGCAGGCGCAGATACTCGGATCGGGCCCGGAAGGTGTCGCGCATCTCACCGATCAGCTCGTCGAGGAACTCGCGGCGATAGACCTCGTCGGTGAGCATCGAGATCGCGAAGTAGAGGCCCGTGAACGCGGCGATCGCGCCGGAGACGCGCAGCAGCTCCTCGGTGAGGATGCCCCGGTGGCCGAAGAGGTCGACCGTGACCAGCACGTTCCCGCCGGCACCGATCCATGAGCGCAGCACGTCGGCGTCGATGATCAAGACGCCGAGGGCGACGAAGAAGGCGCCCACCGCGAGGCTGACGAGGAGCACCTGGAGTGCCTGGCTAACGAACAGGACCAACCCGACGTTGAGGCGCTGCCGGCGATCGAGCTCGGGTCCCTCGCCGCCTGCCTCCCGCTCCAGCGAGCGCACCTCGCGCGGCAACCGGGCGATCAGAAAGGAGGTGCCGAGGGCGACGAAGAGCGCCGCGAGGATCGCGAACGACGCCGGCGGCAGGTCGGCGAACACCTCCCACATCTCGACGGTCAGGAAGAGGACCACGGAGAAGATCATCAGCAACGGGATCGCCCGCATGAGCAGCGCCAGCGACGAGGCGAGCTGGCTCAGGAGCCGAGCGAACACCCACCGCACGATCGAGGGCAGGCCATAGCCGATCACCCCGTAGATCAAGGCCAATAGGGCGAGATTGGCGGCGGCGGTGACCGCGGCGCTTCGCCACTGCCCGCCGAAGATCAGCGGCAGCAGCGCCGGCAGGATGACGAAGGCGCTGAGCTCTGCCCGGCCGACGTCCTCCGGCAGCGCGAGCAGGGGACGCCCGGCGGCGCGGTTCAGGGCGATGGCGGCAACAAGCAGGATCGTCAGGCCGCCCAGCGCCGCGGCGACGTTGCCGAGCGGCGACCAGTCGAGCTGAATCGCGCCGAGCATCTCGGCTCCAAAGACGACCGCGAGCAGCGGAGCCGCACGGTTGAAGACGTCAGTAGACGCGGAGAACCCCTCGATCAAGAGGGGAAGCCCTGCCCGCCTGAAGCCACGCTCGTAGTCGGCGAGAGGGTCGTGCGGGCTCACGGGCGCATTTCAGCGGCGAGTTCGGACGTTCGGGCCCTATGCTGCGCCGGGTGCTCGAGCGGCTCCAAGAACTCGACCGGCGCCTGCTTCGCGCGATGCGCACGCGCGGCCATGCCGCCCGGATTGAGGACGCGGTCAAGGCACTCGCCACGGCCGGAGAGTGGGGCGCGGTCTGGATCGCGATCGGGGTGGCTGCGGCCGCAGCCGACGCGACCCGCCGCGAGCGCTGGCTGCGCGCCGCCGCAGTCGCTCCCGCCACCGTGGGGGTCAACTACCTCGTCAAGCTCGCCGTGCGCAGGCGCCGCCCGCGCCTGCGTGGCCTGCCGCCCCTGGCCGCGGCGCCCAGCGAGCTCTCGTTCCCGTCGGCCCACGCCACCTCGTCGCTGGCGGCGGCAACCGCGATGGGGCGCGTTGCTCCGGGCTCGCGCCCACCGCTCTACGGGCTTGCCGCCGCCATCTGCCTGACCCGGCCCTACCTCGGCATGCACTACCCCTCGGACGTGCTCGGCGGCGCCGCCATCGGGCTGGCGATCGGCCGGCTGTGGCCCGGATTGCGCGGCAAGGGCGCCGAGGACCGCCTGATCGATCTGGTGGCCAGCGCCACCCCCTCGGCCGCCGCCGCTTCGGCCCACCGCTCCGGCATTGACGGGCACCCCCGCACGCCCGGTTCCCAGCCATCGGGCGAGCGCCCCCTCTCCGAAGGCGGGCCAGGGCGCCCGTGAAGGTCGGCATCGTCGGCCTGCCCAACGCAGGCAAGACGACGCTCTTCAACGCCCTCACGCGAGCCGCCGCCGAGACCGCCTCCTACCCGTTTACGACGGTGGAGCCCAACGTCGCCGTCGTCGAGGTCCCCGACCAGCGCCTGGCGGCCGTGGCGGAGGCGGCGGGGGCAAGCCCCCAGCTTCCGGAGACGATCGAGTTCCACGACATCGCCGGCTTGGTCAGGGGCGCGTCGTCGGGTGAAGGGCTTGGGAATCGATTCCTCGCCGAGATCCGCGAGACCGATGCGATCTGCCACGTCGTCCGCGCCCACGGCGATCGAGCAGATCCCTCATCCCGAGGGGCGGGTGGACCCGGTCGCCGACGCCGAGGTGGTCGACGCCGAGCTCCTGCTCGCCGACCTCGAGCAGGCGCAGCGGCGTCTGGAGCGGGTTCGAAAGCAGGCGGGTTCCGGGGCCAGGGAGGCGACCGAGGAACGCGACTGGCTGGAGCGCGTGGTCGAGGCGCTCGGCCGGGGTGAGCCGGCCCGCGGAGTACCGCCTCCCGTCCGGGCGCCGAAGGCCCCGGCTGATCTCCAGGCGCTGAGCTCCAAACCGGTGCTCTACGTCGCCAACCTGGACGAGGGGGAGGACGAGCCGCCCGACCGAGCTGGTCGAGCATGCGCGGCGCCAGGGCGCCGGGTGCATCGCGGTCAGCGCCCTGATCGAGGCGGAGCTGGCGGAGCTGCCCCAGCCGATCAGGCCGCCGAGATGCGCTCCGAGCTGGGGCTGGCGGAGTCGGGCCTACAGCGGCTCGTGCGCGCCGCCTACGAGCTGCTCGACCTGGTCACCTTCTTCACGGCGCACCGCGGCAGCGAGGCGCGGGCCAGGGCGCTGCGCCGGGGGCTCACCGCCTGGGACGCCGCGGGCAAGGTGCACACCGAGATCCAGGCCGGGTTCGTGCGCGCCGAGGTGATCGGCTGGCGCGAGCTGGTCGATGCGGGCGGCTATGGCGAGGCGCGGGACCGCGGACTGATCCGAGCCGAGGGCCGCGACTACGTGGTCGAGGACGGCGACGTGATCACGATTCGGCACTGAATCAGCGTCCGGCCAGCGCGTTTGCACAAGCGGTTAGATTTCTGCGCGTGCGAAGCGAGGCTCGCTTTCCCCGCCTGGGCCGCGAGGACGGCCACTACGAGAGCTTCTACCTGAAGACCTCGCGGCCGGCCGGGGGACAGGGCGTGTGGATCCGGCACACGGTCCACAAGCGGCCCGCCGAGGATCCCACGGCCGCGCTGTGGCTGACCGTGTTCGACGCCGACGCGCCGGGGCCGCGGGCGACCAAGGCCAGCTTCTCGGCCGGGGAGCTCGCGGCGCCCCAGGGCGCCTACATCCGCGTCGACGGCGCCGTGCTGGAACCCGGCCGCGCCACCGGTGAGCTGGAGACGCCCGAGCTGCAGCGCGAGCTGGGATCTGAGCTTCGACGATCCCGGTCAGGCTTTCCACCATCTCCCATACGAGAGGCTCTACGACGCGCCCCTCCCCCGTACCAAGTTCCTCAGCCCCTACCCGAGCGCGCGCTTCAACGGCACGGTGACGCTGGGCGGCGAGCGGATCGAGCTCTCCGACTGGCCGGGGATGATCGGCCATAACTGGGGGGCGGAGCACGCCGAGCGCTGGGTGTGGATCCAGGGGGCGGACCTGGGCGGTCAGCGGGGGAGCTATCTGGACCTCGCCGCGGGCCGGATCAAGGTCGGCCCCGTGACCACGCCGTGGGTGGCCAACGGGATGCTGCGCCTCGATGGCTCCGAGCACCGGGTCGGCGGCTTCGACCGGATCCTGTCGACGAAGCTGGGCGAACGCCCGACCTCCTGCGAGTTCCAGGTCTCAGGCAAGGACCTGAAGCTCCGCGGCCGGGTGTCGGCGGAGCCTCGCAACTTCGTCGCCTGGGTCTACGCCGACCCCAAGGGCCCCGAGCACAACACGCTCAACTGCTCGATCGCCGACCTCGAGCTGAAGGTCGAGCGCCGCGGTCGCCCGCCCGAGCGCCTCGAGCTCAGCGGCGGCGCGGCCTACGAGATCGGGATGCGCCAGACCGATCACGGCATCCCGGTCCAGCCGTATCCCGACGGCTAGCGGGCCCGCCTCTTCAGGAAGCGAGCCCAGGTGCTCCGCAGGTCCAGCTCGGCCTGGAGGCCCGGGCCCGAGACCTTCGAGCTTCCGCGTGAGCCGACCACGCGCGCGCTGACGATCCGCGGGGAGTCCCCGCGCTTCAGGACCTTGATCCTGCGCAGCCTGCCGGCAAACAGCCCCGAGAGCCTGGACTCGATCTCGCTCTGCGAGTAGCGGGCCGTCCAGCTGTGGTAGGGGGAGGCCCCGTCGTAGGGGTCCCGGACGCTCTTCAGGTAGCGGGCCGGGTCGGCGCCGGGGAATCCGTACTGGACGCTCTCGGTCTGACCGCCCGAGGTCGAGAAGAAGTAGGTCGTCGCCACGCGCTTGCCGTGGCGCACCACGCGGCCGCGGGTCCGCCTGGTCGCCTTGTTGGTGGGCCCGGTCTCGGAGCCCTTGCCGCCGTAGACCTGGCTGCGCGTGTCGTCATAGACGTCGAAGGCACCGCTCCCGCTTGTGGCCAGGGCGTAGGAGCGCGCGGCAACCGCCTGGGCCCGAAGCGCCGCCTGCGGCCACGAGGACGGCACCTCGTTCGGGACCACCCCCTTCGCGTAACCCTCGAGCCCGACCGCGTTGATCACCAGCAGGTCGCCGCCCGATGCCGTCGCCTTCAGCCTGCCTCGATAGACGCCCTTGTCTCCGATCCGGATCGTCCCGCTGCCCGTGGCTGAGCCGGTGCGGCCGCAGTTCGCAATCCTGCCCCGATTAGGGCGTCGCAGGATCACGTCGGAGCCGGACCGCCTGAAGCGGTAGCTGCGGTTGCGGCGGAGCCGCTTGCCGCAGGCCTTCCTCGCCTTCCTGAACGACACCGAGTCCGAACCGGAGCCGAGCAGGACCTTGATCGTTTGGCCCCCGGCGCCCCCGATCCGCGTGTGCCTGTAGTAGTGATCGAGGATCTCGCGGTAGTTGCGCCCGTGCTGCGCGAGGCCGTAGGCGCCGTACTGGCTCATGCCGACCCCGTGGCCCCAGCCGTGCCCCTTGACCACCCATCTGGCGCCGCTTGCGCCTCCAGGCCAGGCCAGAGCAGCCAGCGCCACGGCGCAGGCCACGACCCCGACTGCTGTCCTTGTCCTTCGCTTCACCTGCATCCGCCTTGGTCCGAAACCCTACGGAAGCCGCGCTTCGACCGCGGGCGCCCATTCCCTTCCGTTTCGTACGCTGCGGGTGTACCCGTTCATCGCCTAATGGCTCTGGGCACGAAGCCGTGATTGGAGGCTTGAGATGAGCATCGCGACGCAGGAGCAGGCCGTCGTCGACGGGGTCGAGAAGCGCCTCTACATCGGCGGCGAGTGGCGCGATGCGAGCCAGGGGGGCACGCTCACGGTCGAGGACCCGGCGACCGGGGAGGCGCTGTGCGAGATCGCCGACGCAACCCCGGACGACGCCACGGCGGCGCTCGACGCCGCGGTCGCGAGCCAGGCCGAGTGGGCCGCCACGCCCCCGAACCAACGGGGGGAGATCCTCTGGAGGGCCTTCGAGCTCCTCAACCGACGAGCCGACGACCTTGCCCTGCTGATGACCCTCGAGATGGGCAAGGCGGTGGCGGAGTCGAAGGCCGAGATCGCCTATGCGGCGGAGTTCCTCCGCTGGTTCTCGGGCGAGGCTCTGCGGATCGACGGCAACTACAAGCTGGCGGCCAACGCGGCCAGCCGGGTGCTGGTCATGCGCCAGCCGGTGGGACCGTGCTTCTTCATCACCCCGTGGAACTTCCCCACCGCGATGGGAACGCGCAAGATCGGGCCGGCGATCGCCGCCGGCTGCACGATGGTCTGGAAGCCGGCGAAGCAGACGCCCCTGTCGGCGTTCGCCCTCGCCCAGGTCCTGGAGGAGTGCGGCCTTCCGAGCGGAGTGCTGAACGTGATCACGAGCTCCTCGTCGAGCTCCGTCGCCCAGCCGGTGATCGCCGATCCCCGGTTGCGAAAGCTGTCCTTCACGGGCTCGACCGAGGTCGGCCGCAAGCTGATCGCCCAGGCAGCGGACAACGTGCTCAACGTCTCGATGGAGCTGGGAGGGAACGCCCCGTTCCTGATCTTCGACGACGCCGACCTGGACGCGGCGCTCCAGGGAGCGATGATCGCCAAGATGCGGAACATCGGCGAGGCCTGCACCTCGGCGAATCGTTTCCACGTCGCCGACTCGCTGGCCGACGAGTTCGCATCGAGGCTCGCGGACCAAATGGGCTCGCTCACGGTCGGTCGAGGCACCGAGGAGGGCATCGACGTCGGTCCGCTGATCGACGACGACCAGCGCTCGAAGGTGGCCGAGCTCGTCGACGACGCGGTCGGCAAGGGCGCCAGGGCTGTGGTCGGCGGGGGCAAGCTCGATGGGGCCGGCTACTTCTTCGAGCCCACCGTGCTGGGCGGGGTTACCCCCGATGCCCGCGTGCTCAGGGAGGAGATCTTCGGGCCGGTGGCGCCGGTCGCCTCGTTCTCCTCCGAAGAGGAGGCGATCACCGCCGCCAACGACACCGAGTACGGGCTGGTCGCCTACGTCTTCACGCGCGACATCAAGCGGGCGCTGCGCGTCTGCGAGGGGCTGGAGACCGGGATGATCGGCCTCAACCAGGGCATGGTCTCCAACGCCGGCGCGCCCTTCGGCGGCGTCAAACAGTCCGGGATCGGCCGCGAGGGCGGCAACGAGGGCATCGACGAGTTCCTGGAGACGAAGTACGTGGCCGTGAACCTCTGAGCGGATAGGGTCAGGTCATCGGGGCGCTCGAGCTCGACAAGCTGACCTGGCCCGAGGTCGAGGCGGAGCTCCGCGGGGGACGCGAGGTGGTGGTGGTGGCCTTCGGCGCCACCGAGCAGCACGGCCACCACATGCCGCTGGCCACGGACGCGTTGATCGGCGATCACTTCGCCCGTCTGCTCGCCGACCGCCTCGACGCCTTCGTGGCGCCGACCGTCCGGGTCGGCTGCTCCAGCCACCACCTGGCCTTTCCCGGGACCCTCTCGATCGCGGACCAGACCTTCCACGCGATCGTCGCCGATCTCGTCTCCTCGCTGGCGGGCGCGGGCTTCGGCCGGATCGTGCTCGTGCCAACCCACGGCGGCAACTTCGCCCCGCTCGCCGCTGCGGTCGAGAAGCTGCCGGACTCCCAGCGCCGGCAGGTCGTGGCGATCACCGATCTGAGCGTCTTCCTGCGCGTGGCGCAGCTCGGGGAGCGGGAGTTCGAGGTGCCGATGGCCGAGGGCGGCCTGCACGCGGGCGAATGGGAGACATCCATGCTGCTGGCGATCCACCCCGACCTGGTGCACATGGACCGTGCCGAGACGGGCTACGTCGGTGATCCGCAGGAAGCAATCGCGGGCCTGTTCGAAAGCGGGGTCGACTCGCTGTCGGCAACCGGGGCGATCGGGGATCCGACGCGGGCGAGCGCCGAGCATGGCCGCCGCTACTGGGAGGCGGTGCTGGACCTGGCGGTCGAGCTGGTCGAGGCCGAAAGCCGCTAGCGCTCAGCGCCCCAGCAGCATCCCCATGAGCCCGCTCGACTTGCGCTTCTGGAGATAGCGCTGGTGGTACTCCTCCGCGCGCCAGAAGGGCTGCGCGGGCTCGATGGTCGTGACGATCGGATCGCGGAACCGCTGCTGGGCACGCTCCACAACCCGCCGCGCGGTCTCGGCCTGCTCGTCGGAGTGCGTGAAGATCACCGATCGGTACTGGTAGCCCACGTCCGGCCCCTGGCGGTTGAGCTGCGTGGGGTCGTGGATCTCGAGGTACTTCTCAACCAGATCCTCGTAGTCCGCCTTGGAGGGGTCGAAGGAGACCTGGCAGACCTCGACGTGGCCGGTGGTACCGGAGCACACCTGCTCGTAGGTGGGGTTGTCGACGTGACCGCCCTCGTATCCGACGGCGGTGTCGACGACGCCGGGAAGCTCCTGAAAGGCCTCCTCGACCTGCCAGAAGCAGCCGGCGCCGAAGGTCGCCTTCTCGGTCACTGACTCGCTGCGGCTCTCGGTTGTCTCGCTGCCGGTCTCCATCGGGCTCCTTCCGGGCGATCTCAGGGACCAATGATCCCATCCTGACCATTTGGACAACGCCGCGGCGGTGGCATTACGCCGCGGCGGCCCCAGCCGAGGCCATCCCTACTCGTGCGGGCGCGCCAGCCTGCGGTGGTCGAGGGCTCGCTCGAGGATCTCCTCGGTGACCCCCATCTCGCGCGCGACCTCGCGAAGGGGCCGTCCGGATGCGTGGGCTTCCTTGACTATCTCGGCCCCGCGGTCATAGCCGATGTGGGGGTTGAGCGCCGTGGCCGTCGCGAGGGTCGCCTCGGCGTGGCGCTCCGCCACCTCCACGTCCGCCTCGATCCCCTGTACGCACTTGGCGTCCAAGAGCCGGCAGGTCGCGGCGAGCAGCTTGATCGAGTCGAGCAGGTTGCGTGCGATCAGGGGAACCCGCACATTGAGCTCGAACTGGCCCTGCGAGCCCGCGACGGTGATCGCCAGCGTCATTCCCCATCACCTGCGCGCCGACCTGGATCGCGACCTCGCAGATCACCGGGTTCACCTTCCCGGGCATGATCGAGGAGCCCTTCTGGAGCGCCGGCAAGCGCAGCTCGCCGAGCCCGGCGCGGGGGCCCGAACCCATCAGCGCGATGTCGTTGGCGATCTTCGTCACGGAGACGGCTACCACCTTCAGTGCCCCCGAAAGCTCGACCAGGGCGTCGCGGCTTCCCTGCGCCTCGAAGCTGTCGAGCGGCTCGGAGATCTCCTGCCCCGTTTCCTCGGCGAGCTTGGCGCGCACGCGCTGCGCGAACTCGGAGTGCGTGTTGAGCCCGGTGCCCGTGGCGGTGCCCCCCAGCGGGATCTGGCCGACCCGCCCCAGGGTGCCACGCACCCTGTCGGTGCCCAGCTTGACCTGAGCGGCATAGCCGCCGAATTCCTGGCCGAGGGTGACGGGAACGGCATCCATCAGATGCGTGCGCCCGGCCTTGACCACATCGGCGAACTCCGCCGCCTTGCGCTCCAAGGCGGAAGCGAGCTCGTCCATGGCAGGCAGGAGGTCGTGAGTCACCTCGTCGAGCGCAGCCAGGTGGACGGCCGACGGGAAGACGTCGTTCGACGACTGGCCCATGTTCACGTGGTCGTTGGGGTGGACTCCGTCGCCGGCGAGGTTTGCAATCACCTCGTTGGCGTTCGTGTGCGAGGAGGTACCGGAGCCGGTCTGAAAGACGTCGATCGGGAACTGGTCGTCGTGCTCGCCGGCGGCGATCGCGCCAGCGGCGGCGGCAATCCGCTCCGCGATCTCCGGGTCGAGCAGTCCGAGCTCCGCGTTGGCCTGTGCCGCAGCGGACTTGATGCGCCCCAGCCAGCGCACGACGGGAACGGGGATCGGCTGCCCGGAGACGGGGAAGTTGGCGACCGCCTTGCGGGTCTCCTCTCCCCACAGCTCCGTCGAGGTATCGGTCGCCATGCTTCCTCCGTTCGCCGTTTCCCTGATCCGAGAGGCTATCGCCGCACGCTCAGCCGCCGCCGCGGCCTGCTGCGTAGCCCCGCGCGTACGCGAGGTCGAACGAACGCGTGCCGCGGGCTCTCTGGTAGCTGCGGCTGGCCTCGATTCGCCGCACCAGGTCGGTGTGTATCCCGCTCGTCTCGGAGGCCCCCTCCTGAACCGCGCCGACCAGGTAGCCGAGGCGCACCGTCTGCTCGCCGCCGGGATCCCTTTGGGCGGCGGCCGAAAGAAGCGTCGCTGTCCTGACCAGGGACGCACCCAAGTCGGCCAGGTCCCCCGCCGACTGGTCCTCCACCAGGCAGTCCGAGATCGGCGTCTCACCGGCCAACCGCACCGGGTCGGGCGCGGCCTCGAGGGCCTTCAGGTAGGTCGCCGCCGGGGCCAGGCAGGCGACGGGGGTGGCGCCGCCGTCGCTTGAGCCGCAGCCGGCCGAAACCAGCGCCAGCGAGATCAGGAACGGAGCGGCCCGCCGCACCGCCCTCATGCTAAGCGGCTTCAGTCCTCGCCGGGATCTGAGCCGAGGGACTCGAGGGTGCCGAGGATCTCGCCCACCCTGCAGACGAGCAGGCGCTCCTCGTCGACTTCGACCCAGACGCCCGCGGAGGCGGGGAAGACCACGTGGTCGCCAGGCTGCACCGGCATCTCGACGCCGGCCTGCTCCCACCAGTCGAGGCCCGGGCCGACCGCCAGCACGATTCCCTGCTGCGGGGGCGGGTCGTGGCTTCCGGGCGGTACGACGAGCCCCGAGCGGCGCACCCGGTCCTGGTCGAGCTCCTTGACCACCACCTGGTCGAATAGCGGCCGCAGCTGGTGGCGGACCGTCTCCAGCGGCTCACGTCTGGATTGCGTGCTCACGCTTTGAGCATAACCGCACCGAGAGCACCACTTGGCAGAATCCGGCGCCGATGGCCGCTTACCGCCCGGTAGACCCGAAGCAGTCGTTCCCCGAGCTCGAGCAGCGAATCCTCGAGCGCTGGCGTCAGCGCGACGTGTTCCATCGCTCGCTGGCGCAGCGCCCGGGCGCCCCGGTGTGGAGCTTCTACGAGGGGCCGCCAACCGCCAACGGCGAACCCGGCTCGCACCACGTCCTCTCGCGCGTGTTCAAGGACATCTATCCCCGCTACCAGACCATGCGCGGCCACCGGGTGCCGCGCAAGGCCGGTTGGGACTGTCACGGCCTGCCCGTCGAGCTGGAGGTCGAGCGGGAGCTCGGGATCTCGTCGAAGGCCGAGATCGAGGCGTACGGGATCGCCGAGTTCAACCAGCGCTGCCGCGAGTCGGTGTTCCGCTACGTCGAGGAGTGGAACCGCCTCACCGAGCGGATCGGCTTCTGGATCGACCTCGACGACCCCTACGTGACGCTGACCAACTCATACATCGAGTCGGTCTGGTGGTCGCTGCGAAGGATCTGGGACGACGGGCGCCTTTACGAGCACCACAAGGTGGTCCCATACTGCCCGCGCTGCGGCACCGCCCTTTCCTCGCACGAGGTCGCCCAGGGCTACGAGGACGTGGAGGACCCCTCGGTATACGTGCGGCTTCCGGTCCGCCAGCCGCAGGCGCCGCTCGAGGAGGGGGACGCTCTGCTGGTGTGGACCACGACGCCGTGGACGCTGATCTCCAACGCGGCGGTTGCCGTCGGCCCGGAGATCGAGTACGTGCGGGTCCGTCCCGCCGGGTCCGACGAGGTCCTGGTGGTCGCCGCGCCGCTGGTCGAGCGCGTGCTGGGGCGACGCGACCCGCCGAGAACCGTGGCGAAGCCGAGGAGGCCGGGCTATGAAGCCTGCTGGTCCGGGAGCGCCTGCGGCTTACGAGCCCCCCTTCCCCTACATCACCGACTACGGGCCCCGCGGCCACACCGTGCTCGAGGCCGACTTCGTGACCACGGAGGAGGGCACCGGCCTCGTGCACACCGCCATCGCCTTCGGCGAGGACGACTTTCGGCTCGGCGAGCAGTACGGCATCAAGCTCCAGAACCCGGTGCGCGAGGACGGCACCTTCGACGACCGGATCACCGACTTCGCGGGCCAGTTCGTGAAGGACGCCGACCCGGCGATCATCGAAGCGCTTCGCGACTCCGGCCGCCTGCTGCGTGCCGAGCGCTACCGCCACTCCTATCCCCACTGCTGGCGGTGCGGAACGCCGCTCCTCTACTACGCGAAGTCGAGCTGGTATGTGCGCACGACCGACGTTCGCGACCGGATGCTGGCCGAGAACGATGCGATCGGCTGGCACCCGGAGCACATCAAGCACGGCCGGTTCGGCAAATGGCTGGAGGGCAACGTCGATTGGGCGCTCTCGCGCGAGCGCTACTGGGGAACTCCGCTGCCGATCTGGGAGTGCGGGTCGGAGGATTGCGAGGAGCGCTTCTGCGCCGGATCGATGGCCGATCTTCGCCAGCGCGGCGGACAGGTGCCTGACGACCTCCACCGCCCGTACATCGACGAGGTCACCTTGAGCTGCGAGTCGTGCGGAGGGGAGATGCGCCGCGTCCGCGAGACCATCGACGCCTGGTACGACTCGGGCTCGATGCCGTTCGCCCAGTTCCACTATCCGTTCGAGCAAGAGGAGCTGTTCACCGAGCGTTTCCCGGCGGACTTCATCAGCGAGGCGATCGACCAGACCCGCGGCTGGTTCTACTCCCTGCTCGCGATCTCGGCGCTCGTCTTTGACCGCGCCAGCTACCGCAACTGCGTCGTCCTCGGCCTCATCCTCGACCCCGAGGGACAGAAGATGTCGAAGAGCCGCGGCAACGTGGTCGATCCCTGGGAGGTCCTCGACCAACACGGGGCGGACGCCTTCCGCTGGTACTACTTCACCGCCCAGCAGCCATGGGCCGGCTACCGCTTCTCGGCCGACACCGTCGGCGAGGCGGTGCGCCAGTTCATGCTCACGCTCTGGAACACGTACGCGTTCTGGGTCCTGTACGCGAACGCGGAGGGGCTCGATCCGGCGCAGGCAAGGAAATCGGCGAGCCCCGCCGGCGGGGATGACCTGGATAGGTGGGCCCTGTCCCGGCTGCAAGGAACGATCGCGACCGTGATCGAGCGCATGGATGCCTACGACTGCACGAGCGCCGGTCGCGCGATTGCAGCCTACGTCGAGGAATTGTCCAATTGGTACGTCCGGCTCTCGCGGCGGCGTTTCTGGGAGGGGAACCAGGAAGCGTTCGCGACCCTGCGCCGGTGCCTGCTGGACACGGCCGCCCTGCTCGCGCCGTTCACTCCCTTCCTCGCCGAGGAGATCCATCTCAATCTCGCCGGCGGAGAGGCTGAGGAGTTCGCCGAGTTGCCGGACTCGGTGCATCTGCGCGACTTCCCCAAGCCCGACGCCTCGCTCGTCGACCAGCCCCTCGAGGCCTCGATGGAGGCCGTTCGCCGCACGGTCGAGCTTGGCCGAGCGGCGCGGGCGCAAGCAGCGGTCAAGGTCCGCCAACCGCTGCGGCGGGCAATCGTCGTCGCAAACGACGCCGAGCGAGAGGCAATCTCGGCGCGCGCCAAGATCGTGACGTCGGAGCTCAACGTCAAGGAGCTGGAGTTCGTCGCCGAGGAGTCCGAGCTGGTCAACTACGAGGTGAAGCCCAACTACCGCTCGCTCGGCCCACGCTTCGGCAGGCAGATGCCGCAGGTCGCCGCCGCGGTCGAGGCCCTCGACGCCAACAAGGTGACGGAGGCGATCGAGGCTGGGCTCGAGGTTGGAATCAACGTCGAGGGCCGTGAGCATGCCCTGGGCCCTGACGACCTGACGCTCATCCTCCAGCCGCTCGATGGCTACCAGGTCGAGGCTTCAGCCGGGACACGCGGTCGCGCTGGCGCTGGAGCTCGACGACGAGCTCCGTCGCGAGGGGCTGGCGCGCGAGATCGTCCACGCCGTGCAGAACGCCCGTCGCGAAGCCGGGCTCGAGGTCACCGACCGGATCGAGCTGCGCCTGGCGGGGGATTCCGAGCTGCTCGACGCCGCCCGCGCGCACCAGGAATACGTGGCCGGCGAGACGCTCGCCATCTCGGTTTCCTACGACAGCGAGCCGCCACCGGCGGCGCGGACGAGTCCGAGCCTCCGGCTCGGACCACCGGTCGCCTTCGGCTCCCTGGAGCAGCCGACGGGCAGTGATGGTGGAGGGGCGCGAGCTGCGGATCGCGGTGGAGCGGGCCCGCTAGCGCCGGAGCAGCCGATCGCGATCGATGCCGTCATCTTCGACCTCGACGGGGTACTGATCGACTCCGAGTCCGCGTGGGCGTCGGTCCGCGAGCAACTGGCCCGCGAGGCCGGTGGCCGGTGGCACCAGGGCGCGCAGGAGGAGATGATGGGTATGAGCTCGAGCGAATGGTCGCGCTACATGCACTCCGAGCTCGGCGTGCCGATGGAGCCGGCCGAGATCTCGGCCGCCGTGGTCGACGGGCTCGAGGCCTCGTACCGGCGCCGCGTCCCACTCCTGCCGGGAGCGGTCGAGACCGTGCGTGCGCTGGCCGAGCGCTGGCCGCTGGCGGTGGCCTCCTCGGCCAACCGGCCGCTGATCGACTGGTGCTGGAGTTGGCCGGCATGGCTGGGCTTTTCCGCGCCACGGTCTCCTCCGAGGAGGTGCCGCGCGGCAAGCCCGAGCCGGACGTCTACGTCGAGGCCGCTCGGCGGCTGGCCGTCGTTCCGGGGCGGTGCGTGGCGCGTGGAGGACTCGACCAACGGGATCCGCTCGGCGCGCGCCGCCGGCATGCGAGTGATGGCCGTGCCGCGCCCGGACTTCCCGCCCTCACCCGAGGCACTGCGACTCGCCGAAGCCGTGCTCGACTCGCTCAACGAGCTCGAGCCCACCCTGGACGAGCTGAACTAGGGGACTACGCGGTCAGGGCCGGCTCGAGCTCGGCCTCGAGGCGGCGCTTCGGCATCGCGCCGATGACCCGCTTGGCCTCGGCGCCATCCTTGAACAGGATCAGGGTCGGGATCGAGAGGACCTCGAAGCGGGCCGCGGTCTGCTGGTTCTCGTCGGTGTTGATGCTGACGATGCGAAGGTCCTCACGCTCGGCCGCCATCTCCTCGAGGATCGGGTGGACGACGCGGCAGGGCCCGCACCAGGGGGCCCAGAAGTCCACCAGCACCGGCTGCTCGGCTTCGAGCACCTCAGACTGGAAGTTGCCGTCGGTCACATCGGGGAGCTTCCCAGTCACTTCTCGTCTCCTGATCGCTCGATCTGCATCGTCTCAGCTTGCCGGCCAGAGCTTTTGGCCGACTCGCTATACAAAATATAGTACGAGAGCGGCAGGCGGTTTCCTGGCCCACGGCGAGGAGGCCCAAGGCACCGGCTCAGCGTCCCCGGAGCCGCATGGCGGGCACCCTCCACGCCGCCTCGAGCATGACCGAGCCAGTCATCTTCGACTGGCCGACGCGGCGGTCGCGGAAGGTGATCGGCACCTCGACCACCCTGAAGCCCGCCCGGATCGTCCGGAACGTCGTCTCGACCTGGAACGCGTAGCCGAGCGAGGCCAAGGACCCCAAGTCGATCGCCTCCAGCGCCCGGCGTCGAAAGACCTTGAAGCCGCCGGTCAAGTCTCGGATCCCGACCCCCAGCGCCGCTCGTGCATAGGCGCTCCCCCAGCGGCTGATCGCCCGCCGGCCGGGGCCCCAGTCGGTGATCCCGCCGCCGTCGACGTAGCGCGAGCCGAGCACCAGGTCCGCGCCGGCGGCCGCCTCCAGCAGACGCGGGAGATCGCGCGGGTCGTGCGAGAAGTCGGCGTCCATGTGAGCGATCAGCTCCGCCCCGCCCGCCAGCGCCTCCCGGAACCCGGCGACGTAGGCAGGGCCGAGACCCCTCTTGGCGGTCCGGTGCAGGACCGCGACATCCTCACGACCCTGGGCGAGGCGATCGGCGATCTGCCCGGTGCCGTCTGGCGATGAGTCGTCGACGACCAGGAGTTGCCGCGCTGGCGGCAGCTGCTCGAGTGCCGCGGCGACGATCGCCTCGACATTGGCGGCCTCGTTGTAGGTGGGAATGACGAGCCAGACGCCCGCGTTCTCCGACACCCCCGGATGCTATTCGCCGCCACCAGTGGGGTGTCTCATGACGTTGTGCCTGGCCCCACTAGGTTTTGGGGCATGCGAAATGCCGAGATCGCCGATGCCCTCACCGAGCTGGCGACGCTGTATGAGCTCGACGGGGCGGTCAGGTACCGCGTGCTCGCCTACCGGGAGGCGGCCCGGGTGATCCGGCAGAGCCCCGTCTCGGTCGAGGAGCTGGCCCGTGCCGGCAGGGCGACCGAGCTTCCCGGCGTCGGCAAGACGCTGGAGGAGAAGATCCTTGCGCTGCTCGACAGTGGCGAGATCCCCGCCGCGGCGAAGCTGAAGCGAAAGTTCCCGCCCTCCCTGATCGAGGTGACCAGGGTCCCCGGAGTGGGGGCGAAGACGGCGCGCCGCCTGTACGACGAGCTCGGCGTCTCGAGCCTCGAGGAGCTGCGCGCCGCCGCCGTCGAGCAGCGGATCCGCGAGCTCAAGGGCCTCGGGCCGAAGGCCGAGGAGAAGGTCTTGGCGGCGCTGGACAAGCTCACCGACGGGGCGCCCGCCGAGCGGCTGCTGCTCTCCCAGGTGCTGCCGGTAGCGAAGCAGCTCGCGGACGACCTTCGCGCCCACCCCGCCAGCGACGCCGTCGAGGTCGCCGGCTCGGCCCGGCGGCGAACCGAGACCTGTCACGACATCGACCTGATCGCCACCGCCAGCGAGCCGGCAGCGCTCGGGCAGGCGCTTCTGGACCATCCCTTGGCGGCGACCAAGGGCTCCTCCGGCGAGGGCGGCGCTCGGATCACGACCCACAATGGGATCGCCGTCGACCTTCGGATCGTCCCGCCCGCCGCCTACGGGAACCTGCTTCAGCACTTCACCGGCTCGGCTGAGCACAACATCGAGCTGCGGGAGCGAGCCGTGCGGATGGAGCTGTCCGTCTCCGAGCACGGAATCACCGATACGCGCACCGGGGAGGTCTCCCACTACGCAACCGAGGCCGAGGTATACGAGCGCCTCGGACTCGCCTACATCGAGCCCGAACTGCGCGAGGCCAACGGCGAGATCGCCGCCGCGGCCGCCGGCACGCTGCCGGAGCTGGTCGCCATGGAGGACATTCGGGGGGACCTCCACTGTCACACCACGATCTCCGACGGCCACAACACGCTCGAGGAGATGGCCGAGGCCGCGCGGGCCCGCGGCTACGCCTACCTCGCCGTCACCGACCATTCCGCCAGCCACGGCTTCGGCAACCACGTCACCCCGGAGCGGCTGTGGGAACGGATCCAGGAGGTGCAGGAGTTCAACTCACCTCGCCGCCGCTTTCGGCTGCTCGCCGGCTCGGAGGTCAACATCCTCCTGGACGGCTCGCTCGATTACGAGGACGACCTGCTGGCCGAGCTCGACTGGGTGATTGCCAGCGTCCACACCTCGTTCAAGATCTCCCAGCGAGCGATGACCGAGCGGGTGATCGCAGCCATCGAGCATCCGCTGGTGGACTGCGTGGGGCACCTCAGCGGGCGCCTCATCGGGAGGCGGGATCCCTACGAGCTCGACGTCGAGCGAGTGCGTCGAGGCCGCCGTCCGCACGGGGACGATGCTCGAGATCAACGGCAATCCGAATCGCCGCGACCTCTCCGAGCGCCACGCGCGGCTCGCCGCCGAGGCCGGTGCCTTGATCTGCGTCAACACCGATGCCCACCGGGTGGCGACCCTCAACAACATGACCTACGGCATCGCAACCGCCCGGCGAGCGTGGCTGACCGCGGAGCAGGTCGCAAACACGCGGACCTGGGGCGAGTTCGCTCGCCTGCGAAAGCGGGGCAAGCGTTAGGGCAGCAGCGTCGCCGGCATCGGGGTTGCCGCGTGGATAGTTTGCTAAGGTAATTAGCAGTGGTAAGGACTTCCGCCGATGATCACCCGTTCCTCCCCTCGGACGGCGCCCGATGCCCGCCTCGGCGAGCTCGCGGCGCGGCTGCGGCTGGTGATCGCTCGCACGGCGCGGCGGCTGCGGCAGGAGGCCGGAACCGAGCTGAGCCCCACGCAGACGGCCGCGCTGGCGACGATCGAGCGCCACGGGCCCCTCACCCCCAGCGTGCTGGCGGAGCTGGAGCGCGTGCAGCGGCCGACGGCGACCCGGATCGTGGCCCGGCTCACCGACGAGGCGCTCGTCGAGCGCGCCATCGATCCCACTGATGGAAGGTCGTTCACCGTCACCGCGACGCCCAAGGGCCGCGCCTTGCTGGGCAAGCTACGGACCCGCAAGAACGTGTACCTGGCGCGCCGCCTCCGCCACCTCGACGACGCCGACCTGGCGACGCTCGAACGTGCGGCCGACGTCCTCGAGCGCCTCCTCGAGGGTGAGCGGCGGTGAGCAGGGCACTGCGCCGCTCCTTCACCTCACTGGCCATCCCCAACTACCGCCGCTACTTCGTGGGCCAGCTCGTCTCGGTGAGCGGCAACTGGACCCAGATCGTCGCCGAGATGTGGCTGATCCTGGCGCTGACGGGCAGCGGCCTGGCGGTCGGGGTGACCTCGGCGCTTCAGTTCCTGCCGCTGCTCCTCTTCGGCGCCTGGGGAGGGCTGCTCGCCGATCGCTTTCCGAAACGCTCCCTGCTCACGGTCACCCAGGCCATGATGGCGCTCCCCGCGCTTGCCCTGTGGGCGGTGACGGGCGCCGGCGTTGTCGCGCCGTGGATGGTTTACGCCCTCGTCTTCGCGCGGGGAGCGATCAACGCGGTCGACTTCCCTACCCGCCAGAGCTTCGCGATCGAGATGGTGGGCGCCGATCGGGTTGTCAACGCGGTCAGCCTGAACAGCGTCCTGATTCATTCCGCACGCATCCTGGGGCCGGCGGCGGCCGGGATCCTGATCACCACGCTCGGTGTGGGCACCTGCTTCCTGGTCAACGCGCTCTCGTTCGGCGCCATGGTGGTCGCGCTGAGAGCCATGGAGCCACACGAGCTTCGCGCCGCCCCCGCGGCTTCTCGGGGCCCCGGCGCCATTCGTGCCGCGCTGCGTTACGTCCGGCGGACACCAGCCCTCGCGATCCCGCTGGCGATGATGGCCTTGGTGGGGACGCTCGGCTACAACTTTCAGGTCATCCTGCCGTTGCTGGCGCGGTTCAGCTTCGACGGGGGCGCCGCCGCGTACACCGCGCTCGCGGTGGCAATGGGGGTCGGATCCGTAGTCGGCGCCCTGGTGGCGGGAGCGCGAGGACGCGTCGGACCTGGCCTTTTGGTCGGAGCCGCGTTCGGCTTCGGCGCCGTCGCGCTGATCGCCGCCGCCGCCCCCACCCTGCCCCTCGAGGCCATCGCCCTGGTTCCGCTCGGGGCGGCCAGCGTCACCTTCGCGGCCGGGATCAACTCCTCGCTCCAGCTCGCGGCGGAACCGGCGATGCGCGGCCGGGTGATGGCCCTGTACTCGATGGTCTTTCTCGGCTCGACCCCGATCGGCGGCCCGATCGCCGGCTTGCTCAGCGAGGCGATCGATCCCCGGGCCGCCCTCGTGCTCGCGGGCGTTTCCGGAGTCGTGGCCGCGATCGGCGCCCGGGCGGCCTTCCGTCGCCTCCCGCTCGCCGATCAACCGGCGGCGCGCTCGCGTCAGTCGCCCGCGTCCATGCGGGGCCGCGCCGCCGCCGGGTTCGGCGCAACCGTGACGGCAGGTCCACACGCCCGACCCGCGACTTCGTCGCTAGCCCGAGCGAGCGGCCTCTTCGGCCTCCGGCGGCGGGGGTGGCGGGTGACCGGCCGGCATGCGATCGCGCCCCAGACCCGGTGTCCGGATCAGCTTGATCGGCTCCAGGGCCGAGGCCGGCTCGACGTAGAAGCGAACCCCGTCGCGCTCCTCGATCGCGGTCACCGCCCGCTCCCGGTTTCGCCACGCAAGCGCGTTCAGGATCGCGAAGCCCGCGCCGACAGCGGCGACCGGGGGCAGCAGCCAGGCGAGACCGCCGACGACAATCGCGAAGGCGGCGATCGGCCACAGCCTCAGGAAGGCGATGCGCCCCGGGCTCTGCGTGGGCAGGGAGGTCGCCGTCCGTGCCGACGCCAGCGCTCGCGCCATCGCCTCCCCGGCCCGCGAGGAGCCGCCCAGGACGATGCCCAGTGCGGCCGCCAGGGTCCACCAGCCGCCGGCGAAGATCAGGGTCGTGTAGTCGGCGTCCTGCCTGGCCGCCACCACCGTGACCGCGCCCAGCGCCGTCGCCGATCCCCCGATCAGCAGCACGGTGAGCCGCAGGAGGTCGACGAACAGCATCAGCCGCGCCCCTCGCCTGGGGACGGGGCTCGCGGGCTCCGCAAGCGCTGACAACACCCCCAGGAGCTCCTCCGTGCCACCCACCACGGCGTCCGCCTGCTCGGAAAGCTCCGCCGGCGCCTCGGCGGAGCCGATGCCGATGCACACCGCGCCGGCGAGGCTCCCGGCGGCGACCAGCGACCGCAGGGCGCCGAAGGCGTCGAGGTCGGTGCGGTCGTCGCCCGCGTACAGCGCCCGCTCAATCCGCTGCCCGGAGAGGAGCCGCTTCACGGCGGTCCCCTTGTCGATCCCCACAGCGGGGCGAACCTCCAGCACCTTGCGCCCCCAGCGAGGCTCGAGTCCAGCCTCCCGGGCGGCTGCCGCGATCTCGCCGGCCCGTCGCTCGGCGCCCTCCTCGTCGGCGGCTCCCCGCCAGTGAAGCGCCTGAATCGGCCCCTTGTCCTCGAGCCGCAGCCCAGCGCCGCTGAGCGCGGCCGCATCGAGCTCGTGAACGAAGTCGCGCGCGGCCAGGACGCGTTCCGTGACCGCCGGGTCGACAACCGCCTCCGCGGCGCGGGGGGCAAGGAGCTCGAGGCCGTGGTTGCCCGCGTACGTGAGCTCGCCGACCCCGACCAGCGCGCGAGCCTCCAGGGCGCGCCGGCCCGAGACGCAGGCCACCAGCGCGTAGCGTTCCCGCCAGCGCCCGGAGCGTCTCGCGGGTCTCCGCGGGGACGGCAGCCGACCCGGGATCGCCGACGATCGGGGCAAGGGTCCCGTCGACGTCGCAGAGCACCGCGGCGGATCCGGGATGCTCCCGCAGGGGCGCGATCAGCTCCGCGATCCTCGGTGCGACGGCCGGCCCCGCGGTCACGGCGGCGTGGCGGTGGCGGCCATCATGGTCACTAGTATCGCCGCCCGTGTCCCGTGATCGACTCCTGAAGCTGGTCGCGATCGGCACCGCGGCGGGGGCCTTCAGCGGCCTGTTCGGGGTGGGTGGCGGGACGGTGATCGTGCCGCTCTTGATCCTCTGGCTCGGCTACGGCGAGCGCGAGGCAACAGGCACCAGCCTGGCCGCGATCGTGGTCATCGCCGCCCTCGCGACCGCCGGCCAGGGCCTGTACGGGAACGTGGACGTGGCGAACGCGGTCGTGGTCGGAGTCCCGGCCCTGGCCGGCGTGGTCGCCGGAACGGCGCTTCAGCAGCGGCTTCCGGAGCGGGCCGTGGCGCTCCTGTTCGCGGCGCTCCTGGTGGCCACGGCCGTGGCGCTGATCCTGCCCTGATGGAGTACGTGGCCGCAGCCCTGCTCGGGTTCGTCGGGGGAACCCTCGGCGGTCTGGTCGGCGTCGGCGGCGGGGTCCTGTTCGTGCCCGCGCTGGCGATCTTCCTCGACCAGTCGCAGATCCGCGCCGAGGCGACCTCGCTCCTGGCGATCGTCTTCGTAGCGCTGGTCGGCGCCTGGCGCCAGCGGGGCTACGGAAACGTGAGGGTGCGCGACGGCGTGCTGGTGGGCGTCCTCTCGCCGCTTGGCGTGGCCGCCGGCGTCGCGATCTCGAACGCCGTCCCTGAGCGAACGCTCGAGCTCCTGTTCGCCGCCCTTGTCCTGGTGTTCGCCGCTCAGCTTCTGCGCCGAGCCCTGACACCGCCGACGCGGCGTCCAGCTAGGCAGGAGCCCACGCTAAAGGAGCTCGGTGCGATCGTGCCGCTACGCGGCAGGATGTCACACGCCGCCGTGTTTAGCGCTAGAGCCCGTGCTCCAGCGCTCCCTTGACCGAGGCGTCGAGGGCGTTCAGGCGGTAGAGCGCCAGCGCCTCGGCGGAGGCGAAGCCCCGCGCCCCGGAGCCGGCGCCCTGACGGGCGCGACCCGGGCCGGACTCGGGGCCGTGGTGCGAGAGGACGCAGTGAAGCAGCGCCAGCCGGCGCTCGGCGGGGAGCTCGCCCGCCGCCCCCGCGACCAGCTGCGCTCCGATCGCCAGATGGCCGAGCAGCCGGCCCTCATCGCTGATCCCGAACTCCGCCTGGTAGGTGAACTCGCGCGTCTTGCCGACGTCGTGAACAAGCGCCGCCGCCATCAGCAGGTCGGAGTCCAGCCTGGGATGGAGCTGGCACAGCTCGCCGACCAGGGTTCCCACCGAGACGGTGTGCTCGAGCAGCCCACCGAGGTAGGCGTGATGCCCGCCCCTGGTGCACGGGGCGCGGCGGAAGTCGCTGGCCAGCGGCTCGGCGAAGAGAAGCCGCTCGACCACACCGCGCAGGCCGGGATCGTGGACCTCGCGGCACAGGTGCTCGAGGAAGCCCTCGAGCTCCTCGACCGAGCGATAGGCGGCGGGAAGGAACTCGGCCGGGTCGAACGACCCGGGTTCGAGCCGGCGAACGTCATCGAGCTCCGCCGCCAGCTCGCCCCTGAAGCGCTCGAGCTTGCCGCGGGCGAGCACCGCGTCTCCGCGCTCGAAGCGCAGCCCGATCCGATCGGCCTCGCGGAAGACCCGAGCGGCAAGCGTGCCGGTGCGGTCGCGCAGCTCAACCGAGAGGTAGGCGCCTCCGTTTCGAGCCGTCAATCGGTCCTTGCGCACGCAGGCGTAGTGGCCCTCGAACCGCTGACCGGCACGCAGCTCGGCGATCGCGGGCTGAGCCTGCTTCCCGTCTGAAATCGCCACCGCCGCTTCCACATCTCGATCGTGAAGCCCGCGCCGGACGGCTCGTGCGAGATAGGCTCGAGCCCATGGACCCGGTGATCTGGCAGGGCGATCCGCCCGAGCTTCGCTCGCCGGCGCTCGTCTGCGCCTTCGCGGGCTGGAACGACGCCGCCAGCGCGGCCACCGCGGCGCTGGAGGCGGTCGCGGCGTCGCTCGACTCGGAAGTCGCAGCGCGGATCGACCCGGAGGAGTTCTACGACTTTCAGGTCAACCGGCCGACGATCCGCCTGGTCGAGGGACAGACGCGCCAGATCGACTGGCCCGCGAACACGCTGCTGACCGTGAGCGTGCCCAGCGCGGAGCGCGACCTGGTGCTGCTCAGCGGGGTCGAACCCAATGTTCGGTGGCGCACCTTCGCCGACGCGATTCTGTCCGCCGCCGAACGCCTCGGCGTGCAGATGGTGATCACGCTCGGGGCCCTGATCGCCGACGTCGCCCACACCCGTCCGGTGCCGATCACGGGCCTCGCCTCCGATCCGGAGCTGGTGGAGCAGCTCGGCCTCAGCCGCTCCAACTACGAGGGCCCGACCGGGATCGTTGGCGTCGTGCACGACGCCTGCCGGCGGCGACAGATCGCGTCGGCGAGCCTTTGGGCGGCAGTCCCGCACTACGTCGCAGCGGTGCCCAATCCAAAGGCGGCGCTGGCGCTGTTGCGCCGCCTGGAGGGGCTGACGGGCATCGCCGTCGAGGCCTCGGAGCTTGAGGACGCCACCGAGCGCTTCGAGGAGCAGGTCGATCGTGCGATCGCCGCCAACCCCGAGATCGAGGAGCTGGTCCGCGACCTCGAGGCCGCGCAGGAGGGAGAGTTCGAGCCCAGCCGGGACGTCCCCTCGGCGGACGACATCGCCCAGGAGTTCCAGCAGTTCCTCCGCCAGCGGGGCACCGACAAGAACTGACGCCGGTCTGAGCTCAAGCCTCCGAGGCGGGGCAGATGAGGCGGTAGTCGCACCAGCTGCAGATCTCATACGAGGGCCGCGGCTCGAAGTCCTGGCCCTCGATCCCGGCCGCCACCTCGAGCACCGTGCGCTCGACCCGCTCAGCGTCGTCAGGGGCCGCGGGCACCGGCACCCGCTCGTCCTCCAGCACGTACCAGTAGCTGCCGAGCTCGGTCTCGACCTGCCACGCCTCGCGGGCGCCAAGCCGGTACAGCGCCAGCTGCACGTCGTCGCCCGAACCGGTCCTGCGCTCGCCGGTCTTGTAGTCGATCAGCTCGTAACCGCCGTCGGGTAGCTGGTCGACCCGATCCACCCGGCCGCGGAGCTGATGGGAGCCGATCGCGAAGGCGAAGCCTCGCTCCAGCCACACGGGCCTGGACTCGGAGCGCTGGTGATATTCGTGGTAGCGCGCCAGCGCCGCCACCGCCCGATCGCGGTACTGGAGCTCGTCGTCCGATGAGCCGAATCCGGTGCGGCGCCAACCCGCCTCGAACAGCGCCAGCAGGCGATCCAGGCTTCCGGCGGGGGACGCAGGCTGAGCACCCGACGCAGCCGCCAGCGCATCGGCGCGCAGCTGCTCGCTGTGGAAGCGCTCCAGCACCTGGTGGATGAGAATCCCGAACCGCTGGTTGATGGTCGGCTCCTGCGGGATCGCGAACACCCGCGCGAACTTGTACTTCAGCGGGCAGGTCCGGTACAGGTCGATGTCCGAGGCCGAGAGCGCCAGGCCCTCGCCCCGGCGGGGGATGAACTGCTCCAGCGATGGCTCGCGCCGGGCGGCCACCAGCTCGCGCCGCGCCGCCAGGTCGCGCTCCTCGCCGATCACGTACTGGTCCAGAGTCGACGCCTCGAGCGCCGCGCGCTGCTCCGGCGAGGCTGCCCGGCCAAGCAGCTCGTTGAGCGCCGCCAGGGCCTCCGCGGCGGGCTCGGCGTCCGGGCGCTGGACCAGCGCCGCGAGCTTGATCAGCTCCAGATAGCGCGCTACCGCCTGGGTCACGTCCTCGGCCGTGTCCAGCCGCATCTCCGAGAGGGCCGACCCCGCCCGCCATGACGCCTCGAGCACCTCGTCGCGAAGCATCCGGTAGGTCGAGTGGAGTCCCTCGGCGGGCCCGAAGAGCTCTTCGGTGTGCACTTCCTCCTCGGCGTCCAGCGCATCCCGAGCCGCCTCGTAGAAGGGAGAGGGCGGGATCGGTCCCTCACTGGTGTTCTCGGGCCAGGAGAGGACGAGGGCGCGGCGGGCGCGGGTCATCGCCAGGTAGGCGAGCCGAGCCGGACGCGCCCAGCCGCCAGAGCGACTCGTGGGCGACTCCCCGTCGCCGTTCGGGGGCGGCTCGGCAAGAAGCTTGGGCGGAACCCAGCCCGCGTCGTGGTCGCGTCCGGCGATCGCGCCGCGGTGGAGGCCGAGCAGGTAGACGTGCTCGAACTCGAGCCCCTTGACCTGCTCGGGCTCGGCCAGCACGACCTCGCCAGGCGGTGGGTTGGACGCATCGTCGGGGTCGAGCTCGCCGGCGTCGGCGACCGCTGTCAGGTGGCGAACGAAGTCCCGAACCGAGCCGCGGGGCTCGCGGCGCGTCCACGCGGTCGCGAGCTCCGAGAGCCGCGAGAGGCTCTGCAACCGCTCGGCGGCCTCCGGGGTGGCAACGAAGAGCCGATGGCGACGCAGCCCGATGCGTTCGATCAGCCGCCGCACGAAGACGTCCGCCCGGATCTCCTCCAGCGCCGCCGCCGCCGCGTGGTGAAGCTTCAGGAACGCCTGGATCCGGTCGCGGGCCTCTGGCGGCAGCTGGGGGCTCTCCAGGGCGGCCTCGAGCGCCGAGATCATGTCGAGCTTGCGACGCCGGGCGATCGCGGTGCAGCGCGCCAGGTCAATCGAGCGAAGCTCGACCGGCGGCCGGGTAACGGCCCGCACGACCGCCGCCGAGTCGGTCGGATCCGCAAGCATCCGCAGCCAGGCGACCACGTCGCGGACCTCAGGCCGCTGGAACAGGGCGGCGTCACCGGCGAAGCGAAACGGCACCCGGCGCTCCTCGAGCGCCGCCGCCACCAGGCGCGCCTCGCGCCAGCCGGAACCGACGATCACGCAGACCGCCTCCGGCCGCACCTCGCCCGCGGCCAGCAGGTGCTCGATCTCCCGCGCCGCCGCCTCCGCTTGGGCGCGCTCACTGCTGCATCGCCAGAACTTAACTCCGCCGACATCCTCGGCTTCGCCTCCGGTGTCGGCGGGTTTGGGCGCCGTCGGGGCGGCAGGTTCGGCCGTGTCTACCGGGACTTCGTCCCTAGCCCCGACGACGCCACCTTGGGCGAGCGCGGACACAGCGGTTGCCGCGCGCGCGATCGTGGGGCCGAAGCGGAGGGGGCGGTCGAGGACCACCTGGTCGGCGTCGGGGTGGCTGTCCATGAATGACGGGGCCGGGTCGCGGACCGCCAGCGGGGGACGGCGAATCGACTGGCCCAGGTCGCAGGCGCAGACCAGGTTGCCGTGCTCGGACCGCCAACGCCTCGACCAGTGCGCGGTGAGCCGCTCCCGCGTCCTCGAGCTCGTCGACCATCAGGAAGGGGAAGCGCACGGACAGCGCCTGGCGCACGTCGGCGCGTTCGCCGACCAGGCGCTCCAGGTCGATCACCAGGTCGCCGGCGTCGAGGCTGTCGCAGTCGCGCAGTACGCGGTCGTGACTCGCGTACAGGTCCGCGAACTCGCGCTCGCGCTGGGCCCGCTCGCGCTCCGCCGCACCCTGCGCCTCGCGCTCGCGCTGCTCGGCCCAGTCGCGCATCCGGCCGGGGGTGATCCGCTCCGCCTTCAGGGCGTCGATGCGGCGCAAGAGCCCGGCCAGGAGCCCGGCCGGGTTGCCGCGGATCTCGTGCCTGCGAAGCGACAGCTCATCGAGCCTGTCGAGCAGCATCGCCAGCCGATCGGCAGCGCGCACCGTGGCGAAGAACGGATCGAGCCCCGCCTCGAGCGCGTGCTCTCGGAGCAGGCGTTCGGCGACGACCTCGTAGGTCGAGATCCAGAGCTCCTCGTAGGGGAGCTCGATCAGGGCGGCCGTTCGCGACCGCAGGCGGGTGGCCGCGGCGCGCGAACGCGTCAGCACCATGATCCGCTCGGGAGCGGTCCCCGCCGCGACCAGGCGAGCGAACCGGGCCGCCAGCGCTTCGCTGCGCCCCGAGCCGGCCGGACCGACCACCAGCATCGCCCCCGAGCCATGCTCGACCACCCGCCGCTGGGCGTCCGTGAGCCGCATCCCGAGGCCGGCGGCTTCCTCCATCGGCCTAACGCTAGCGGGCCGGGCAAGCGTCACCCGATGGGTGGCGCCGGATCGTTTCGAGATGGCCCACTAGCATGGCCCGGGTGGCGCGCAAGCAGCCTTCCGAACTGGGCGACGCCCCGCCGGGCGCGACCCCGCGCGAGGCGGACTGGCTCTCCGCCTGCCGGCGCATGGTCGCCGCGCAACGCGAGCTGTTCGCCGAGCAGCGAGGGATCGCCGCGCGCACGGTCTACGCCGGGATCGGTGAGGGCGGCGATCGCGCGCTCGCCATCGATCGCCGCTGCGAGGACATCGTCTTCGCAGAGCTGGAGCGGCTGCACGGCGAGGGGTACGAGTTCACGGCGATCTCCGAGGAGCGCGGCGAGGTCGCCTTCGGCGACTCCGAGTCGGCCATTCGCGTGGTCGTCGACCCCCTCGACGGCTCGCTGAACGCGCGCCGCATGCTTCCCACACACTCGCTCAGCATCGCCGTCGCGGAGGGCTCGACGATGGCCGACGTCGAGCTCGGCTACGTGTACGACTTCGGCGCCTCCGAGGAATACTTCGCGCGCCGCGGCCAGGGAGCGACTCTCGACGGCCGGGAGCTGCGAGCCCAGGGCCCCGGCTACGGCCTCGAGGTAGTGGGGATCGAGTCGGCGAAGCCAGAGCGCACGCTGCCCCTGCTCGAGGCGCTCGCCGGCAAGGCCTATCGGATCCGGTCGGTCGGCTCGATCGCGATCTCCCTCTGCTACGTGGGAGGAGGCCGCTTCGACGGCATGCTGACCGGCCGCGCCTGCCGTTCGGTCGATGCCGCGGGCGGGCAGTTGATTGCGCGTGAGGCCGGCGCCGAGGTGGTCTTCGCCGGGTCGGGCCTGGACGTGAGCCTCGACCTCAACGCCCGCTACCACGTCGCCGCTGCCCTCGATCGAGAGCTGCTGGCCACCGTGCTCGAGGCCCAGGAGCGCGCCGAGCCGCCACCGGAGCCAGGCGTATGAGCCCGAGCGGGTTCGTCGACTGGGGCCTGGCCGAGCGGCTGGCGCTGGCGCTCGGCGGCGATGGCGGTGCGCTGGGCGACTTCGACCAGCAGGCTGTGGACTCCGCCTGCGCCGATGCGGTGGCTCTGGCGCTCGACTACTCGCGCCTTCGCCCGGCGGCCGAGCTGCCATCGCCGGAGCTGGTCGATCGCGCCGAGTGGGCGCGGCTCGGGCTGCGGACGCTGCGCGAGCTCTCGGAGCAGTTCGAGCGCCGAGTCGCCGAGGGCCTCTCGCTCCCCGGTCCGCTTGGCGGCCTCGCCCGCTCCCTGGCGGGAGCCGCGGCGGGCGCCGAGGCCGGGGTCGCGGTCGGCTACGGGGCGCGCAAGGTACTCGGCCAGTACGACGTCCCGTTGGTGCCGAGTGAGAGGCAACCGCGGCTGGTGTTCGTGGGCCCGAATCTCGCCGCGGCACACCTCGAGCTCGGGGAGGATCCCGACCTCTTCATGCGCTGGATCGCGCTCCACGAGAGCACTCACTCGATCCAGTTCGCGTCGGTCCCCTGGCTTCGGCCGCATCTGGCGGAGCTTCTCGAGCAGCTGATCGCCGGCGCCTCGGCGCGGCTCGACCTCGGCTCGCTGCGGGAGCTGGCGCGACGTCTGTTCCGCAGCGACCCTCGCGCAGCGGTTCGCAGGGTCCTGCGCGGCGATCTCGCCCGCCTGCTCGCGGGCCCCGAGCAGAGGCGCACCCTCGATCGCCTCCAAGCGACGATGTCCGTGATCGAGGGCCACGCCGAGCACGTGATGGACGCCGCCGCCGGGCAGCTCGACCCCGGCTATGCCCGCCTGCGCGGGCGCCTCGAGGCTCGGCGGGCGAGCCGGGGAGGGCTGGGCGAGGTGATCCTGCGAATGCTGGGACTCGAGCTCAAGCTTCGCCAGTACCAGCTTGGGAAGGCCTTCTGCGACACCGTGGTCGAGGAGGCGGGGATCGAGGGGCTGAACAGGGTCTGGCGCGCGCCCGAGGCGCTGCCGACGCTCGCCGAGCTCGAGCAGTCCAGCCGCTGGCTGGGCCGGGTCGTGGCCGGGTCGGCCGCCGAGGCCGCCTAGCGACCCTCGCTCGCCCGGACGCTGTAACGGGGGAGAGTGGCCGGGAGTACAAACACGTGTTCGTGTTGCTAGACTCGAACAACCTTAGAAATAAGGAGATCATCCGAGACCAAACGACCCACCGAGAGGGGCTTCAAAGAGCCAATGTCAGCCAACGGCAACACCCAGGCCAGGACCAGCAGCACCAGCACCACCAGCCGCAGTAGCACCACCAGCGACCAGCCGCAGCGGGAGTCGCAGTGACAGCGCGAAGGTCCGCGAGGGCCTGACGAAGGCTCGCAACGGCAGCGCCGCTTACGCGCGCCAGACCGCCGAGCGGTCCGTCGACGTTCCCGTCGGGCGTGGCGCTGACGTTCGCCGACCGGGTCAACGAGATCGTCGAGCCGTTCACCGCGCGCCAGACCGCCGAGCGGGAGCTGAAGAGCATCCGCACGCGGGTCGAGCGCGAGCTGAACAGGTTCGAGCGGCGGGGCGCCGGCGCTCGTCGCAAGACCAGGACACGCGTGCGTCAGACTCGCAACCGGGTCGAGCGCGAGCTCAAGCAGCGGCGCCGCAAGGTCGAGACGACGGTGAAGCAGAACCGCGCCAAGGCCGAGGACGGCCTGAAGCGCGCCCAGACCACCGTTTCAGAGCGCGTCTCCACGCTGGTCTAGACGCTTAGCCCGGGCCGCCTCGAGAGGTGGCGAGCCCGGAGGGAGCTGCCCACGGGGGAGGCGCCGCATCGCGGTGCCGCAGGGGCCAGGCCCCTTTACCTGGCGGGCAGCACAGCAACCTCTCCTCCCCCAGATCGACCGGCCTTCGGGCCGGTCGATCTACGTTTAGCGCGGGGCTGCGGTATCCGCTACGCGGGGCTTCTCGCCCGATCCTGGTCGCCCGAGCCACCCTGCGACAATCAGGGCGGATGGCAGTGCCAACAAAGGAACAGGTCACACAAGCGCTCACGGCCGTGATCGACCCGGAGCTTCGGAGGTCGATCGTCGAGCTGGGGATGGTCCGCTCGATCGAGATCGGCGATCAGGGCCGGGTAGAGGTCGTGGTCTCGCTGACCACGCCCGGGTGCCCGATCCGCTCCCACTTCCAGCAGGCGGTGGCCGAGCAGGTCGGCCGGCTCGAGGGTGTCTCGGGGGTGGCGGTCGACTTCGACGTGCTCTCAAACGAGGAGAAGGGCCGGCTTCAGCAGACGCTGGGCCGCCAGCGCCTCCCCGAGGGCGCGCTGGCCCAGGTGAAGAACATCGTCTGCGTCGCCTCCGGCAAGGGAGGCGTCGGCAAGTCGACCATGACCGCCAACCTGGCCGCCGCCCTGCAGGCGGAGGGCCAGGCCAGCGGAGCCCTGGACTGCGACGTCTACGGCTACTCGATCCCCCGCATGCTGGGCGTCAACCGGAAGCCCGAGGTCAACGCGGAGCGAAAGATCGTCCCCCTGAGCGGCCCGGCCGGCATCAAGGTGATGTCGATCGGCTTCTTCCTCGAGGAGAACGCGGCCGTCGTCTGGCGCGGGTCCGATGCTCCACAAGGCGATCCAGCAGTTCCTCGAGGACGTCGACTGGGGGGAGCTCGACTACCTGCTGCTCGACCTTCCGCCCGGCACCGGCGACGTCTCGATGACCCTGGCGCAGCTCCTGCCCCAGGCGAAGGTGTTGATCGTCACCACGCCCCAGCCGGCGGCCCAGACGGTGGCCCGCCGCGCCGCCGAGATGGCGGGCAAGGTCGACCTCGAGCTGCTCGGCGTGATCGAGAACATGTCCGGCTTCACGGCGCCCGACGGCCAGCGCTTCGCGATCTTCGGCGAGGGCGGCGGCCAGCTCCTGGCCGACGAGCTCGACGTGCCCCTGATCGGCAAGGTGCCCCTGTCGGAGGAGCTGCGCGAGCACGCCGACTCCGGAGCGCCGCTGGCGCTCGAGCACCCGGACGCCCCGGCTGCCCAGGCGATCCGGGACGCGGCGCGGGGGATCGTCGCCGCCACGCCCCAGGAGCTGCCGGTGATGCAGGCGCCACCCGCCGCCGTCGCCGCTCAGGCGCCCGTCAGCGGCACCGAGCTCCCCGTCGTCCAGTAATCACTCCGCCGAAAGCCGCGGCTTCGCCGACGTTTTCGGCGGGCAAGGGCGCCGGCCTGACCCGGCAGGGCCCTCACGCCGCTACCGCGACTTCGTCGCTAGCCCGTGCTTACTTCGAGTAGTACCCGGAGTTGATCTCGATGTACTTGGTCCACTCGTCGGGGAGCTGATCCTCGGCGAAGCAGGCGTCCACCGGGCAGGCCTCGACGCAGGCGTCGCAGTCGATGCACTCGTCGGGATCGATGTAGAGCTGCTCGACGCCCTCGTAGTCGGGCTCGTCGGGCGTCGGATGGATGCAGTCGACCGGACAGACCTCGACGCACGAGTTGTCCTTGGTCCCGATGCAGGGCTCGGCGATCACGTAGGCCAAGGCTCGGCATTCTAGTGAGAGCCCCACTTGGCAAGCGCCGGTGCGTGGATAGAGTCCAGCGCCGATGATCCTGCTAACCGGGGCGAGCGGAACCGTCGGCAGGGCGCTGCTCCCGCTCCTGCTGGAGGCCGGTCACGACGTGCGGGCGCTGGTCCGCGACCCGCGCGGCCTCGGCCGCCACCGGGTCGAGGTGCAGATCGCGCTCGGGGACCTGGCCCGCCTCGGCGACCGCCATCTGCAGCGTCAGGCGCTGCGCGGGAGCGCACACGGTGATCCACCTCGCCGCGGCGATCCGCGACGAGCCCCACGCACGGGTCGAGGAGCTGAACGGGCTGGCCACCGCGCGCCTCTTGCGGGCGGCCGAGCGAGCCGGGGTGGAGCGCTTCGTGTTCTTCTCCGCGCTGGGTGCGAGCGAGCTCCAGCGCACCCGCTTCTTCCGGGCGAAGGCGCTGGCCGAGGAGGCCGTGGCGGCCTCGCCGCTCAAGACGGCGATCTTCGCGCCCTCGATCGTCTATGACCCCGGCGACCGCTGGGTGCGGCTGCTGAAGCGGCTGGCGCTGCTCCCGGTGATCCCGATCTCCGGCTCGGGGCGATCGCGCCTACCAGCCGATCTGGGCGGCCGACGTGGCGCGCTGCGTGATCGTCGGCGCTCGAGCGCGACGAGCCGCACGCCCGCTACGAGCTCGCCGGCCCTGAGGTCCTCACCTACGACGAGATCGCCCTCACGGTGGCCCGCGCGGCGGGGCGGGAGCGGCCACTCGTGCACGTGCCGCTCGGCCTCGTGCACCTGAGCCTGGTCTCGCTGCGCCGGGTGTTCGGCGACGCGGTCTTCGCCGACCTGGGAGGAGGCGGAGCTGATGGAGGTGCCGATGACGACCGCGCGCGGCACGGCCGACGCCGAGAGTCTCGGCGTCGAGCCGTTGCCGGTGCGCGATGTCCTCGAGCGGCGCGCGCTCGTAGGCAGCCTGCGGAAAGCGAAGGGCCCGGCGCAGCCGGGCCCTTCGGAGCACATCCCTGGGTAAGCGCAGCTCCCGGCGCTTACCGATGGAGGTGTACTGCGCTACATCATCCCGCCCATGTCGGGCATGCCGGCGCCGGCGGGCCGCCGCCGTCCTTCTCGGGCGGCTCGGCCACGATCGCCTCGGTGGTGAGGATGTTCTTGGCGATCGACGCCGCGTTCTGAAGCGCCGACCGGGTGACCATGGTCGGGTCGATGACGCCGTCCTTGATCAGGTCGCCGTAGTCGCCCGACTCCGCGTTCAGGCCCTCGCCCGGCTTCATGCCGCGGACCTTGTCGATCACGACCGAGCCCTCGAAGCCGGAGTTGTCGGCGATCTGGCGCAGCGGCTCCTCGAGCGCCCGGCGAATGATCTCCGCCCCGGTGCTCTCGTCGCCGTCGGCCAGCTCCGCGGTGTCGATCGCGTCCTGGGCGTTCAGCAGCGCCACGCCGCCACCCGGGAACGATGCCCTCCTCGAGCGCCGCCCGGGTGGCCTGCAGCGCGTCCTCGACGCGGTGCTTCTTCTCCTTCATCTCGGTCTCGGTGGCAGCGCCGACCTTGACCACGGCGACGCCGCCGGCGAGCTTCGCCAGCCGCTCCTGGAGCTTCTCGCGGTCGAAGTCCGAGTCGGTGGTCTCGATCTCGGAGCGGATCTGGTTGATCCGGCCCTCGATCTGCGCCTTCTCGCCGGCGCCGTCGATGATCGTGGTCGTGTCCTTGTTGACCACCACGCGGCGGGCCCGGCCGAGCTGCGAGACCTGCGTGTTCTCGAGCTTCAGGCCCATCTCCTCGGTGATCACCTCGCCGCCGGTGAGGATCGCGATGTCCTCGAGCATGCGCTTGCGGCGATCGCCGAACCCGGGCGCCTTCACGGCGACGCCGGTGAACGTGCCGCGGAGCTTGTTGACGACCAGGGTCGCCAGCGACTCGCCCTCGACGTCCTCGGCCGATCACGACCAGCGGCTTGCCGCTCTGCATCACCTGCTCGAGCAGCGGCAGCAGGTCGCGCACGGAGCCGATCTTCTGGTTCGCGATCAGGATGTACGGCTCCTCGAGCACCGCCTCCATGCGGTCCTGGTCGGTGATCATGTACGGGGAGATGTAGCCCTTGTCGAACTGCATCCCCTCGGTGAACTCCAGCTCCATGCCGAAGGTCTGGCCCTCCTCGACGTTGACGACGCCGTCCTTGCCGACCTTCTCGATCGCGTCCGCGATCACGTTGCCGATCTCGTCGTCGGCGGCCGAGATCGCCGCCACGCGCGCGATCTGGTCCTTGCCGGCGATCTCCCGCGACTGGGTGTCGCGCAGGTTGTCGACCACCTGGTCGACGGCCTTCTCGATCCCGCGCCGCAGCGCCAGCGGATTGGCGCCGGCGGCGACGTTCCTGAGGCCCGAGCGCACCATCGTCTGGGCCAGCAGCGTGGCCGTGGTGGTGCCGTCGCCGGCCACGTCGTTGGTCGCCGTGGCGACCTCGCGCACCAGCTGCGCGCCCTGGTTCTCGAACACGTCCTCGATCTCGATCTCGCGCGCGATCGTGACGCCGTCGTTGGTGATCGTCGGGGCGCCGAACTTCTTGTCGAGCACCACGTAGCGCCCCTTCGGGCCGAGGGTCACCTTGACCGCGTTCGCGACGGCGTCAACGCCGTCCTGAAGCGCGGTCCGCGCCTCGACGTCGTACTTGAGCTCCTTGTGAGCCATGTGTCTTCGTTCCTCCTTGTTCTAAGTCGTTTCGGGGTTAGACGACCTTGGCCAGGACGTCCGACTCGCGCAGAACGAGCAGGTCGTCGCCGTCCACCTTGATCTCGGTGCCGCCGTACTTGCTGTACAGGACCTCGTCGCCCTCGCTCACGTCGAGCGGGCGGCGCTCGCCGTCCTCGACCGGGCCGTCGCCAACCGCGATCACCTTGCCCTTCTGGGGCTTCTCCTTGGCGGTGTCGGGGAGCAGGAGGCCGCTCGCGGTCGTCTCCTCCTCCTCGATCGCCTGGACGATCAGCCGGTCGCCAAGGGGCTTTAGCTTCATTCGTCTGTTACCTCCGTCTGCCAGTGGGTTCAAGCCGTAAGAAGTGCTTTCACCTGGCACTCTACACAGGAGAGTGCCAAGTCGCACCCTCAGTGTAGCTCCCTGCCTGAGCTTGTCAAACGATCTGAGTCGGCGCGACTCAGATCAACGCAGGGTCAGTCGGCGGCCAGCAGGCGGCAGCCGAGCAGCCTGGCGAGGCCCTCGCCGCCGTTTCGCATCACCCAGTCGTGGTTCCATTCGAAGACCGGGCGGGCGATCGGCGACAGCAGGTTCATCCAGGGCTTGGTCGTCTGGACGTTCCATTCGTAGACGACGGCCGTCACCGGGGCGTCACCGCCGGCGCCGTCCTCCTCGAACAGGCGCCAGCGGCCCACTCCGGCCAGCTCCCCCTTCGCCTCGCCCTCGAGCAGGTAGCGGCCTGGAGACCCGCGTGGTCGTCATCTCGAAGTCGAGCGCGTAGGGAAGCCGCGAGCGCCAGGTGTAGCGCCCGACCTGGCCAACGCCGATCTCGTCGCCTTCGACCAGCCGCTCGGAGGCGACCACGCCACGCCACCACTGCGGCCAGCGATCCGATTCCCAGATCGCCTCCCAGACCCGCTCTCGCGGCGCCTCGAGGCACCAGGTCGTCAGAAAGCTGTACTCCGGCATCGTCCTAGTTCGGGGAGGGGGGCTCGCCGTTGCCGAACTGTGGCGCGACCGACTCCACCACCCGCGAGAAGCGGATCACGGTCACGGTCTCGTCGTGGGTGATGTCCTGCCCGTAGATCTGGCGCAGAAAGCTGACCGTCTCGTCGAGACGGCGGAACTCGGGGTTGTCGTGCTCGATATCGCGTGGGGAGAGGTCGCCGAGGCGCTTCACCTCGACGTCGTCGATCACCGCGGTGAAGATCTTCTCGCGGGGGTGGTGCTGATAGCCGACCGTGATCCAGACGATCTGGCCCCGCTGGTACTTGCGCGACTTGTCGCCGAGCCGGATCGTGGCCGTCTTTCGCCCCCGTTTGAGCTGGTCGATGAAAGCGGGCGAGAAGAAGTTGAGCGCGAAAGGGCCGCCCGTCATGGCGAATCCCAGCCTAACGGGATTCGAGGCAGCCCAACTATTCGGGATAGCCTTCGCTGCCGATCAGGGGCACGAAACGGCAGGGGCCGATCACCCTCCGCTCGAGCCCGCCGCCGGTCTGCGGGTCGACCTGCTCCTCGAGCCGGCGGAAGACGGTCAGCAGGTCGGCGGCGTCCGTGGCGATCGGGATCACCAGGCGACCGCCGAGGGCGAGCTGGTCGATCAGGGTGGGCGGCGGCGAGGGGGCAGTGGCGTGCACGGCGATCGCCTCGTAGGGGGCGCGGTCCGGAAGGCCCGCGCTGCCGTCCCGGACCACCACCTCGACCTTGGTGACGCCAATCTCCGCGAGCAGCTGGCGGGCACACTTCGCCAGCTCCTCCACCCGCTCGACCGTGATCACCTCATCGGCGAGCATCGCCAGCACGGCGGCCGAGTAGCCGGAGCCCGTCCCGATCTCCAGCACCCGCTCTGAGCCCTCCAGCGCCAGCGCCTCGCAGATCGCCGCCACGATCCAGGGCTGAGAGATCGTCTGGCCGTGGCCGATCGGCAAGGCGGAGTCCGCATAGGCGCGCCGCCGGTAGCGCTCCGGGACGAACAGCTCGCGCGGGATGGTCGCCATCGCCTCCAGCGCGCGCTGGTCGCCGATCCCACGCCGGCGAAGCTGCCACTCGACCATCTGGGCGCGCTGCGCGGCGAACTCGGCCGCGTCTGGGGTCCTCCTCATCAAAAGATGTAGGCGCGGAGCCGGCGAGGGTCGACCACGGTGACGCGCCCGCGCCCGACGCGAACCACCCCCGCGCGCTCCAGCGTCGCCAGGAAGCGGCTGACGCTCTCGCGCGAGGTGCCCGCAAGCTGGGCCAAGTCGGCCTGCGTCATGCGGATCGTCACGCCGCTCCGCCCCTCGGGTGCCGCCTCCTCGGCGATCAACTGCGTGAGCACGCCCGCGACCCGGCTGGGCACGGTCTGGAACGACTGCCGCGAGACGCGCTCGTTGGTCTCGCGCAAGCGCCGCGTCAGCGCGGCGATCAGCTTCACCGAGATCTGCGAGTGCTCGGCGAGCAGGCGCCGGAAGTCGGCGGCCGGAAGGGCAAGCAGCTCGGAGTCGGACAGGGTCTCCACGCTGGCCGAGCGGGCCTGGCCGTCGAGCATCGCGAGCTCTCCGAAGATGTCTCCCGGCCCCAGCGTCGCGAGCGCGATCGCTCGCCCGTCGGAGTGCTCGCGGGTTACCCGCAGGTCACCCGAGCGAACCAGGTAGCAGGCGTCACTTCGGTCGCCCTCGTGGAAGACGCGCACCCCCGCAGGGAAGGAACGGGGAATTGCGACGCGGGAGATCCGCTCCAGCTCCGCTCGCGAGAGCCTCGAGAACAGCGAAACGCGCGCCAGAAGCTCGACAGGATCGCCGGCGGTCATGCTTCCTCACGCACGAGGCGATTATCCCCGCTCCGGGGTCGAGCTGGGCCCTCCGCACGCGTAGTCTGGGCAGGGTCAACGACGAATGGAGGGCATTGATGGCCACCCAGGTCTCGACCCCGACCTTCTATCCCGGACTCCTCTACCGCGACGCCGACGCGGGAATGAAGTGGCTCGAGCAGGTGCTGGGCTGTGAGCGTCGCGAGGACCACCGCGACGACGACGGCAACGTTGTCCACGCCGAGCTTGTCTTCCGAGGCGCGATCGTGATGCTGAGCACCGCGGGAGTTGGCCGCGAACCGTTCCGCAGCCTGCCGGCGGGCGGTCGTCTCGTCTACTGCGCCATCGACGAGGTCGACTCCTTGTATGAGCGCGTCCGCGAGGCCGGCGGCGACATTGCGTTGGAGATAACCGACACCGACTACGGCTCGCGCGACTTCACCGTCCGCGACCCCGAAGGGAACCTGTGGGCGTTCGGCACCTACCGCCCCCGAGTCGGGGAGGACTGAAACGCAACGGCTCAGCTCCCGCCGAAGGGGCTAGCGGCGCCGGCCCCGGCGCCCGCCTAGGCGCCGAGCTCCTTGTTCTCGGGTACGAACTTGCTGGCGATGAACATCGCGCCCTGCGGGTCATTGATGATCGTCATCCGGACCCACGGAGCGTCGAAGGGCGGGACGACCACCGTGCCGCCGAGCTCGGCGGCCTTGGCCGCCGTGGCGTCGGCGTCGTCGACACCGAAGGTCACGCTCCAGTGCGCCGGCGTGTCGGGCTGGTCGTCCGGGATCGGATTGATGGCGGCGACGACGTCCTCGAAGCCCTTCGGGCCGCCCACCTCTTCCACCTGCTTGCGGACGCCCGGGTGGATGCTCTCGAGGTGGTCGCCGTATCCGGCCAGCGTCCACATCTGGGCGCCCCCTGGCAGGCCCAGCGTCCTCCAGCCGAACACCGAGCCGTAGAACGACTTCGCTCCCTCGAGGTCGCGGGTGTTGAGGCCGTTGAAGTTCAACGAGCCGTGCTCGTTCACGATCCTCGCGCCCTTGTGCTGGTTCGCCTGCCAGACGCAGAACACGGCGCCTTCGGGATCACTGAAGACCGCCATCCGGCCGGCGTCCATGACGTCGAACGGCTCCATCACGACGCCCCCGCCGGCATCGCGCACCTTGGACGCGGTCTCGTCGGCGCTCTCGACCCAAATATAGGTGTTCCACATCGCCATCGGGGGGGCGGCCTCGGGAATGGACCCGACCGCGGCCACGTCGCCGCCCCGCAGCCGGGCGATGAAGTACTTGCCCTCCGACCCCGGCGGCATCACGTCCTCGAACTCCCAGCCGAAGAGGTCCCTGTAGAAGTCGACCGCGGCCTCCGGGTCGGGCTGGCTCGTGTCCACCCAGCAGGGGACGCCGGGGATGTATCCGTCGCGCTCGGGCATTGGTGCTCCCTTCGAGCCGTTGACAGGTCGGCGCACCCTATCCGCTGTTTAGGCCCGGGAGAAATCGTTCGCAGCGGAACGATGAGTTTTCCCGGGACTGCCGGTCATAGGTGGGCAGATTCCGATTGATACATGTCCGCGATCCCAGAGCAGTAGCCATGGCATACACCCAAGATCCACGGGTCGACGCGTACATCGATGCCCTGCCGGAATGGCAGCAGGCCATCTGCCACGAAATCCGCGACCTAGTCCATGCCGCTGATGGAGAGGTGACCGAAACGATCAAGTACACCGACCGTCCGTACTTCGTCCTGGAGGGCAACATCTGCGCGCTGCTGGCGGCGAAGGACCACGTCAACGTGTTCCTCTACGACGGCGCCATCGTCCCCGACCCGGAGGGAATCATCACCGGCGGCCACGAGAACACGACCGCCCGCACGCTCGCCGTCCGCGAGGGCGAAACCATCAACGCGCCCGCCCTCACCGCGATACTCACGCAGATCATCGCGAACAATAGGGCTGGCGGCTGGCGCAAGCTGAAGCACGAGAACTCAGGAGGCACAGGCACATGAGCAAGGTGAGAGCCCAGATCACAGTTTCGGCGGACGGCTACGTGGCCGGGCCGAACCAGAGCGAGGAGAATCCGCTCGGCGAGGGCGGCGGCGCCCTGCACGACTGGCTCGTCGGCCTAAGAGCGTGGCGTGAGCCCCACGGGATGGACGGCGGAGAGGTGAACGCGAGCACCCCGGTGGTCGAGGAGGAGCTGGCCAACGTCGGTGCCGAGATCATGGGCCGGGGGAAGTTCGGTGGCGGGCCGGGCCCGTGGGCGGACGATCCCTGGACCGGATGGTGGGGAGAAGACCCCCCATTCCACATGCCGGTCTTCGTGCTCACCCACCACGAGCGCGACCCGCTGACGCTCTCGGACACGACCTTCACCTTCGTCACCGCCGGCATCGAGTCGGCCCTGGAGCAGGCCCGGACGGCGGCAGGCGGCAAGGACGTCACGATCGGCGGGGGCGCCAACGTGATCAACCAGCATCTGGCGGCTGGCCTCGTCGACGAGCTCCAGCTGCACGTTGTCCCGCTCGTGCTCGGCGGCGGCGCCCGGCTATTCGAGGGCGTCGGCCCTGACCTCAGGCTGGAGCAGGTCAGGGCCGTCGAGGCGCCCGGCGTCGCTCACCTGAAGTACCGCATCAGCACCTAAGCGGAGGCAACCAGCCGGCGCGGCTGCCGGGAGAAGCCCGCCGCGATCAACATCTCCTCCAGCCGCGAGCCGATCACCGGCTCGCCGTCCAGGCGCTCGATCGCCAACCGGGGCAAGAGCCCCTCGCGGGCGGCGCGGGCCAGCTCCCCGATCGCCTCCACGAGCGGCTCGTCCTCGAGCTCGCGAAGTCGCAGGATCCCGCGGCCGCCGCGCTCGACGAACAACAGTGGCTCGCCGTCACGGAGCAGCACGTAGGCTCCCGGCGTCCGGCTCGGCCGCCGGCCCCCGGGCCCACCGCGGTCGCGCTTCGGCCACGCCACGCCGGCGCCGTAGGGATTCGCAGGGTCGGTGGCGGCAAGCATCAGGTAACGCCCGTCGGCAGTTGGCAGCGAGCGAAGCCGTTCGACGGCGCCGGGAAGCGCGAACTGGGCTCCGCCGAGGCCCTCGACGAAATAGCCGCGGCGGGCGGTGCCCAGCATCTCCAGGTTGGACATCTCGCCATAGAGGCTCGCGAAGCCACCCGGGACTCCCTCGGCCAGCACGGTCTCCCGGGTCACGATCCCGTAGCGCTCCAGCATCAACTCCGCCTGGGCCCGCAGCCGGGGACCCGCGGACGGGGCGTTCTCGAACAGCGGCGCGGTCAGCGACCAACGGCCCTGCACGGCCTGGCCGGCGGCGGCGCGGCGGGCTGCGAAGCGCCTGCCGCGGTGCTGCCGCTGGCGCTGGAGGCTGCGCAGCCGGGGCGCGCGCAGCGGCGCGAAGGCGTCGTTGGTCACCTCGCCGCCCCAGGCGAGGTCCCAGAGGGCGGTGTGCAGCTCCTCGGCGGCGAGATCGAGCTCGCTCACCAGGTCGAGCCAGAAGCAGGGACGCAGCGCGAGCAACTCGCGGATCGCGTCGTGCGCGTCGCCGGCCGCAGGCTCGAGCTTCAGATTGGCGGGCGGCGGGCCGGCGAGCCGCACGTCCTCGCGAAAGTACAGGGCGGCCTTGCCGCCGCTTCGCCCAAGCGCGCCGGCGCCGATCCAGACCAGCTCACCGCTGGTGCAGAGCTCGTCGAGCCACGCTGGACTGTAGGCGCCAAGCCGCCGGGGAAGCACGTCCCGCTCCCAGACCTCCGGCGTCAGCGCCACGCCCTGGAGCGGCACCAGGACCTCCCGCAGCCGGTCGGGTCCGGCGCCCGCCGCGCGGCGGGCATCGACGTTCTGCCAGCTGACCTCAAAGCGTGCCAACTCGCGCGGGTCGACGGCCTCCGCCTCGGCGCGCAGGTGGGCGAGGCTCGCCCGCCTCAGGCGGCGCAGCACCTCTGGATCGCACCACTCGCGCTCGCTCCCGCCGGGGAGCAGCTCTCCGCGGACCAGCTCGCCGGCCCGCTCCAACTCGCGCAGCGCCGCCGACGGGTCGGTGCTGTAGCGACGGGCGAGCTGTCCGGTGGGGAACGGTCCGTGGGTGCGCGCATAGCGGCGAACCAAGGCCACCATCGCGTCCGGCACCTCGGCGAGGAACGTCTCGGGGAGCCCGGCCGGTGGCGGCACGCCGAGCGCGTCGCGGTAGAGCGCCGCTTCCTCGGCCGCGACCCAGCGCTCCTCGCCGGCCACCCGGACGCGAACGGCGCGGCGCTCGCGCTCGAGCTTCTCCAGCATCGAGTCGGCCGAATATCCATCGACCACCCGCTGCTCGCACTCGGCCAGGGTCAGGTCGCCGAGCCGACGCAGGATCTGCTGGAGAGCGTCGCGATCCTTGGCTCGGGCGAGCTCGGCGCGGTGCTGAAGCGAGTCCTCGACCTCGGCCAGCGCCTCCGGATCGATCAGCTCGCGCAGCTCCTCCTGGCCCAGCAGCTCCCGCAGCAGCTCACGGTCAAGCGAGAGCGCCGCGGCTCGCCGCTCGGCGTTCGGCGTGTCGCCCTCGTACATGTAGGTGGCGACGTAGTCGAACAGGAGCGAGGAGGCGAATGGAGAGGCGGTCGGCGTCTCGACCTCGACCAGGGAGATCCGCCGAGTGGACAGGTCCCTCAGCAGCGACTCCAGGCTCGGCAGGTCGAATACGTCGCGGAGGCACTCGCGGTAGGTCTCGAGCACGATGGGGAACCGCGGGAAGTCCTTCGCCACCTCGAGCAGGCTCTGCGCCTTCAGCCGCTGCTGCCAAAGCGGCGTGCGCTTTCCCGGATAGGCACGCGGGATCAGCAGCGCCCGGGCGGCGTTCTCGCGGAACCGGGCGCCGAACAGCGCCGAGCCTCCCAGCTCGCGGACGACCAGGTCCTCCACCTCGTCGGCTTCCAGCATGACGAGCTCGGCCGGCGGGGCCTCGTCGGCATCGGGGAGGTGGATGACGATGCCGTCGTCGGACCAGATCGCGTCGGCCTCCAGCTCCTGCTCGTCGCGGATCCGGGCCGACAGAGCCAGGCCCCAGGCGGCGTGGACCCGTCCGCCCCAGGGCGAGAGCACGCACAGGCGCCAGTCGCCGATCTCGTCCCGAAAGCGCTCCACGACAACCGTCTCGTCAGACGGGACCACGCGGGTCGCCGCCTGCTGCTCGCGCAGGTAGGCGATCAGGTTCTCGGCCGCACGGCGGTCGAGGTCGTATTCGGCCGCCAGGTCCTTCGGGTCCGCGCTCACGGCCTCGCGGGCGAAGGCGCCGATGGCCTTTCCCAGCTCCGCCGGCCGGCCGACGCCGTCGCCCTTCCAAAACGGCACCGCGCCCGGGACCCCCGGGGCGGGAGTGACGATCACCCGGTCCCGCGTGATCTCCTCGATCCTCCAGGTGGTCGCGCCCAGCAGGAAGGTCTGGCCGGGGCGGGCCTCGTACACCATCTCCTCGTCGAGCTCTCCGACCCGGCGGCCGTCCGGCAGGTGGACGCCGTACAGGCCGCGGTCGGGAATCGTGCCGGCGTTGGTGACCGCGAGCTGCCTCGCCCCCGGCCGGCCGCGCATGATCCCGGCCGCGCGGTCCCAGACCAGCCGCGGGCGCAGCTCGGCGAAGCGGTCGGACGGGTAGCGCCCGTCGAGCATGTCGAGGACGTTCTCGAGCTGCTCGCGGGAGAGCTCGGAGAAGGGCTCGGCGGCGGTGACCAAGCGCTCCACGTCGTCGACCGGCCACTCCTCGTCGGCGCACATCGAGACGAGGTGCTGAGCCAACACGTCGAGCGGGTTGCGGGGGATCACCGTCTCCTCGATCAACCCCTCGCGCATCCGCCGGACGACCACCGCGCACTCGAGCAGGTCGGCGCGGAACTTCGGGAAGATGCGCCCCACGGAGACCTCGTCGAGGGTGTGGCCGGCCCGCCCGATCCGCTGCAGGCCGCGGGTCACGGACTTCGGCGACTCCACCTGGATCACCAGATCGACAGCCCCCATGTCGATCCCGAGCTCCAGCGACGAGGTGGCCACCAGGCAGGGGAGCTGCCCCGACTTGAGCAGCTCCTCGACCACCTGCCGCTCCTCGTGGGCCAGCGAGCCGTGGTGGGCTCTGGCTATTTCCACAACTCCGGCGGAGGCCTGCGCCGGGACTGCGTCGCTGGCCCCGGCCTGCTCCGTCGCCGGGAGCTCCTGCCACTCCTCCTCGTTGGCCAGCTCGTTGAGGCGCTTGGCGAGGCGCTCGGCGCCGCGGCGGTTGTTGACGAAGATGATCGTCGAGGTGTGCTCGCGGACCAGCTTCAAGAGCTCCGGATAGATCGCCGGCCAGATGGAGCGACTATTGGAGTCACCATCAAAAACGGAGTCCGGCGGGCTGACGCCGGAGTCCCCGCCGTCGCGGCGTTTCTCGATCGAGGCATCCGGCTCTGTCATGTCTTCCACCGGCACCCGGATCTCCAGGTCGAGCTCCTTCTGCTTGCCGGCGTCGGCGATCTCGCATTCGCGCCGTGGCCCGACCAGGAAGCGAGCGATCCGCTCCAGCGGCCGCTGGGTAGCCGAGAGGCCAATCCGTTGAACGTCCGCGCCGCCGTTCGAGGTCACCAGGTGCGAGAGCCGCTCCAGGGTGAGCGCCAGGTGCGCACCCCGCTTCGACTGCGCGACTGCGTGGATCTCGTCGACGATCACCGCCTCCGCGCCCGTGAGGATCTCCCGGGCTCCCGAGGTCATGATCAGGTAGAGGGACTCCGGGGTCGTGACCAGGATGTCGGGCGGCTTGCGACGCATCGCCTGGCGCTCGCGCTGCGGGGTGTCGCCCGTCCGCAGGCCCACCGTGATCTCTGCCTCACTCCCTTCAGCGGCGCGCGCAGGTTGCGCTCGATGTCGTAGGAGAGGGCCTTGAGCGGCGACACGTAGACGATCCGGACGCCGGAACCAAGGCCCGGCGCTTGTCGCAGGGAGCCGAAGGCGACCGGTGGTCCGAGCCGGAGGCTCGGACTCTGCGGGGGCGCCGGGGTCCGCTTGGCCCCGCCGGGACAGGCGGTCGATTCCCCACAGGAAGGCGGCGAGCGTCTTACCCGACCCGGTGGGCGCGCAGATCAGCGTGTTGGCCCCGGCGGCAATCGGCGGCCATCCCATCGCCTGGGCAGGCGTGGGCTCGGCGAACGAGGCCTCGAACCAGCGCCTCACTGGGTCGCTGAACGCGCTCAGCGGAGTGGATTTTGCAGTCTCGGATCGCACCGGGCTCAACCGTCCGATCTTAGGGATCGGCAGAGGTTGAGCCACCTACTCCCGCTGCCCGGCGGCTTCGAGTGCTTCTAGAGCATCACTCCGCGCCATCCCCCAAAAGCGTGGGGCTACCAGGGCAGCGAGTCGGCGATCTCGGCCAAGCGAGGGGCGGTCCGGTCGCGCTCGGAGAGGCTCGGGCCGGAGATCGGCCACTCCACGCCGATATCGGGGTCGTCCCAGGCGATCCCCGCCTCGGTGGCGGGGTCGTAGTGGCTGGTCAACTTGTAGGCGACGTCGGCCACCTCGCTGAGCACGCAGAATCCGTGCGCGAAGCCGACCGGCACGAATAGCTGGCGGTGGAGTTCGTCATCGAGCTCGTAGCCCTCCCAGCGGCGGTAGGTCGGCGAGTCCCGACGCAGGTCCACGGCGACGTCCCAGATCGCTCCCCGGAGGCAGCGAACGAGCTTCGCCTGGCCGGGCTTGGTCTGGAAGTGGAGCCCGCGCAGGATGTCCCGTCCGGAGCGCGAGTGGTTCTCTTGCGCGAACTCGCCCTCGATGCCCAGTTCGCGCCAGCCGTCGTCGCGGAAGGTCTCGACCAGGAAGCCCCGCTCGTCGCCGTGGACCTCGGGCTCGATCAGGACGAGGTCGTCGAGCTGCGTTTCGAGCCGGCGGGCCATCAGCCGAGGGCGCGGCCGTAGTGGCGCTGGTAGTAGTCGCGGTACTCGCCGGAGCGCACGGGCTCCCACCACCATTCGTTGTCGCGGTACCAGTCGACAGACTGCCGCAGGCCGTCTGCGAAGGCGACCCGGGGCTTCCAGCCGAGGGCGCGAACCTTGTCGGACGACAGCGAATAGCGACGGTCGTGGCCGGGGCGGTCGGAGACGTGCTCGATCAGTGACTCGTCACGCCCCGTCAGCTCGAGGATCATCTTCACGGTCTCCATGTTCGGCAGCTCGTCCGGGCCGCCGACGTTGTAGGCCTCGCCCGCCTCGCCACGCTCCAGAACCAGGTCAATCGCGGCGCAGAAGTCCTCGACATAGATCCAGTTGCGCACCTGCATCCCGTCGCCGTAGACCGGCAGCGGGTCGCCGGCGAGGGCGTTGAGGATGCAGAGCGGGATCAGCTTCTCCGGGTGTTGGCGGGGGCCGTAGTTGTTCGATCCCCGCACGATCAGCGCGTCGGTGCCGTAGGTGTTGCGGTAGGCACCCACGATCAGGTCGCCGCCCGCCTTCGACGCTGAGTACGGCGAGGAGGGCTGGAGCGGCGATTCCTCGGTGAAGGAGCCGGACTCGATCGAGCCGTATACCTCGTCGGTTGACACCTGGAGGTGGCGGATGCCGGCCTGGCGCGCCGCCTCGAGCATCACGAAGGCGCCGAACACGTCGGTCTGGATGAACTCCCCCGGCGAGTGAATCGAGCGATCCACGTGCGACTCGGCGGCGAAGTTGACCGTCGCGTCGCAGCCCTCGATCGCGGCTTCGACGGCGTCGCCGTCGGCGATGTCGCCCTCGACCAGCTCGACGCGGTCGGCCTCGACACCATCGAGGTTCTCGCGCCGCCCCGCGTAGGTGAGCTTGTCCAGCACCCGAACGGAGTCGCCCGGGTGAGCCGCGAGGCGGAGGCGCACGTAGGCCGAGCCGATGAACCCAGCTCCGCCGGCGACCAGGATTCTCACGCGGCGGCCTCGAGCTTTCGCGCGGCGAGGTAGGCGGCCAAGCCCTTCCTCCAGTGGGGAAGCGCGATCGCGTCGGGGCGCTCGCTGCCGAGCACCGAGTAGGCGGGCCGGGGAGCCTTGCGGGCCAGCATCTCCGTGGTCGCCGACATCACCCGGCACTCGACCCCGGCCTGGTCGAAGATCTCCTGGGCGAACTCGTACCACGAGCACTGCCCTCCCGCGCCCAGGTGGTGGATCCCGAACTCCTCGCCCTCGATCAGCAGCGCGATGGCCTCGCCCAGGTGGTGCGTGTAGGTCGGGCAGCCAACCTGGTCCGTCACGACCATCACCTCGCTCTGCTCGCGGCCCAGCCGCAGCATGGTCTCGACGAAGTTCTTTCCCGCAAGTCCGAACAGCCAGGAGGACCGGCCGATGAAGTGGCGCGGGTTGGCGACCGCGACCGAGGTCTCCCCTGCCTGCTTGGAGCGGCCGTAGGCGGACAGAGGAGAAGGAAGGTCGGACTCGACGTACGGCTCCCGCCCGGAGCCGTCGAAGACGTAGTCGCTCGATGGATAGACAACCTTGGCGCCGACGCTCCCCGCCGCGGCCGCGAGCAGGGCCGCGCCCTCGTCGTTGATCCGCATTGCCCCGGCCTCGTCGTCCTCGGCGCCGTCGACGTCGGTGAACGCAGCGCAGTTCACGACCGCGTCCGGCCGGTAACTCGACATGGCCTCCTCCACTGCGGGCGGGCTGGTGATGTCCAGGGCGGCGTGGGCGAGCGCGACCACCTCGTGATCGCGTGCGTGGCAGGCGGCCGTCACATCCTGCCCGAGCATCCCCGCCGCACCGGTGACCAAGACCCTCAAGGGATCTTGATCTCCGCGTTGTCGCCGACGATCATCCGCAGCGTCTTGGGAAGCCCGTCACCGCGCGAGAGCTTGACGTTGCGCCCCAAGAGACTCGCCTCCATGCGCGAACCGAGATCGGAGACGCTTGACCCGGCGAGCAGGATCGAGTGCTCGACCTCGGACGCGCGCGACGCTGACGCCCGCGTCGATCGACGTGTAGGGCCCGACGTAGGCGTCGGTAATCCGGGTGTCGGCGCCGATGATCGCTGGTCCGCGGACCACCGCACGCTCGAGCTTGGCGCCGGCCTCGACCACCACCCGCCCCTCTACCTTGGAGTCCACCAGCTCGCCGTCGATTCGGCGCTGGATGTCCTCCAAGCACCAGTCGATTCGCCTCCAGCATGTCGTCGAGCTGTCCGGTGTCCTTCCACCAGCCCGTCACCGTGCGGCTCTCGACCTGCTTGCCGCCGTCGATCAGCCGCTGGATCGCGTCCGTGATCTCAAGCTCCCCGCGCCCCGAAGGCTCGATCGCCCTCGCGGCCTCGAAGATCGGCGGGCCGAACAGGTAGACGCCCACCAGGGCGAAGTCGCTTGGCGGGTGCTCGGGCTTCTCGACGAGGCGAACGACGCGCTCGCCATCCAGCTCGGCGACCCCGAAGTTGCCCGGGTCCGGAACCCTGGTGAGCAGGATCAGCGCATCGGGCTCGTGGGCGCGAAAGGCCTCGACCAGGCCGGTGATCCCGTCGCGCAGCAGGTTGTCGCCGAGGTACATCACGAACGACCCGTCCTGAAGAAAGTCCTCGGCGGTGAGCACGGCGTGGGCCAGCCCCAGCGGCGCGGGCTGGGGGATGTAGGTGATCGAGGCGCCGAAGGAGGCACCGTCTCCCACCGCCGTGGCGATCTCGTCGCCCGTCTCGGGCGCGATCACGATCCCGATCTCGGTGATCCCCGCCTCTACCAGGGCCTCGATGCCGTAGAAGAGCACCGGTTTGTTGGCGACCGGAACGAGCTGCTTCGCCGAGGTGTGGGTAATCGGGCGCAGGCGCGTACCGGCGCCCCCCGAGAGAATCAGGCCCTTCAGGCTCTCCATGTCGCCGGCAAGCATAGGGACGGCGCCCAGTAACGGCGTTGCACCAGCGCCCTAATCCAGCCCTGGTACCGAGACCTAGTACGCACCACCGAGCTTTCGGTGGTCCCAGCTCGCGACCCGCCTCGGCTCGAAGCGGACCGCGACCCGCTTACGCGCCTGGGCCTCGAGCGCCTCCGCCGCGTCCGCCCCAAGCGAGGCCCCTTCGCTGTAGCGAAGGGTCAGCTCCTTGCCGACCTCGAAGACCCGCTCGTGGTCGCGATGGATCTCAGCCTCTGCCTCGATCTGGACGCCGCGCAGCTCGCCGTACTCGTGACCGGTCTCAACCAAGAGCGTGGCGCGAGGATCGCGCTCCAGGTTCTTGACCTTCTGCGACTTCGCATAGGTATAGATCCAGATCTCCGCGCCACGCAGCACGTACCAGAGCGGCATCGAATGCGGCCAGCCGTGCGGACCGATCGACGAGACGACCACCACCCGCTCGGACTCGAGAAGCTCCCGCTGCTCGTCGTGGCTGAGCTTGATCTGGTCCCGGCGGCTCATCAGCCCGGCTCGAGCATCAACACTCGCCAAGGCCCCTCGCCGGCCATCGGCTGAGTGCGGCCCTCGAGCCAGTCGACCTGGAGGTCGTCGTAGTGCGCGCTCGCGGGATGGCCTGACTGGCCGGTGAAGGCCTGCCAACGAGAGCGCTCCGGGCGCACCGGGTCGGCGACGATCCGCCAGCAGGGCGCCCAGATGGCCTTGAACGGGTCGTTCGGGTCCCAGCCCACCTGGGCAACCGTCTCCTGACCGCCGCCGACCTCGAGCCGGCGGTTGAAGATCCAACCCAACAGGGGAGTCGCCTCGCCGAGGGCGTGCGAGAACACAAGTGGGTGGACCTTCCCCCAGCGCCAGGCCTCCTGATCCTCCCCCAGCTCGCCGTCGAGGTCGTCGAGGGCGCCCCGCAGCGCATCCAGGGCCAACTCGTCCCAGGGCCGGCCCACCAGGTCTTCGTCATCCGCTTCCCAGAGGGCGAGCAGGTGCGACTGCCAGCGCCAGGGCGAGGTGACATGGGCGATGAACCCGTTGTCGGCCCGGTCGAGCCAGCGCTCCGCCAGGTCGCGATCCCCGATCGCCGCCCGGGTGACCTCCCGCGCCAGCCGCAAGGTGAACGCCTGGTAGATGGTGGCAGCGGTCGACTCGGGGCTCATCCGCCCGTCCCAGGAGCGCAGCCGCTCGATCGCTGCCAGCTCCCGCTGGTCTCGCGGCCGCAGCCGGGCAAGCCGGTGGACGGTCTCCAGCCCCGGAAGCGAGAGCATGTCCGTCTGCATCGCCTCGAAGCTCTCCAGATCGTGGTCCCCCCGGGCCGTGATCAGCTGCTCGATTCGGCGCGCCCGGTAGCCGTCCAGGTAATCGCTGGTGATGTGGTGCGAGTAGTCCTCCGAGGCGATCTGGTTGTTGGCCGTGACCACGAAGCCCGCGTCCGGGTCGGTGAGCTCGGGCAGCTCCTCGTACGGGACCCAGCCGTCCCATTCGTGCTCGCCGGTCCAGCCGGGCTTGGGGAGGTCGGGGCAACCGCCGCGGCGCAACGGAAGGCGGCCGATCGTCTTGTAGCCGATCGAGCCGTGCCGGTCGGCCCAAACGAGATTGGAGACCGGGTGCGCGTGCTCGCCGACCGTCTCCACCAGGTCGGCGCCGCTGGTGAAGTCGAGCATCGCCAGGCTGGCCGGCGTGAGCCCCGGGAAATCGAGGGCCATGAAGCGCAGGGCCAGCGGCTCGGCATCGTCGGCGCGGAGCGCCTCGTTGACGATCGGGCCGTGGTGGGTCTTACGGACGACCCAGCGCTCGGGGTCCCGGCGCCGCTTGACCACGATCTCCTCCTCGATCAACTCCAGGGGGCGCGACTCGCCCTCGAACTCGTAGGTGTCGCCGTCGATCCGCTCGATGAACAGGTCCATGACGTCGGCGAGCACGTTCGTGAACGACCAGGCCACGTCGTTGTTCTGGCCCATGAACACGCCGGGCATGCCCGGGAGCGCCGCACCGCGGCAGAAGCGATCCTCGAGATAGAGACCCACCTGATAGGTGATTCCGGGCATGCTCGGCGGCAGGTGGGGATCGCCCGCCAAGAGCGGCCCGCCGGTCGCCGAGCGCGTCCCGGCGACGGCCCAGTTGTTCGATCCGCTGGCCTCGACCGCGAGGCCAATCGAGTCGCGAACACGGTCGATCTGCTCGGCGAGGCCGAGGCCATCTCCCGTCCACGACTCCCCCGGGGTCAGGACCACCGGGTTGCCGCGCGGATACCCCGGGTCCAGCCGCGCCGCCAGCTCGGCGCCCAGCTCGCGGGTCATCTCGGCTCGCAGCAGCTCGCGCTCCCAGTTCGTCGAGAGGCCGAAGGAGAGCAGCTTGGCGAGGGTGAGCGCATCGGCTGGCACGAACGCCTCGAAGCCGATCCGCAGAAGCTGGAACTCGGCCGGGAGTGGGCGGTCGGCTGCGGCGGCGTTGACCCCGGCGCAGAACGCGTCGAGTGCCGATCGCAGCTCGGGCTGGAGCGCCGCGACCTCACGCTCGGCGGCGCGGCGCAGGCCCAGGGTTCGCATGAACCGGTCGGTCGGAAGGCCGGTGCGGCCGGCGATCTCGGCCAGCCGCCCGGAGCCGATCCTGCGATAGAGGTCGAGCTGCCAGAGGCGGTCCTGCCCGTGGCAGAAGCCCTCACCGAACCACAGGTCGTGCCTGGTCTTCGCGTGAATGTGCGGAACCCCCCAGCGGTCGCGTCCGATCTCGACCGCCTGCTCCAGCCCATCCAGCCGCAGGCGCCCCTGGACCCTCGGGAGGGGCCTGCGGAATAGCTGGTGCCAGAGCCCCGCCGCCGTGGTCCCGGCGAGCGCGGTGAACGCCGCGCCCGCGAGACCGAATCGCTTAGCCAGTCCGCCGGCGCCCACGACAGCCAACTCTAATGGGGCGACGCGGCGCTCAGTCGTGGAGCCCGTGCGGCAGCCGGCCCTCCGCCTCGAGCTTCTCGAGGTGCGCCTGCATGACCACCGCTGCCGCGGGCCGCAACTCGTCCGGCACGTCGTCCCAGACCAGGGCGAGCAGCCGCGCCCGCGATCGCTCTCCCTTCTCCAGCTCGGCCAGCAGCCTGCGCTCGCGCATCAGGCGGTGCTCGAGGTACTCGTCGATCTTGGCCGCAGGATCCTCGATCAAGGGGCCGTGTCCCGGGTAGAGCAGCTCGAGGTCGGCCGCGCGAAGGCGCTCCAGGGAATCGAGGTAGGCGGCCAGCGAGCCGCCGCCGGGTGGAACGAAGCTCGAGCCGCGTCCGAGCACGAGATCCCCGCAGAAGCCGACCCTCCCGAGCAGGAAGCAGACGTGGTCGGCCGCGTGCCCCGGGGTGGGCAGGACCTCGAAAGGGCCAACGCGTCCCGGGATCCGCGACCGGCGCGCGACCCTCCGCCGCGCTCGGCGCCGGGCTCGCGCGAGGTCTCGTCGCCCGCTCCAACCTCGCCGAACAGCAAGGGGGCGCCCAGCATGGGCACGGCTGCGGAGTGATCCGCATGCGAGTGGGTGAGCAGGACGCCGGCAATGCCGCCCCGGTCCCGGGCCGCCTCGCGCACGGCCTCCAGATGCGACTCGTCGGCGGGCCCGGGGTCGATGACGTAAGCCGGCTTGGAGCCGACCACGTAGGTGTTCGTGCCGTCGAGGGTCATCGGCCCCGGATTCGGGGCGACGATCCTGACGATCTCCGGGTGGCCCGTCGGTGAGTCGATGGCCGCGAATATAGGGTGATGCAGATCCGCTGGGCGACATTCGACTGCTACGGGACCCTGATCGATTGGGAAGGGGGCCTGCGAGACGGCCTACGGCTCGCTGTGGCCGGAGGCCGACCCGGAGCGGCTGCTGGGCCTTCACCACCTCGTGGAGCCCCGCGTCCAGGAGCACGGCGAGCTCAGCTACCGGGAGGTGCTCGCGCGGTGCCTGGCGGCGGTCTCCGCCATCGAGGGCCTCGAGGTGCCCGAAGGCCGCCACGACGCCCTCGCCGAATCGCTTCCGTCCTGGCCAGCCTTTCCGGAGGTGCCGGAGGCGCTCGGCGAGCTGCGGGAGCGTGGCTGGAGGCTGGCCATCCTCTCGAACACCGACCCCGACCTGCTGGCCGCCTCGGTGGCGGCGATCGGCGTGCCCTTCGACGCGCTGATCACCGCCGCCGAGGCCGGCTCGTTCAAGCCGGCGCCCGGGCACTGGGAGCGCTTCTTCGCCGATACCGGCGCCGCTCGCCGCCATCACGTTCACGTCGCCGCGAGCCTCTTCCACGACATCGAGCCGACCGCGGGGATGGGGCTCAGGGCCGTGTGGATCAATCGCCTCGGCGAGTCGAGCGACATTCCTCGGGCCGCCGAGTTGTCCGACCTCGGCGGACTGCCCCGCGTCCTCGACGAGCTGGCCTGAGCGGCGCACTATCCCCGGTCCCCTCCCGATAAACGCCAGGGAGGGGCTGACTACTTGCCGCTCACGGCGGCGAGCACGGCCTTCCGAGCGTCGGCCGGCTCGAGCACGACCAAGTCGCCGACGCCCTTGAGGATCTCCCGCACGAGCCAGTCAGGGGAGCCGTAGGGAAGCTCGACCACCACGGCCTCGTCGGCGAGCTCCTCGACCACGGTGCGCTCCTCGCGCAGCCAGCGCGCCCGCTCCGGCGAGACCCAGACGCGGGCCACGCCGGCGCTTCCCACCTCGCCGTGGACGAGCCACTCCTGCTCGGCGAGCCGCTCATCCGTGCCCTGGCGCGGCTCGAAGGAGCGCCTGGTGAGCCGCGCCTCCTTCATCCGGTCGAGGCGGAAGTGCCGGGTGTCTGACTTGCCGAGGTCGTAGCAGCCGAGGTACCAGCCCTCCGGGCCACTGACCAGTTGGTACGGCTCGACCTCGCGCTTGACGAACTCGTCCTCGTTCTCCTTGTAGTAATGGAGCTCGAGGACCCGGCGACGCTCGATCGCGTCATTGACGGTGCGCACGACGTCGGAGTCGTCGCGCCCGGGGGCGATCTCGAGGCCTTCCTGCGACGGGTCGTGGCCAAGCGCCCCGACGATCTTCTGGCGCGCTGTGGACAGGCCGGCCTGCGGCAGGTGGTCGCCGAACAGGTCGATCGCCGCGACCAGCGCCTTCGCCTCCAGCGGCAGCAGGCGGGCAGGGCGGGCGAAGTTGTCGCCGTAGGTGTCGGGGTCCACCTCGATCTCGTCCCCGTCGATCTCCGCGTAGAGGACGTAGGTGCCGCCGCCGAAATTGACGACGTTGAGGACGTCGATGTCCTCGCGCAGCTCCTCCAGGCTGACGTTCAACTCGTCTCGAACCGTGTCCACGGACAGCCGCGCCTGCCGGCGAGCGGCGCCGATCAGCAGGCCGGCAAGCGTCACCAGCCGCGCGAATCGCTCCGGACGGATCACCGACTCCGTGCGCCCGTTTGCGGAGCGGGGCCTGCCGTTGCCCTGCGCCATCGGCCGCGGCCTCCCGACCTCGGGGCGCGAGACCGTCTTCGCGACCGTGAACTTGCCTGTGTGCCGCTTCCGCAGCAGCTCCAGCCTCTCGGCCGCCTCCCCGGCCAGGTCCTTCGGCTCGAGCAGCTTCGCGTTCTCCCGCCAGCCGAGTACCCAGGAGATGAGCTGGCTGGGTGAGGCGTACTCGGTCTCGTAGATCGCGCCGCGGCCCCGCACGCCGTCCTGCTTGTTCGCCTTGCGCAGCTTGCCGTAGGCGCCGAAGTCGCGCTCCACGAGCCAGGCGATCCGCTCGCGCAGGAAAACCCGCCCCGTGCCGCCGATCTCGCCCATCTGCCAGTCGGCGCGCGACGCGTAGTCACGCCGGTCGAAGTCCTCGGGCGGCGCGAAGTCGTGCTCCGCCTTGGTCGCGTAGGAGACCTTGGCCCGGATCCGTGAGAGGCGAAAGACCCGCACGTCGTCGCGCTCGTGCGAATGGCCGATCAAGTAGAACTGACCGTTGCGGAAGACCAGGTGGTAGGGGTCCACCTTGCGATCGGAGACCTGGTCGCGCTCCATCGAGTAGTAGCTGAACTCGATCGTCTTGCGGCGGGAGATCGCGGTCTCGATCTTCGCCAGGCGCTGCGAGAGCTCGCGGCCCCCTCCCGAAGGGGCGAGCTTGACGTCGATGGACGTCGAGTCGACCTCCTCGAGGGGGCTGGGACGCCCCCAGGAGACCTGCTGGAGGGCCAGGCGAAGCGGCTCGGCATAGGCGAACTCGCCATCGAGGAGTCCGAGCGCCGTGCGCAGCGCCGCCAACTCGCCGTCCGTGAACTCGATTGGCGGCAGGTAGTAGTTCTCGGGCGGCAGCGCGTAGAGCTCCGCCTCGAAGAAGCCCTCGGCCGGCTTCTCCACCTGGAGCGAGATGCCGAGGCTGTCGAGCTCGGCGCGATCGGCGTAGAAACGGCGCGCGAAGGCGTCCTCGTTCATGGAGCTGTAGCCCTCCACCTCGCGTTTGATCTCCAGCGCCGAGACGGGTCGCCCGTTGGCCATCAGGAACGAGATCAGGGAGAGCTGGCGGATCAGCTTCTCGGTGTCCTTGGCCACGACGGGGAGAATAGAGGCGCGCTCCCGATGGCCACGCAAGCCAGGAAGGCGCTTTGTGCGCAATTTGCGGGGCTCGGCTAGACGGTCAGCTGGTGCTTGAGCCGTTCCTTGACGACCTTCGGGAAGCCGGGGACGTCGTCGAGCTGCTCGACCGACTCGTAGCCGCCAATCCGCTTGCGGTAGGCCAGCAGGCGGTGGCTCTGGGTGGTCGTGAGGTTCAGCGAGCGCAGTTCGGCAAGGCTCGCCTGGTTGAGATTGAGCGGACCATCCCTCTTGGGCCGGGGCCTTTTCCGGGCGGGCGCCGCGGACCTCGGTGTGGCCCGTCCGGAATCCATACGCGCGGTGCCGCCTTGGCGGGGCGCGGGGCGCGGCTCGGCGGGCGCGCGGTGCGCCGTGCCGTGCGCCGGGGCCAGGATGTCGGATGAAAGCCGCCTGCTGGAAGCCCAGCTCGGCAGCTCGAACTCGGCGGCCTTGAGCGTGCTCGGCCATTCCTGCCGTGATCGACGCGAAACGCTTCGCCGCCCGGGCCTCCGCCTGCCTTTGGGCCGTGGGGGACAGCCACCTGCGCGAGCTCTTCAGCTTCAGGTCGAAGACGTTGAGATCCGCCTGGAATTGGAGCAGGAAGGTGGGCCCCCACGGCCTCGCCCACTCGGCGATCCAGTAGTCGGCGACCGTGCCGTCCGGGGAGGGCTTGGCTCCGGGGCTCGGCTGGCTGAGGTAGTCGCGCTGGAGGCGGGTCACCATCTTGACCAGGCAAATGTCCTCGTAACGCCTGCCAATGCGCACTCGGCGCCGCAGCCGTTGGGCGAGCGACTCGCGGTGCGCCTCGAGCTCGAGAAAGGCTCGCCGCCTGGCGACGTCCGGGGCCTTCCCGGCCACCGGAAGTCCGTTGGACCCTGCGCTTGTCTTGCACGTCCCTCCGCTTGCCCTGCGTAACGGGGTTCACGATCAGCTAACGCCTCCTCAGCAGCCGACTGCGATCCAATATAGGAACCGGCTTCCCGCAATTCAAGGCACAACCCGCAGCCACCCTGGAACCGGGTAATGAATCCCGAAACGAGGTAGTGGGATTGGCGGGCGGCGAGTGCTAGGCGGCCCGGGAGCTGAAGTAGGCGGCCGAGTCGATGCCGCGGTCGAACCGCGACCAGGCCTCGCCGTCCGGCAGCGCGCGCTCGATCCGGTCGAAGCTGCCGAGCTTGCCGCCCAGGTTGTCGATCGCGTGCACGAGCGTCGCCTCGCGGGTGGCGGGGATCACCGGCGAGCCGTTCTCCAGCGCTCCGTGATGAGACAGGACGATGTGGAAGATCGCCTGGGCAAGCTCAGGATCGAAGCCGTCGATGCGCTCGATCTCGCGGCGAACCAGGTAGTAGCCGAGCGGGATCTCGCCCTGGAGGCGGCCGGCGTCGGTGAGGTCGATCCCCAGCGGATCGTCGTTGTAGGCCATGGTCTTGCCGATGTCGTGAAGCATCGCCCCGGTGACCGCGATGTCCCGGTCGACTCCGGAGAAGGCCGAGGCGGCGGCGCTCACCGCTTGGGCGACCGAGACCGTGTGGTCGAGGAGCCCGTGGCGATAGGCCTGGTGGTAGTACTTGGCGGCCGGAGCCTCCCTGAACCTGGCCCAGATTGGCGAGCCTCGGTCGAAGAAGCGATCGAGCAGCTCGCGAAGCTGGGGGTTCTGGATCGTCTCCAGCAGCTCCTGCAACTCGGCCTCCAGCCGCTCCACCGGGACGCTCGGGCCGTCGGCGAGGTCCGGGGCGCTCGAACTCGTCGGGGCGCGCGGAGCGGATCGCCTCGACGGTGATCTTTGGGCCGTACTGCGGATGGACCCCGAAGCGGCCGTTGATGTGGACCGCGGACCCCGGCGCGGCGACCTCGAACGACTCCTCGACACCCTCCCAGACCACCGCCTCGACGGTCCCGGAGCGATCGCAGAGGACCAGCCTGAGCCACTCCCCGCCGTTGCGCCGCTGGCGAAGCTCGCGCTCCCGCACCCCGAACACGCCCTCGACGACCTGCCCGTCGGCGAGGTCGCGCACCCAGGCCCGCTCCGCGCCGCCGGCGGGGCTCCCACCGTTGGTGGACCCCTCGCTCAGCGCCGGCTGCTCGCTCAATGAAGCCTGCTTGCTCATCGCTCGCTCACAGGTAGACAGGGGTGCGGACGGGCTGACTCTCCCCCTTTGATGCGTCGTCGCGTCGATCCTCGACCTGACGCGACCGTCGGACCGTCCTAGGCTTGCTTGGGCTCGTCGCGAGGCTCGATCGCGATCGTGCGCTCCTCCGGGACGCCGCTCTCCAGCTCCCGTGCGCGCTCCAGCTCGGCGTTCAGCTCGGCGCCCAGCAGCACCGCGAGGTTCGAGATCCACAGCCAGACCAGGAACACGATCACTCCGGCGAGGCTGCCGTAGGTCTTGTTGTAGGAGCCGAAGTTGGCGACGTAGAGCGCGAACCCCGCCGACGCAAGGATCCAGAGCGAGACTCCCAAGAGGCCGCCGGGCGTGATCCAGCGGAACCCGGGCTGGCGGACGTTGGGAGCTCCGTAGTAGAGGACCCCAGCATCGTGATCACGATCAGGACGATCACCGGCCACTTGGCGAGGTCCCAGACCGTCACCGCCGTGCCCTCGAGACCGAACAGCTCTCCGACCCGCTCGGCCAGCGGCCCGGTGACCACGACGGCGATCGCGCTCACCGCGACCAGCAGGATCAGGAACAGCGACATCGCCAGCTGCAACGGCCGAAGCTTCCAGAACGGCCGGCCCTCCTCGATCCCGTAGATGACGTTGGAGGCGCGCGAGAAGGCGCCGATGTAGCCCGAGGCCGACCACAGGGCGGCCGCCAGGCCGATGATCAACGCGATTCCGGCCGTCCCCTGGCTCGACCCGATCTCCCTGATCGCCCCGCTCACGATGTCGGTCGCCGGACCTGGCCCAAGCTCGTTCAGGTTGTCGAGCACGGACTGCGTCGCCGAATCGCCCGCCAGGCCGAGAATCGAGACCAGGACGACCAACGCCGGGAAGATCGACAGCACGGCGTAGTAGGTCAGAGCCGCGGCCCAATCCGTCAGGTTGTGCCGACGGAACGCAGCGCACGGTGCGCTTGAGGGCGCCTCCCCACGCCCCCAGGCGCACGTCGGTTGGCTTGCGTGGCGTCTGCACCATCGGCCCAGAGATCGGCTTCCCGATCGCCTGGAAATCAAACCGCGCGGAGGCGGGGAGCTTCCTCCTGGCGCCCCTGGTATTCGCCCCGTCTGACAGCTAAACTCCCGTGCCTTCAGTTGACCAGCGGCTCGGGGTGAGCCGCGACAGGGGGGAGTACACATGCTGAGTTCTGGGAGGGCGAAGGCGGCAACGCTTGCGCTGGCCGCATCGTTGCTTACGGTCGTGATTGCCACGACGGCCTCGAACGCGGGGAGTGGTCCCCGCTGCGGCGGAAAGCCGGCGACCATCGTGAGGGGAGCCGGCGACGACGACATCTACGGCACGAACAGCGCCGACGTGATCGTCGCCGGGGGCGGCGACGACTACATCACCGCTGATGAAGGCCGCGATCGCGTCTGCGCAAAGGGCGGCAACGACATCGTCTATGGCGGCGAGGGAGGCGACCCGTATCTGAGCGGCGGGAGGGGCAACGACTACGTAGAGGGCGCTGGTTTTGGTCCCGGCTCGGACGGCAGCGACAAGCTCCTCGGTGGTCGCGGCGAGCGACTCGGGGGTCTTGAACTTCCGTGGGGGCTTCGGCCCCACCGGCGGCCTGGAAGGCGGCGCCGGTGACGACCTCCTCAATGGCGGCAAGGGCAGCGACCGATGCAAGGGCGGCCCCGGCCACAACGTAAGAGGAAGTGCGAGGTGTACGCGCTAACGGCGTGCCTATGCGATGGCGAGGGGCAGAATCGAACTGCCGACACCACGATTTTCAGTCGTGTGCTCTACCAACTGAGCTACCTCGCCGGCGCGGCTAAGGCTAGCGACGAAGTCAATCGGCTTTCGCTCGCCCCCGAGAGGGCCAGCTCCACCGCCTCGGCGGGGCTCGAGGCCACCTCGATCCCCGGGCCTCCCTCCATAGCTCCGTGCGCGGTCACCTCCCAGCTCGACAGCGCAACCACCCGGCGGCCGAGCTCGCGGGCGAAGGCGATCTCGGAGAGCGTTCCCCACTCGCCGCCGATCGCGATCACCGCATCGCCGGAGGAGACCACCGCAAGGTTCCGCGCGTGGCCGATGCCGGTGGCCACCACGTGGGTGCAGTGCTGATTCGCCTGCTCCTGCGAGCTGCTCGGGATGATGCCGATCACCGTCCCACCGGCGAGGGAGGCGCCCCGGGCGACGCCCTCCATCACCCCGCCTAGCCCGCCGCACACGACCACGGCCCCGGCCTCGGCGAGCCGCCGCCCGACCTCCTCGGCGAGGGGCGTGAGCTCCTCATCCGGAGCCCCCTTGCCGATCACGGCGACCTGACGCCTACGAGCCACCGCCCCGCATTCCTCGGGCCCCGGAACCGCTGGCCAGCATCGCGGTCATCAACTCCAACGCGCCCTGCTTGTGCAGCGGCTCGTTGAGGTTGCCGCACTTGGGGCTCTGGACGCACGATGGACAGCCGTCGGCGCAGGGGCACTCGCCGATCAGCTTCGCGGCGTCCGCGAGCAGGCGCTGGAACTGCTCGAAGCCGCGCCGCGCAATCCCCACCCCTCCCGGATAGCCGTCGTAGATGAAGATCGTCGGCCGGCCCGTCTGGAAGTGCACGTTGGTCGACAGGCCGCCGATGTCCCAGCGGTCGCACATCGCGATCAGCGGCAGCACCGCTATCTGGCCGTGCTCTGCGGCGTGGAGGGCGCCCAGCAGGACCTCGGGAGGAAGCGCCGCGGGGCCGGCAAGCTCCTCGCCGAGCACGTACCACAGAGCCTGGGTGGGGAAGTTGGTCTCCGGCAGATCGAGCCCCACCATGTCGACCACCTGGTGATCGGAGAGCCGCTTGCGCTGGAAGGCCATCACCTGCTCGGTGACCGAGACCTCGCCGAAGAACAGCTCGATGCCTGGGCCCGGCGCAACCGGATCGTCGCTCATCTCGGCGACGATCTCGCTCTATGAACACCTCCGTCTCCTTCTTCGGCTGCGTGTACCAGTCGCCGTCGAAGCGATCGACCACCGCGCGCCGCCCCTCGATGTCGAGCTCGCGCACCTCGTATGAGCGCCCCAGGTGCAGGTAGACGGCGCCGGGATGGACGGTGGTGAAGGCACGCTCGGCCTCGACCGCGCCCAGGAGCTCGCCGGAGCCTCGCTCGACGATCGCGACCGAGTCGGGCGATGCCGACCGCAGCGAGATGTCGCCGGCCGGAAAACGCGGGCCGCGTGGCAGGTAGCGCCCCTCGCGACCGCGCCTCAGCTCGCCCATCGCGACCAGGGCGTCGGCTCGCTCCCGCCACCGCTCACCGAACACCTCCCCGTCGGCATCCGAGAGCGGCACCTCGTAGGCGGCGGCAAGCAGGTGCGCGAGCTGGATCCGCTCGTTCTCGTGGTCGAGGATCGCCGCCTCCACCGGCCGCCCCAGGAACTCCTCCGGATGGCGGCAGAAGAACTGGTCCAGGGCGTCCTCGCCGGCGACGTACAGGGCCAATCCCTCGGTGCGCCTCCCCGCCCGCCCCCACATCTGGCGCAGGCTCGCGACCGTGCCTGGGAAGGTGACGCAGATCGCCGCGTCCAGCTCCCCGATGTCGATGCCCAGCTCGAGCGCGTCGGTGGCGACGACCGCCAGCAGCTCGCCGGCCGCCAGCCGAGCCTCGATCTCGCGCCGCTGCTGGGGCGTGTAGCCGGCCCGGTAGGGGGCGATCCGCTCGGCGAGCTGCGGGCGGCCCAGCTCCTCGAGCCTGGTGCGAGCGAACCGCTGGATCAGCTCGATCCCGCGCCGGCTGCGGAGGAAGCAGATCGTCCGCACCCCCTCGCCAACCAGGTCGGCGAGCAGCTCGGCGGCCTCGGAGAGGACCGAGCGCCTCGTCATCGACCGCGGGTCGATGACCGGCGGGTTCCAGATCCCGATCCGCCGGCCGGCGCGCGGAGCGCCGTCGGAATCGACCAGGCGGAAGGGCTCGCCGACCAGCCGCTCGGCGAGCTCCACCGGATTGGCGATCGTCGCCGAGGCGAGGATGAACCGGGGGCTGGCCCCGTACATGCGGGCGACCCGCCGCAGCCGGCGCAGGACGTTGGCGACGTGCGACCCGAACACGCCCCGGTAGGTGTGCGCCTCGTCGACGACGACCCAGCTCAGGCTGGCGAGGAAGTCTCCCCAGTTGCGGTGGTGGGGCAGGATGCCGACGTGGAGCATGTCGGGGTTGGTGAGGATCAGGTTCGAGCGGCGCCGGATCTGCGGCCGGTCGTCGCGCGGCGTATCGCCGTCGTAGATCGCGTGGCGAAGCTGCGGCAGGCCCAGCGCGGACAGCTTTCGCGCCTGGTCCTGGGCGAGGGCCTTGGTCGGGTAGAGGTAGAGGGCGCGGTCGCCGGCATCGCGGACCAGCCCGTCAAGGACGGGAAGGTTGAAGGACAGCGACTTGCCCGACGCGGTGCCGCTGGTGACGATCGCATTGCCGTCGGCGGCCGCGTCGAGCGCCTCGAGCTGGTGTGAGTAGATCGCCTCGATCCCGCTTGCGGGCAGGGCGGCGGCCAGCTCGGGCGCCAGGCCGGCGGGAATCTCGACCGTGTCGGCCGTTCGCGCCGCCTCGATGCTCTCGGCGACCAGGCGGCCGTCTGCCCTCCCCGGCTCGATCGCACGCTCCCAGCCGGTGGCGGCGGCGCGGCAGGGCTAGCCATTCGCGGTCAGCGAGCGTGGCTCGCTTGCTGCGTGGCGGCCCGTGATCGCGGCGGCCGTGCGCAGCGCGTCGAGCGCGCTTCGGTCGTGGAGCCGCACCATCTCGGCCCCGCCGGCGACGGCCAGCGCCGCCGCCGCCGCGGTCGCCCACTCGCGCTCGCCGGCCGGGGCGCGGCCCTCCCACGAGCCCGCCAGCACCGCCCCCAGGAAGTCCTTTCGCGACAGCGCCACGAACAGCGGGCGGCCGAGCTCGCGCAGCTCACCGAGGCGGCGCAGGATCTCGAGGTCGTCGTCGACCGAGAGGTCGAAGTCCAGCCCCGGATCGAGCGCGATCTGCTCCTCGGCCACGCCATGCTCGAGCGCGGCCTGGATCCGCTCCCGGAACCAGCGCTTCAGGTGGGCGACCGGATTCCGGTGACCCGGCGGCTCGCGATCGGCGCGCGGCGGGCCCTCGATGTGCATGAGCACGTAACCGCAGCCCCTTTCGGCCACCAGGTCGAGCATCTCGGGGTCGGCGCCACCGGAGATGTCGTTGATCGCTGCCGCGCCGGCATCGAGCGCTCGGCTTGCGACCTCGGGCTGAAAGGTGTCGGCGGTCACCGGCACGCCGGCGCTCCGGACAAGCTCCTCGACGGTGGGGACGAGTCGCGCGCCCTCCTCGTCCGCCGGGACCGCTGGCCCGCTGCGGGCCGCCACCGGCGCCCACGTCGAGGAGGTCGAACCCCGCCTCGGCCAGCGCCAAGCCGTCGCCGACCGCGCGCTCCGGAGTCTCGCTGCGCGCTCCCTCGAAGAACGAGTCGTCGGTGACGTTGACGATCCCGACCGCCAGCGGCGGGGGGAACTCGAGCAGGCGATCGGCGAGGCGCCAGCGGGTCATCCTCGGCCTAACGTAGCGCGGGCAGCGCCTTGTGCCACTAGTACCGTTGCCCGGCCGTGGCCCTGCGCTGCCTCTACACCGACCTCGACGGCACCCTGCTCGGATACCACGGGTCGCTGTTTCGCGACGCCGAAGGCAACTTTTCCCTGAAGCAGGCGCGGGCGCTGGAGGCCTGCCACCGCGCCGGCGTCGAGGTCGTGATCATGTCGGGGCGTCGCGAGGCCCAGGTGATGGCCGACGCCCGGCTGCTCGCCCAGACCTCCTACATCTACGAGGCCGGCTGCGGCGTCGTCATCGACGGGGAGCGCACCTTCCTGACCGGGGACTGGGTGCCGGACGACGACGGGACGCCGGCGGAGAAGATGCTCGCCGCGGGGATCCCGGACTTCTCTTCGAGCGCTTCGAAGGCAGGCTCGAGTGGCACGGCCCCTGGCACGTCGACCGCGTGCTGTCGCATCTGTTTCGCGGCCGCATCGAGGTCGCCGAGGCCAACGCGCTGCTCGCCGAGCACGGCCACGATGACCTCAGGTTCCTCGACAACGGGGCGATCGTGCGGCCGATGGAGGGGCTCGACGGGCCTGCTCACGCGTACCACCTGGTCCCCGGCGGCGCCAGCAAGGCGAAGGCGGTCGCCTTCCACGTGCGCGCTCGGGGCTACGCGCCGGACGACTGCATCGCGGTCGGCGACTCGCTCGAGGACCTCGACGCCGCCGAAGCGGTGGGGCGGTTCTTCGTGGTGGCCAACGGCCCCGAGCGCGATCCCGGCCTGCGCGAGGCGATCGGCGGGCGCCCCAACGTCACCGTCACCGAGGGCCAAAACGGCGACGGCGTCTACGAGGCCGTGATCTCGACCCTCGCCGGCGAGCGGTAACAGCCACTACCGGCAGAGGGCGTGCCCTGGCGCCCGACGGTCGCGACCGGCCAGGCCCTGGCAGTCGCGCAGGCGGTCAAGCCTGGCCGCCAGGCCGGCCCGGATACGGGCGGCCCGGGACCCGGGCCTGGCCGGAAGGAGATTCCGCAGCTCGGCAGGGTCAGCGTCCAGGTCGTAGAGCTCACGGGCGCTGGGCGGGGCGCACTCGCTGTCACCGCCCGGGACGAAGCGGGAGTACTCGGCATAGACGTGGCGCGTGGTTCGCACCGCCTGGAATCGGCAAATGCCGAAGTCGCCCTCTTGCGATTCGAGGAGGATGGCTCGATCGCGAGGCCAGGCATCCGCATGGCCCCTGAGCAGGGGCAGGAAGGAGCGCCCGTCCATGACGCGGCACCTGTCCGAGTTGCGGCAGGGCGTAGCCGAGGCCATCCGGAGCAACGTGGGCGCGAGATCGATGTTCGCGGTGGCTTGGCTGACCGTTTTGGGCGCTGACTCCCCGCCGAGGGCCTTGCGCGGCGCCCAGACGACCAGGGGTACGCGCACCGCCTCTTCGTAGGGGACCGCCTTGCCGCGCAGGCGGTGCTGGCCCTCGAGCCAGCCATTGTCAGAGGTGAACACCAGAACCGTGTCGTCGAGCTGGCCGGTCTTCCGGAGCGCATCGTGGATCCGCGCCACGGAACGGTCGACCGTCGGCCAGCGAGCTCAGGCGACAGGCCGAGAGCGGCTGAACCTCGCCACCTGGCGCGCATCCAGGGGCCGCCGAGCCCGGACGAAGAAGGGCTTGTCGGAGACATCCCGCTCGCCGAACGACCGAGGCGTGGGGACGGCGCCTGCCTGGAAGCGGCTCTCATCGCCGGGCGCGGGGATCGCGCTGCCGCGGCACCTTCCGGCACGTGCTTCGACTGCCGCGGGCGCCACGTGCGGCGCGTAGAGGTTGAGCCAGGCGAAGAACGGCCGGCGAGCGGACCGGTTGGCCCTGATGAAGCGCAGCGCGCGCCGGGTCAGCACATCGTCCAGGTAGTCGCGGTCGCGGGCTCCGAAATGACGGCGCACGTTGTTGATCGAGAGGTCGTAGTCGAAGTAGGTGTACGGCGGGCAGAAGCGCCTCCCAGCGGTCCCAGCCCGGTCCTCGCAGCGCTCCCATGGCGGTGGCGAAGTTCTCGTAGCCGTTCATGAACTTTCCGAACTCGGCGGTCCGGTATCCAGCGTGCCGGAGCCACGCCGGCAGCACGTTCTCCTTCTCCAGCAGGTCCGGATAGCCGGGGACGTTGGCCAGGACGCCGTTGTTGTGCCCGTACTCCCCGGTGATGAAGGCGGCGCGGGACGGACAGCAGGATGGGGTGGTCACCACGAAGTCGGTGAACGTGGTTCCGGTTCGGGCGAGGCGCTTGGTGCGGGGCATGGCCTGTCCGAGCGAAGCCGCGTCCTGGTCGTCGCTCATCACGACGACGATGTTCGGGGCCGTTGCTCGCGGCACGGGCCCTCGGGGATCCCCTCGTTCGATCCGGGGTGACCGGCGAGCTTGACCCGCAGCCAGCGAGGGCGAGCATGGCAGCGGTCGCGACCAGGAGCTTCCCGGGGATGTCGCGGGCGGAGATCAGTCGAGCCGCGGCGCGGCGGTGCGCCCGCGAATCCTCGCCAGCAACCGGTCGGTGAGCCGCGGGGCGAGCCCGTTGAGGCCCAGCAGGCGCACCAGGCCCGGCACGTAGACGGCGCGCGAGTCCTCCTCGACGGCCTCGACGATCGCCTCGGCGACGCGCTGCGGCGGCAGCTCGTTGTCGTTCTCCCGCCAGTCCGGGAGCAGGGCGCGCTCGTGGGCGTGGAGGCCCGTCTCGACCTCGCCGGGAAAGACGGTGGTCACCGAGACCCCGGTGCCCGAGAGCTCATGCCGCAGCGCCTCGGCGAAGCCGCGGTCGGCTGCCTTGGTGGCGCCGTAGACGGCGGCCCAGGGGAAGGCGCGAATCCCGGCTCCCGAGGACAGGATCACGAGGTGGCCGCGGGCCCGGTCGAGCATGTGGGGGAGCGCCGCGCCGGCCGTGTAGATGGTGCCGAGGAGGTTGATCCGAACCATCTCCTCGGCCCGCTCGATCTCGGTGTCGACGAACGGCCCGTAGTGCGCGACGCCGGCGTTGGCCACCGCCAGCTCGAGCCCCTCGGCCCGCTTCGCGAAGCGGTCGATGGCGCGCTGCACCTGGCCGCGCTTGGCGACGTCGGCGACCAGCGCCAGATGCGGGCCGGCCGGGCTCTCGGGGAGCCGCTCGACGACCTCCTCCAAGCGCTCCCTGTCGCGGGCCACCAGTCCCAGCCGCGCCCCCCGCGATGCCAGCGCCAGGCAGAGGGCGTGGCCGATGCCGCGCGACGCGCCGGTGACGATCGCCCTCGTGCCGGGCTCGATCCGCACCGCCGCATCCTCTCATGTTGCTGCTCGTTGCCGGCGGCGGCTGGTCACGAGTGACGACCACTACTATCGGGGGGTGACGCAGGAGCAGGCCACCGTCGCCGAGGAGGAGTACCTCCAGAGCATGTTCTGGCTCGAGGAGGCGGGCCTGCCGATCACCGGCGCCAACATCGCCCGCGCCATGCGCCTATCCGCCCCGACCGTGCACGAGATGATCGGCCGGTTGGAGCGCGACGGCTACGTGGAGCGGCGCGCCGACAAGTCGCTGGCGTTCACGGCCGACGGTCGCCAGCACGCGCAGGCGATCGTCCGGCGCCACCGCCTGATCGAGCGCTTCCTGACCGACGTCCTCGGCGTCCCCTGGGACGAGGTCCACGAGGAGGCGGAGCGGCTCGAGCACGCGATGTCCCCGGTGCTCGAGGAGCGGATGCTGGCGGCGATCGGCGACGCCAAGACCTGCCCGCACGGCCATCCCCTGGTCGAGGGCGCGCGCGAGCAGGGCGCTCTGCTGGCCGACGTCGAGCCCGGCGCCACCGTGCACGTGCTCAGGTTCGAGAACGAGGCCGAGGAGCTCTTGCACTACCTGAAGCAGGCGGGGCTGCACCCGGGGCTCGACGGCACGCTGGAGAGCTCCGGCGACGACGAGGTGGTCGTCGCCTCGGATGACGGCCGCCACCTGGTCTCGCGCAGCGTCGCGGAGACCGTCTCGGTCCGCGCCGATCCCTCGCCGCCTCCGCGCCCGCCCCTGCCCGAGCAGCTGGTGCTGTCGAGCGACCGCTACGGCCGCTGATCTCAGAGCTCGCCGCAGATCTGGCGCAGGCGGCGATAGAGCGCCTGGTCCTGGGCGCGCGTCGAATACTGGCGGCGCCTCACCGAGGCCTCGTGCTCGCGGACGGCCGACGCCAGAGCGGAGAAGCGCCGCTCGGCGAGATTGCGCTCGCTCACCGCGTCGAGCTTGCGGGTGCCTTCGACCATCGTGATCGGAGTCATCTCGGCCTACCTCCTGAGCTTGCGGGACTTCCATCGCCGGTCGCTTACCGGTTGGCGGCACCGTAGCGTCGCTTTCTTAGCGCCATGTAACGCCGGAGTAAAAGTTTCGCGGGCGCGATTCAGGCCGGGCTCGCGGCCCGAAGCCCCTCCAGCGCCGTGGCGATTCGCCCCACGCCGTCGCCGATCTGCTCGGCCGGCACGCTGGCGAACGAGAGGCGGAGGCTGGAGCGCCCGCCCTCCAGCATGAAGTCGCAGCCGGCGATGAACGCCACCCGCTCCTGGAGCGCCGCGGCCAGGAGCTCCTCGCAGTTCGACGTCGTCGTTGAGCGTCAGCCAGAGGAAGTAGCCGCCTCCGGGCAACACGAACTCGGCCTCGGGGAGGCGCTCGGAGAGCGCCTCGACCAGAGCGTCGCGGCGCTCGCGCAGCGCTCCCTTGACGAAGGCGATGTTCTCGTCGAGCGCGCCCGAGCGACACAGCTCCCAGACCACCGACTCGGCGAGCATGTTCGGCGAGATGTAGACCTCGTTGGCGCGCTTGGCGAGCTTCGTGATCTCCTCCTCGGGGCCGGCGAGGTAGCCCACCCGCACGCCCGGGCTGACGGTCTTCGAGAACGAGGACGAGTGGATCACCCGACCCGACCCGTCGAGCGACAGCATCGTCGGCGGCGGCTGATCGTCGAACGGCAGCTCGCGGTAGGGGTCGTCCTCGAAGATCCAGAAACCGTGCTCGGCGGCGAGCTCGACCAGGCGCTCACGCTTGGCGGCCGAGAGCGTGCAACCGGCCGGGTTGTGGAAGTTGGGGATCACGTGGACGAGCTTCACGGGCGCGTCGCCGAGGGCGCGCTCGAGCGCCTCGACGTCGATGCCGTCCTCCTCCAGCGCCACCCCGACGCGCTCGGCGCCGAGTCGCTCCAAGAGCAGCAGCGTGCGGTCGTAGGACGGCTGCTCGACCACCACCCGGTCCCCGGGCTCGATCAGGTGCTGGAACAGCATCGCCCCGGCCTCGAGCGAGCCGTTGGTGATCATCACCTGGGAGGGATCGGCGATGCCGTGGCGCTCGGCCACCCACTCGCAGAGGCCCGGGTGCCCGATCCCCGTCCCGTAGGACAGCGCCCGCTTCCAGTCGTCGGCGAGCGCCCGCTGCGCCGCCTCCCGCACCGCCTCGACGGGCAGGATGTCGGCGCTCGGCGCGCCGCGGGCGAAGCTGATCAGCTCGGCGGCCATCGAGGGCGAGTATAGGAAGGTGTGGCGCACTTTCACCCTAGGGTCGGCTTGCGCCCAGCCGTCCGGTCCGTAAGGTCATCCCCATGCATCGCCGAAAGACGAACGTTTGCACGGCTCTCGCCGGAATCGCGGTCACGGCGCTCATCCTTGCGCTGGCGGGCGCGGCGCTTGGTCCGAGCGGCGCGAGCGCGGAGCAGGCCGGCTCGAAGATCCATCGTCGGGCGTCCGGCTTCCTGGCCGCCGGCGCCCGGTTCAGCTGCGCCCGCCTCGACACCGGCCGGGTGCGCTGCTGGGGGACGGGCGCGACGGCGCGCTCGGCTACGGCAACACGAATGACATCGGCGACAACGAGACGCCGGCGCTCGGTCGGCCCGGTGGATCTGGGCGCGGGACGAACTGCCCGCGCGATCGCCGCCGGCTTCTATCACGCCTGCGCGATCCTCGACCAGGGCCAGGTGCGCTGCTGGGGTCGCGGCAACGACGGCCAGCTCGGCTACGGCAACACGCAGCACCATCGGCGACAACGAGACGCCGGGCTCGGTGGGGCCGGTGGACCTCGGCCCGGGACGAACGGCGGTCGCGATCACGGGCGGCGGATACCACACCTGCGCGATCCTCGACAACGGCCGGGTGCGCTGCTGGGGCTACGGCGTCTACGGCCAGCTCGGCTACGGCAACACGCGGAACATCGGCGACAACGAGACGCCGGGCTCGGTGGGGCCGGTCGACCTCGGCCGGGACGAACGGCGGTGGCGATCGCGGGCGGCGGCTACCACACCTGCGCGATCCTCGACAACGGCAAGGTGCGCTGCTGGGGTCGGCGGCTCCGGCCAGCTCGGCTACGGCAACAGGAAGGACATCGGCGACAACGAGACGCCCGCCTCGGTCCGGCCGTGAAGCTCGGCCGGGGCCGAAAGGCCGTCGCGATCGCGGCCGGCTACAGGCACACCTGCGCGCTTCTCGACAACGGCAAGGTCCGCTGCTGGGGCGCCGGCGTCCACGGCCAGCTCGGCTACGGCAACACGAGGAAGATCGGCGACAACGAGACGCCCGCCTCGGTCCGACCGGTCAAGCTCGGCGCCCGGCGAAAGGCGATCGCGATCTCCGCGTCGGGCGCGCACAGCTGTGCGGTCCTGAACAACGGCAAGGTGCGCTGCTGGGGCAGCGGCCGGCACGGGCAGCTGGGCTACGGCAACACGCGTGACATCGGCGACAACGAGCACCCCGGCTCCGTGGGCCCGGTAAAGCTTGGCGCCGGGCGAAAGGCCGTCGCGATTCAGGCCGGCGGCCGTCACACCTTCGCCCTGCTCGACAACGGCCGGGTGCGCTGCTGGGGCCTTGCGTCCGAGGGCCAGCTCGGCTACGCCAACACGAGGAACATCGGCGACAACGAGAAGCCGGCCTCGGCGGGGCCGGTCGACCTGGGCGGCAAGGTCGCAACCAGGTGAACGGCGGTCGGGTGACATCCGGCCGCGCATAGCGGCACGATGGCACCCAGCTACTTTGATTCCAGAAATCAGGCCAGGCCGGTGAGTTGCAGGGCTGCACCGACCACTCCACAGCCGAGGACGACGTAGAGCACAGTCAGCTTCCCGTGCCAGCGATTGAGCGCGAGGAAGGCCGCCCCGGCGAGGATCGCGGTGGCCAGATCGACCACGCCGGTGTCGAGGATCTCGATCGTAACGGCGGCGATGAGGCCGATCACCCCTGCCGCGACCCCAAGTAGGAACGGCCTGATTCGTGGGTTCTCGGCGACCGCCACCAGGAAGCGGTGAAAGAAGATCGGGAAGACGAATGCGGGCAGGAAGATACCCACGGTCATCGCGAGCCCGCCGGCGAGCCCGCCGGCGACATAGCCGACGAAGGTCGAGAAGATGATCAGCGGCGCCGGCAGAACGCCGCTGATGGCGAGCCCGTCGACGAACTGGGAGTCGGTGAGCCAGCCCTGGCCGTCGACGGCGGCGTCCTGGAGGAAGGGGATGACGGTGAACGCCCCGCCGAAGGTGAGCAGGCCGGCCTTCAGCCCCTCGATGAAAATCTCGGCCGTGAGTGAGAGAGTCACGGCGCCGGCCAGGACGAGTAGCGCGACCGGGGCGAGAGAGACCGATAACAGCCTCCCCGTGTAGCGCTCGGCGTTGATGACCACACTCGTACACCAGGCCGGCGCCGAGCAGAACCAGAACGAAGCTCGCCGAGACAAACACCGTCAGCGCGAAGGCGGCGACGGCGATCAACGCCAACGGAACGTCGGTGATGAACGAACCGCTCAGCCGGACGAGCGCCCGGGCGACGATCGCGCCCACCGCGGCGGCGAGGCCGTAGAACAGCTCATCGAGGTCCTCGGAGAGTCCCGCCTCGACATAGAGGACCGAGAGCCCCGGCGCTAGGCCCGGGCGCCGATCGCCTCGACCGCGAGCTGGGCCGTCTCGGTTGGCGAGCGGCCCACCCGAACGCCGCGGCCCTCCAGCGCCTCCTTCTTTGCCTCGGCGGTGCCGGAGGAGCCGGAGATGATCGCCCCCGCGTGGCCCATCTGCTTGCCGGGCGGGGCGGTGAAGCCGGCGATGTAGGCGACGACCGGCTTCGAGACCTGCTCGGCGATGAAGTCGGCGGCGCGCTCCTCGGCGTCGCCGCCGATCTCGCCGACCATCACGATCAGCTCGGTCTCGTCATCCTCCTCGAACAGGGTGAGGACGTCGATGAAGTCCGAGCCGACGATCGGATCGCCGCCGATGCCGACGATCGACGAGTTGCCCGCCCCCGCCTGCTTCAGCTCGTTGCCGATCTGGTAGGTCAGCGTGCCCGACTTGGAGACGACGCCGATCGAGCCGGGCTCGAAGAACTTGCGCCGGGATGATCCCGACGTTCGACTTGCCGGGCGAGAGCACGCCCGGGCAGTTGGGGCCGATCAGGCGCACCCCGGCCTCCCTGGCCTGCCAGTAGACGTCGCAGCATGTCGTAGACGGGGATGCCCTCGGTGATCACGATCACCGTCTGCACGCCGGCCTCGATCGCCTCCTTGATCGCCGCCGCGGCGAAGCGCGCCGGCACGAAGATCATCGAGGTGTTGGCGCCCCCCTCGGAGACAGCCTCGGCGATCTTGTCGTAGACGGGGATTCCCTCCACGTCCTGGCCGCCCTTTCCGGGGGTGACGCCGGCGACGACGTCGGTGCCATAGGCGCGGTTGCGAAGCCCGTGGAAGCTGCCCTCGCGGCCGGTCAATCCCGAGATCACGAGCCGGGTGTCGGTGTCGACGATGATGCTCACGCGTTCGCCAGCTCGACCACTCTCTCGGCGGCGCCGAGCATCGTCTTCTCCACGTGCAGATCCGGGAGGTCGGCGTCGGCCAGCAGCCCCAGCCCCTCCTCCGAGTTGGTGCCGTCGAGGCGGACAACCAGCGGCACCTCGATGTCCATCCGGGCGAACGCCTCGATGATCCCCTTGGCGATCTCGTCGCAGCGGGTGATGCCGCCGAAGATGTTGAAGAGGATCGCGGTGACGTTCTCGTCCGAGGTGATCACCTCGAGCGCGTCGACGATCGCCTCCGCCTTCGAGCCGCCCCCGGCGTCGAGGAAGTTGGCGGGCTTGCCGCCCGCCTGGGCGACGACGTCGAGCGTCGACATGCAGAGGCCGGCCCCGTTGCCCAGGATGCCGACATTGCCGCCGAGCTTCACGTAGGTGAGGCCCTTCTCCTTCGCCATCTGCTCCTGGGGGTCCTCGGCGGAGCGGTCGCGCAGCTCGGCCAGCTCCTCGTGCCTGTACAGGGCGCTGTTGTCGATCGTCATCTTCGAGTCGAGCGCGACGACCTCGCGGTCGGAGGTGACGATCAGGGGATTGACCTCGATCAGGGTCGCGTCCTCGGCGCAGCGCGACCTGGTGCAGCTTGACCAGCAGCTTCGCCACCTGATCGCGTGGCGTCCTCGTCGATCCGGGCGTCGAGCGACATCTCGCGCCCAAGCTCGTGGGTGAGCTCCTCGCCCGGCTCGATGTGGCGCCTGATCAGGGCGGACGGATCCGTCTCCGCCACCTCCTCCACGTCCATGCCCCCCATGCGCGAGAGCATCGCGAGCAGCTTCTTCTCCGAGCGGTCGAGGATGATCGAGGCGTAGTACTCGGCGTCGATCCTCGAGGCGCGCTCGATCCAGACCTCGTGGACGGTGAAGCCGCGGATGTCCATGCCAGGATCGCCTCGGCGTGCTCGCGCGCCTCGTCACGATCGTTGGCGATCTTGATCCCGCCGGCCTTGCCGCGCTTGCCGATCCTCACCTGTGCCTTGATCACGCACGGGTAGCCGACCTCCTCAGCCGCCTCCACAGCGGCGGGAACGTTGTCGGCGTAGCGACCGTCGGGAACCGGGACGCCGTGCTTGGCGAAGAGCTGCTTTCCCTGGTACTCGAGCAGGTCCACGGGTCGCGGCAGCCTATCCGACGCACGGGGCCAGCCGAAATGTGCCACTTGGCATAATCCCGCGCGACGCAGGGTCAGGAGGGGGGAATGTCGATAGAGCGAATCATGCTGACCCGAGCCGCCAACACCTGATAACCCATGCCACTACCGAAGCTGAAGGAAATCCAGTGGGTAACCACGGATTGCTACGGAACCCTGATCGACTGGGAGAAGGGGATCTCGGATGCCTTCGCAGCGGAGGCGAAGCGGGACGGGTTCAGCTTCGACGAGGGCCCGTTCATCGAGCGGTTCTTCGAGATCCAGGCCGAGATCATCCGGGGCTCGTACGAGCTCTACGCCGAGGTGCTGCGGCGCGCGACCGTGCGCGCCGCGCACGAGATCGGCTGGGAGATCGAGCCCTCGCGCGCCCAGTTCCTGCCCGACAGCGTCGAACGCTGGCTGCCCTTCCGTGAGGCGAACGCCGCCATGGACCGACTGGCCAAGCGCTACGAGATCGGGATCGTCTCGAACATCGACGACAAGCTGCTCGGGATCTCGCGCCGCCACCTGCGAACCGACCTCGACCTGGTGGTGACGGCACAGCAGGTGCGCAGCTACAAGCCCGATCCCGCCCACTTCAAGGAGTGCGCGCGGCGGATCGGCGGCAAGAAGGGCTGGGTGCACATCGGCAGCGGCTATGAGACGGACATCGCGCCGGTGCTGAAGATGAACGTGCCGGTGATCTGGGTCAACCGAAAGGGCGAGAAGCTCGACGGACGCAAGCCGCCGACCGCGACGGTCAAGAACTTCCGCGAGGCGGCAAAGAGACTTGGCGCCGGCTGAGTCGCCCGCGCACGATGCCGCCGACGAGGCGATGGTGGCGCGAGCGCACGAGCGCTTCGCCGCCGAGAGGCGGCGCGTCCGGCGGCGCGTCCGGCAGCGCCGGGGAGCGCTTCCCAACCTGGTCGTTATCGGAGGCCTCAAGTGCGGAACGACCAGCCTCCATCACTACCTGAACCTGCACCCGGAGGTCGAGATGTCGCGGCCCAAGGAGCTCAACTTCTTCGTCACCGAGCTCAACTGGCCGCTGGGTCCGGAGTGGTACGCGAGCCACTTCAGCGGCCGCGGACCCGGTCCGCGGCGAGAGCTCTCCCCACTACACGAACCGCCCCCGCTTCGAGGGCGTCGCCGAGCGGATGCGATCGGTGCTCGGGGAGGCCCGCCTGCTCTACATGGTGCGCGACCCGATCGACCGCATGCTGTCCCACTACCTCCACAACGTCGGCGGCGGCTACGACGACCGCACCCTCAGCCGATGCCTTCGCCGACCCCGACAGCGCCTACGTCACCCGCAGTCGCTACTTCTTCCAACTCGAGCCCTATCTCGAGGAGTTCGGGCCGGAGCGGATCGAGATCGTCGGCCGCGAGGAGCTGAAGCGGGACCGCCCGGCCACGATGCGGCGCGTGTTCGCCTTCCTCGGCGTCGATCCCGGCTTCAGCTCGAAGCAGTTCGAGCGCGAGTGGGAGACCGGCACCGCTAAGGGCGGCGGCCGCTTCCGGCTGATGGACCGGGCGGTACGGCTCCCCGGCCTGCGGGCCCTCGACCGCAACTTCGACCGCCTCCCCGAGTCGCTGCGCTGGCTGGTCGAGCGCGTGGTCCACGATCCCGAGGCCGGCGCGGCGCCCAAGCCGGAGGTCCCGCAGCCGCTCAGAGAGGAGCTCGCGGAGCTGTTCCGCGACGACGTTGCCAGCCTCGAGCGGGTCGCGGGGCGCGGATTCGGCTGGCTCGGACTAGGGGTCTACCTAGGCTGTCGGCATGCGTGTGGCCGTAGCGGCAGACGAGCGCGTGGGGGTCGCCGAGGCGATCGTGGAGGAGCTGCGCAGGCGCGGCCACGAGCCGATCCCGCACGGTGTGCTCAGCGACTCGGAGCGCGACGATTGGGCTTGGGCCAGCGAGGCCGCCGCCCGCGACGTCGCCGAGGGCCGCAGCGAGCAGGCCATCGTCTGCTGCTGGACGGGGACCGGCGCCTCGATCGCGGCCAACAAGGTGCCGGGAGTGCGCGCCGCGCTCTGCGGCGATGCGCAGACGGCCGCCGGCGCCCGCAGGTGGAACGACGCCAACGTGCTCGCGCTCAGCCTGCGCGCCACCTCTGAGGTCGAGCTCGGTGAGATCCTCGATGCCTGGTTCGAGTCCCGGCCCAGCTCCGAGTCGGACGATCGGGCCAACGTCGCCCACCTCTCCGAGATCGAGTCCGCCGAATAGCGGCATTCGGCCTCACGCCGCAGCGGAAGCTGCGTATAGCCTCACGCTGTGCGCCGCCTGCTTCCCGATCCGGGCCCAACCAGCGTCGCCCAGCAGCTCGACGAGCTCGATCTGGCCGCCCAGGCCCACGATCACCGTCCGTACGTGATCACCAACTTCGCGATCACGCTCGACGGCCGGGCGACGATCCACGGCCGCTCCGGCCCGATCGGCAGCGAGATCGACACCGAGATGCTGGTCGGCCTCCGGACGAAGGTCGACGCGGTGATGATCGGGGCGGGCACGCTGCGAGCGGAGCGCTATGGCCGGGTGGTGCCGGATCCCTCCAAAGCGCGCTCAGCGCGAGCGGGACGGGCTTCCGCACGACCCGCTCGCCGTGGTGGTCAGCGGTCGGCTGGACATCCCGTGGGACGCGCCGCTGTTCACCGAGGGCGGCGGCCGGGTGTTGATCTTCACCGCGTCCGAGACCGAGGCCCCCGAGACCCGGACCCCGGTACGAGTTGTTCGCCACCAGGATCGCGTCGACCTGGCCGCGGCACTCGCCCATCTGCGGTCCGACCGCGGCGTCCGCTGCCTGCTCTGCGAGGGCGGGCCCGTGATCCACGCCCAGCTGATCGAGGCGGGCCTCGTCGACGAGCTGTTCGTCACCCACGCGCCGAAGCTGGCCGGCGGTGAGGGACCGGGCCTGGTGACGGGCCTACCGGAGCTCGAGCGACCGCTGGAGCTCGCCTGGCTCCTGGAGCAGGACGGCGAGCTCTTCGCCCGCTACCGAACCCTCAGCCTGGCCTCGCGATCGGCGCGATGACGCGGTGACAAGTCGTGGATGTAGCCGCGACCAAGGCCTGGGCGCGGCGCTCGGAAGCCGCGCGACTCGCGGCCTCGATGGCGGGGGCGTCTCTGTGCTGGTCTCGTGCTTCATTCGTGATGATCCCTCCTCATAGTTCGAAGTTCGTCGAACATCGTATCAAGGTACGACAGATGACGTACAATCCAAGCATGATCCCCCACCCGGAGCGCAACGAGATCCGCCTCGAGGGGGTGCTCCACGCGCTCAGCGATCCGGTGCGGCTTCGCATCGCTCGCGAGCTTGCCAACGCCGGCGGCGAGCGCAGCTGCGGGAGCTTCGAGTGCGCGGTGACCAAATCGACCATGACTCACCACTTCAAGGTCCTGCGCGAGGCGGGGGTGATACGCCAGCGCCAGGAGGCCACCCTGCGGTTGACCAGCCTTCGACGCGAGGACCTAGATGCTCGCTTCCCGGGCCTCTTGGAGCGGATCCTCGAGGCGGCCCAGGACCAGGCGCCAGTCGCCGCCTGAAGCTGGGCAACGGAGCGCCTCGAAGGATGGCCGCTCAGTCCGCGGGAATCAGACCCGCCGCCTCAACCCGCTCCTCGCCGCGGCGGAGCATGCGCAGCGCCAAGAGTCGCGCCGCCCAGCGTCGCCGCCAGGCCACAGCTCACCTGGACGCTCAGGACCCCCTCCCTGGTCCAGTAGACGTCGCGGAGATCGAGCAGCAGCGCGGCCTCGTCGAAGGTGAGGCCGATTCCCGCCCCGAACGGAACGGCGAGCACCTGCTCGAGCCGTGGGTCATCGCTGACCAGCGCCAAGGCGCCCGAGCCGAAGGCGATCAGGATCCCCGGCACGAAATGATGGATGTGGCGGCCCGCCAGGCGAACGTTCCCAAACGGCCACCAGCCGTCGCGAATGCCGGCCGTCGAGAGCCTGATCAGCGCAAACGCGAAAACGAACCCGGTCAACATGTTGAAGAGGACGGTCTCGTGCCGGGGCGTGGCGTCGTAGCCCTCGATCGCGACCGCGACGGTGTCCTGGGTCGCCCGCCCCGCGGTTTCGAGCGCCTGCTCGGCCGTCCCGCGAACGCCCGCCGGCGGCTCACGCCGCCGCAGGCGCCGTCGCGCCAATCGCGCCATCTCCCCGGCCAGGACGCTGCCGGCGGTGGCGATGGCCAGACCGGCCAGGCCGACGGTCAGCCGGTCGGCGCGACGGCGATCACCCCGATGGGTCCAGTGGCGCAGCCGGCTCACAGCCGGACCAGGTTCTCCGCCCCGATGCCCCGCGTCACTCCGCGGAAGTCGAGCACCAGCGCCGCCTCGCGCACCACCCGCTCGTAGTCCACCTCCGGATGAGCGGTGACGATGGCGACGATGTCAGCCCGTCCGAGCTCCGCCTCGAGCTCCGACGAGGCAAGGGAGAACTCCGGCAGCTCCGGGATGTGGGGGTCGTGGTAGGCGATCTCGGCGCCCAGGTCGCGCAGGCTCCTGATGATCTTCACCGCCGGCGACTCACGCAGGTCGCCGACGCCGGCCTTGTAGGCGACGCCCAGGACCAGGACCCGCGAGCCGCGCACCGGCTTTCTCTCCCGGTTGAGCGTCCGCTCGATCTTCTCCACGCAGAACTGCGGCTGTGCCTGATTGAGCTTCCCTGCCAGCTCGATGAACTCGGTGTAGAAGTCGTGCTCGCGGGCCTTGAACGCCAGGTAGAACGGGTCCACCGGCAGGCAATGCCCGCCCATCCCGGGGCCGGGGTCGAAGCGCATGAAGCCGAACGGCTTGGTGGCGGCAGCGTCGACGACCTCCCAGACGTCGATCCCCATCCGGTCGCAGAGCTGGGCAAGCTCGTTCACCAGCGCGATGTTGACCGAGCGGAAGATGTTCTCGAGCAGCTTGGTCAGCTCGGCCACCTCGGGCGACGAGACCTCAACGACCTCGTCGCAGATCAGGCGGTAGAGCTCCGCGGCGCGGCGGCAGCACTCCTCCGTGACGCCGCCGACGATCTTCGGGGTGGTGCGGATCGTGTGATCCGTGCGGCCGGGGTCGATGCGCTCCGGCGAATAGGCGAGGTTGAACTCGCGCCCCGCCGCCAGGCCCGACTCCTCGAGGATGGGGAGCAGGCGCTCCCGCGTCGTGCCCGGATAGGTGGTCGACTCCAGCACCACCAGCCGGCCCTCGTGCAGGACCCGGGAGAGCTGGGTCGCGGCGTCCACCAGATAGCCGAGGTCGGGCTCGCGATGGTTGGCGAGCGGCGTCGGCACGCAGATCACGATCGCCTCGCAGCCGGCAAGGGCTCTGTACTCGTCCGACGCGGTGAAGCGCTCGGCGACGGCCCGAAGCTGGGCGGAAGGCACATCCTCGACGTCGGACTCCGAGCGGCGCAGGCGCGCCACCCGCCGTTGGTCGACGTCGACCCCGACCACCTCGCATCCGGCCTCGGCGAAGGCGACCGCGAGCGGCAAGCCCACGTAGCCGAGGCCGATGATCCCGACCTTCATGGCGGGTAAGTGTAGGTCGCCCGGTGGATCCGCCGGCTTGGTCTGAGATCGCTCAGGCGCCAGCCAGGTCCCGCAGCGAGGCTGCGATCGTTCCCGCGTCGTCGCCGACCGTGCGGTCGGCGAGCTGCTCGATCAGGCGACGGTTCAAGTCCGGCGTCCGATCCTCCCCCTGCGCCCCTTGTTCCAGGCCCGCGACGGGGATCCGGCGCTTGGTGGCCACCAGAACCGCGGCCAGCGCCAGGTTCGAGGGGGACACCAGCAGCACGGCGTCTGGGGCGCCCCCGGCGAACAGCCGCTCGAAGTCGATCAGCGCCGCGGCGAGCTCGCCCACCTGGTCGCCGCCGTGCGCTGCACCGGGGGCGCTGTCGGGAAGGCGCTGGATGTCCACACCCGCGGTCTCGAGCGCTCCCGCGAGGGGGTGGGGACGGTCCTGCTCGCCGACGATCAGGATCCTCATCCCGTAACCCTTACCAAGTAACCCGGTTGCCGAGCGGCGCGAAATGGCTCGCGGGTCGGCCGCCAGGTAGTAGGTTCCTGGCTCGATGAAGCGGCTTCTGGCACCGCTGAGCATGGGCGTTGGGGCAACTCGGCACCTGATCTGGTACCTCAGCTACCAGATGACCGGGGAGACCCGCGAAGCGGTCCGCAAGCCAGACGGTGAGCGCGCTTCGCCGACCACCCGCACATAGACTCCTCCCATCGGTTCGGTTCCAGCACGAGGAGGATGATGCGATGGAGGGGCTGATGATGGATCGCCCGCTCCTCGTCAAGCAGATCGCGGAGCGAGCCGAGGCCGTGTTCGGGCATCGGGAGGTGGTCGCGCGGACCCAGGAAGGCGTTGAGCGTTCGACCTACGCGCTGATCGTCGAGCGGGCGCGGCGCCTGGCCAGCGCGCTCGCCGGGCTTGGAGTGGAGCCCGGCGATCGAGTCGCGAGCTTCGCCTGGAACTCGCTCCGCCACCTGGAGCTCTACCTCGCCGTGCCGAGCATGGGGGCTGTGCTTCACACGCTCAACATCCGCCTGTTCGAGCAGGACCTCCGCTACATCGTCGAGCACGCGGACGACCGCGTGATCTTCCTCGATGCCTCGCTGGCGTCGGCGATGCCGCGGTTCGAGGGCACCAACCGCGAGATTGTGATGCCGGACGGCCCCGGCGAGCGCCAGGGAGCGCTGGACTACGAGGAGCTGGTGGCAAGCGGCGACCCGGCGTTCGAGTTTCCGGACTTCGACGAGAACACGGCGGCGGCGATGTGCTACACGAGCGGCACCACCGGCCGGCCCAAGGGGGTGCTGTACTCGCACCGCTCGATCGTCCTCCACACCCTCGGCGCGGCGCTGCCCGACTCGATGGGCGTCAGCGAGGCCGACTCGGTGATGCCCGTGGTCCCGATGTTCCACGCGATGGCCTGGGGCATTCCGTACATCGCCGCGATGCTGGGGGCACGGCAGGTGCTGCCCGGCCCCGACCTCACCCCGCAGGGGCTGGCGGAGCTGATCGGGGCCGAGGGCGTCACCTGGAGCGCCGGCGTGCCGACGATCTGGAACGGCTTCCTGGAGCTGGATCCGCCACCCGATCTCTCCGGCGTACGGGAGCTCAAGGCGGGCGGGTCCGCCGTCCCCGAACCCCTGATCCGCGCCTTCGACGAGCGGTTCGGGGTGCCGCTGGTCCAGGGCTGGGGGATGACCGAGACCAGCCCGCTGGCCGCCACCTCCCGCCTGCCGGCGGAGGTCGACCTCTCGGACGACGAGGCCTACGCGCTGCGAGCCAGCCAGGGCCGCATCCAGCCGCTGGTCGAGTTCCGCATCAACGACGACTCCGGTGGCGAGCTCGAGGTCCGCGGCCCCTGGATCGCGCGGGCCTACTACCGGGACCCGAGCGGCGACGAGAAGTTCACCGACGACGGATGGCTTCGCACCGGCGACGTCGCCGAGCTTCGGCGCGATGCCTTCATCAGGCTGGTCGACCGCACCAAGGACCTGGTCAAGTCGGGCGGCGAGTGGATCTCCTCGGTGGAGCTCGAGAACGCGGTGATGGCTCACCCGGATGTGGTGGAGGCCGCCGTGATCGCCGTCCCCGACGAACGCTGGGGGGAGAGACCATGTGCCTTCGTCGTCCTGCGGGCGGGCCGTGAGCTCGACGCCGACGGCCTCCGGGCGCACCTCAGCGAGCGGGTGGCCAAGTGGTGGGTCCCGGAGCGCATCGAGTTCATCGACGAGGTGCCCAAGACCTCGGTCGGCAAGTTCGACAAGAAGCTCCTGCGCGCCCGGTTCGCGGGCAGCGAGGCGGCGGTCGGCTCCAGACCGGAGGGACAGGAACCGGTTGATCCGGAGTCTAGGAGAGCGCTTTCGCCTTGATCGCGTCGAACTCCGCCTGGCTGATCGCGCCCGTGTCGAGCAGCTCCTTGGCCTTGGCGATCTCGGCGGCCGATCCGCCGGCGGTCTCGCGCACGTACTGGTCGAACGCCGCCTGCTGAGCCTCAACTTGCTTCACGCTGCGCTCGCGCATCCCGTCGTGCTGAGCGATCAAATAGACCAGCACGCCCAGGAACGGCACCACGATCACGAACACCACCCATGCCGCCTTGCCCCAGCCGCTGATGTCGTGGCGGCGGAAGATGTCCACGAAGACGGTGATCGCGATCCAGATCCACGCCACCCAGGCGAAGAAGATGATCATCGTCCAGAGGATGTTCAGGAACGGGTAGTCGGCCGCTATGAGCACTTCGTCGTCCTCCCAGTCGTCGTCACCGACCGGATCGTATACCCGGCGGTCCGTCAGCGGGCAGCAGTCCCAGCCTTCCCGCCCACCTCGTCGTAGACGACATCGGTCCCCGCGATCCTGTCGTGGAGACCGCGGCGGCGCTCGCTGAACAGGACGCCGAGGAAGCCCAGCCCGAGGGTGAGGACACAAAGCACGACGCCGCAGAGGCGGCGGAACGCGCGGCGCCCCCCGATCCGTCGCTCCCCGTCGGCCTCCAGGTGGATGTCGACGAACCTCATGCCGGGCGTCTGCCCCACCGACGACCAGAACGTGAGCAGATAGACCGAGCCCGCCAGTAGCCACGCCACCCCGCCGACGGCGACCGCGTGGTCGGAGACCTGATCGGTGCCGCCGGAGAGGGCCGAGATCAGCAACGCAAAGATCGCGGAGACCACGAAGAACCCGGCGTTGAGGATGCCGACGTCGACGGCGAACGCGACGAGCCGCGTCGCCAAGCCAACGGTCTGGGCGCGCTCGGTTCGGGCGGGCCGCCTGAGCACGGCCCGGACGACGCGCTCGACGACGTCGTCGAACCCGCGCGTGGCGCGCCCCACTTGGCGCCCAAGGTCCGTGAGCAGGCCAACGCCCTGCGCCGTGATCGCCGCCCTCACCTCGGGGGCCTCGGCGATCCGCTCGATCAGCCGCTGGACCTCATCGCTGTCCAGCAGCCGGTCCCAGACATGGTCGATCATCTCGCTGTCGAGCACCTCGAGGATCGCCCGTTCGACAGCGGGGCTCTGAACCGCCCGCGCGACGGCCTCCTCGACCATGGGGCCTTCCAGGATGCGGGCGAAGGCGCGTTCCACCGCCGGGCTCTCGGCGGCGCGGACGATCGCCTCCTCGGCGCCCGCCTCGACCGCCCGGTCGACCCCGGTCAGCTCGGCGACCCGGCGCACCCCGCGCGCGCCCGTCCCCAGCACGCGACCGGGGAGGGGCTCGGAGCCCGGCTCGCGGGGGCGGGGTTCGCGGCGCTCGGGCACGGACGGATGTTCGCTCGCGGTGCGGACGGGCCCGCCCGGGCGAGGGTCTAGGATCGCCCGCTGACTATCCGAAAGTGGATCCCCCTCATCATGCTGGCCTCGGCCCAGTTCGTCATGGTGCTCGACACGAGCGTCATGAACGTGGCGATCTCGCAGATCGTCGATGACCTCGACACGACGATCCAGGGAGTGCAGACGGCGATCACGATGTACACGCTCGTGATGGCGGCGTTCATGCTGCTCGGCGCGAAGCTCGGCGACATCCTGGGTCGTAATCGCGGGTTTGCGATCGGCTTGGCGATCTATGGGGCCGGATCGCTCACGACGGCGCTCAGTCCCAACCTCGGCGTTCTGTTGATCGGCTGGTCGGGGGTCGAGGGGTTCGGCGCCGTGCTCGTGATTCCCGCCATCGCGGCGCTCACCGCTGCGAGCTACGAGGGCCGCGAGCGCGCGCTCGCCTATGCGCTGCTTGGCGGCGTCGCCGCCGTCGCCATCGCTGCCGGCCCGCTGATTGGCGGCTGGGTGACGACTGAGTTCTCGTGGCGCTACGTGTTCGCAGCAGAGACCGTCGTCGTGATCCTCCTCCTGCTCGTTCGCGGGCAGATTCCCCGAGCTGCGGCTGCGGAGCGGCGCCCCCGGCTCGACATCGTCGGCGTGGCGCTCTCCGCGAGCGGCCTCGGCCTGATCGTGTTCGCGATCCTGCGCAGCAGCGTGTGGGGCTTCGTCCAGCCGCGCACCCCGCCAACCATCAACGGCACAGAGATCACGCCGCTTGGCTTCTCGCCGGTGCCGTTCCTGGTGCTCGGTGGCCTGGCGCTGCTCGGGGGGTTCTTCGTATGGGAGCAGCGCCGCGCCCGGCTCGGCCGGGACCAGTTGCTCGACCCGACGCTGCTGCGGGTCGCCCAGCTGCGCGCGGGACTCTCGAGCCTTCTGGGGCAGCAACTCGTCCTGATGGGCACCTTCTTCGTCATCCCCGTGTACCTGCAGGTCGTGCTGGGCTTCGACGCGTTCGAGACCGGCAAGCGCCTGCTGCCGCTGTCGGGCGCGATGCTCGTCTTCGCGCTGCTGGGGCCGCGGATGGCGGCCGGCGCTCCCCGCGGACCGTCGCGCAGCTTGGGCTGGTCGCGGTCAGCATCGGCGCGATCGTGATGCTGGCGACGCTCGATGTGACGCTGAACGACACCGGCTTCAAGGTCGCACTCGCCATCGTCGGGGCGGGCGGCGGCATGCTTGCCTCTCAGCTCGGGAACGTCATCATGTCCTCCGTCCCCCCCGCCGAGAGCAGCGAGGGGGGCGGGCTCCAGGGCACCGCCCAGAACCTCGGCTCCTCGCTTGGGACGGCGATCATCGGGGCGGTGCTTGGCGTCGCTCGCGACGGGGTTCAGCCAGCGGATCGCTGACAACCCTGACGTTCCAGCGGCAGCCCGCGAACAGATCGCTTCCAACGCCCAACAAGGGATCGACATCGTGCCCGTGGCGGACGTCGAGAAGGCGGCGGTCGAGGGCGGTCTGACGCAGGACCAAGCGGAGGCCGTCGCGGCGGACTACGGCGACGCGCAGCTCGATGCGCTGCGGCTGGCGCTCGGTGCCGTCGCCGCCTCTGCCCTGCTGTCGCTCTGGTTCACGCGCCGCTTGCCGACCGAATCGCTGGCGGAAACCAAGCCCAGCGCGACGGAGCCAGCGGCCGCGGCTGCTTCGTAGAAGCAGAGCTGTGCGCCGCAGCGGATAGCCGCAACAGGCAGAGGAGTGCCGAGGTTGGTGCCGAACCACGCTGAATGGAGCAACAGGCGCCGCCGGGGCGGTTCGGCGAAGCGATGCAGCAGCGCCTCCAGCGGAAGGTGCTCCGGCCGCGCCTCGCAGCGTCCCTGATTGTCTCGGTCTGGGGGGTCGGAGTCATCGTCTTCGGTGTTGTAGAGCGCCTCGTCGACCCGAGACCTTCGACAACGTCTGGCTCGCCATGTGGTGGGCGCTCCAGACGGTCACCACGGTCGGCTACGGCGACGTTGTGCCCGGCAATACGGCCGGCATGGTGATCGCCTCCTTCCTGATGCTTGGCGGGCTTTCCTTGTACGCGGTCGTCACGGGAGCGATCACCAGCGCCTTCGTGGCGGACGCGCAGGCTCGGAGGCGGGCCGGCCAGGAGGACCCGGTCACTCGCAGGCTCGAGGAGATAACCGCGCAGCTCGAGGAGATCCGCGCGGAACTCGCCCGCCTCGACAGCCGGTCCGATTGAGGCCGCATATGATCCGCGAGATGCCAGCCCCGCGAACGGGCGGGCAGGTCCGGCCCCTATGAGCACCATTCTGCAAACCCTGCCGCTGGCGTTCGTGATGGTCGCCGGGCCACAGATCCTGAGCGCCATTTTTTTCGCCACCACCGAGCGGTGGCGGCTCAATACCGCCGCCTACGTGTTGGGAGCGGCGCTTTCGATCAGCATCGTCGTCACGGCTCGCGTTCTTACTGAGCAGCGGTGCCTCCAACGCGGGAATAGCGGATGACACCATCTACTACGTCGTCTTGGCGCTGCTCCTCTACGCGATGGTGCATGCCTACCGCACCAGGAACACGGCGGAGCCACCGAAGTGGATGGGCAAGCTGCAGACAGCGAGCCCAAGGGTCTTGCTTCGTGCTTGGCTTCCTACTGCTCGGCGTCTTCCCGAGCAACCTAGTCGTCTCGATCTCGGTCGGATCCCACCTGTCGGTGCAGGACGCGCCCTTGTGGTATTACCTCGCCTTCCTCACACTCACCCTGCTGTTCCTGGCTCTGCCCAGCCTCGTGGTTCTGATCATGGGCAAGCGTGGGGAGGCGTTCCTTTTCCAAAGGCGCGTGACTGGATGAACGCCAACTCCTGGATCGTCAACAAGCTCGTGCTCCTCCTCTTCGTCGGAATCGTGATCAGCAACATCGCTCCCTAATCGGGTCCGCGCCGAAGGGCACTGGCTTAGAGGAGCAGCGTCGCCTAGGAGCCGAGCAGCTTCGCCTTCTGCGCTGCGAACTCCTCTTCCGTCAGCACGCCCTTGTCGCGCAGCTCGCCAAGCTCCTTCAGTTGCTGGATCGGGTCGGGGGACGGCCAGGCCCGCGGGGGGACCTGATCGTACGACTGCTGCGAGTCCTGGTCGGCCCAGCGCGACGCCCTGGCGGCGGGAGACACGGTTGCTGACGGTGGTGGCGGTTCCGGCTATGACGGCAGTTCGTGCGACACCTCGTAGCAATCCTGGCATGAGTTGCTCCTTTCCTGGTTCAAGACGTGGTGGCAGCCTCGGCTTCCTCGGCAGCGTCAAGGGCGGCGAGGACGGCCTGGACCGGGATGCGACCAAAGGCGACGAGTTGACGCCCGAGCGGCGAACCGCTGACGCGAACGGACCGGCCCATCTGTTCTCGTACACGAGCAATGCAGCCGAGGTGCCCGGCTCAAGCGCCTCTGCCGCTTCGGCGGCGTCCTCATCGGAGAGCAGGCCCGAAGAGCACCCTCGAACACCTTCAGCTCCTCCACTTCCTGCCCCAGGTCCGCGATCTCCAAACCGGCCACCGAACCGTCCTCGGCCTTGGCAATGAACGCCAGATCGAGGACACGAATGATCCCGCGCTCGACCAGGTCGACCACGATTGGGGCCGCCTCTCCCTTCGGCTGGCGACCCGGCCACGCGATCACCAGGTAGTCGATCGGGCCCATCTCCTCAAGCTCTTCGGTGCTCACC
>CAVUDI010000006.1:0-48829 GCA_963740145.1 uncultured Actinomycetes bacterium
GGCAAGCGGGGGCGGTAGAAGTCCCAGAAGCGCTTTGTGTCGCGGTGGAAGGCGTCGATCGTCGCCACCGACATCGGGTCCACCTTCTCCCACAGGCCCTTCCCCGGCGTCCGGAAGTCCCGGCACCCCCGACGGCACCGAGACCCCCGCCCCTGGTAGGCAGCAGCGGACTCGCTCTCCCGACGAGTGCCGCGCCTTCTCCCGGGTGGCCACATGCGCTACTTTCCGGACCACTTCGGCTTGCGCTTGCCGAGGAAGGCGGAGATCCCCTCGCGCGCATCCTCGGATGAGAAGGCGGTCGCGAAGCCGCCCTCTGCTCCTCGATCTCCTCGTCCAGGTCGCCCTTCGCGGAGACCCTTGATCTGCTCGACCGCCACCGGCGCCTGCCCAGCAAGCTTTGCCTCGCCCAGGCCAGCACAGCGTCGAACAGCTCGTGGTCCCGGACCACCTCGTTGGCGACCCAGGTCCGCGGCCTGCACAGGCCGAGATCGGTTCGCCGAGCAGGTTCCATCTCAGCGCCTTCGCCTGGGCGACCAGGCGGCGCCGAGCCGCTGTGTGCCGCCGAAGCCGGGGATGATCCCGAAATCGGTCTCGGGCCGCTGTCACCAGAGCTTTGCCCAATCCGGCGGCACGATCCGGAAAATCCGCAGGCCATCGCCAGCTCGCAGCCGCCGCCGAGTGCAGGGAGTTGACGGCGGCGATGGTCAATCTTGCTCGGGCTGCTTCCATGCGGGCGAGGGACCCCGCTGGCCGGCCGTCGAGCAGCTCCTTGCCGGCCGCCGGGCCGGGAGTCATCTCCGGTGGACAGTCTCCTCTTCAGATATCGCGCCGGCGCAAGAAGACGGCGAAGTTTGAGGAGGCGAACAGAAGCAGCGCGGATTCTCGTTGCGCGACTCGAGTACTCGTCCCAGAGCGCGTCAGGTCGCGGGATCCGATCTCGGGGGAATCGGGTGACGGTCGGGCCGCGCCTGTGAGCCACAGGATCGCCAGCTCGTCCGGGTCTCATCAGGACCGTCTCCGTTTGCTCCGCGCTCTCGTCGGGTCGCGAGATAGGGAGAAGAAGACCCCCTGGCCCGTGCTCCTTTCCGCGAGCCGGCCCTGGTTCGGCGGGCCCGCCTCGAGAAGAGCGGCGGCGCGAACCGTCGCCCACTCGCCTTCGGCCGCCTCGAGCCGCTGGAACATGGAGTCGAGTCCCGCCTCGTCGGGGCGCGCACAAGGGCAGGGCCCGGGCAGGATCCCGGAGCACCATCATCATCCCCAGCTCGACGTCCTCGGTGGCCGCCCGCCCTCGTCCACCAGAGCATCACGGCCTCCCGCGACGCCTTCGAGCTGGAAAGCACTCGACAACGGTTCCATCTGTGCGGTCGACCGCCTCCACCTCAGCCTCCGTGGGTGTAGTAGCCTCGGCGGTCTTCTGGCCACCTCCCGGCCTCGACGCTCCTTCATCATCAGGTCACTAGAGAACGGATGCCATAGCTCGCCCGCAGATGCTCGGCGACGTGCAGCACCCGTGTCCCAGCCCCAGCAGATCGGAGAGGAAGAGAACGGGCCTATGCGGGCGTCACCTTCGGCCTCGGCGATTTCCCTGTTCGATCTTCCTCGGCGAGGCGCCGGACTCCTCCCTGCAGTCGCGCCACCTCCGAAGGCAACCCAGGTCGAGCACCCGGCGTCCACCACGGAGCCGGGTTCGCTCGTCAGCACGGGACCGGGGCGCTTGCGGAATCCTGATCGGCGAAGTCGCCGCCGCCTGCGCCGTCTCCTCAGGGGTACGCTCGTCGCCTTCAACGACCTCGATGAGCCGCATCACCAGGCGGGATAGAAAAGTGGAAGCCGCCACCTTGTCTGGCCGGGGTGCGTGCCGAGCCGATCCCAGAGTCGACAGCGCCGAGGTGTGGAAGGGCAAGGATCGCGTGGCCCGGCGTAAGCTCGTCGAGCTTCCGCAAGAAAACCTCGCCTGCTTGATCTTTTCATCTTCTGGGCGGCACCGCCTGGACCACCATTGCCGACCTCGCCGGAAGAGCCCTCGTACTGGTGGTGGCCGCAATGGGCCCGAGGATCTTCCTCGCGGCGGGCGTCCGCCTGCTCCCTGCGGTTGATCTTCTCCTTCGAGACGACGGCTCGCGAGCTGGCCCTCGGTGAGCCTGGCCCGCTTTTTCCGAACCCGGCGTCCAGCGGTTCTTGCTTGACGGTCCTTCATCACGACGGATACGTCCGCCGAGGCGATCTCACCTGGGGCGATCTCGCCTCCCATCGTTCCGGCGCCGAGCACACCGCGGCCTTGAACACGCCATAATCGGCCCCGAAGGTTGTGTCACCGGGCTGACGACGAAGTCGCGGTCCAGCGAGCCGGGCCTGCCGGTTCAGGTCCGCGCCCGACCCAGCGGCTCCAGGTCGGGGCTCGCGATCCCTGATTCACTCGAGCCGGCAGCTTTAATGCGCTCGGAGTTTGCGGAGTGCGTCGCAGATTGAGCACCGTGTCCGTGCCCTCGTCGGCCCCATGGCACGCGTCGGTGTCCCGCCCCTCCGTCGAGGGAGTCGTACCAGTAGCCGGCCGAACAGCGCGTCATCGCCACTGCCGCCCCCGCGAGGCTGCCTCCCGTCGTAGCCACCGCGGAGGATGTCCCCGCCCCCGGCGCCCGTTGACCACGTTGTCCCCGCTCCTGGCGTCGATCACGTTCGCGGGGGGTTGCCGGTCAGGCACATCGCTCAGGTAGCTGCCGATAAGGATTCTCCAACGAGCCCATGACGTTGTCCTCGCCCTCGCACTGCTGAGGGCAGTTGACCCCGTCATTGGCGGCGCCGTCGAGCGAAACGGTCACCGGGTCGTCGGTGAGGAGCTGTACCTGCGCCGTATCGATACCGGCGCCTCCGCGGTACGTATCCGGGGTCGCGTCCTCGTCGGGACGCACCGTGTCCGGCGCCCGGCCCCCGTCGACGACATCGGCGCCCTCGCCTCCTTCCAGCTCGTGGTCGTCACCGCCATCGCCGTAGACCTGATCGGCACCGTTGGCCCCGTGATCTCGTCGTTGCCGCCCTGCGTCTGGCCTGGAGCATCGCCGTGCAGGACGTCATCGCCGTCATCCCCGTACAGATAGTCGTTTCCTCCGTCGCCCTGGACCCTGTCGCTGCCCTCCTCGCCGTCGAGGCAGTCGGACTGCTTGCCACCGAAGACCCTGTCGTTCCCGAGGCCGCCGCCGAGCCCGTCGCGCCGGATACCGCCCTTGACGCGATCCTTGCCCGGCCCGGCGCAGATCAAGTAGCGCTTCCCCTGCCCTTGATCCTGTCGTTGCCGCGACCGGCGTAGATCACGTCCGGTCCGTTCGTGCCGGTGATCCTGTCGGCATGCTTGGTGCCCCTGATCGTCGGGCGCTCGCCGAAGCATGCCTGCGCCGACGACGCGCTTGCCAGCCCCAGCGCGGCAAGCCCTGCCGCCAATGCAATCCTCAGCCCTCGCCGAGCCCCCTGGTGTGTCCTTGCTGCATGTCGATCCCTCCTGACCGTGTGCGTTTGTGCCAACAGCCGCATCGTCGGTCGTGCGGAGGCGATCGACCAGCCACCCTAGGGTGATATCTGCCACACCTGAGCGTGAAATTGGCCGGCGGTGAGCCCGGCCGAGCCCGCTATTCGGCGCCGGGCCAAGTCCTCCACCTCGAGCTTGAGGCGGGCAAGGGTGCGCGCGAGCGAGCCGCGCAGCTGGGAGCGGATGAAGAGCCGGTCGGTGAGCCACGCGAACGGGCCGCGCCTTCGCAGCCTGTACTCGAGCTCCTGGGTGACAACCGTGCTCTGGCCCGCGATCTCGAACGTCGTCCGCAGCTCGCCGGCGCTCTCCGGGTCGCGGAAGGCGACCCGGTGCAGGCGGCGGGGCTCGTGCTCGAGCACGTGCTCCGTGACCTCGCCCCGCCCCGCCGGGATCGAGCGCCAGCGCAGCGAGCCGCCCGCCTCCGGATAGCCGTCGGCCGCCTCGACGCTCCCGAAGCCGTCGACCCAGGCCGGCCATCCGCCGCGGCTCGAAGTAGAAGTCCCAAACCTCGGCGAGAGAGGCTGCGACCACCACCGACTCGGAGACCTTGCTCACTGTCGGCCCCCGCGGCGTGGCGCGCTCCCGTAGATCTCGCGCTTGATCAGGGTCACCGAGTCGGATCACCGAGTCGAGGAATGGCTCCAGCTCCGCGACCAGCCGCCGGTACTCCTTGCGCCCCTCGGCGGTGATCGAGTAGAAGCGGCGGGTTCGCCGGTCGGGATGCTCCCACTGGCCCTCGATCAGGCCTCGCTCCTCGCAGATCGCGCAGCAGCGGGTAGATCGTGTTCGGGTTGGCCTGAATCACGCCGTCGGTGATCGCCTCGATCGCCTCGATCAGGCGGTTGCCGTAGGCGGGCTCCGTCGAGATCAGGTGCAGGACCAGCAGCGGGAAGACGTCGCGGCGGCGGATCTCGCCGCCGAACACGTCCATCGCGCCGGCGCGGCGCCGGCTGGCGCTCGGCTCCCCGGCGCGGCGCGCGCCCTCGCGGCCCGCGCTGCCTCAGCCAGCTTGCGGCCGGCGGCTCCGCCTGCTCGCCCACGGGCCATCCGGCGCGACTATAGGCGGCGGGCGTCCAGTCGCGCGCCGCGGGGACTGTGTGACGAGCCGCACCGCCGCAGGGGCCAGCCCAGGTGTAGCCTCTTCGGAAGCGCGAAAGGGAGGACGTACATGGCGAACATGACAGTAGCGACCGCGCCCAGTACGAGCGACCCGAACTGAGCGCGCCGACCGGACCATGCGGGTCCGCGACCGGCGGCCCGGTGATCGCCTTCACGGCGTCGGCCTGGTGATCCTGGCCGCGCTCGTCTATGCGGTCGCGTGGGGATCGACGGCTGGCCCAGGCGCCTGGTTCTGGGCGTCATCGTGCTGACTGCGGTCGGGCTGATGATCGCGGTCAGCCCCAAGCCGCCGAGGCTGATCAACCCAGCTGCACGGCTGACGCCCTAGGCGGCCGCGGGCGCCTGCTCGGCGGCCTTCTCGCTCGCCTCGGCCTCCTCCCGGGTGGTCTCGGGCTGCGGCTCGTCGACCTGGCCGCGGCGCCAGGATCTCGCGGGCGATCACCAGGCGCTGGATCTGCGAGGTGCCCTCGTAGAGCTGCATGATCTTCGCGTCGCGCATCAGCTTCTCGACCGGGTACTCCTTGATGAACCCGTAGCCGCCGTAGACCTGGACGGCGTCGACCGTGACCTCCATCGCGGTGTCGGCGGCGAACCGCTTCGCGTGCGAGGAGACCAGCGTGTTGCGCTTGCCCTGGTCCAGCAGGACCGCCGACTCCCAGACCAGCAGCCGGGACGGCCTCGATCTTGGTCGCCATGTCGGCGATCATGAACGCGACCGCCTGGTGCATGGCGATCGGGACGCCGAACTGGACGCGCTCCTTCGAGTACTCGGAGGCGAACTCGAAGGCGGCCCGGGCGATCCCGACCGCCATCGCGGAGACGGCCGGACGGGTGCGGTCGAGGGTCGTCATCGCGAGCTTGAAGCCGTGGTTCTCCTCGCCGAGCATGTTCTCGGCCGGGACCTCGACTTCGTCGAAGGAGATCGTCGCCGTGTTCGAGGCGCGCTGGCCGAGCTTGTCCTCCTTCTTGTCCACGGTGACGCCGTCCGCGTCGCGGTCCACGACGAAGGCGGTGATGCCGCGGTGGCCTGCCTCGGGGTCGGTCTTGGCGTAGACCGTGTACCAGGACGGCGTGGCTGCCGTTGGTGATGAAGCACTTGGAGCCCGAGATCACGTACTTGTCGCCCTTCTTCACGGCCCGGGTCTTCATGCCGCTGACGTCGGAGCCGGCGTCGGGCTCGGTGAGGCAGAAGGAGGCCAGCTTCGGCCCCTCCGTGAGCATGCCGAGGTACTTCTTCTTCGTCTCCTCGGAGCCGCCGATCAAGAGCGGCGCCGAGGCCAGGCCGTTGGCCATCAGGCTGGTGCCGATGCCGGAGCAGCCCCAGCCCAGCTCCTCCTCGATCAGGCAGCCCGAGAGGTAGTCGAGGCCCGGTCCGCCGTAGGCCTCCGGGATGTGGACGTTCATGAGCCCCACCTCGAAGGCCTTGTCGACGATCTCCTGGGGCCAGGTGCCGTCGCGGTCGTAGTCCCAGGCGACGGTCCGGATCTCCTTCTCGGAGAAGTCGTGGGCCAGCTCTCGCAGGTCCTTCTGCTCGTCGGTCAGCGTGAAGTCAACCAAGGCTTGGCGCTCCTTTGCGTTCGTGGACCAGTCGCAATCGGCGGGACCGATTGACTGGTCAGTCAACCAGCTGATGGAGCCGGAAGGATACCGGAATCCCGGGCCTCGCCCGCCGGTGCCCCGCAGCGCCGGTTGCGCCGCGCGCCAGCCCCTCGTACCCTAGGCGGGTGCTGCCCCTGGCACTCAGCCTCAGCACCGGCGAGGTGATCCTGATCATCGTCCTGGCGGCGATCCCGATCGCGCTGGCCACCTTCGTGCTCGGGGCCGGCAACGCCCTGAAGCAGATCGGCAAGGGCCAGTTCGCGGTCGAGTTCGACAGCGACCTGCGCCAGCGGGTCAGCGACGAGCCGCTGACGCGGCTCGGGCGCAGGCCCGCGAGGCCGAGATCCGCCAGATGCTGGAGGCGAAGGCCTACCGGCAGCGCGCGCGCGGCGAGACGCCGCTCGACGTCGAGGCGGAGCTCGGCCAAGCTGCTCGACCGAGCCGGCCGCCGCGAGCCCGGCGCGATCGACGCCGAGCTGGCCGAGGAGGTGCGCCAGCTCGTCGTGGCACGCAACGAGCGGCGGCATGCGGCAGGGACAGGAGCCGCTCGACGTCGACGCGCGAGGTCGAGCGCCAGCTTCGGGAGCTCGAGAACCTCGGGCAGTAATAGGATCGCGGCCATGACTCCCGACATCGAGAGCCGCACGGTGGACGTCGAAGAGATGCTGCGTTCGCCCGGCACCTACTTCAACCCTCAGACCGAGATCGTGGTGATCGTCGACGACTCGACCTCGATCGACCAGGAGATCTTCAACATGGAGGCCTACGAGGGGTCGGACTGGGTGCGGATCTCCGACGACGTCCCGGTCGACGAGGACAGCCTCGAGCGAGACGCTCGAGGAGTTCCAGACCCACTACCACGCGGGCACGGCCGGCGTCGGTGTCGGCGACCGCGCTCGAGCAGGGCGACGGCACCGACGACGAGGAGGAGGAGGACGAGCCCAGGACCCCGGCCGAGAGGACTGATGGCGGACTACTCGGTCGCCAAGCGGGAAGAGGCCACCGACTGGATGGCCGACTACCCGGGATTCGGCGAGATGCGCTGGTACTCGGACGCGCTCGGGACCGAGCAGGTCTCCTTCAGCTGGCGGACGATGCCGCCGGGCACCGGCGGCCGCGGCAGCTACGGCCACCGCCATCCCGGCCAGGAGGAGGTCTACTTCGTGATCGCCGGCCGGGTCACGTTCAAGATCGACGACGACGTCTTCGAGGCCGGCCCGCAGACCGCGGTGCGGATCGGCGGCGACGCGTTCCGCTCGGTCCACAACGACACCGGCGAGGACGCCGAGCTGCTGTTGTTCTCGACCCGCGACCCGGACGCCGGCACCGAGCGAACCGACGACGACTTCTGGCCGGCAGTGGTGCGGCTTCAGGTCGGCCACGACGTAGACGATGAAGGCCGCGAACAGGGCGACCCAGAGGACGATCGCCAGCGGCTCGAAGCGCCCGCGCAGCCGCAGCGCCCAGTAGGCGACTCCGCCGCCGGCGAGGCCGAGCGCAGCCGGAGACGACCGCGTAGCGGTCGAGGTCCCAGTCCGCGAACGCGAGGCCGAAGGCGATCGGGATCGTCGACTGGAAGACCATCGCCCCGGTGATGTTTCCCAGCGCCAGGCTGTCCTTGCCCTGGCGCACCCAGAAGAAGCTGTTCGCCTTCTCCGGCAGCTCGGTGGCAAGCGGTGCCAGGATCAGGGCGAGCACCAGCGGCTCGGCGCCGAGCTGCTCGGAAACGGTGAGGAGCTCCTCGACGAACAGGTGCGCGCCTCCGACCATCGCCCCGAGCCCGACCAGGAACTGGACCGCGATCGCCCCGTTGGTGGGCTCGTCGCCGGGGGTCCAGTCGAGCAGCAGCGGCCGCAATGTGTCGGCCTCCTGGACCGCGCCGCCGCCGCGCAGGGTGCGACGGACGTAGACGCCGTAGGCGAGGACGAAGCCGACGGCACACGGGATCTGCACCGCGTCGGGCACGCCCAAGCCCGAGCCCCAGGCCGGCGGCGAAGAAGAGCCCGAAGAAGACGAGGTCGCGGTCGAGCACCTCGGTGTCGGCGCGCAGCCGGGTGCCCTCCGGGCGGCGCCCGCGATAGATGAGCGCCGAGATGCCGACCACCGCCATCGCGATCGTCGCCAGCAGGAAGGGCGCGCCGATGATCGCGCCGATGGCTACGTCATCGGCCCCGCGGAGCCGCCGACGATGGCGACGATCGGGATCAGCGTCTCCGGCATCGCCGTGCCGACGGCCGCAAGCAGGCTCCCGGTGGCGCCCTCGGCGAGATCGAGCCGGTGGCCCGCCCACTCGACCGCGGTGGTGAACAGCAGCGCGCCGGCGAGGATCACCGCGAAGCTGAGGGCGAGGAGCAGCGCGTCGCCCATCAGGTGCGCCCCACTGGCGGACGGGCGGAGCACCGTCACGCGTAGTAGAAGGCGATCCCGACGATCGCGTAGACGGCGAGCAGCTGCACGCCCTCGAACCAGTTCGACTCGCCGTCGCTGGTGACCGTGTTGGCGATCAGGATCGCAAGCAGGATCGCGCCGAGCTCGAAGCCGTTGAAGACCAATGGCAGCGGCCCGGGGCCGATGAAGAACGACGCGATCACCAGCACGGGGCGACGAACAGCGCGATCTGGGCGGCCGAGCCGATCGCGATGTTGACCGCCAGGTCCATCTTGTCCTTGTAGGCGACCAGGACCGCGACCCAGTGCTCGGCGGCGTTGCCGACGATCGCGACCACGATCACGCCGATGAAGAACTCGCTCAGGCCCACCGACTCCGAGGCCTCGGTGATCGAGCCGACCAGGATCTCCGACATCAGCCCGACCGCGAGCCCGGCGATGAACAGCATCAGCACCGAGCGCCGCACGCTCCAGCCGAAGCCCTCCTCCTCCTGCTCGGCGTATGGCGGGTTGAAGAGGTCGCGGTGGGTGCGCAGCGAGAAGAAGAGACCGGCGACGTAGGTGCCGATGAGAACGATCGCGACCGCGAGCGAGAGGTTCTCGACCGTGGAGCCGTAGTCCACCAGCTCGGCGGTCGGGCTCGGCAAGCCCTTGCCCTCCACCAGCTCGAAGATCGCCGGCATCATCAGCGCCGCGGCGGCGAGCAGCAGCATCGACGACTGCGCGGTGGCGGCGGTGGCGTTGAACGTCTGGCTCTCGCGGCCGATGCCCCCGACCAGCATCGAGGCGCCGAGCACGAGCAGCACGTTGCCGATGATCGAGCCGACGATCGAGGCCTTGACCACCTCGTGCAGGCCCTCGGCGAGCGCGAACAGCGCGATGATCAGCTCGGGCGCGTTGCCGAAGGTGACGTTGAGCAGCCCGCCGATGCCCGGGCCGGAACGCGCCGCGAGCTCCTCGGTCGCTTGGCCCATCAGCGCCGCCGTGGGGATGATCCCGAGCGCCGCCGTGAAGAAGATCAGCCGTCGCCGAGGCGTGGGCGAGCTCCAGCGCGAGCGCGCGCGGAATGAACGGCACCAGCAGGTACGGCCAGCCCTGGGCGGTGAGGAGGAAGCCGGGCCCCGCGCGGTCGTCTGATCCGCCGCTCGCCATCGCGCCGACGGAGCCTATGCGGTCGGGTGGTCGGCCGAACGCCCGGCCGAGCCGGCTGGCATCTAGACTGGCCGCGTGAGGACTCGCCGCTTCGGCGACACCGACCTCGAGGCATCGGAGATCGGCTTCGGCACCTGGGCGCTGGGCTCGACCTGGTGGGGCGACGTCAGCGAGCAGGCCGGCGAGCGCCTGCTGCTGGAGGCGCTCGAGCTCGGCATCACCTTCTTCGAGACCGGCGACGCCTACGGCCAGGGCGCGAACGAGGAGCTCGTCGGGCGCGTGCTCGGCCCGCACCGCGACCGGATCCAGCTCTCGAGCAAGTTCGGCTACGTGCTCGACGAGGGCCGCCGGGAGCACTCCGAGGGCGAGCGCCCCCAGCGCTGGGACGGGCCCTTCGTCCGGCGAGCCCTGGAGGCGAGCCTGCGGCGGCTGCGGCACCGACCACCTCGACCTCTATCAGCTCCACAACCCGCGGATCGACGCGATCCGAGTCCGACGACTGCTTCGAGACGCTCGAGGAGCTGCGCGCCGAGGGCAAGATGCGCCACTACGGCGTCGCCCTCGGCCCCGCGATCGGCTGGCGCGAGGAGGGCCTGCGGGCGATCCGCGACGCGCCGGATCGCCTCGGTGCAGACCGTCTACAACCTGCTCGAGCAGGACCCCGGCCGCGACCTCATGGCGGCCGCCGCCGAGCACGGCGTCGGCGTGATCGCGCGCGTCCCGACCTCATCGGGGCTGCTCGACGACAACCTGACGCCCGAGACGACCTTCGGGCCCGGGCGACCACCGCCGCCACCGCCCGCGCGAGTGGCTGGTCGAGGGCCTGCAGAAGATCGAGCGGATCCGCTTCCTGTGCGGCCCGGAGACCGGGCCGCACGATGGCCCAGGCGGCGCTGCGCTTCATCCTCGCCCAGCCGCAGATGACCGTCGTGATCCCGACGATCACCAGCCAGGCCGAGCTGCGCGAGTACGCGGGCGCCGCAGACGTCCCGGAGCTGACCGAGGACGAGCTCGCCCGAGTCGCGGAGCTCTACGAGCGCAACTTCGACGTCGCAGCCGGTAGCCTCTGCCTAGACGGCGAACCCCAGCCCGCATGCCGGGCCGGGGCTGAAGTCGAGCTACTGGAGCTCCGAAGCGCACTTGTCGATCTCGGCAGGGCGTTCGTCCTGGATGCATTCCAGGTAGGCCTCGCCGGGACCGCCGCCGCCCCCGCTCCCGCTCCGAGTGACCCGAGCCGCCGAGCCCGCGAGCCCGAGTCCCGAGCAGGTCGAGATCGGCTTGGCATCTCGACGGCGCAGTGATCGTCTGGGACTCGTTGACGTCGCTGAACGTGACCGAGAAGTTGACGTCGACGCTGCTGACCGTGGAACCGCGCCGCTTCCCGCCGACGGCTCGAGGGTCGAGGCTGAAATCCAGCTTGCGCAGGATCTTGTCGTCCTTGCCGGAGTAGACGTCGATGGTCGCGCTCCTCGACCGCGGCCTCGACCTGGTCGAGCTGATCGGCGCTGAGCTCCCCTGCGGCGGCCCCGGGCAACCGCTGCGGCGATCCTCGCGAGATGTCCGAGAGGATCTGCTCGACGTCGGCGTCGCCGGAGATGTGGATCGTCTCGGTGCCCTCCGACGTCCTCGGTCGCCCTCGTTGGAGACATTGGTCAGCCAGGTGCTGGGGATCGATCCGCCGACGCTCGCGTCCCGCCCTGCTCCACCGCCTGCTGGCAGGCCTGCGTGAAGCTCTGACATCGTCCTGGGCCTGCCGGACTCGCCTCGCTGTAGCGGCTCCTTGAACTGCTCGAAGAGCGACGTCACCGACCTCGTACGCCTGTCCCTGGTACTCGACGAACGCGTTGTCCTCGGTGGTCGATCAGGCCGCCCTCGAAGTCGAGGCTCTCGTCCGGGCCCTGAGGCGCTGAGCTGACCGCTCAGATCGAGCTGCGGGAAGGCCTGCGGGTCATCGTCGTCGCCCTGGAACGGACCCTCGAGCGTCGCCGTCAGGCTGCCGGACTGCTCGCCCCGGCGGAGCCGCTCGAGGCTAGATGCCAGCTCGCCGCTGTGATCTTGGTCGGGTTGTTGAACGTCTCGTCGAGGACCTGGTCGGGTCCTCGCTGCCACCGCCGCCGTCGCCGCCGCAGCCCGCCAGCGCGGCGGGAAGGACGAGGATCAGCGCGAAGATCGCGACGCGGGCTCGGATGCGGGTCAAGTCAAGCTCCCCTTGTTCGAGGCTGCTTCGCGCTCTCGGTCAGACGCGCCAGGGTAGCGGACCCCCCTGACGGGCCTGGACGTCTGTCCGCCGCGTGCGGCACGCCTTTCACCGTGATGGATCTCACACGGGCCGCGGCGGCGACATGCGTATCGTTCGTCACGTGGGCGGAGGAGCTTGCCCGGCTGTGGCACCGAGAACCCCGAGAGGGCCCGGTTCTGCATGTCATGCGGCGCGACGCTGTCGCCGAGCTGTCCCACGTGCGGCACCGAGAACCCGCCCGCGGCGAAGTTCTGCATCGAGTGCGGGACGGGGCTCGGCGCCGGCGGCGCGGCGTCGCGGCGGCCCCCGCCGGGGACGACGCCCAGCCTCCCTCGACACCCGGCGTAGCCGCCCAAGCGCGCCCCTCCCGCCCAGCGTGGTGGGCTGTTCGGTGGCCAGCTGCCAGGCGTCGCCGCACCGGCTTGGGGCTCGCCCGGAGCCGGCGCGCTGCCCGAGGAGCGCCGCAAGGCGACCGTCCTGTTCGCCGACCTGTCCGGGCTACACGGCGGTCGCCGAGCGCATGGACCCCGAGGCCGTGAAGTCGATCGTGGACCGGGCGCTGCGCCGCCTCGGCCAGGAGGTCGTCCGCTACGGCGGCCGCGTGGACAAGTACATCGGCGACAACGTGATGGCGGTCTTCGGCGCGCCGGTCTCCCACGAGGACGACCCCGAGCGCGCCGTGCGCGCCGGCCTCGCGATGCAGGCCGCCATGGAGGAGATCAACCGGACATGGCGGCGGCCCGGAGGCGGCCGGCGCCAACTTCTCGCTGCGGGTCGGGATCAACTCCGGCGAGGTGCTGGCCGGTCAGGTGGGCGACGGCTACACGGTGATGGGCGACGCGGTCAACGTCGCCGCCCGGCTTCAGGCGGCGGCGAGGCCGGGAAGCGTCACCGTCGGCGAGATCACCCAGCGCCTGACCCGGGGCGCGATCGAGTACTCCGAGCTCGAGCCGCTGACCCTGAAGGGCAAGTCCGAGCCCGTCGCGGCGTGGGAGGCCGCCCGCGTCCTGGATCCTCGGCCCGGCCACCCGAGGCGCCCGCAGCGAGGCGCCGCTGATCGGCCGCGAGGACGAGTCGGGGCTGCTCATGTCGCTGTTCGACCGGGTGGGCCGCGAGAGCCGCCCGCACCTGGTCACCGTGATCGGCCAGGCCGGGGTCGGCAAGTCGCGCCTGCTGCGCGAGCTGGAGGCGCAGATCGGCGCGCGGACGGAGAAGCCGGCCTTCCGGGTCGGGCGCTGCCCCGCCTACGGCGCCGGGCTCGCCTACTGGGCGCTCGGCGAGATCCTCCGGGGCCAGTTCGAGCTGGTCGACACCGACGATTCCGAGCTGGCCTGGGCGAAGCTCCGAAGCGGGGTCGAGTCGGTCGTGTCCGACGCCGAGACCGACGAGCCGCCGGAACGAATCGCGGCGACCATCGCCCGCCCGCTCGGCATCGAGCCGCCGGCCGAGGACGCGATGCCGACCGGCGCGCATGACGTGGACGACGCCCAGCAGACCCGCGACCGGCTGTTCTCGGCCGTGCGCTCGCTGGTCGAGGCCGTGAGCCGGCAAGCACCCGGTGGTGATCGCGCTCGAGGACATCCACTGGGCGGACGAGGGAATGCTCGACCTGATCGAGTACCTGGCGCGCTGGGTGCGCGGCCCCGCCCTGATCGTCTGCCTGGCGCGCGACGAGCTGCTCGACCGCCGCCCGGGATGGGGCGGTGGGCGGCGCAACGCGACCACGATCTCGCTCGAGCCGCTGTCCCAGGACGAGACGCGCGAGCTGGTCGCCGCTCTGCTCCCCGATGGGAACGGCACCGGAACGAACGGCCCGGGAGAGCTCGTGCCGCAGGTCGCCGAGCGCTCCGCCGGCAACCCGCTGTTCGCGGAGGAGATGGTCAACCGGATCCGCGAGGAGGGGTCGCAGGACGTCCAGACGCTGCCCGAGACCGTCCACGCCGTGCTCGCGGCCCGTCTCGACTCGCTGTCCGCGCCGGAGCGCCGCGTCCTCCAGCACGCCTCGGTGGTCGGGCAGACCTTCTGGGAGGGCTCGCTCGCCGGGATCGAGGAGGAGGAGGGCATCGACCTGCAGGACGCGCTCGCCGCGCTTCAGGAGAAGGACCTCGTGTGCCGAGCGCCGGCAGCCGCCTGGCCGGCGAGCACGAGTACGCCTTCAAGCACGTGCTGATCCGGGACGTCGCCTACTCGACGCTGCCGAAGTCGGTGCGGGCATGGAAGCACGCCCAGGTGGGCGGCTTCATCGAGGAGCGGGCCGCCGACCGCTCCGAGGGCGTCGTGGCGATGGTCGCCGACCATTACGGCCGGGCCGCCGCGCTGGGCGCGGACGCCGAGATCGAGCAGTCTGAGCTCGAGCGCATCAACCAGAAGGCTCTGTCGGCGCTCGAGGCTGCCGGCGACGCGGCCGCCTCGCTGTACTCCAACCAGGAGGCGCTCGGCCACTACGAGACCGCGCTGTCTCTGCGCGGCGAGCGCGGTTCCCGCGAGCGGACCCCGCGGTGCGTGCCCGGATCGCCGAGAAGCTCGGCGACGTCGCGCTTCGGCTCGGGCGCGTCGACCAGGCCACCGAGGTCTGGGAGGAGTGCCTGGATTTCCATCGCCGCGAGGAGGACCTGGCCAGGGTCGGCGACCTGCACCGCAAGATCGGCGCCGGGCTTTGGCACAAGGGCGACCGCGAGGGCTCGATCGAGCACTACCAGAAGGGGATCGACCTGCTGAAGGACGGCCCCCCGTGCCTGGAGCTGGTGCGCCTGTACGAGGAGGCCGCCTCGCTGTACATGCACACCGGCGACAACATGCTCGCCATCTACGCCTCCGAGAAGGCGCTGCGACTCGCGGAGCGACTTGGCGAGGCGGCGGCAGCCAGCCGGGCCCACGGGATCTTCGGCCGCGTCTTCGGCCGCATCGGCGACTCCGAGCGCGCGCGCGAGAACCTGGAGCGCTCGGTCGAGCTGGCGCGCGAGTCCGATCCGGCCGAGGCGGTCCGGGCGCTGCTCACGCTCGGCTACCACCTCGAGATCTCCGAGGCCGACTACGAGGGCGCCGGCGCTGCCTACCAGGAGGCGCTCGAGCTCGCCGAGCAGACCGGCGACCTGCCGTCCAAGGTCGAGCTGCACGCCGCGCTTGCCCAGCTCGCCGCGCACAGCGGCGACTGGGAGGCGGTGGAGCGAGAGGCCGAGGCATCCGGGCAGCTCGCCGAGCGCGAGGGCCTGACCGGCAAGCTCTGCTTCCCGTACATGATGCGCGGCATGCTTCGCTGGCGCGAGGGGCAGATTCGACGAGGCGGCCAAGGGCCTGCGGCGAGGCCGCTGACCTCGCCGAGCAGGTGGGCCGCTCCGAGGTCGCCTTCCAATCGCTGTTCTGGCTGGCGGCGTCGCTGCGCCAGCGCGGCGACCACGCGGACGCCGACACCGAGCTGGCCCGCGCGCTCGACCTCTGCGAGCGCGCCGGCCTGGTCGCCCAGTCGGTCGAGGCGATCTCCTCCCGCGCCGTGAACCTTGCCCTGGCCGGGCGGCTGGACGCCGCCCGCGAGGCCGCCGACGAGGCGGAGCGGCTGGCCGACCGGCTGCGCTATCCGGTCGGCAAGGCCGCAAGCCTCGAGGCCCGGGGGGCGGTGGCGGCCGATCCGGATCAGGCGAGCGCGGCGCTGACGGAGGCCCGCGCCGCGTGGCAGGGGCTCGGCCGTCCGCTCGATGCCGCCCGCTGCGAGTACCTGCGGGGGCGCCTGCTGCGCGAGTCGAATCCGGAGGAGGCGCGCCAGGCGCTCGAGCAGGCCGCCGCGGAGGCGGAGCGCTACGGCGTCGGCCACCTCGCGGAGCTGGCCCTCAAGCTGCTGCCGGCCTAGTGGCCCACTTCTAGGCCAGTCCCTCCGCTTCGTATTCGCGCAGGAAGCCCTCGAACAGGCGCTGGTGGCCCTGCTCGTCGCGGAGGATGTCGATCACCATGTCCTGGGTGACCGGGTCGACGCCCTCGGTCTCCGCGATGATGCGGCTGTAGTGCTCGATCGCGCCCGTCTCGGCCGCGATCACGCCCTTGATCACGTGCACGATGTCGGTCTGATGCTCGGGGGGCTGGAGATAGGACTGCTCGGCACCGAACTCCTCCGAGCCGGGGACGACTCCGTAGAGCTCCTTGATCCGTTGCGCGAACTGCTGGGCGTGGCCCAGCTCCTCGGTGATGTCCTGCTCCAGTGACTCCTTGATCTCCTGGGCCCGCACGCCGTCCGGGTTCACGGAGCCGGCGATGTAGCTCATCACGGTCTCGATCTCCATCCAGTACGCGGTCTCCAGCAGGCCGACGATCTGATGCCGCTTGTCGGCGTTCTCCTCGGCCATGATGTCGGCGCTGGTCGCGATCTCGCTCATCTGCTTCCTCCTTGGCTGGACACGAAGTTCAAGCCATCCATTACCCGCGCGCACCTGGGAGAATCGCGCCCGTGGCGTGGCTTGAGCGCGAACAAGGCATCCGGATCCACTGGGAGGAGCGGGGCGAGGGCCCGCTGGTGGTCCTGGCCCCCTATTCCATCTTTCACCCCTCGGTGTACGACCCGATCGCCGCCGAGCTCGAGCGCGACCACCGCGTCGTCCGCTATGACGATCGCGGCACCGGCCAGTCCACCCGCACGGGTCCCTACGACATGGACACCGGGGCGGGGGACCTGGAGGCGGTGATCGAGGCGAGCGGCGTCCCCGGCGGTGATCGTGGGCCTGGGCGATGCCGTCACCGCGCCGTTCGCGTCGGCGCCGAGCGGCCCGAGCTGGTCGAGGCGATGGTGATCCCGGGCGGCATGCCCGCCGGGCGGAAGAGCGCTGGAGGGCTCCGAGGCGATGGCCGCTTCCGACACGGTCGTGAACGCCTTCCTGAGCATGTGCGAAACCGACTATCGCGGCGCGCTGCGCTCCCTGGTCACCGCCGGCAACCCGCAGATGAACGAGGACGAGATCCGCCAGCGGGTCGTCCTCCAGGCCGAATACGCAGCCCCAGGAGACGGCGGTGGCCCGACTGCGCGCCTGGGTGGAGGACGACGCGCTGCAAGCCGCGCTCGCCTGCGGCGACCGGCTCTGGTTGCTCTGTGCGGAAAACACCGGAGGCGGCTGGTTCCCGGCGGGCCGGGAGGCCGCGAGGCTCTCGCGCGAGCTGTTCCCCGACGCGCAGGTCGAGGAGGTCGAGGAGGGGATCATCAGCCGCCCCGATCTGACCGCGGCGGTCGTCCGCAGGGTGACCGCGCCGCTTCGCGCGGCGCCGGCCTGATCCATGGCCAGGCTGGAGCGTCCGGACGGAGTCGAGCTCCACTGGGAGGAGCGGGGCGAGGGCCCGCTGGTTGTCCTGGCTCCCTACTGGTCGGGACATCCCGGCGTCTACGAGGGCCTGCTCTCGGACCTCGCCCGCGATCACCGCGTGGTGACCTGGGACGCGCGCGGCACCGGGGAGTCCACTCGCGCCGGGCCCTATGACATGGAAACGGACTGCTCCGACCTCGAGGCGATCCTCGAAGAGGCGGGTGGCGGAGCGGTGCTCATCAGCGTCGCCGACGGCGCCAACCGCGGCGTCCGCGTTGCTGCCAGCCGCCCCGACCTGGTGGCCGCAGTGGTCGCGCTGGGCACCGCCCCGTTCGCCCGCGCGCACTTCGAGGGCAGCGAGGGGATGATCGCCTCGGACACCGTCGTGGGCGCCTTCATCGAGATGCTCGAGCGGGACTACAGGGGCGCGCTTCGCACCATGCTGGCGGCGACCAACTCGCAGATGTCCGAGGCGGAGCTGCGCGAGCGCGTCGGCTTCCAGATCTCCTACTGCCCTCAGGAGCCCGCGGCGGCACGGGTCCGCGCCTGGGCGGAGGACGACCCGACGGCCGCGGCGCGGGAGACCGGGGACCGCCTCTGGATCCTCACCGCCCCCGACGTCGCGGGGCCCTGGCTGCCACCGGTACACGAGCGCCGCCGGTTGACCGAGGCGCTGATCCCGAAGGCGCAGATCATCGAAGGCGTGGGAACGGGCCCGATCTCCCACCCCGAGCTCGCCGCCGCAGTGATCCGGGGGATCACCGCCCCGCTGCGCCTGGAATCGAGCCGGTGAGCGAGCTCTTCCGCTCGCTGCCGCCGCCGGCGCGGCTGGCGGCGCTCGGGGCCCTCGCGGTGCCGGGCAGCATGCTGTTTCCCTGGTACGGGATCGAGTTCTCGAGCGGCCTCTCGCTGACGGGGTTCGACTCCTTCGGCCTCGGCCAGCTCGCGCTGCTGATCACCGTGGGCGCTGCCCTCTTCCTGATCGCGCGCTGCGCGGCGGGTATGAGCTCCCGCGCCCGCTGCGCGAGGGGAGCCTGCTCGCCGCTGGCGGGAGGATGGGCCGCCGTCCTGGTCGGCTACCTGATGCTCGACAAGCCGGACGAGATCTCCGGCTACACCGGCATCCATCTGCGCTACGGGATCTTCGTCGCCCTGGGCGGCTCGCTCGCGCTTCTGCTCGGCGGCCTGCGCCTGCGCCGGGACGAGATCGTCGCCGAGCGACGGCAGAGAACGTGAAGCGGGGCGCTTGCCAGCGCCCCGCTTCGACATGAGGAGGTGCCCCGCGAGGACCTTTGGTGTCCCCGCAGTTGATGGATGTGCACGGGAGGACATCGGCAGCCGGGCGCCCGACTCGAGCGCCTGGCGCGTCCCTGGACGCTTATCCGAGGCCGGCCGTCGCGGGCCACGAGGCGATCGCGAAGGCGATCGGGAAGCAGCTTCCTGAGGGCGGCCATCGCCTTGGCGTCGGCGCCGACCAGATAGCGCGTTCGGGGCCTGCTCGCGGTCAGCGCGTGGGCGACGACCTTGGCGACCTTCTCCGGCGGCGCCCCGCGCTCGGCGTTCTGGCCCAGCATCTCCTCGGCGCGCTCGAGCGACTCGCCGTACAGCTCCTGGCCCTCGGCCGACAGGTTGCCGCGGACCTCCTTTGCCGTCGCCTTGCCCTTGTCCCAGATCGGGGTCGCGATGGAACCGGGCTCGACGATCGAGACCTGGACGCCGAATGGGCGCAGCTCCAGGCGCAACACGTCGCCGATCGCCTCGATCCCGAACTTCGAGGCGTGGTAGGGAGACATGAACGGAGTGGCGAGCCGGCCGCCGATCGAGCCGATGAAGACGAGTCGCCCGCGAGCCTGCCGCAGCGCCGGGATGAAGGCCTGGCTGACCGCGACCTGGCCGATCAGGTTGACCTCGATCTGGTGGCGGAAGTCGCTCATCGGAAGCAGCTCGAGCGGTCCGCCGACCCCGATCCCTGCGTTGTTGACGAGTCCCGCCAGGCGACCTCCGGTCGCCTCGGAGACACGCTGGGCGGCCCGGGAGATGTGCTCCGGGTCGGTGACGTCCAGGATCAGCGGCTCGAGCTGCTCCGAGGCCTCGCCTCGGAGTCGTTCCCCGTCCGCCTCCTTGCGCACGCCGGCGTAGACCTTGAAGCCCAGGTGATCCAGGTGGAGCGCGCAGGCTCGCCCGATCCCGGTCGAGCTTCCGGTGACCACGACCGCGCCACGCGCCCCGTCGCCGTGCACGGCGGAGCTCAGGGCGCCGCCTTGGTCGCCTGGCGCTCGGGGCTGATCCTCACCACGTCCCAGACCAGGCCCAGCCGCTCGAGCGTCCGGATCACCGCCGCGGAGGGATCGAGCTCCCAGCGGCGCAGCCCGTGGACGGCCGAGGTGGGAAACGCGTGGTGGTTGTTGTGCCAGGCCTCGCCAAACGTGGGGAGGGCAAGCCAGAAGACGTTGCGGGACTCGTCCTCGGTCGCGAACTGGCGCCGCCCGAACACGTGGCAGACGGAGTTGATGCTGTAGGTGAAGTGATGCAGCAGGAAGACTCGAACCGCGCCGCCCCAGAGCAGCGCGGTGAGCCCGGCCACCAGCGTGCCGCCGATCGCGTAGCCGAGCGCGAATGGGACCGCGAGCCCCATCACCGCCCAGAGCAGGAACGTCCGATCGACGAAGCTGACCACGGGGTCATCCATCAGATCGCCCGCGAACCGCCGCTTCGCCCCGCGCTCGGTGTGGATGAACAGCCAGCCCATGTGGGCGTGGAACAGCCCGCGCAGGGTGCCCCGCCAACCCCCGCCGTGCCCGACGTGGGGGCTGTGCGGGTCGCCCTTCTCGTCGGAGAAGGTGTGGTGCTTGCGGTGGTCGGCGACCCAGGAGATCACCGGCCCCTCGATCGCCGCCGATCCCAGGGCCGCGAGTATCCCCCGCAGCGCTCGGCTGGTCTTGAAGCTGCGGTGGGTGAGCAGTCGATGGAAGCCGACCGTGATCCCGAGGCCGGTGACGAGGTAGAGGACGCCGAAAATCGCCAGGTCGCGCCAGTGAAGCGCCTCGTTCCACACCTGCCAGGCGGCGACGCTGAGCAGCAGGAAGGGGACGGCGGTGACCAGGCCGGTGATGATGCGGTCGGCGGTCTCGTGCGCGACCGGCTGGAAGTCCGAGTCGCCGGCTTGGTCGCAACCGGTGCGACTCCCACTCGTGTCTCCTCGGTCCAATCGAGACCCTGGCCGGACGGCGTCCGGGCTCGGCGTGCCAATGCGCACACCGTACGCTGGTCGAGGGGCGTTAGCCGGGGATCGTGAACATCGACTGGATCTGGGCCGAGAACATCAGATCGCCCTCGATCTTCAGCTTGCCGCTCATGAACAGCATCGGGCCGGCGGCGTTGCCGGTCACCAGCCGCATGAAGTCGACCCCGTCCAGCGTCAGGGTGACGCGCGGCTCGTGCTTGGGCTCCTTGCTGGCGGTGCAGGCGCCGTCGCGGACCACGACCTCGTAATGGTCGAAGCCGCCGTCCGGGCGGCCGGTGATCTTCCAGTGGATCACCGCGTCCACGCCTGCGGCGCTGCTCGGCTTGAAGTGCTGCTCCATGCGGCGGAAGACCTCGCCGATCATCGCCTCGCGCTGCGGGCCGCTCGAGGGCCTCGCGAAGCTGCTCGTCGGTGACGGACGAGATCGCCCCCGCCACCTGCTCCGGATCGAGCGACGAGAAGTCGGCCTCGGCTGTGTCGTGCGCTTGCGCCTCGGTCACTGGCTGCTCCTCTCTCATTGGATCCGCGCCCCCGAGATCGCCCGGGAGATCACCAGTCGCTGGATCTCCGACGTGCCCTCGAAGATCGTGTAGATCTTGGCGTCGCGGTGCATCCGCTCCACCGGGTACTCGCGGGTGTAGCCGTTGCCGCCGAGGATCTGGATCGCCCGCTCGGTGACCCAGACCGCGACCTCGCCCGCCTTCAGCTTCGACATCGAGCCCTCGGCGGCCGTGAAGTCCTTGCCGATGCGGCCCATCCACGCGGCGCGCCAGACGAGCAGCCGGGCGGCGTCGATCTCCATCTTCATGTCGGCGAGCGTGAAGGCGATCGCCTGGTTCTCGATGATCGGCCGGCCGAACTGGACCCGCTGCTTCGCGTAGTCGAGCGCGTACTCGTATGCGGCGCGCGCGATTCCGAGGGCCTGCGCGCCGACCGTCGGCCTCGAGACCTCGAAGGTCCGCATCGCTGCCTGGCCGCGTGATCCCTTGCCCTCGCGGGCACGCGCGAGGCGCTCGTCGAGCTTCTCCTTGCCGCCCAGCAGGCAGCGAGCCGGGGACCCGGCAGTCGTCCAGGTGGACGTCGGCGGTGTGCGAGGCGCGCAGGCCGTGCTTCTTCACCTTGGCGCCCTGCTCGAGGCCCTTGGTGCCCGGCGGGACGACGAACGCGGCGTGCCCGCGCGAGCCCAGCTCGCGATCGACGCAGGCGATCACGACGTGGACGTCGGCGATCCCGCCGTTGGTCGCCCAGGCCTTCTGGCCGTTGAGGACCCATTCGTCCTTGGCCTCGTCGTAGCGCGCCGAGGTGCGAATCGCGGAGACGTCGGACCCGGCGTCGGGCTCCGAGGAGCAGAAGGCGGCCACCTTCGGCTCCTCCGGCGTCCCGTAGCACTGCGGCACCCACTCGACCAGCTGGTCGGGGGTGCCCGGGGCGTAGATCCCGGCCACTGCCAGCGTCGTGCCCATGATCGACAGGCCGATCCCGGCGTCGCCCCAGAACAGCTCCTCGTTGGCGATCGGCAGCTGGAGCCCGGTCGGGTCGGACCAGAACTGGGCGAGCGCCTCGAAGCCGTAGAGGCCGATCTTCGCGGCCTCCTGGATGATCGGCCACGGCGTCTCCTCGCGCTCGTCCCACTCGGCGGCCGCCGGGCGGACCACCTGCTCGGCGAACCCGTGCACCCAGTCGCGGATCTCCCGCTGGTCCTCGCTCAGCTCGAGGCTGAACGCGGGGGCGTCGTGCTCCTTGTTGCCGTTGACCGCGGTGGCAACGGCTTGCTCGGCGCTGGCGGCTGCTTGCTTTGGGCTGGCGGCTTCCATGGCTCTCCTTGGTGCGCGGCAGGCAGGGCCTCCGCCTGCGTCGTTCGACTCCCATACGTTACACCAATTGATGTCACATGTTTCGGTGTCCTCTAGGGCTGGTCTCGTGTGCTCAAAGGGGGCGGCGTCAGGGAGAATCGGCCTGACGATGCGCATCTCAGCCAAGGCCGACTACGCGATGCGGGCCGCGCTCGAGCTCGCGGCCGCCGAGCATCCACCGCTGAAGCGCGATCAGATCGCGAGCGCACAGGGGATCCCGGTCAAGTTCCTGGAGACGATCCTCGGCGAGCTCAAGCACGCCGGCATCGTCGCCAGCCAGCGCGGCGCCGAAGGCGGCTACTCGCTGGCCCGCCCGCCCGAGGAGGTGACGCTGGCCGACGTCCTCCGGGTGATGGAGGGCCCGCTGGCGAGCGTTCGCGATCAGCGCCCCGAGTCGCTCTCCTACGGAGGGGCCGCGGAGATGCTCCAGGAGGTCTGGGTGGCCCTGCGGAGCAACATGCGGGCGGTGCTGGAGCGCGTCACGCTCGCCGACGTCGTCCGGCACGATCTGCCCGCCGAGGTCACGGCGCTGGCCGCCGACCCCGACGCCTGGAACCCACACCCGAGGGTGTAGCCAAGGTCCTAGAGTTGGCCTGATGCTGTTTCGCCAGGTCATCCACGAGGACCTCGCCTGCGGCTCCTATCTGGTCGGCGACGAGCGGGCGGGCGTCGCCGTGGTGGTCGATCCCCAGTGGGACATCGACCCCTACCTGCGGCTCAGCCGCCTCCACGGAGTTCGGATCGAGCACGTGCTCGAGACCCACAACCACGCGGACCACGTCTCCGGTCACGGCCGCTTGGCCAGGGCCACGGGAGCGACGATCCACATCCACGAGCTGGCCGGGGCGGAGTACCCGCACGAGCCGTTCGCCGACGGCTGGAGGCTTCGCATCGGCGACCTGGAGATCGAGGCCGTGCATACGCCGGGCCACCGGCCCGAGCACACCTCGTTCGTGCTGCACGATGCCGCCCGCGCGGGCGATGCCTGGGCGGTGTTGACCGGCGACTCCCTGTTCATCGGCGACGTCGCGCGGCCCGATCTGGCGGTCGAGCCGCGCGACGGCGCGGCGGGGATCTTCGACTCGCTCCATGATCGGCTGCTCGTCCTGGACGACGACGTCGAGGTCTGGCCGGGGCACCTTGGCGGATCGCTGTGTGGAAGCTCCGCGATCGACAACAAGACCTCTTCGACGATCGGCTTCGAGCGCCGGCACAACCCCGCCCTCCGCATCTCGACCCGAGGTCGTTCATCGACGCCATGGTCGGTGAGCTCGGCGATCGCCCGCCGAACGTCGAGCACATCGTGGCGCTGAACCGCGGCCCCCTGATCGAGGAGCTGGGCACGCCCGCGCCGCTGACCCCTCGAGCGGTGGAGGTGGCGATCGCCGAGGGCGCGATCCTGGTCGACGCGAGAACCAACGAGCAGTTCGACGAGGCCCACATCCCCGGGGCGATCAGCGCCTCTGCCTACGACACGGGCTTCGCCACCAAGGTGGGCAAGGTCGTCCCCGCGGGCGTCGAGCTGATCGTCGTCGCCGCCTCCGACGGGTACGAGCTCGAGGCGGCCGAGCTGCTGGCATCCGTCGGCCTCCAGGTCCGGGGCTTTCTGGAGGGCGGGATGACCGCCTGGCGCTCGGAGGAGCGGCCCGTGAAACGGGTCGAGCTGATCGATCCCGACGCCCTGGCCGAGCGGCTCGACGGGCGACAACGGAATCATGGTGCTCGACGTCCGGGACGACGACGAGTTCGCCGAGGCCCACATTCCCGGCTCGGTTCACATCCCCTACGGCCACTTGATAGAGCGCCTGGGCGAGCTGCCCGCCGACCGGGTGATCGCCACGGTCTGCAGCGGCGGCAAGCGCAGCGGGCTGGCCGCCTCCCTCCTTCAGCGCGAGGGCTACGACTCCGTGATCCACGTCGGCCACGGCGGCGTCGGCAGCTGGCAGCGCGGCGGACACCCGGTCGAATCGAGCCCGGGCTAGTGGGGCCCCGCTAGATCGCCGCGACCTTCTTCTCGGGGTTCAGCAGGCCCTTGGGATCGAATACTCGCTTGACCGACTCGTGCAGCTCGAGCGGCCCGCGGCGGCCACTGGCGCGCCAGCTGCCCGCGCTTCGCCCAACCGATGCCGTGCTCGCCCGAGATCGATCCCCCCAACCGCACCGCGAGCTCGAACAGCTCCTCCGCCGCGTCGTGCGCCCGCTCCAGCTCTCCGCCGTCGTTGGGCGCAACCAGGAAGGTCGAGTGCAGGTTTCCATCGCCGGCGTGGCCCCAGCTGCAAGCCTCCAGACGGTGGCGTTCCCCGATCGCGACCGTCTCCTCGATCGCCTCTTGGAGGCGGTCGAGCGGGACCACGATGTCTTCGCTCACCTTCCCCCCGCGCCGGGCCTCGATCGCGATCGAGACGCCGTCGCGCCACCGCCACAGCTCCTCCACCTCGCGCCGCCGCGTGGGCGCCAGCACGGCGAGCGCCTCGGTGCCCAAGGCCTCCACCAGCTCCCCCTGAACGCGCTCGGCCTCGGCCTTGGCCCCGTCGGCCTCGGCCATCACCATGAAGGCGGCGCCCTCGGGTACGCCGCCCGGGAACGAGCCACCGGCCGCGGCCAGGGCCCCGCCGTCCAGGTACTCGAGCGCGGCCACGGTAAGCCCGGCGCCCAGCACGCCCTCGATCGCCCGGCAGCCCGCCTCGGCGCCGGCGTGGAAGGCGACCACGGGCAGCGTCACCTCGGGTGCCGGCAGGAGCTTGAGCCAGGCCGCGGTGATCACGCCCAGCGTTCCCTCCGACCCGATCAGGAGGCTCTTCAGGTCGTACCCGGCCACGTCCTTGCGGATCGCTCCGCCGATCGCGACGATCTCGCCGGGCGGCACTACCGCCTCCAGCCCGGTCACCCAGGCGCCCGTGACCCCGTACTTGAAGGCGTGCGGACCACCGGCGTTGGTGGCGATGTTGCCGCCGATCTGCGACTGCTCGGCGGCGCCGGGATCGGGCGGGAAGAAGAGGCCGTTCTCGCGCGCCAGGCGGCGCACCTCGGCCGTGCTCAGCCCCGCCTCGACGCAGATCCGCCACAGCAGGGGATCGAAGGCGCGGACCCGCGTCATCCGCTCGAGGCCAAGGACGACGCCCCCGTCCACGGGCACGGCGCCGGCCGCGAACCCGGTGCCGCCCCCGCGCGGAACGATCGCCACCTCGTGCTGGTAGCACCAGGCGACGACGCCGGCGACCTCCTCGGTCGTCGCCGGCATCGCGACCGCGTCCGCGCTGCCCTTGATGCCGCGGTGCTCGGTCGCGTCCGTCAGGTAGGCCGCCGTCGCCGGGCCGACCGCGCCCGGCCCGAGCAGCTTTCCCAGCTCCGCCTGGATCTCGGCGGAGCGCGCGGATGGACTCCTCCTTTGCCGCGGTCGTCGGGGTGAGTAACCAAGGTGGGGGCTGTCTGCCCCGAGCCGTGACGTATACCCCATCGGTGCAGCATGCGTACACTGACGCCGAGAGGGGGTGGAGCGATAACCGGAAAGGAATCCGTGGCCGTTTACATGTGTCCGTCCTGTGGGGAGACCTTGCCCCGGCCGCCGGCTCGGTGATGCCCCGGCCATGCCCCCGCTGCCTCGAGACCACGGGGCGGGCGGTCGAGATGGTGCCCAACGAGCCCGAGTCGCGGAACCCGGGCCCGGCCGAAGAGACCTAGCCGGCAAGATGACCGGAAAGGCCGACTTCACCCCCGAGGAGTGGGAGGCCGTGCTGAAGGGACCGCCGAGCGCCGGCACGATCGTGATCACGGCACAGCGCGGAGGGACCTTCCGCGAGACCTTCTCGATGGCGAAGGCATACGCGGAGGCGCGCAAGCAGCACGGCGAGAGCCGAGCTGCTCGACGAGATCGCCTCGACGAAGCCCGAGATCGATCACACGCGATACCACTCCCCCGAGGAGCTCAAGGATCACGGCCTTCAGCATCTTCGCGAGGCCGTCGAGCTGCTGGAGCAAAAGGCAACCCCGGAGGAGGTCGACGAGTACAAGCGGTTCGTCCTCACCCTCGCGAACCAGGTCGCCGAGGCTCGCAAGGAGGGCTTCCTCGGCCTCAGCGGCGAGCGTGTCAGCGAGTCGGAGGAGGCCGCCGTGGCGGAGATCGCCGAGGCTCTCGGCGCGGAGAGCCTACGCGGCCTCAGCCCGGCTTCGTCGTCATCGCCCAGATCGCCACCAGGTAGGCGACCAAGAGCAGCGAGACGAAGACGGTCGAGGCCCGGCTGAAGCCGCCTCCGCCCGGCGCCTCCGCGCGGCCGGCGCGGCGCAGAGCGAGGCCGGCGAGCACGGTCGAGATCAAGAGCAGCAGCAGGCCGGGGTCGGAGATGCTGTAGCCGAGGTCCACCCAGGAGGGCACGTCGTCCCCGGTCAGGCCCTCCTTGTCGGCGATCCACTCGGCAGCGCCCCGCATCACGATCCAGGCCGGCAGGGCACCGATCAGCAGGGACCGATAGCCGAGCCTGACCAGCGAGGCGCTGCCGTCGCGCCAGGCCAGGGCCAGCGCCGAGGCGGCGAGGACAAGCGCGCCCACCAGGAGCATCGCCCCGAGCACGTGGAGCAGGAGCGGAAACCCCAGGCGTCCGGGCGGATGCCTCGCGCGATTTCGGCGGCAAGCAGCATCAACCGAAGATGGCCGCGAGCACGATCACGCGCCCGGCTTGTAGATCATCACGACCAGCAGGGCGAGGATGACGAGGGACCGCAGCCAGTGCATCAGGGCGGCCGGCGGGGCGCCGGTGGTCGCGGCAGCTTCACCGCCCGTCGGCGCCGGCGTGTATCCGAGCTGAGCCCGCCGCCCCAGCTCGGTGGCGATCGCAAAGAGCACGAGCGCGGTGATGATCCAGCCGTCCCAGATCTCGTAGCCGTCGACGTAGAGCGCCAGCCAGATGCCGAGCACGAGGGTGCCCAGCCCGCCCACATTCCAGAGCGCGTTCCCGACCGCGAGCAGGCGCGAATCGGTCGCCGTGCCGAGCGCGAACGCGCTGAAGATCACCACCGTCGCGACCAGGGCGAAGGCGGACAGCACGTGCAGGAACAGCAGCCAGTCGTACACGCGGCGCGAACCCTATCCGTCGGCCAGGCGACAAAGCGCCGGCTCGCGGCGAGGCCGCCTACTCGACCGTCCAGGTGTCGCCGGAGCGGAGCAGCGCGTCCAGCTCGTCCGTGCCGATCCCCTCGCGGGCGGTCTCCAGCTCCCTGGCCATCGCCTCGCCGTAGAGCGGTCGCTCGAAGGCGCGGAAGACGCCGATCGGGGTCGGGCCGTTCGGCTGTTGGCTGAGGTGGGCGAGGGAGAAGGCGAGGCTCGGGTTCGGGTCGTGGGCATCGTGGACGAGCAGCGCCTCGGCGCCGACCTCGGAGACCTCCTCGATCGCCAAGCGGCCGTCGGCGCCGCGAACGACCCCGCGCTCGCCCTCCGCGCCGAAGCGGATCGGCTTGCCGTGCTCGAGCCGGATCTGGTTCGCCTCCCTGCCCTTCCCACGCACCGCATCGAAGGCGCCGTCGTTGAACACGTTGCAGTTCTGGTAGATCTCGATGAAGGCCGAGCCCGGGTGCTCGGCGGCGGCGCGCAGCACCTCGGCCTGGTGCTCGCGGTCCGTGTCCACCGTGCGCGCCGCGAAGCTCGCCTCGGCGCCGAGCGCGAGCGCGATCGGGTTGAAGGGGTGGTCAAGGGAACCGAACGGGGTCGACTTGGTGACCTTCCCCTCCTCGCTGGTCGGCGAGTACTGGCCCTTGGTCAAACCGTAGATCTGGTTGTTGAACAAGAGGATCTTGATCGGCACGTTTCGCCGCAGCGCGTGGATCAGGTGGTTGCCGCCGATCGACAGCGCGTCGCCGTCCCCGGTGACCACCCAGATCGAGAGATCGGGGCGGGCGAGCGCCAGCCCGGTCGCCAGCGCGGGGGCGCGGCCGTGGATTCCGTGCACCCCGTAGGTGTCCATGTAGTAGGCGAAGCGGCCCGCGCAGCCGATGCCCGCCACCCAGACGATCCGCTCCGGCGGCAGCCCCAGCTCGGGGAGGAACTGCTGGACCGTGGCCAGGATCGCGTAATCGCCGCAGCCGGGACACCAGCGCGTCTCCTGGTCGGAGGCGAAGTCCTTCTTGGTCAGCGTCGCGGCGCCTCGGGCGCCGCGACGCCGCGGCGCCGTTTCCGCGCGGAGCACCGTTTTCGGATGCCTGGCTCACAGCCTCTCCACGATCGCCTCGTCGAGCTCCTCGGCGAAGATCGGCAGCCCCTCGACCTTGGAGTAGCTGAGCGCATCGACCAGGAACTCCCCCCGGATGATCTTCACCAGCTGCCCGGTGTTGGCCTCGGGGATCAGGACCTTGGGATAGGAGCGCACCACCTCGCCGGTGTTCGAGGGCAGCGGATTGACGTGGTGGAGGTGGGCGGCGGCGACCTTCTTGCCCCGACGCCGCACCCGCCTGACCGCCCCGGTGATCGCACCGTAGGTGGATCCCCAGCCGAGCACCAAGAGATCGGCGCCTCCCGGGTCGTCCACCTCCAGCTCCCCGATATCGGACGCGACCCCCGCTACCTTCTCCGCCCGCAGGCGGGTCATGCGCGCGTGGTTCTCCGCCTCGTAGCTGATGTGGCCGGTCTCGTCCTCCTTCTCGAGCCCGCCGACCACGTGCTGAAGGCCCTTCGTCCCCGGCAGCGCCCAGGGGCGGGCCAGCCTCTCGTCGCGCACGTACGGCCAGAACTCCCCGTCGCGGTTGGGCTCGGTGGCGAAGCCGGGATCGATTCGCGGCAGGTCCGCCACCTTGGGCAGGGACCACGGCTCGGACGAGTTGGCCAGGAAGGTGTCCGAGAGCATGATCACCGGCGTCCGGTAGCGAACCGCGATCCGAACCGACTCGAAGACCGCCTCGAAGCACTGGGCCGGGGTGGCGGCAGCCACCACTGGCAGCGGCGACTCGCCGTGGCGGCCGTGGATCGCCATCAGCAGGTCGGCGGCCTCGGTCTTGGTCGGCATCCCGGTGGAGGGGCCGGCCCGCTGGGTGTCGATGACCAGCAGCGGCAGCTCGAGGGCGACGGCCAGGCCGATCGTCTCGGCCTTGAGGTCCATGCCGGGGCCGCTGGTGACCGTGACGCCGAGATGGCCGCCGAAGGAGGCGCCGAGCGCCATGTTCGAGGCGGCGATCTCGTCCTCGGCCTGCACGGTGCGAACGCCGAAGCGCTTGTGGCGCGAGAGCTCGTGCAGCAGCTCGGAGGCGGGCGTGATCGGGTAGCTGGCGAGGAACAGCGGCAGGCCGCTCCGGACGCTCGCCGCGATCAACCCCAGGGCCGTCGCCTCAGTCCCGTTGACGCTGCGGTAGGTGCCGGGCTGGGCCGGGGCGGGCTTGACCTCGTAGTGGACCTGAAGCAGCTCGGCGGTCTCGCCGAAGTTGTGGCCTGCGCGGAAGGCCGCCAGGTTCGCCTCCATCATCGGCGGCGTGGAGGCGAACTTCTGCTCGATCCAGCTGACTCGTCACGTCCACCGGGCGGCTGTACATCCAGGAGACCAGCCCGAGCGCGAAGAAGTTCTTCGAGCGCGCCGCGTCGCGGGCCGTGATCCCGTCGATGCCGTCGGTGGCGCGGACGGTCATCGAGGTCATCGGGACGCGAAACACCTGATAGTCGTCGAGCGTTCCGTCCTCGAGCGGGCTCGACGCGTACTCGGCCTTGCGCAGCGTGGTCTTCGTGAACCCGTCCTCGTTGACGATCAGGATGCCGCCGCGCTCGAGCTCGGGCAGGTTCATCTTCAAGGCCGCCGGGTTCATCGCGACCAGCGCGTTGGGGCGGCCGCCGGGGGTCAGGATGTCCCGGGAGGCGAAGTGGATCTGGAACGCCGAGACGCCGGCCAGGGTCCCCGCGGGCGCCCGGATCTCGGCCGGGAAGTCGGGCAGCGTCACCAGGTCGTTGCCGATCAGGGCGGTCGCCGCGGCGAAACGGTTGCCCGCGAGCTGTATGCCGTCACCCGAATCGCCCGCGAAGCGGACGACAACCCGCTCCTTTTCCTCGAGAACCTTGGTCAAAATGCTCAGGAGCGCGGGCGCTCCTCGATCGATTCTACGGATCAGGGCGGATCAGCCTGCTCCGCCGGGAACCAACACCCAGCTCGATTCGGCGGTTCTAGGCTCCGCCCTGCCCGTCGAGGACGTTGCGGAGAAATTGGCGGGTCCGCACCCCCGCGGGGATGGTGGCGTCATAGAGATCGGCGACGTGGCCTGCGCCGCGGTCGACGAAGTAGCGCGCGTGGGGAAACTCGTCGGCGACCAGACGTCCCTCGTGCGGTGAGGTGACGTTGTCGAGCTCGCCGGCGACGACCAGGACGGGCGCTTTGGTCGGCTGATCTCCCGGCGAGATCGGGGGCTCGTACAGCGGTGAGGGCCGCGGCGCCGTGAGGCAGTACTGATAGAGCGTGTCCGAGGACAGGCCGACCTCGCGGGGCGTGAACGGGTCGAGCAGGTCGCTCCGGTAGCTGCGAACCGCTTGCTCGAGCTGCTCGCGGCGCTCTTGCTCGGAGGCGTCCTTGTCCCACAGCAGCGGGTAGTCGTTGCAGCTCACCACTTCCTCGGCCTCCACGGAGTAGTGGTGCAGGTGCCCGTAGCCGGCCTTGGCCTCGGCGATCAACGCCTTGTACGGGGTGGCGTCGCCATGGCGGAGCGCGGTGCCCGCCCGGTCGATGCGCAGGTAGGAGCTCGGAACGGAATTGCCGGCCTCGGCGAGCACGTCGATCAGCGGCCCCACGCCCCGGTTTCGCTCGCGCAGCCAGTGGACGAGCTTGCGAAGGCGCTCGCCGGCGTCTCCGGAGCACGAGGGAGAGCGCTGGCAGGCGATCGAGATCGACCGGACACCGGTCGAGATCAGGGTCGGGTACCAGGGGCTCTCGCCGCGCGCCGGATAGGCGGAATCGAGCACCAGCGCCTCGAGCGTGTTCGGGTGGCGGAAGGCATAGGACTGGGCGAGGAAGGTCCCGTAGGAGTCTCCGTAGAGGGTGATGCGACCGAGGCCCAGGGCTCGGCGGACGTCGTTGATGTCGTCGGCGGCGGCGGAGGTGCGGTAGGAGCCGTACCGCGGGCCCAGCTTGCGCGCACAGATAGCGAACGCGATCCAGTCCGGCGCCCGGCCCCGCTGGAGGTCGGGACAGTCCAGGACACCCGAGCGTCCCGTGCCACGCATGTCGATGGTCACCATCTCCCGGCGGCGAAGCAGGGAGCCGAACAGTTTGACGTAGGAGCGAGCGGTCCAGGAGCTGGAGATGCCGGGTCCGCCCTCGACCGCGACGATCGTCCCGAGCGACGGCCGGTGGCGCTCCTCGCGCCGACGGACCGCGAACGCGACCCTGGTCTCTCCCAGCGACAAATCGCGGCGCTCGAACGGCACCTTGATCGCTCCGCAGCGCATCTTCGGCGGGCTCGGCACCGACGTGCACGGATGAAGGTCCTTGAGCCTCAGCGGAGCCACCCGGTAGCCGGGCCCGGCTTCTTCCTCCCCTCCGCCGCAGGCGGCAAGCCCCGCAAGGCAGGCCGCTGCGCCGGCAGCGAGGACCGCTCGCCACGGGGATGCTCGGCTCCAGCGCGCCAGCGCCATCCGTTAATCATGGCGTGGCGCCGGCCGCGGCCGCCGAAGCCCTGTTGATCGCGACGGGTTCCCGCGGCGCGGCCCGCCCCGGAGGGCGCTACGCTCGTCAGGATGGAGGGGAGGGGCCGGGGTGCCTGGAGGCCCTACCTAGCGAAGGTCGCCGTGCTCGCGGCTGCCTACTACGGCGCCGCGAAGCTGGGCCTCAACCTGGCCTTTGCGTCTCCCAGCGTGACGGCGATCTGGCCGCCCACCGGAATCGCCTTGGCGGCGCTCCTGCTGTGGGGCTACCGGGTCTGGCCGGGGGTGGCACTCGGCGCCCTGCTGGCGAACAGCTGGACCGGGGTCCCCTTCTACGCGGTGCTGGGAATCACCGTAGGGAACACGCTCGAGGCGCTCGCCGGCGCCTACCTGCTGCGCGAGTTGGCGGATTTCCGCGCCTCACTGGAGCGGGTCAAGGACGTGCTGGCCCTGGCGGTTCTCGGGGGCATCGTGAGCACGACCATCGGCGCCTCGATCGGAGCCACCAGCCTGCTGGTAAGCAACGAGATCGCCTCGTCCGACTTCAGCTCCGTATGGCGCACATGGTGGCTTGGCGACATGGGCGGCGCCCTGGTGGTCGCCCCGGCGCTGTTGGTCGCGGTCACCCACTGGCCTTACAGGCGGGCGCCGGGGCGGCCGCTCGAGGCCGCGGCGCTGGCGGTCTTGGCGCTGGGCGTCACCGCCCTCGTCTTCACCAACGAAACGCCGCTCATCTTCGTCCTCTTTCCGCTCGGGGTCTGGGCGGCGCTGCGGTTCTGGCAGCCGGGCGCAGTCGTCGGGATCCTGCTCGTGGCCAGCGTCGCGATCCCGTTGACCGAGGACGACAGAGGTCCATTCGCGGGCCTTCCTCCCGACGACAGGCTGCTGCTGGCGCAGGGCTTCCTGGGGATCGCCAGCGTGACAATGCTGATCCTGGCGGCGGTGATCACCGAGCGCCGGCGGGCCGAGAAGACGGCCGAGCGCATCGCGGGGGCCCTTCAGGAGAGCCTGCTCCCGTCACGCTTGCCCGTGATACCCGGGGTCGAGACCGTGGTCGACTTCCGTCCTGCCGGCAGGCAACACCTGGTTGGAGGCGACTTCTACGACCTGTTTCAGGGCGATGACGAAAGCTGGACGGTGATCGTCGGCGACGTGATGGGCAAAGGGGCAACCGCGGCGGCCACGACCGGACTCGCCCGCTACACGCTGCGCGCCGCAGCAGTCCACGAAAGCCGGCCGAGCAGCATCCTGCGACTGCTGAACGACGCGATCCTCCGGCAGTCTCCCGACCAATCGTGCACCGTCGCCTGTGGGCGGATCGACCTGAAGCCAGCGGACGGCGCCCGGGTGACATTCTCGGTCGGCGGCCACCCATTGCCCCTGGTGCTGCACGCGGATGGATGGGTCGAGCAGGTGGGTCAGCCCGGGACCCTGCTTGGCGTGCTGCCCGACCCGGACCTCGCGGACCACACGGCCGACCTCGCCCCCGGGGATGCGCTGATCCTCTACACCGACGGGCTAACGGACGCCTACGCCCCCAGTCGGATCGTGAAGCGCGCCGGCCTGGTGGCGGCCCTCGAATCGTGCGCCGGCCAGAGCGCCACCGAGATCGCCAGCGGGCTCCAGGAGGCAGTTCTCGGCGACCGGGCCGAGCCCCGCGACGACATCGTCCTCGTCGTCCTCCGGGTTCAGGAGCACCCCGCGGGGGTGAATGCGCGATAGTGCCGCTGTGGGCGCCGTGATGCCTCTCGGCGAACTGAGATTGGAATCGATCGCAGGACTGCCGGTTGCGCACTTCTCCGGCGAGATCGATCGATCGAACGCCGCCGAGCTCGGCGATCGGGTGGCGCTCGCGGTCGGCGACCAAGCGGGTGGGCTGGTGGTCGATTTGAGCGAGCTCGTATTCCTCGACAGCACTGGCATCCGCATGCTGTTCGAGCTGGCGGCACGGCTGAGGCGCCGCCAGCAGGCGCTGCGGGTGGTGGTGCCGAAGGGAGCGCACCTCGGGGAGCTCCTCGATACGGTCGGGCTGAAGCAGGCCGCCGCCACGGACCACACGGTGGGCGAGGCGGTGGAGGCGCTGACCCGCACCGCGTAGCGTTCTGTCAGCCCGGGGTGCTACGGTGGTCCCGTATTGGGCCAGGCTACGTTGCCTGGCAAATCGTGCCCGCGCTCGCCGTCGTTGCTGTATTGCATCCTCCGCGTCCGCAGCACACATCCGCAGAGGAGAAATAAATGCCAACCGGAACCGTGAAGTGGTTCAGCGACGAGAAGGGCTTCGGCTTCATCACCCCCGATGACGGCTCGCAGGACCTGTTCGTCCATCAAAGCGCGATTCAAGGCGACGGCTTCCGCTCGCTTCAGGAAGGCGCCAAGGTCACCTACAACGCCGAGGCCGGCGACAAGGGACCGCGCGCCGTGGACGTACAAGCGACCTAGTCGACGGCAACCGCGTGAGTCGCAGCTGGACCTGTGGTCGCTGTGGCGTTGTAGCCAGTTACGGCGCGGGGAAGGCGGAACCCGGACAGCCCGATGGCTGGACGCAAGAGGACGGAGCGTGGCGCTGCCTCAGGTGCCGTCGCGAGGACGCGATGGACAAGGCCGCGACCGGAACGACGGCGGAGCAGAAGGCGGAGCGCCGGCGAGCGCTGACGGAGTTTGAGCTGCGCCGCGATCCGGACGCCTCGGATCAGGTGATCGCCAAGCGAGCCCGTTGCACAACGGCGTCAGTCCGGCCGGTTCGCAGGGCGCTTCTCGAGCAGGGAACGCTCCCGCCCTGATCGTCTGGCGGGCAATGTGAAGGACGACGAGGTCGCCGGTCAGCCGGTGGCGACAGGGGCCGGCAGGTCGAAGTGGACGCCGGTCGCCTCCTCCGAAACGGCCCAAAGCCGCGCGGCGACGGCCTCGTCGCGGGCGGCGCGGGTGGTCACCGCTGCCGGCTGCGGATGGCCGCGCTGCTCGCCCCGTCCGTCCGGCCCCACGTACGTTCCCCCTCGAGCCCCGGCTCGGTCGCGGCGTAGAGCAGCGACAGCGCCCCGACCTCTGCGTCCTGCGCGATCAGCCGGTTCGTCACCACCATCACCGCCCGATCGAGCGTGGGGGCGGAGGCGGACTGGAGGTTGGTCGCGGCGTAGCCCGGATGGGCGGCGAGGCTCTTGATCGTCGAGCCCGCCGCGCGAAGTCGCCGATCGAGCTCCAGCGCGAACATCAGGTTGGCGAGCTTCGACTGGCCGTAGGCCCTCCAGCGCCGGTAGCGGCGTTCGCCATGCAGGTCGTCGAAGTTGATCCGACCCATCCGGTGAGCGCCGCTGCTCACCGTGACCACGCGCGCGCCGCTCCGGCCCTCGAGGGCGCCGAGCAGCAGTCCGGTGAGAGCGAAGTGGCCAAGGTGGTTGGTGCCGAACTGGAGCTCGAAGCCCTCCTTGCTGGTGCGTCGCGGTGGCGCCATGACGCCGGCGTTGTTGATCAGCAGGTCCAGGCCATCGTGCGCCTTCGTGAACTCCTGGGCGAAGGATCGGATCGACTCCAGGCTGGCGAGATCGAGGGCGGCGAGCTCCGCCTGGGCCCCGGCGCCGCGGCCGTGACCTCGCGCAGCGCGGTCGCGCCCTTGTCCGTGTTGCGGCAGGCAAGCACGACCCTCGCGCCCGCGCGGGCCAACTCCCGCGCCGTGATCAGGCCGAGGCCGCTGTTGGCGCCGGTGACCACGGCGACGCGACCGCTCTGATCGGGTATCTGGTCGGCCGTCCACTTATCGCCCATCCGGGCTCCTCCGGCGCGCGGCTAGGTAGCGACTGGGACGTTACAGCTCAGGCGCCCGGGCCGGGCAGGCTGAGAGCTGCCGCCGCCAGCGTCGCTCGGGAGGTCGCGGGGGGCTGGTGATCGCGGGCGATCGTCTGGTTGCGGCCGTTGCGCTTGGCCAGGTAGAGCGCGGCGTCAGCCTCCCGGAAGAGCGGCTCGAACTGGACCTGGCCGCCGCGCGCGCGCGGCCACCCCGAACGACGCGGTGACCGGCAGCCCGCCCGGCCTCGAAGCCTGGATGCCCGTGCGCAGGCGCTCGGCGAGTGAAAGCCCCTCCTCGAGGTCCAGCCCGGCAGGACGACGAGGAACTCCTCGCCGCCGAGGCGGTAGACGAGCTCGAAGGAGCGGAGGTTCTTGCGCATCACGTAGGCGGCGTCCTTGAGCACCTTGTCGCCGCGATCGTGCCCGTGAGTGTCGTTGATGCGCTTGAAGTGGTCGAGGTCGCACTCGATCACCGAGACCCAGGCCCCGGTCAGCGCCGCCTGTTCGGCGATCTCGGCGAAGCGTCCCGCGAGCGCCTTGCGGTTGAGCAGGCCGGTCAGCGGATCCAGAGTGGCGTGGGCGCGCTGCTCGATCTCCGCGCGCATCAGGGTGTAGGCGAAGGCCGCGAGCCCGGGGATGGCGGCGAGCCCGATCAGCGTGTAGGTCGGGTCGTCCGCGAAGGAGCCGGGATCGACGGCGACGGTCGACCCCAGCAGCACCGCGGCCGTGATGAGTACGCCGGCGACGACGCCCCGCCCTGAAAAGCGGGCCGGAAGGGTCACGATCGGAAGCAGCAGGAGCGGGATCGCCGGGCTGGCCGGCCCGCCCGTCAGGGCGATACCCGCACCGATCAGGATCTGGGCGTTCACCACCGTGGCTGCAATCACGTACTCCGGGCGCTCGCTCGTGGCGATAAGGGGTGAAGCAGGGAGTAGCCGAGGACCGAGCCGAGCAGCAGGAGCAGAATCCACCAACCCAGCCAGGGGACCCCGATCGCGAGCACGACCGCGAGGGAGCCGTACATGATCGCCCGCGGGCGACGGAGCTTCGCCTCCATCTCGAGCAGCCGCGCACGATCGAAGGCAGTCGGGCACAACCAGGTTCCACTGGCTTCCATGCCCGGATTATCGGCACCGCCGAGACCGGGCTTCAGCCCGGTGGACGTCGTGCACCAGCCGCTGAAACGACTACCTGCGGAAGGGGCCCATGACCTCGTACACGACGCCCGTGCCGTAGCCACGCTGCGAGGAGAGGTACATCCGGCCGCCCTCCGGGTTGAAGCAGACGCCGGCCACCTCGCTGACCGCCTCGGTGTCGGGGTCACCGTGCTGCGGGCCAGTGAGCTTGAGGAAGCGCGCCACGCGGCGCTCGGGCTCGCGGGTGACGATGCAGATGTCGAATGGATCGGGGCCGCCGTTGTCCTCGCACACGAACAGGTCGCCCGAGCGCGTGACCGTGATGTTGTCGACGTCGGTGAGGGGCGCGTTCTGGATCCTCGCCGGGTCGTAGATCACCCGGATCCGCTTGCTCTGGGCGTTGTACTCCCAGATGCGGCTGTCGCTGGTCGTCGCCAGATAGACGCGGTCGCTGTCGAACCAGATCCCCTCGCCGCGCTTGAACTTGGTGGCGCCTGGGACCTGCTCGCGCAGGGGACGGCTCGCGGCCGAGGAATCGGGCACCGGCTTCCACTCCACGATCTTGTCGGGCCGCACGCGCGCGATCTCCAGCCGTCCCGCGCTCAGGTCGCCCTTGCGCCTCGGCGTGAACCGGTAAAGCCCTCCGTCGCCCTCGTCCTCGCTCAGGTAGACATGACCGCGGCGAGGATCGACGCAGACCGCCTCGTGCTTGAAGACGCCAAGCGCCGGGCGCGCTCGGGCCTCACGAACGCCCCGCGGATCGCACTCCCAGACCATCCCGTCCTCGACCTCCTCGCAGGAGAGCCAGGTGCTCCAGGGGGTCGGGCCTCCCGCGCAATTTGAGCTGGTGCCCGAGAGGATGCGATAGGCGTTCCGGATCGCTCCGTTGGGGCCGAAGCGGATCGCGCTTGCCCCACCTTCCCCGGGATTGCCGATGGGGGGAGCGAACGGGAGGTCGACCGGCGTGGGAACCTCGGAGTTCGAGACCAGGATCCAGCCCCCGTCGCTGGTCCGGAACGTCGAGGCGCCGTCGGAGAAGACGTGCCAGACATAGCTCGTTCCCTGGACCGGCTGGCCGCCGCGGGCAACGATGCGAGAGCGGAACCCCGCGGGGAGCCGGATGCCATTCGCGTCCGGGCGGCCCCAGCCGCCCGTAGGGGCTGCGCCCAACCGGCGCCGGGGCGGCGAGGGCCTCCCAGAACGCTGGGCCAAGGGTGAAGATCCCGGCGACCCCGACCCCAGCCCGGATCAGGTGCGCCGGCAGCGTGCGGGTGCCTGCATCGACGCCTCGGCCTTCGCCTCGACTCCTCCCCGGTCTTCTGAGGCGCCGTCGAGGATCAGCCACCTGATTACAACTCCATTTGTTGCTCCGCCATCAGCCCACAGATCCTCGGGAAGTGGAGAGAGCTGAAAGAGGACAAAGCTCTGGCTCTCGGTGACGACGAAAGCTCTCGACCAGCTCGGCGCGCGCCACGTCAAAGAGGACGATCCGGCTCGGCAGTTTCTGGTGGCCGTTCTTGATCCGGAAACCGTACTCCCGCCAAGGCGACTCCCGTAGGGACGTGAATGCGACGAAGAAGCGGTTCGGATCCCTCGGGTCCTCGCAGACGCCCCGACACCAGCCGAGGACCTTGGTGCCCGGAGTCATCCGGTTGAGATCGTGGGTTGCGACAACCTCGAGCGAATCGGGGTCCACCAGCACCAGGAACCCGTCCACGGTGGTAAACGCGCGACGACCTCCGACGTCCCGGCCGTCGTGTGGCCTACCCGCTTCGAAGATGAGCCGGTGGGGAGCGCCCGTCACGCGCTCGGCCCCCGGTGCCTTCAGCGCAGTCACCCACAGCTCTCCGTCGCGAACCCACAGGTGATTCGCATGCAGGTGATGCGGCTTCGTATCGCGGAGTTGACGGTAGTCGACGAGATCCGGGTCGATCCGCCGCGCGCCCGAGTTCCCATTCAGCAGGTCCCATCGATGGAGAAGGGCGCCCTCCGGGGACACGTGGTCCACCGTTTCCAGCCCCGTGTTCGCCACCGCGAGCCCGCCGTCCCACGGGATGCAGTGGTGCAGGTCGTTGAAGCCGGGGATGCTGATCCTGCCCACGGGCTCCGACGGCGGCCAGTCGTCGAACCGAACGATCTCCGTGTGGGAACAGACGTGGATCTGGCCGTCGGTCATGCAGTAGCCGGTGAACTGCATCTTCTGGTTGGGCGCTCGCAGCCCCGTTGGCGTCCCGTACTCGCACAGGTGAAGGATCTCCCCGGTATCGGCGTCGAGGATCCCGAGCACCGCGGTGACGCCGCGAGCTTCCTCCCGGCCAGGTATGGCGCCAGAAAAAAGGAGCTGCATGAGTACACCCGGCGCCGCATCGGTTCCTTCCTGCCTTGGTGGCGCCTCGGCCGCAAGCTAAGCGCCGCCGGCCGCGCCGGTGTTTCACCTCTGTTAACGACGAGCCCGATCCGCGTCCCTCGGCCCTATCCTCGTCCCTCGTGCGCCGGCGCCGGTCGAGGCTCAGCCCCAAGACGTTTCGCCCGCCCCTCTCCCCGCTCGTGGCGGCGATCGCGTCCTGCGCACTGGCGGTGCTTGCCGGATTGGGAGACGCCCAGCTCGCTTCGGGCGCGCTCAAGCGGCTGACCTTCGGACACTCCGTGCAGGGCACCAAGCTGCGTGCCGTCCGGCTGGGCGATCCGAACGCGACGCGCAGGGCGCTCGTCGTGGGCTCGATCCATGGCGACGAACGCGAGGGGCACAAGATCGTGCGCAGGCTTCGACGCTCCCATCGCGATACCCCAGGGGTCCAGCTGTGGGTGGTGAAGACGGTCAACCCGGACGGCGTACACGCAGACACGCGCAAGAACGCCCGCGGCGTCGACCTGAACCGCAACTTCCCTCGTCGCTGGCGCGGAGGCGTGCCCCAGTCGAGCGGCTATTACCCGGGCCCCCACCCGTTCTCGGAGCCCGAGAGCCGCGCCGTGAGGCGCCTTGCGAAACGGCTCAAGCCCAGGGTGACGATCTGGTACCACCAGCCTTGGGGGCAGGTGCTCCTGCCCTGCCACGGGCCCGCCCGGGTGCAGAAGCGGTACGCGCGCCTCGCACGCCTTCCCGTCGAACGCTGTCGAGGGGCCGGACTACGCGGCACGGCGACCAGCTGGCAGAACCACCGTCTCCCGGGCACCGCGTTCGTGGTCGAGCTGCCTGGCGGCGAGCTGCCGAACCCAGCCACCCGGCGCCACGCTCGCGCCGTCGCGAAGGTGGCGCGAAGCGGGGCCGGGCGGCGGAAGCAGCGGTCCGGCGCCGCCGTCGGCGTCGCGGTCGCCCGCCAGACGGCGAGGGCGGCCCGCTCGAGGCTGCAGCGGCCAGCGCTCGACCGCGACCCGATTCCCTACGGACGCAAGCGAAAGCGTCAGATGGCCGCATATTCGGCGCGGCACTACGGTCGGCACAGGTGGCGCCTCCGCCACCCCCGGGTGATCGTCTTGCATTTCACGGCCGGGCCGAGCTACAGGTCCGCCTGGGAGACGTTCGCCTCCAACGCCCCCAGCCTGGGTGAGCTGCCCGGGGTCTGCTCACACTTCGTGATCGAAAAGCGCGGCCGCATCCACAGGCTCGTCAGGCCTGCGATCCGTTGCCGGCACACAATCGGGCTGAACCACCGCTCGATCGGGATCGAGATGGTCCAGGAGGCTGGACGAGGCTCGCATTGGGCCGACCGCCAGATCCTTCACCGCCGCCGGCAGATCCACGCCGCGCTGCACCTAGTCGGATGGCTCAAGCAGCGCTTCGGGATCAGGATGCGGGACATCATCGGCCACGCGATGGCCGACCACAGCCCCTACTTCAAGGACCTCGAGGGATGGCGGAACGACCACACCGACTGGCTGCGGCGCGACGTGCGGAAGTTCCGCCACCGGCTCCGAGGGTTGCTCAGGCGGTAGTGGGACCCCGTGTTGCCCGCTAAGCCGGTGGGTTACACGGCATACTCGAGCCCATGCCTGCGCCGCTGATCGAGTTCCCCGCGGACGACCCCGATCGCGCTCGCCGTTTCTGGCACGGCGTGCTGGGCGCCGCGCTGGCACCGCGGACGGCCGACGCCGGCTCCGGATGGGAGATCGAGGATGACGGCCTTCGCCTCGGCATCCACCAGCGCGGACCGGGGCCAGGTGACACCGCCTCGCTTCCCTACTTCACCGTCGCCGATCTGGAGGCGACGCTGGAGCGGGTCCGCGAGCTCGGCGGCTCGGTGATCCATCCCGGCGAGCGGTGGGCCGTCTGCCGGGACTCCGAGGGCAGCCCGTTCGCGCTGGCCGCCGCCCCGACGGGTACTCGGTAGCGCCTACCTGGCGCGCGAGCGCGAGGCTCCTCGCGACGTGGTCCGCCTCGTGGTCCGCTTGGCGGTGGTGGTCCGGCGTCCGCGCGCGGCGCTTCGGGACGCGGGCCGCTTGGCGGTCGAGCGTCCCGCCGCCTTGCGTCGCGTGCCCGTGCGGGTCGACGCCTTCTTCGGCGAGGATGGCCCGAGGCGCTTTTGCAGCCGCTCGAAGTCGCGCTCGAGGGCCTTGCCCAGCCTGCTGCTGTCGTGCCGGGCATCCTTGACGAACTTCTGAACGTTCTTGTGGATCTCACGGGTACCGGCGCCGACCCCCCTGCTTACGTCCTTGCGCAGCGCCGCCAGCGCATCCTGGGCGGCATCGAGCGACTTGTTGAGACGCGCTGATCGCTGCCGGCTCCTTGGCGGCTGGGCGCTTTCGCGCAGTGGCGCGACGGCGGGATGCGGGCTTCTTCGCGGCGGGCTTCTTCGCGGCGGGCTTCTTCGCAGGCGGGCATATGAGCTCTCCCTCGGGTCGTCGTTGCTCCGGCAGGCTATGCGGAGCCTATTCCCTATTCGCCCGAGGCATCGCGACGGAGTTGAGGTCGCGCGGATCCCGCGCGTGCACGCCGTCCGTACTGGGTGCCTCGAGTCAGAAGCCTGACCGGCAGGCGGAGCGGAGCCCGGAAACTCGCTGAACCTGGCTAAGGCTCATCGGTAGACGCCCGCGATAAGCGGTTAGCCACCGATCGATGTGGGTACCTGCGGATCCGGTCAGTGACCAGCCTCGCCCACATCGCATCGGCCCCCCGCCTCGGCGTCCCGCGGGGCCACCTGCGCGCCTATCTGGCCGGTGTTGGCGCGACCGCGGCGCTGACTTCGGGCATCCTCGTGGCGTTCCTCTCGCTGGCGACCTTCGTCGCCTTCAAGGGGCTTCCCTTCGAAGGGTCGAACAGCGGCGGGGCGGCGTACCTCAGCTCGAGCGCCAGCGGCGCGCCCACGGCGGCCGCGGCCGCGCTCGGGGCGGCGCCGAGCGCGGTGGCGAAGCAACCGGTCGCCGGCTCCCACGGGGCCGGCGCGGCCGCTCGGGTCGGCGACGTTGCGCTCCATCGGCGGCGCTTCCGCCAATGGGTCGAACGGCTTCAACCCCGGCTCCGGGGATCCGAACGGCCCCGGCGCCGCTCCGCCCTCGGAGCCGCCCTTCAACCCGCCGGTGCCCCAGCCGCCTGGCGGCGGCAACCCGCCCCCGATCGCCCCGTCGCCCCCGATCGTCCCGTCGGTACCCACCCCGCCCGCGATCCCCACCCCGCCCGCAATTCCCACGCCGCCCCCAATCCTCACCCCGCCCCTGATTCCCACTCCCCCCGCGATCCCCACGCCCCCACTGGTCCCGTCGGTGCCCACGCCGCCGATCATCCCCGCCCTCCCCCCGATCCTCACGCCGCCCCTCATTCCGACCCTGCCGCCGATCCCGACTCCGCCCCTCGTTCCGTCAGTGCCCACGCCGCCGATCATCCCCGCCCTCCCCCGATCCTCACGCCGCCCCTCATTCCGACCCTGCCGCCGATCCCGACTCCGCCCCTCGTTCCGTCAGTGCCCACGCCGCCGATCATCCCCGCCCTCCCCCCGATCCTCACGCCGCCCCTCATTCCGACCCTGCCGCCGATCCCGACTCCGCCCCTCGTTCCGTCGGTGCCCACGCTGCCCTCGCTGCCGTCATCCCCGGCCTTCCCCCGATCCTACGCCGCCGCTGGTCCCGTCCCTGCCCTCCCCGTCACCGACACTCACCGAGCCCCTGATCCCGTCCGTGCCTGACCTGCCCGGAGCGCTCGACGGGGTCGGGAACGGCGCCGCCAATCAGGCTGGCGGTGCCGCGGGCGCCGCGGCGGGGGCGACCAGCGGCGCCACCGACGCCGTCGGCGGCACCCAGCCGACCCCCGCCCCGTCCGTGCCGACCCCGCCCCCGGCTCCCGCTCCCGCCGCCAACGCCGGCCAGGCAGTCAACCAGGCCGCGGGTCCGGCCGCGCCGACCAGCGGCGCCACCGACGCGGTCGGCGGCACCCAGCCGACCCCCGCCCCGTCCGTGCCGACCCCGCCCCCGACTCCCGCTCCGGCCGTCAACGCCGGCCCGGCAGTCAACCAGGCCGCAGGCGCCATCCCGGCCGGGCCCGCGAGCGGAGCCCTCAATGGCGCGGCGCCGCCGGCCCCGCCGGCGGGAAGCCTGCTCGGCAGCTAGCCCGAGTCTCGGGCCTCGTACTCGTCGCGGCGGCGGGTCAGCTCCTTCTCGCGCTCTAGCAACTCCGCCGCGACATCAGCCTCCGCAGTATCTCGCGCTGCGGGCGGGGCTGATGAGCAACGCGGCCAAACGTACGTGGGAGCGCCGCTCGGGGTGCACGAGCGACGCTCCCGGAGAGGGCGCCATCCCGAAAATCCAGGCGACCCTCAGACCCACAGTTTCGACGGTACCCCGGTCGGTCCTTTACCCACGCTCGTGACTTTCGACGTGTATAGGACGTTCAAGGTCATAAGCTTCCCGGCAGGCGATCACCAACCAAGGAGGAAGCCGTGATCGGTGCGCTCATTCTTGGACTCGTTGCGGGCTTTGTCGGGAAGGCGCTCATGCCGGGCAAGGATCCGGGCGGATTCTTCGTCACCATCCTGCTCGGTCTCGCGGGCGCAGCGCTTGGCTGGGTCATCTTCACCCTGGGCCTCGGAATCGGCGACGAGGCTGCGTTTGACCTCGGCGGCCTGGTCGGCGCCATCATCGGCGTGATGATTCTCCTCGGGCTCTACCGCTGGTGGGCTGGGAGGCAGTCCGCCCAACCCGGATGACCACCTGACGCCCTCGGGGGAACCGGAAGACGCTTCCCAGCGGCGTCAGCCGAGAAGCTCGTCGATGTTCGAGGGATGCAGATGCTCCTTCGCCTGCTCGTCGGGCAGCGCGGACTGAGCGATTTGGATCAGCGTCCCGTGTGCCTTCGACGGCCGTAGGAAGGCCTCCTTCCAGTCCGGGTTGTCGAGACTGACGTCCACCAGCTCGTACCCGCGGCGTTCGAGCTCCTCGACCGCCTCCCGGATGTTGTCGGTCTTGAAGGTGATGTGGTGCAGGCCCTCCCCATAGCGCTCGAGGAAGCGGGCCAGGAAGCCCGCCCCAAGGGGCTCCAATAGCTCGACCTTGCCGCCGCCGGGAAACCGCAACTGAATCCAGCGCCAGCTCCCACCCGCGTCGCCCCCCATCAGGTACTCGCCCCCGAGGGCATCCCTGTAGAGCGGCAGTGCCGACTTGATCGAGCGCACGGCGACCGCGACGTGGTCCAATTGGAGTTGAGGCACGCGCTCCACTCAGTCCGGGTACTCGTCCTTGCGCCAGTCGCGTGGCTCCTCGGGTTGGGGCTTCGGCGTTCGGTCGAGCAGGAAGCTGTAGTAGGGAGCGACGAACGGGTCGGGCGCCATCACCGTGTAGGTGTGGTGGACGGTCCCGTTCTCGCGCGCGAACGCGATCCAGCTCGGGCCCTCACGGAGGCCATCCTTGAGCTCGGCCCCGACCTGGCGCGACCACTCCTGGAGCCAGTCGGGCGGGTTGTCGATCATCTCCTTCACCTCGGGGATCTCCTGCGCCTGCTCCTCCGTCATCGCGAGGCCGAAGTCGAAGGGGAAATCGGTGTCGTAGGTGGAGACGTAGGGGAACTGCCAGCCCATCCGCTTCTTGTAGGCGACCAGGCGGTCGATCGGCGCCCGCGAGAAGCAGATCAGCGTCACGTCACGGTGGTTCAGGTGGACGAGCGAGCCGTCGAGCCCGTCTCCCACGCTCGTGCACCCCGGGCACGCGCCCACCTGGTAGTCGGGCCCGAACATGATGTTGTAGGCGAGGAGCTGCGAGCGGCCGTCGAAGAGCTCGGCGAGGCTCTTCTTGCCGTCCTCGGTGTCGAACACGTACTCCTTCTCCACAGGCACCCAGGGGAGCGCGAGACGCCTCTTCTTGATCTCCTCGTTTCGCTCCGCCTGCTCGGCCTCGAGCTTCGCCAGCTCGTCCCGGGCCGCCTGCCATTCCTCGCGGGTTCCGATCGTGTGTTCAGGCATCTCAGTTCCTCCTGTTTCGGCCGTTTCCCGGTGCGATGGAATCCACCGTCTGTTGGAACGCTACCCGGATCATGAAATGAGACCTCGGCGCCGCGGAAAACTCATCGCGGCGGGCAACTTGCGATGAACCGCAAGGCCACCTGGTCGAGGAAGCCGTTGTTCCCAGGCACGGTGATCGAGTCGACCAGCTCGAGCCCCGCCTCGCGTGCCTCGTCCTGGACCTTGACCTGGGTGAGATCGGCGTAGCTCCTTTCCGTGGTGCTCTCCTCGCCGTCGACCCGACGCCACCAGACGATCCGAAGCGATCGCTCGCCGTCGTGGCTGCACCAATAGCTCTCCAGCGGCTGGGTCTCGAAGATGCGTCCGTCGAGTTCCGTGACGTGTGGCGGGAGCGGATCGTCCTCCTCATCACCCCAGGCCTGCTCGAGGTCCGGATTGAAGGTCATCCAGAAGGACGAGCCGTCCACCCGCGACAGGTGGCGGGCGGCGCACCTCATGATCGCCACGCGGTCGGCCCTCATCTCGAACATCTGCACGAAGACCTGCGGGGCGATCACGAGGTCGAAACGGCGCCCGAGGCTGATGTCGGAGCGCGCATCCGCGCGGATCGGAGAGATCTCCCCGATCCCACGAGCCTGCGCCCGACGCACGATCTCGTCGAGCAGCTCCTGCTCGCTGTCCAGCGCCCAGACGTCGACGCCGAGGGCGCGCAGCGGGATCGACACCCGCCCGACGCCGGCGCCCAGCTCGAGCACAGTCTTGGCGCCGAAGGTGGGCGCGGGCGACCCGCTCATCGGCGCCGGACTGCAGAGGCCCGTCCAGAGGTGGAGATCGGCCGTGTAGCTCAGCGTTCTCGATCTCGCACCAAGCGACCTCGTCGCTCATCCGTCCAACGCTACTGGGCTCTGTGGGCAATCACTAGAGTCGAGCAACTGCCCCGGAAGGAGGAGCGACGTTGGCCGAGCAGATGGTCGAAGCGAACGGCGTTCAGCTCTGCGCGGAGTCCTTCGGTGATCCGGCCGACCCACCGGTCCTCCTCGTGATGGGGATCGGCGCGTCGATGCTCTGGTGGGAGGAGCCGTTCTGCCGGATGCTCGCCGGCGGCGGGCGGTTCGTGATCCGCTACGACCACCGCGACACGGGCCGCTCGGTCACCTACGAGCCGGGGCACCCCGGGTACACCGGCGCCGACATGGTGGCCGACGCCGCCGGCGTGCTCGACGCCTACGAGATCCGGGCAGCCCACGTGGTCGGCGTCTCGGCGGGTGGAGCGTTCGCGCAGCTGCTTGCGCTCGACTATCCCGATCGCGTCCTCTCGCTCGTCCTCATCAGCACCTCCCCGGCGACGCCGGGCGACCGCGAGCTCCCACCGCCGACGGAGGCGTTCGGGCGGTTCGTGTCAACCGCGCGGGTGGACTGGTTGGACGCCGAATCGGTGATCGAGTACCTGGTCGACTACTCGCGCGTGCTCGCCGGAGGACGGCGGCCGTTCGATGAGGCGTCGGCGCGAGACCTCGCGCGTCGCGACGTCGAGCGGGCTCGCAACTTCGCGGCCATGCAGAATCACGACTCGATCCCGGACGACGGCCGGCAACGGGGGCCACTGGTCTCGGTTGCCGCGCCCACCCTGGTCATCCACGGCACCGCGGATCCGATGTTCCCCATTGGCCACGGAGAGGCGCTGGCCACGGAGATCCCCCGTGCCAGGCTGATGCGGCTGGAAGGAGCCGGTCACGGAGTCGAGCGCGCCGACTGGGAGACAATCGTCCGCGCGGTCCTGGAGCACACCACTCCGGGTAATGAGCCCGGCGAGCTACCCTCCAGCCGCTTGTAGGGTTTCGAAGCTCAATGTCCGCCCCGGTTCTACTGGCCGTCGAAGCCGACCCCGCCGCCCTCGGCGACGTCGAGCGCGAGCTGCGCGAGCGCTACGCGAGCAACTACCGCGTCGTCTGTGCGTCGTCGGCGGAAGAAGCGCTTGCGCGCCTCACGCAACTCGCCGAGGCCAGGGAAGAGGTGGCATTGGTGCTGGCGAGCCAGTGGCACCCCGAGACGACCGCCGGCGACCTGCTGGAGCGGGTCCGGCAGCTTCACCCGCACGCCAAGCGCGGCCTGCTGATCCCATGGGGAGCCTGGTCGGAGCAGCAGACCGCGGAGGCGATCTTCGACTTGATGGCCATGGGACGGATCGACTACTACGTGCTCAGACCTGCGGCGTCGCCGGACGAACTCTTTCATCAGACCATCTCCAGCTTTCTGCTCGAGTGGACCAAGGCTCGCCATCACCGCGCCGCACACCGTCCACATCGTCGGTGAGGATTGGTCAGGGAGGGCATACGAGCTGCGGGATGTCCTTCAGCGCTGCGCGACGCCGCACGCCTTCCACCTGGCCGATCGCCTGAAGGCCGAAAGCTGCTCGACAAGGCGGATGCGGAGGCGAAGCTTCCCCTGATGTTCCTCCCCAATGGAGAGTCTTGAGCGACCCCACGAATCGCGAGATCGCGGAGGCGACTGGCGGCGGACTTGACCTCGAGCGGGGGCCACCTTGACGTGGTCATCGTCGGCGCCGGACCGGCCGGCCTTTCCGCGGCGGTCTACGGTGCCTCGGAGGGCCTCAACACCCTCGTCATAGGCGAAGGTGGGATCGGCGGGCAGGCTACATCCAGCTCGCTGATCCGCAACTACCTCGGGTTCCCCCGCGGGTCACCGGCAGCCAGCTCGCCGAGCAGGCCTACGAGCAGGCCTGGGTCTTCGGGGCGAGCTTCGCCCTCATGCAAAGGGCCACCGCTCTCAGTCGCGACGCCGACCGACTGCTGGTGACGGTCGACGATGAACGCAGCCTCAGCGCCCGGGCGGTGATCCTCGCGACCGGCTCGAGCTACCGTCGTTTGGGCGTTCCTGCGCTCGAAGACCTGATCGGCGCCGGCGTGTTCTACGGTGGCCGGTGTCGGAGGGGCACGCGATGTCGGGCAAGGAGGTCTACATCGTCGGCGGCGGCAACGCGGCGGCGCAGGCAGCCATACACCTGGCCCGCTACGCCCACCGGGTCACGCTCATCGTGCGTGCCCGGAGCTCCGCGCGGGGATGTCGCACTACCTGGTCCGAGAGGTCGAGGCGACGCCGAACTTGGTGGTTCGGACGGGCACGACGGTCGTCGGCGGCGGAGGCGACGGGCGCCTCGAGCACCTTGTGCTGCGAAGGGAACAGACGAAGACCAGGAGACGGTCGCGGCCGACGGCCTCTTCGTGCTCATCGGCCCGCCCGCACACCGATTGGCTGCCGGACGAGATAGCCAGGGACCGCCACGGATTCCTGTTGACCGGCGAGGACCTCACAGACGATCATCAGTTCCCACTCGAACGGCGGCCTCTTCTCGCTCGAGACGAGTATGCCCGGCGTTTTCGCGGCCGGTGATGTGCGGCATGGGTCGGTCAAACGCGTCGCCTCTGCGGTCGGCGAAGGCTCGATCGCGATCCAGCTCGTCCACAACCTCTTCGTCGCCGACCAGCTGAGCTCCGGCGGTCGGCCAGGCAGGCACGGCCGGC
>CAVUDI010000007.1:0-56660 GCA_963740145.1 uncultured Actinomycetes bacterium
GGATTCCGGACCTCGAGCTAGGCGATTGAGAAGTCGCATAACCGGCCTGAGCCGAGAGTGCGTGTCCAGGTTCGCAAGGCGCGCGGCGAGCGCGAGGATCGAGACTCTCGAGTCTGCGCGGTATCACTGGTAGAGGCGGACTTCTGCCTCGCGCGACAAGCGGAAGCCTCCGAAGTGCCGGGCGCCCAGGAATACCGCCCCATTCCCTCAGGGTTCGCGCTGCCGCCCCTCACCGTCGGGATTTCCCGTCGTCAAGGGCCGCCTTCACGCGAAAGCAGAAGTCGCGCGCACAGTCGGCTGTTTTCGGGGAGAGCAACAGTCGCGCGCGACGCGAGTGACCTCCCTGTCGACCTCGCCGAGCATCACCGCCGTGATCTCTGGGCAGCCGGCCGGCGTCGCCGTTGACGGCGGCGAGCATCATGCCGGTGATGTCGTCGGCAGTGGCCGCGACGTCGAGGTCGGGGCGCAGGGAGCCGTGGTCGACGCCGTTCTGCAGGTACGCGGCACCTACTTTCCGACGGTAGGGAAACGGCCATGAGCTGCTCGGTCAGCTCCGGGTCGATCGAGGTTGCTTCGCGAACGCAAGCCTCCGCGCCCGTGACCAACACATCGACTTCTTCGACGGTCAGCGATGAGTTTCCGAAGTGGGCCGAGTCCTATGCGTATGACCCTAACCGCGAGAGGAGGAGAACCTGAGGAGCGTCTCACGATGACCATCGTCATCACCGCCTTTGAACGGTCGCCCGATGGCGGCAAGGGCCTGGCGCGCGATACGCGCGTTCGCTGGGCGCTTGAAGAGGTGGGCCAACCCTACGAGGTTCGCCTTGTTTCGTTCCGTGCGAAGAAGGAACCCGCGCATCTGCGCCTTCATCCTTTCGGCCTGATTCCGACCTATGAGGAAGGCGATCTTGCCCTGTTCGAGACAGGCGCGATCGTCTTCCACATCGCCGAGCACCATGCGGGCCTGTTCCCGGACGATGCCAATGCGCGGGCGCGGGCCATCACCTGGATGTTTGCCGCGCTCAACACCGTGGAGCCGCCGATCCTCGAACTCGTGACCGCCAGGTTCGCGGAGGCCGACAAGCCCTGGGCCGAAGAGCGCCTGCCTCTGGTCAAAGACCGCATTCGCGATCGACTGGTCCAACTTTCTGCCCGCTTGGGCGACGCCGACTGGCTCGATGGGGCGTTCAGCGCGGGCGACCTGATGATGGTGTCGGTGCTGCTCAGGCTGAGACCTTCGGGCCTTCTGGACGAGTTTCCGAAACTGGCTGCCTATGTTGCCCGCGGCGAAGCGCGGCCCGCATACAAACGGGCTTTCGCCGCCCAATGGGCGATCAACGCCGGTAATCCGCAAGCTGGCTGACGAAGAGATTCGCCACGAGTGCTGCTCCTGAGAGAACGCGACACGTCGGTCCATGTTCATCCGCCCTGGGGCCGCCCCATCGCGCAGACCGCGGGGACCGGGCGCAGGTCCTCGACCAGCACCCTGTCGACGGAGAATCCGCCCTCGCGTAGCCGGTCGGCCAGCTCGTTCCCGAGGTCCCGGGCTCGCTCCGGCGCGGAGTGGCGCGCGTCCCAGAAGAGGTAGACGGCCCCATCCCGGGCGAGGTGCTCGCGGACGGCACCGAGCGCCGCCTCCGGCTGCTGCCAGAAGGGAGCGACGTTGAAGGCGAAGACCTTGTCGAAGCGCCGATCGCCGAGGTCGGCGTCCTCCAGCGCGATGGCCTCGAGCACAGCCCTGCCCGCGTCGACGTGCTCGCGGTTCCTCCGCGTGGCCATCTCGATCATCTTGGGCGAGCGGTCGATCGCGGTGATCGTTCCCGTCGTCAGCCTCTCGCAGACCAGGGAGACCGCGACGCCGTGGCCGCAGCCGACCTCGAGCAGGCGGTCGGCCGGGCGGACCTCCAGAGTGTCGACCGCCCAGACGAACCGCTCCGATGCCTTGCCCGCCATGCCCGAGCAATAGCATCACGCGCCCGTGAAGCCCATGCTGATCTACTCGATGAGCGTCTCGGTGGACGGCTTTATCGCCGACCGCGAGGGCGCGTTCGAGTGGACGCGCCCCTAGCGAGGAGCTGTTTCGTTTCCACCTCGCGCAGATACGCGAGCTCGGCGGCTTTCTGTTGCGGCCGCAGGCTCTACGAGACGATGCTGGTGTGGGAGACGGATCCGTCGATGCGCGACAACGAGACTCCGGGCCGCGTTCGCCGACGTCTGGTGCGCGATCCCGAAGGTCGTCTTCAGCCGCACGCTCGACAGCGTCCAGGGCAACGCCCGGCTCGCCGAGGCGTCGGTGGCCGAGGAGGCCGCTGCGGCGCTCGACGCGACCGACAAGGACGTCGGGATCGGCGGCGCCGGCCTGGCCGCGGCGGCGATCGAGCTCGGCCTCGTCGACGAGCTGCGCATGTTCCGCTATCCGGTCGTCGTCGGTGGCGGCACGCCGTTCCTGCCGCCGGTCACCGAAGACGTCCCGCTGGACCTGATCGAGACCAGGACGTTCGGCTCGCGGGTGATCTACGAGCGCTACGGGCGCGCCCGCGATGAGTCGGACTGATACGGGACATCGGTTCTGCTCCTGCGCAAAGGCAATCGTCCAAGCCCGCCGATATCTGGCTCTCGCCCTGGACGACTAAGGGGGAGTCTCGTCCGGTGCCGGTCCACTCTCGCTTCGCGCGAAAAGCGTGGGCGCTCGAAGAAGCCTGGACTGCCACAAGTAGCGCTCGACGAAGCCGAGCCGCTACGTAGAGTCAGATCCCACCCGCGCATAACATCTCGGGAGGGTGAGCGAGCTGCCGAAGAGCGTGCGGATCCGCGAGGTGGGGCCCCGGGACGGCTTTCAGAACGAGCCCGAGGTGATCGCGACGGACGAGAAGGTCCGCCTGATCGACATGCTGGCCGCCGTCGGCCTGCGCCGGCTGGAGGTGACCTCCTTCGTGCGCCCGGACGTGATCCCGCAGCTGGCCGACGCCGAACAGGTCCTGGCGGGGCTGGAGCGGCGCGACGGCGTCGCCTACTCGGTCCTGATCCCGAACGAGAAGGGGTTGGAACGCGCGCTCGCCCATCGCGACCGCTTCGACGAGATCAACCTGTTCCTGTCTGCCTCCGAGACCCACAACCAAAGGAACGTCAACAGCTCGATCGCCGAGTCATTGGCGGGCCTCGAGCGGACGATCGCGCGGGGGCTCAAGGAAGGGCTTCGGTGCGAGGGGGTGATCTCGGTCTCCTTCGGCTGTCCGTACGAAGGCGAGGTGCCGGCGGAGCGAGTGTTCGAGATCGCCGCGCGGCTGGCCGAGGCCGGCTGCGAGGAGGTGGCGTTCGGCGACACCACGGGGATGGCCAACCCGCGCCAGGTGAGCGAGTTCTTCGCCGCCGCGCGCCAGAGGCTGAAGGGGGTCGAGCTCACCGCGCACTTCCACAACACCCGCGGGCAGGGCCTCGCCAACGCGGTTGCCGCGCTCGAGCAGGGGGTGGATTCGTTCGAGTCGGCGTTCGGCGAGCTGGGCGGCTGCCCTGTGCCGCCGGGGTCGACGGGGAACATCGCCACCGAGGACCTGGTCTCGATGCTGCACGAGATGGGCACTGACACGGGGGTGGACCTGCCGAAGCTGATCGAGGCCTCGCGCGCGGTGCAGGACCTCCTGGGCCGCCCGCTCGGCGCCCACGTCCTACGCGCCGGGCCGGTGGACTGGCGCCAGTAGTGGGCGGCCCACTAGGCTGCGGGGGATGAACAGCGACGCATTCACAGCCGCGGTAGAGGCGGAGGATCCCGAGGCGCTGACCGAGGCGCTCGCCGACGACGTCGTCTTTCGCAGCCCGGTCGTGTTCAAGGCCTACGAGGGAAGGGCGATCGTGTCGACGATCCTCACCGAAGGCGCGATGAAGGTGTTCGAGGACTTCCGCTATGTGAACCGATTCGAGGACGGTGACGCGGCAGCGCTGATCTTCAAGGCGCGGGTCGGCGACCGTGAGCTCGACGGGCTGGACCTGCTGCGCTTCGACGCCGACGGCAAGGTCGCGGAGCTCCTGGTGATGGTGCGGCCGATGAGCGGCCTCAACGCTCTCGCCGAGGCGATGGGCCGCGAGTTCGAGCGGCTCGGGATCGCGCCGCCCGCCGCCCGCTGAGCCGATCGCCGGAAATTCCGGCAACTCGGGCGCCAGATCGTCAAGAAATCCGTCTAGGGGCATTTACATGCGGCGGAGAATGGGCGATCCTTCTCTGCTCGCCTGAGGTACTGACCCATCCTCGGGACCCGACGAAACCGCGGACGGTGGCTCTCATCTGAGAGCCATGGACTTCCGGCTACCGGAGGTGAGCAACGATGCCCGTCACCCGCCTGTCGCCCCTTGACGCCTCGTTCCTGGCGGTTGAGACGCCGACCGCCCACATGCACGTGGGCTGGGCGGCGGTCCTCGGGCCCCCCGCCGACGGGATCAGGCCCAGCTTCGAGGAGCTCCGCGACCACATCGCACGCCGGCTGCCGCGGGCGCCGCGATACCGGCAGACGCTGCGCTCGGTGCCGTTCGGGATCAATGCCCCGGTTTGGGTCGATGACCTCGACTTCGACATCTCCCGGCACGTGGTGGCCACGGAGTCGGACCGGCTGACCGAGGTGGTGGAGCAGTGCATGTCGAAGCCGCTCCCGCGCAATCGGCCGCTGTGGCAGGTCTGGATCGCCGACCGGCTCGAGGACGGGCGGATCGGCGTGGTCGGCAAAGCCCACCACTGCATGGTCGACGGGATCGCCGCCGTCGAGCTTGGCAGCCTGCTGCTTGATCCCGACCGGGCCGCTCCCCAGCCCGAGCCGGACGCATGGTGCCCGGAGCCGCCCCCCAGGGACTCGAAGCTGCTGGGGCGCGGGATCGTCGACCTGGCGCGCAGCCAGCTCGACCTGGCGACGATTCCCGCCCGCGCGGCCCGCTCGCCGCGGCAAGCCCTCGGGTTGGCCTCGCGGGCTCGCCGGGCGGCGGCGGCGCTGCTCGATGCCGCGCGCCCGGCCCGGCCGATCCCGCAGCTCAACCCGCCCATCTCGCCGCTTCGCCGGCTCGGCCTGCTCGCGCGACCGGTCGACGATCTGACGCGGATCAAGGGGGCGTTCGGGGTCAAGCTCAACGACGTCCTGCTGGCCGCTTCCGCAGGCGGCGTCCGCGCGTTCCTGAAGAAGCGCGGCGAGAGCCCGGTCCCCCTGAAGACGATGGTGCCGGTCAACGTCCGCGGGTCCGGCGAGGCGGATCAGCTCGGGAACCGGATCTCGTTCATGTTCGTCGACCTTCCGTGCGACGAGCCCGACCCGGTGCGCCGGCTGCGCGAGATCCACGCCGCCACCAGCGACCGTAAGCGCGACGGGAAGCCGGAGGGCGCGGACGACGTGGTGCGCTCGCTCGGCTTCGTTCCCTCGCCGATCCAGCGCGCGGTCTCGCGTCTGATTGCCAGCCCGCGCACCTTCAACCTGACCGTCTCCAACATCCCCGGGCCTTCCCAGCCGCTGTACATGCACGGATGTCCTCTTGCCGAGGCCTATCCGGTCGTCCCGATCCCCGAGCGCCACGCTCTCTCGATCGGCGTGACCACGGTGGGAGAGGATGCCTTCTTCGGCCTCTACGCCGACCCGGAGTCGCTCCCCGGGGTTGACGGGCTCGCCGACGAGATCGACCTCGCAATCGACGAACTGGCCGAGCTCAGCCCGGCGACGGAGGAGCGCGAGCCGATCCTCGCCTGATTGAGATCGCGCGGGGCGGTCGCCCGGACACCCCGTATAGGCTGCCGCCCGTTCGAGCCCAAACCGATCCAGCGATGGAGGCGTCCGCATGGAGATCAGCAAGGTTGGTGTCGTCGGCTGCGGCCTGATGGGCCACGGGATCGCCCAGATCTGCGCCCAAGCGGGCTGGGACGTCGTAGTGCGTGAGGTGAGCCAGGAGAAGCTCGACGGCGGCATCGGCAAGATCGAGGCCCAGCTCGCGCGCGCGGTCGAGAGGGGCAAGGCGGAGCAAAGCGACGCGGAGGGGGTGCGCGGCCGCATTCAGCCGACGCTCGACTACTCGGACCTCGCCGACTGCGACCTCGTCATCGAGGCGATCACCGAGGACCTGGGGCTGAAGCTCGAGATGTGGAAGCAGGTGGACGGCGTGGTCAAGGAGGGCGCCATCTTCGCCACCAACACCTCGTCGTTGCCCGTCGCCGAGCAGGCTGCGGCGACTACCCGGCCGGAGGGTTTCCTCGGGCTCCACTTCTTCAACCCGGCTCAGGTGATGCCGCTGCTGGAGGTGGTCCGCGCAGATGGCACGGGCGACGATGCGGCCGAGCTCGGCTTCGAGCTGGGCGAGAAGCTGGGCAAGACCACGGTGGCCGCCGGGGACAACCGGGGCTTCATCGTCAACAGACTCCTCGTCCCCTACCTCCTGGATGCGATCCGCGCCTGTGAGCAGGGCGTGGGCTCGATCGAGGACATCGACGCCGGCATGAAGGCGGGCGCCAGCCACCCGATGGGGCCGCTGACGCTCGCCGACTTCGTCGGCCTGGACACGCTGGCGTCGATCGCGGACGTGATGCACGAGGCTTACGGAGAGGAGCGCTTTGCGCCCCCGCCGACGCTGACCAAGCTGGTCCAGGCCGGCCACTACGGACGCAAGTCCGGCCGGGGCTTCTACGACTACTCGGGTGAGCGACCCACTCCCACCGACCTGGGGATATAGTCGCCCGCCGGACACCCGGAAGCGTGGGCAGCGAGGAGAAAGCGTGGATCCAGACAGCATCGACCGCATCCGCAGCGCCACGTTCCCGGTCGGCCGTCGCGGCTACGAGAAGCGCGAGGTCGACAGGTTCCTCAACAAGCTCGCCGACTGGCTGGAGACCGGCGGCGGCGACCAGACGCGCGCCGAGCTTGTGAGGCGCGAGCTGGAGCGGATCGGCCAGCAGACGGGCAGGGTCCTCACCGACGCCCACGACGCCGGCGAGCAACTCAAGGCCGAGGCCGAGCGCGAGGCGCTGAGGATCGTCGAGGAGGCGAGGGCCGAGGCGAAGCGGATCGTCGACGAGGCCAGCCAGCGCCGCGCCGACATCGAGGCCGTGATCTGAGCACCCGGCCGGCGAGCGATCTCCAGCGCGCGTTCGAGGCCGCCCTGTCCGGCGGTCCCGAACGTCACCACCAGAAGACGGCCGAGCAGGGGAAGCTGCCGGTGCGCGAGCGTGTGGCGCGGCTGGTCGACCCCGAGTCATTCGCCGAGGAGGCGCTGCTCGCCAACTGGGAGCAGGAGGGCCTGGGTGCCGACGGGGTCGTCACCGGCCTCGCGGTGGTTGGAGGCCGCAAGGTGGCGCTGATGGCCAACGACCCCACCGTGAAGGCGGGTTCCTGGGGGCCGAAGACGGTCGAGAAGATCCTCCGGATCCAGGAGCGAGCGCTACGGCTGGAGCTGCCGATGGTCTACCTGGTGGACTCGGCCGGCGCGCGGATCACCGACCAGGTGCAGATGTTCCCCGGACGCCGCGGCGCCGGTCGGATCTTCTACAACGAGGTCGTCCTCTCCGGCAGGGTGCCCCAGGTCTGCCTGCTGTTCGGCCCCTCCGCGGCCGGCGGCGCCTACATTCCGGCGTTCTGCGATGTGGTGATCATGCGAGAAGGGAACGCGTCGATGTACCTGGGCTCGCCGCGGATGGCCGAGATGGTGATCGGCGAGAAGGTGGACCTCGAGGAGATGGGCGGGGCGAAGATGCACACCTCCGTCTCGGGCTGCGGGCACCTGCTCGCGCGCTCGGACGCCGAGGCGATCGACCTCGCGAGGCGCTACCTGTCCTACATGCCGAAGAGTTGGCGCGAGGCGCCACCCTCGGCGCCGCCGGCCGAGCCGCTCGCGGACAAGCCGGTCTCCGAGATCGTTCCCACCGACGAGAACGCCGCCTTCGACGTGATCGACCTGATCGACGCGCTCGTGGACGCCGATTCGCTGTTCGAGGTTCACGACCGCTGGGCCAAGGAGGTGGTGGTGGGGTTCGCGCGGCTCGACGGCCGCGCGATCGGCATCGTCGCCAACCAGCCGAAGGTCAAGGGGGGAGTGCTGTTCGTCGACTCCGCCGACAAGGCGGCACGCTTCATCTGGGCCTGCAACGCCTTCAACGTTCCGCTGCTCTTCCTCGCCGACGTGCCCGGATTCATGATCGGGACCCAGGTTGAGCGCCAGGGGATCATCCGTCATGGCGCGAAGATGATCTCCGCGGTCTCCGAGGCGACCGTGCCGAAGCTGTCGGTGATCGTCCGCAAGGCCTACGGCGCCGGGCTCTACGCGATGGCCGGCCCGGCCTTCGAGCCCGACTGCTGCCTCGCCCTGCCCACCGCCTCGATCGCCGTCATGGGGCCGCAGGCGGCGATCAACGCCGTCTTCTACAACCAGATCCAGGAGATCGAGGACCCGGCGCGGCGCGAGGAGTTCGTACGCCTAAAGCGCGAGGAGTACGCCGCCGACATCGACATCCTCCATCTGGCGTCCGAGCTGGTCGTGGACGCGGTGATCGAGCCCGACGAGCTGCGCGCCGAACTGATCCGGCGCTTCGCCTTCGCGGAGGGCAAGGACCGCCGCTTTTCCGAGCGGCACAACCCGATCACGCCGACGTGAGCGGTCGGGCTGTGGCAGTTACTCCGGCTTAAAGGCTTCCCGCTACCGTTTCCGGAATGCGCCGGACGGTCGAAGCACCTCTGCTCGCGGCGGCGGCCTGCTTCCTCGCCTTCGGCGCGGTGCTCGCCTGCGCGTACGCGATCGCGCCGATCGGACGGCTGGACGCGGCCGCGCTCCACGGGATGACGGCGCTGCACGGCTCCGTCTCCCATTCGGTGGGCAACCCGCTCGCGCGCTCCGCCGATCCGCTGCCGTTGGCTGTCATGCTCGCCGCCCTGTTCGCGTGGGGATGGGCGGCTGGCCGGCGCCGGGAGGCCCTCGCGGCGGTCGCGCTGGTGGCGGGCGCCAACCTGGCCGGCCTGCTCCTCCAGATGGCGCTCGCGCACCCTCGCTTCTACCCGATCCTGGGCGGGGATCAGCTGGGCGCAGAGGCCTACCCCAGCGGACACGCGACCAGCGCGATGTCGATCGCGCTCGCCGCCGTGCTGGTGGCTCCGGCGCGGCTGAGGCTTGCCGTCGCCTCGGGCGCCGCGGCCTACGTGATCGCGGTCTCGAGCGCGCTCCTGGTGCTCGGCTGGCACTTCCCCAGCGACGTGGTGGGGGGGTTGCTGGTTGCCTCCGGCTTCTTCTTCGTGGTTGTCGCCGCGATCCGCGCCGGCGCGGCGGGCCGCGCGGGCGCTGCGGCTCACAGGGTCGGGTTCGCCCTCTCGCCCGGGCTCGGCGGGGCGGCCCTCGCCGTGCTGGCCGCGGCGGGCCTGCTCGCGTTGTCCCGGGCGGACGATCTGCTGGCCTTCGCGCGCCTGAACACGGCGGCGACCGTGGCCGCGCTCGCGATCATGGCGGTCTCGGCGGGCCTGGTCGCAAGCGCCACCATGATCTCCGATCCCTAGCCGGCCGTGGCCGGGCTTGCGGTCTGCGGCGGGAGCGCCGTCCGGGGGCTCGACGTTCCCCTACCGGATGCCGTCTACCTCCAGCGCCACGGCGCAGACCGTTACGTCCTCCCGCACCGGATCGATCACCTGGCCAACATGCAATCCCTGGCGGACGCTGGCTGCGACCGGGTGCTGGCGCTTGGCTCGGTCGGGGGCCTGAAGCCGGAGCTCGGCCCGGGGACCTTCGTCTGCCCCGACGACTTCGTCGCCCTCGGTGCCGGGCCTGTCGCCTTCGACGACGAGCGCGCACACAGCGTGCCGGGGTTCGACCGGAGCTGGAGGCGCCGGGTGGTGCACGCCTGGCGGGACCGGGTCGGCTCGCAGATCGTGGACGGTGGCGTCTACTGGCAGGCGCCCGGCCCGCGGCTGGAGACTCCGGCAGAGATCCGACTGATGGCCTCACACGCGCAACTGGTCGGGATGACGATCGCCTCCGAGTGCGTCGCCGCCCGCGACCTCGGCCTCGCCTACGCGGCGATCTGCGTGGTCGAGAACCTCGCCAACGGAGTGGGCGGGCGTGACCTGACGGCGGAGGAGCTGTTGGCGGGCCGCGCCGCGAACCGCGAGGCGGTGGCGCGAGCGCTCGAGAAGCTGGTGCCGGCGCTGGCATGAGCCTGGCGGTGAAAGGGGCCCGGCTCGACGGCGAGCTGGTCGGCCTGCGGGTCGAGGAGGGCACCATCGTCGCGCTGGGCCCCGGGGTTGACTCCAGGCCGGGCGACGAGGTGATCGAGGCCGCGGGGATGGCGCTGGTTCCGGGGCTGGTCAACGGCCACACCCACGCGGCGATGACGCTGTTCCGGGGCCAGGGCGGTGACCTGCCGCTGATGGAGTGGCTGGAGAAGGTGGTTTGGCCGGTCGAGGCACGCCTGGACGCCGAGGACGTCTACTGGGGTACACGACTGGCCTGCGTGGAGATGATCCGGACCGGCACGGTGCGCTTCTGGGACATGTACTGGCATCCGGGCGCGACGGCTCGCGCGGTCGAGGACGCGGGCCTTCGGGCCACGATCGGCGCGCCGCTGATCGACCTTGGCGCCGCGGCGGGGCCCGGAGAGCTTCGCGAGGTCGCCGAGCGCAGCCTGGAGCAGATCGGCGCCGCTCGCGAGCTGGTTTCGCCGGCGCTTGCCCCGCACGCCGTCTACACGGTCAGCGAGTCGTCATTGCGCTGGATCGCCCAGGTGGCCGAGGAGCGGCAGCTGCCCGTGCACATCCACCTGTCCGAGACCGAGGACGAGGTGGAGCGTTGCGTCGAGGAGCACGGGGCCCGGCCGGCCGAGTACCTCGAGCGCCTCGGTCTGCTGGGGTCGCACACGCTGCTCGCTCACGGAGTCTGGCTGGGGGACCCCGAGCTCGAGCTGATCGCGGCGCGCGGCGCGACGGTGGTCACAAACCCGGTCGCCAACCTGAAGCTCGCGGTGGGCCGCGCCTTCCCCTACCTGGCGACGCGCCAGGCCGGCGTCCACGTCGGCCTCGGGACCGACGGGGCCGGGTCGAACGACTCCCTCGATCTGTTCGCAGACACGAAGACCTTCGCGCTGCTCCACAAGCACGAGGCGCGCGACCCCGCCGCGGTCAGCGCCGCCGAGGCCTGGGAGATCGCCACCGGGCGTCGCTCGCCGCTGCTCGGGGGAAGCGACCTCGCCCAAGGGGAGCCGGCCGACTTCCTGCTGCTGCGCTCCGACGGGCCCGAGCTCAGCCTGGGCGACTTCACCGCGGGCCTCGTCTACGCGGCCTCGGGAGCGGTCGTGGACACGACCGTGGTCAACGGCCGGGTCCTGATGCGCGGCGGCGAGGTCGAGGGCGCCGACGAAGTATTGGGCGCATGCGGTGGAGACGGGCGCAGAAGGCTGGGATTGGGCAAGTAGGGAGGCGGAGCGCCTAGTCCTCGCGCGCCCCTGACTTTCGCCCAGTGACTCGGGACCGGCGCATGGCCGTTGGTGGGTGACCGGTCCGGCATCGGGCTCAGTCCGGCCCAGCCCGGTCTCTCGGCGGCCCGCCGGAGCGCCGCGTCGAGATAGTCCTCCAGGATCGTCAGTCCCTCGAGGCCGGGGACGTCCGAGATCGTACGGTCGATCTCGCGGATCTGCTCGCGACCCTCGGGACCGTCGCCGAACAGGTAGATCGCCAGCGCGTCGACCTCCTCCTCGCTCTTGACGCCCGCTCCCACCGGCGTCCAGAGGCTTTGAAGCACCCAGCGGACCAGCCGGCGGGCGGTGCGGTTCCGCTGCATGCGCGCCTTTGCCTGGGCCCGATAGAAGGCGAAGTGGCGTCGCTCGTCCTGAATCACCTTGCGCAAGAGCTGGTGGAGCACCGGGTGATCGCAGCGGCGGATCAGGGCGTGGTAGCTGGTCAGCGTCGTCAGCTCGTTCACGGCTCCCCACATCATGTGGATGGCGGCGAAGTCGCGCGCGATGATCGAGCCCAGCATGGTCGGCACGAGGCCCAGCCCGTTCCCGACACCGGCCCTGACCCGCAGCTGGCGCCAGCGGCTCGGGCGGGTGGGCATCGGGGTGGAGCCGTCGGGGAGCTTGGGCTCGGCCGGGACCTCGATCCCGTAGGAGCGCAGGAAGTCGGAGAACGCCTCCCCGTGCCACAGCTCCTCGTACACCCAGCAGCTCAGGAACGCGGTGATCTGTGGATCGGCGGCCACGCGGGTGGCGAGCAGGTCGCGCAGGTAGATCACCGTGTGCGTCTCGATGTCCATCATGTAGTGGAGGCACATCACGTCGCCGTGGGAGAGGGGATGGTCCGGCACCTCCTCCCAGTTGATCCCGCTCAGGTCGACCTTTTTCGAGTTGCGCAGGTAGCGGTCGAGGTCGAATTCGACCATCGTCGGCTCGCTCATCACGTCTCTCCTGTGATCTGATGTTGGTCCAAGGGATGGGCCCAGCGGCGCCCACAGAAATCTACGAGGTTCCGTGGACTTCGGTTCACGATCGCCGTCGCGGCGATGGCGGCGGCATGCCCAAGAAAGTGCTCATGTCCGGGCGCGCGCGAGCCGATAAAAGTTTGATGGGCTTCGTTTTGGCATAGGGACCGATGAGTCGCGCTTCGCTCAAGGATCGCGCCGCGGTGGCAGGCCGCGTTCTGGCGGATCGAATCGCCTGGCGCGAGCAGGGCGAGCCGGTGCGCGTGTTCGAGGACCCGGCCACGATGGCCAGGACGCTCACCTACCTGTTCGCAATCGGGGCGACGCTCCTGCTCGTCACCCTCCCGCTCCCCCATTCCGCCGATCGCGACACGGCCGGCCTGGTGGTGACGGCGATTGCGGCGTACCTGGCGGCCCTGGGCTTCCTGGCGCTTTTTGACCGGCTGCCCCCGTGGTTCTTCGAAGCGACGCCCTTCCTCGGCACGATTCTGGTCAGCCTGGCCGTCTACTTCGGCGGCCCGGACGCCGCTGCGGCGTACGCCGTGTTCTACTTCTGGGTCGGGGTGGTGGCCTGCTACTTCCTGCGGCCGGCCGTCGCCGTGACTCACCTCGTGCTCGCCTCCGCCGGCTACGGGGTTGCCCTGCTTGCCAGCGCCGAGGTCGAGCTCCCGGCTCTGAAGTGGGCGCTGGCGACCGGGTCGCTGCTCGCCGTCGGCATCCTGATGACGGCCCTGCGGGATCAGATGACGAGGATGCTGACCGAACTGGGCGCGGCGGCCCGCACCGACTCGCTGACCGGGCTCGCGAACCGCCGCGAGCTCGAGGGCCGGTTCGCCGGCGAGCTCGAGCGTTCGACCAGGGGTGGGCGGCCGCTGGCGATCGTGGTGCTCGACCTGGATTGGTTCAAGGAGTTCAACGACCGGTTCGGCCACGCCGCCGGGGATGGTGCCCTGGTCCAGCTCGCCGAGGCCCTGGGGCGGGCGACACGGACCAGCGACGTTGTCGCGCGGCTGGGAGGCGAGGAGTTCGCCGTGCTGGCCCCGGAGACGGATGAGCACGAGGCCTCTCAGCTCGCCGAGCGGCTCCGAGCCGAGGTCAGGGCGACCTTCGCCCGTCAGCAGGAGAAGATGACGGTGAGCTGCGGCGTGGCGGTCTTCCCGGTGCACGGGATCACCGCGGGGGAGCTCCTGCATTCGGCCGATCGAGCGCTGTACGAGGCCAAGGAGTCAGGACGGGACCGATCGGTCCTCTTCCAGCACGCGGGCGCGCCGGGGGAGGACGCCGACAGGGCAGCGGTCGAGCGGACCAGCCCGAGGCTCGCCTCGCTCGTCTCGCTGGCCGAGTCCGTGGATCGCCGCAAGGGCTCTCCGGCGAACTCCCGCAGGGTGGCCCGTTACGCCGAGCGGCTGGCCCGCCGCCTCAACCTGCCCGAAGAGGAGGTCGAGCGGGTACGGATCGCCGCGCTGCTGCGCGACGTGGGGGAGGTCGGCGTGGCGGAGTCGATCCTCAACAAGCAGTCCCCGCTCAACGACGAGGAATGGCGGGAGCTGGAGCGGCACCCGGAGATCGGCGCCCGCATCGTTGGGGCCGCCCAGCTGGGCCGGGTCGGCGAGTGGATCCTCAGCCATCACGAGCGCCCCGACGGCCGCGGCTATCCGCGCGGCCTGCGCGAGCACCAGATTCCCCTCGAGGGAAGGATCCTGGCCGTCGCCGACGCCTACGCGGCGATGACCGCAGACCGGCCCTACCGGCGGCGATTCTCGCCGAAGCGGGCGAGGGCCGAGCTCCAGGCGCGAGCCGGGAGCCAGTTCGACCACGACGTGGTCGCAGCCTTCCTGTCGCTCGAGGGAGAGCCCGAGCCCGAAGCCGAGCGAGAGGAGGCCGCGCCGCCGGCTGAGACCTGAGGCGGGTCCCGGCGCGGCGGTTTCGCGAGGCTAGCCTTGCTCGTCGAGCCTTCCGGCGAGGTCCACGAAGTAGTCGAGCGACTCGGGGTTGGCCAGGGAGTCGCGGCTCGCCGCCTGCTCGGCAGGCGTTCCGGTGAGGATCTTCTTCACGGGCACCTCCAGGACCTTCCCGCTCAGCGTCCGGGGCACCTCGCGAACCTGAAAGACCGCGTCGGGGACGTGGCGGGGCGAGCACTGCTCGCGGATCCGGCGTTTGATCTCGGCGGCCAGCCGCTCGTCGAGGTCCACGCCCTGGTCCAGGACGACGAACAGCGGCATCCAGCCCTCGGTCTCCGGGCGCGGGATGTCCACGACCAGCGCGTCCAGCACCTCCGGCACCGCCTGCACCGCGCGGTAGATCTCGCTGGTGCCCATGCGCACGCCCTGGCGGTTGATGGTCGAGTCGGAGCGGCCGTAGATCACGGCCGTTCCGCGGGAGGTGATCTCGATCCAGTCTCCGTGCCGCCAGATGCCCGGGAAGTGATCGAAGTAGCTGGCCCGGTAGCGCGAGCCGTCCTCGTCTCCCCACAGGAACAGCGGCATCGAAGGCATCGGCTCGGTGATCACGAGCTCCCCAACCTGGTCGACGACCGAGTTCCCCCGATCGTCGAACGCCTCCACACGAGCGCCCAGCGAGCGTCCCTGTAGCTCCCCGCGGTAGACGGGCAGCAGCGGGACGCCGCCCACGAACGCGGTGCAGACGTCGGTGCCGCCGCTGGTCGAGAACAGCCAGGTGTCGCGGCCGACGTGCTCGTAGACCCACTCGAAGCCCTCGGGCGAGAGCGGGGAGCCGGTGGAGCCGACGGCGCGGAGGCGCTCGAGGTCGCGGCCCGATGACGGCTCCACCTCGGCCTTCATGCAGGCCGCCACGTAGCTGGCGCTGGTGCCGAAGCAGCTCATCCCGGTCCGCTCGGCCAGGTCCCAGAGCACGTCCATGTCCGGGTGCCCTGGGCTGCCGTCGTAGAGGACGATGGAGGCGGGCGTCAGCAGCGCGCCGACGAGGAAGTTCCACATCATCCAGCCGGTGGTCGTGAACCAGAAGATGCGGTCCTGGTCCTGCGCGTCCACGTGCAGGTGGAGCTTCTTCAGGTGCTCGAGCAGGATGCCGCCGTGGCCCTGGACGATCGCCTTCGGCAAGCCCGTGGTCCCCGACGAGTACAGGACCCAGAGCGGATGGTCGAACGGGACCTGCTCGAACTGAAGCTCCGCGCCCTCGCCCGCGGCGAGCAATTCGGCCCAGGTGGTGGCGCTCCGCAGGGACGACAGCTCGGGAGCGGGGTCGAGGTAGGGGACGACGATCGTGTGCTCGATCGCCGGCATCTCGCGCTGAAGCCCCGCGAGGGTCTCGGTGCGGTCGAAGTCCTTGCCGTTGTAGCGGTAGCCGTCCACGCAGAACAGCACCTTCGGCTCGATCTGCGCGAAGCGGTCGACGACGCTCGAGGCGCCGAAGTCCGGCGAGCAGCTGGACCAGACGGCGCCGATCGACGCCGTGGCCAGGAAGGCGACCAGCGTCTCGGGGATGTTCGGGAGGTACGCGACCACGCGGTCGCCGCGCTCGACGCCCAGCTCGCGGAGCGCGGCGGCGACGCTGGCCACTTGCTGGCGGAGCTCCCCCCAGCGCAGCTCGCCGAGCTGGCGCAGCTCGGACGCGTGCAGCACGGCCACATCGGCGTCGCGCTTGCCCCGGAAGATGTGCTGCGCGTAGCTCAGCTCGGCCCCTTCGAACCACCTGGCCCCCGGCATCACGCGCTCGGGCAAGACCGCGGTGTAGGGAGCCGACGCCTCGACCTCGAAGAAGTCCCAGATCGAGGCCCAGAACTCCTCCAGCTCGACGACCGACCACTCCCACAGCGCCTGGTAGTCGCCGAACGAGCGTGCGCGCTCTGCCTCCAGCCAGCGCATGTAGCGGGTCATCGTCGCGCGCTCGACGCTCTCGGGAGAAGGCTCCCAGAGGAGCTCCCCGCGCTGCTTCGCGTTGGCGGCCGGGCGCGCCACGGGGCCGCTTATATCACCGGGAGGTGCGCCTGCCGACGTCGCGGTCGAGGGCCCGCACCAGCTCGAGCGCGAAGCCGTGGGCACGGTCGAGGGCGGTCGTGTCGACCCGGTCGGGGGTGTCGTTCGGGGTGTGGTATCCGGGGACGTAGTTCAGGTCGTTCAGACAGGTGATTCCCGTTGCCGGGAAGCCCTGGATACGGGGCGGCATCGAGTCGCCGGCGAGCCCGTGGACCAGGGGCTGTGCCTGGTAGCGGCCCGAGTTCTCGCGGTCGGCGGTCGCAATGGCCGCGCACAGCTCCACCAGGCGTCGATCGAGCGGGTAGGAGACCACCCAGCCGGCGCTGGCCTCGAAGCGGACGGTGCCGTGACCGACCGTGTCGACGTTGACGAAGTAGGTGGTCTCGCGGTCTAGGTCGGCGCGATGGGCGCGTACGAACGAGCGCATTCCCTCCTGAAGGCACTCCTCGCCGCCGGTCAGCAGCACCCAGACGTCGAGGTTTGCGGGCGGGTCGGCGTCGAGCTCCTCGGCCAGCGAGAGCACGGTCGCGACCCCGGAGGCGTTGTCGTTGGCGCCCGGGACGACCTCGGACAGCTCGATGTCGGTCAGCAGAAAGACGCCGACCAGCAGGACCAGGGTTGGGGGGAGCTGGAGGACCGAGATCAAGCTGGAGTCGATGCCGGCCATCCGGGCGCCGAGGATCGGCAGCAGGACGGCAAGCGACCAGAACAGGATCCGGAAAGGCCCGATGGGGATGCCGAGGCGGGCGGCGACCCGCGCTCCGCGCGCGACTCGCTTCGGATTGAACGCCGCTCCGGTCCGCGCGGCGTCGTAGTGGGCGCAAAGCAGGATGCGCGCGGGGGCGTCGGAGCGCCGGCCGGGGGCGACGACGTTCTGCGAGGCGCGGCGGAAGAACAGGCGGCGCAGCAGGTAGACGCGGTAGTTGAGGTCCAGGTACATCGAGGTCGCGGTCGCGAGCACGATCGCGAATCCGATCGCGGGCTGGGCGATGGCCAGCAGGCTGCCCCCGACTCCGAGCGCGCAGTGCGCAGCGTGGACAAGCCCGTACCGGGGGTGGACGTAGGTGGGCTCGAGCTCGGCGCGCCGGCCGGCGTCGCGCAGGCGGGTGGCCAGCCAGTTCGCCGCGCGCCGCTCGGCGTCGGTGCCCGCCAGCCGGTTCTCGAACGAGCACAGCTCGCGGATCACGTCCATTCGCGCGGCGGCATCCACGGGCGGAGGATTATCGCGGTGCGCGCGCGATCGGCGCCCCGGCGGTCGCCCGCGTCACGACGCGGACGCGCGGTATGCGGCGGGTGGGAGTCGAACCCACAAGCCCTTTCGGGCAATGGATTTTGAATCCATCGCGTTTGCCGTTTCGCCACCGCCGCGGGCGGGTGCAGGTCATTGTGCCGACTCCGCAGGCGCGCCCGGCGATGGCGCTAGCCTCGAAGGGGATGTGCGGGCGCTACACGCTCACCGATCCCGACCCGGCGCGGATCCGGGCCCGCTTCGGCCTCGACGAGTCGGCCAAGCTCAGTGGGGAGGAGGAGCCCCGCTACAACATCGCCCCCACCGACCCGGTGCTGGCGATTCGGCGCGGCGAGCGGGGGGAGCCCGAGTTGGGCCGCCTGCGCTGGGGGCTCATCCCCGGGCGCTGGGCGGAGCGCCGCTCCGGCCCGCCGCTCATCAACGCCCGCGTCGAGACGCTCGAGCGCCAGCCCGCGTTCGCCGAGTCATTCCGCGAGCGCCGCTGCCTGATCCCGGCCGACGGCTTCTACGAGTGGCGGGACGGCGAGTCCGGTAAGACGCCGGTCTGGATCAGCCTGGCCGACGGCGGGCTGTTCGCCTTCGCCGGCATCTGGGCCGCCCTTCCCTCGCGGGACGGCGCGGACGAGCTGCACAGCTGCGCGATCATCACCTGCGAGCCGAACGAGCTGATTCGCCCGATCCATGATCGGATGCCGGTCGTGCTGACGCCGGACGCCGAGGCGCGGTGGCTCGAGCCGGGCGGTGGGGTGGAGGAGATGGCGTCACTGCTGGCGCCGGCGCCGGACGATTTGCTCGTTGCTCGCGAAGTCGTCGATGCGGTCAACGACGTCCGCGAGGACGGCCCCCACCTGCTCGAGCCGCGCGAGGCGCAGCCGCAGCTCTTCTAGCTCTCGTAGCGCCTCTCGCCGTCGGAGGGTGGGGGCGCAGAAGTAGCTGGGTGGAGGGTGCCTCCTCCTCGTCCTCGCCGGCCAGCGGAACGCCCCCGACCGGCCGCTCCTCCTCGACGTGCCACTCCTGGTTGAAGCCGATCATCGCGACCGTGATCAAGAGCAGCTGCACGGGCACCACGAGGATGGTCAACAGGCCAAGAAGCTCGTCGGGGAGGGGCGGCGGGCTGAGTCCGTCCTTGTCGCGCGCGAACCAGTCCGGCGCGGCGACGGCGGCGAAGATCGCGAGGATGATCGCCAGGGCCGAGACGACCGGGAGGATGCCGCGGCTCCAGCGCGTGACGAGCACGGCGAAGACCACGTAAAGGGCGGCCCAGAGCAGCGACATGATGGCCACGCTCGAGCCCTCCAGACGCGTCCAGCCGCCAATCGTGATCACGACCAGAAGGCCGGCGGAGACGAGCAGCACGAGCGCGACGATCGACTTCGTCGTTTTGGTGTGGGCCTTCTCCCTGTTCGGACGCCAGAGCTCGTAACCGGGCCGGACCGTCGTGACCTCCATCACCGCAAGTCTAGAATCTTCCGGGGCCACGCGCGGCGATCGTCACAAAGCAATCGCGTGTCCTATTGAGCGCTCGCGGGCGTGCTGGAACTGGCAAACAGGCCGGCCTTAGGAGCCGGTGCTCGAAAGAGCTTGGGGGTTCGACTCCCTCCGCCCGCATCTAGACTTTTTCGCCCCAGGCTCGGGGGACTGGTGTAACGGCAACATGGCGGTCTCCAAAACCGCCGCTCGAGGTTCGATTCCTCGGTCCCCCGCTTACTCTCGACGCTAACCTCCCCTCGGATGGCCAGGGTTGGTACGACGCCGCTGCGGCGGACGCCGAGGACGTGGATGGCGATGCTCGCGCTGGCTGCGGCGACCGTCGGCTTCTGCGTTGCCCTCTTCCTTCGGCCGGGGATCGCCCCGGCCGACGCCGCGTGTCGCCACGCGGTGGCCAAGCCCCATCAGGTCGCCCTTCATGAGATCCGCAAGGCGATCACCTGCCTGGTCAATCACAGGCGCTCGAAGCGCGACCGCCCCAGCCTGGAGCCCAACGAGAGGCTGAAGCTCGCCGCCAGGCGTCACACCAAGACGATGCTCGCCGACGACTGCTTCCGACACCGATGCGACGGCGAGCGGGGCCTTCCCCGCCGGGTCAAGAAGACCGGCTACACGAAGGGGCAGCGAAGCTGGCGGTTCGCCGAGAACCTGGGCTACGAGAACACGCCGCGGCAGATGGTCGGGCGCTGGATGCGCTCGCGCTTCAACCGCAAGAACCTGCTCAAGCGCGACTTCCGCGACATCGGCGTCGGGGTCGGCTGGGGAGCACCCGTGGCCGGTCGAGACGACAGCGAGTTCGCCACCTACACCGTCGTCTTCGGCTGGCGAAAGCCCCGGCGCTAGACGCACGTTCGAGCCCCGCCATGCCTGGGGCGGGAGGGGCCTTGATCCCTGCGCGGATGCAGCCGAAGCCGGAGTCGAATGGTGCTCCGGGTACGCAAGCTCGTTTTCGTCGGGTCGCTGGCGCTCGTGGCGGCGGCCATGCTCCTCTTGGCCGGGCCCCTGAGCGGCGTCGCAAGCGCCAGCCCCTGCAAGCGCTTCGGCAAGGACAACCCGCGCCACCTCAGCCAACGCCAGGCGCGGACAGCGATCCGCTGCCTGGTGAACCGCAAGCGTGCGAATCACGGCCTGCGCCGCCTCGGCAAGAGCACCCGGCTGAAGAAGGCGGCGCAGAGGCACACGAGGCACATGCAGAACAACAGGTGCTTCGCGCACGAGTGCCCCGGAGAACCGTCCGTGCTCTCCCGCCTCAAGAAGGTCAGGTACATCCACGGAGGCCTGCGGAGCTGGCTCTACGGCGAGAACATCGCTTATGGCCGAAGCCACCTGGGCACGCCGAAGGCGATCGTCCGCGCCTGGATGCACAGCCCGGGGCACCGCTACAACATCCTCAACCCGGACTTCCGCGAGATCGGGATCGGCTTTGCCCGCGGCATCCCGCAGAAGCCGGGCTCGGGCGGGGCCACGGTCACGACCGACTTCGGAATGCGGAAGCGCTAGCCGCTTCCAGGGGTTGGCCAGGCGCGAGCGGGAGCGAACCTATAATCGAGGCGGATCTGCGGGCGAGGTGTAACTGGTTGCACATCAGCCTTCCAAGCTGAAGGAAGCCGGTTCGAGTCCGGTCGCCCGCTTTTCACGTTGGCGCCTTTGTTGCTCACCCCGGCAACAAGACCGCCAAGCGGGGCCGATTCGCCCCTCGAAGACTCGCGTAAACTCGTCTGCCCCGGGGCGTGGCGCAGCTTGGTAGCGCGTTCGGCTGGGGGCCGAAAGGTCGCGAGTTCAAATCTCGCCGCCCCGACTAGCCAGGAGCCCGCTGGGCGGACTGCGCGATCTCGAGTCCCGAAGCGTCGCCATGGCCCCCAGGGCGCGAGCGATCAGGATCCAGTACCCACATGCCGTAGTGGTGGGCGCCAGGTCCTGGTATAGTTCCGCGCCCGGCAGGGTTTCAGGGAGGATCAGGGACTCGCCGATAGTCGGTATACAAGGCAGGGGGGGAACTACTGATGTTCAGATCGTTCGGCGAGGGGATAGGGCATCGCGCGGCCTGCACGGAGCGCGCCCGGCAGGGGTCGTCCGCGACCGCAAGGAAGTTGTGCGCCGTCGCACTGGCGGCATGCGGGACGCTGATTTTCTCTACATCCTCGGCTTCGGCCGTCCCAACGCCGACTCCGAGCCTCGTTCAGACGATCGACACCTCCGCGTATGTGCCCTCGAGCCCCGACCCTGCGGGGATCGCCTACATGCCGGCCCAGGACACGCTGGTGATCAGCGACTCCGAGGTCGACGAGATGCCGCTGTTTCAGGGCTCCAATCTGTTCACGGGAACGCGCATGGGCCCCGGATTGGGCACCGGGGACGTAACCGCCTACTCCGGGGAGCCCTCCGACCTGGGGATCGACACAGCCAACGGCAGGCTGTTCATCGCTGACGACGATAAGAACAGGGTGTTCATCGTCTCGGTCGGGTCCGACGGCGTCTACGGGACAGCCGACGACACCAGGAGCAACTTCCGCACCGTGCCCTTTGGGAGCGACGATCCCGAAGGGGTCGCCTATGACCCCGCAACGGGGCACCTGTTCATCAGCGACGGCTTCGGGGTCGAGATCTACAGGATCGACCCGGTCAACGGGGTGTTCGGGGATGCGAACGACATCGTCACCCACTTCGATCTCGCCCAGTACGGAGCCGGCGACTGCGAGGGCCTGGGGATCAATCCGGCCCTCGGCAGGCTCCTCTGTGTGGATCCCTCGACGCCCGACAACATCTACGAGGTCGGAAAGGGTGGCGCCCTGTTCCGCGTCTTGAGCATGGCGGCGCTCCCGACCAGCCACGCGGTGGTGGCGGACGTCACCATGGCTCCTACCTCTAACCCAACCGACAGTCCAGGGGCGATGAACTACTGGATCGTCGATCGCCACCTGGACAACGGCAACCATCCGGACGAAAACGACGGGCTCCTGTACGAGATGCACCTGGAGTCCGTGCCTCCGGAGACGACGATCACCTCCGGCCCGGCGGGCGCCGACCAACGACCCGACGCCGAGCTTCAGCTTCTCCTCATCGGAGGGAGGCTCGAGCTTTGAGTGCAAGATCGACTCGGGCTCCTACGGAGCGTGCAGCTCGCCGAACACGACTGCGCAGCTCGCCGACGGCTCGCATACCTTCTACGTGCGTGCCTTGGATGCGGTCGGCAACGTCGACCCGACGCCGGCCAGCCGCGCCTTCACGGTCCGCACCGCCGAGGTCAAGGTCTCGGGCTCGACCCTGGTGGTGACCGCGGCGCTGGGCGCCAAGGACAACCTCGCGATCAGAAGGCCCTCGGCCTCGACCCTGCGGGTGACCGACTTCCCGAGCGGCGCCTACACGGGCTCCGGCGTCCACACCGGGGCAGGCTGCACGCGGGTCGGCTCCAACGCCGCCGAGTGCTCGGCCTCGGGGATCACGCTGATCCAGGTCAGCTCCGCCGATCAGGACGACCAGGTGACCAACTTCGCCCCGCTCAAGAGCTTGCTCAACGGGGGAGGCGCGAATGACCTCCTGACGGGCGGCCCTGCAAGCGACACCCTGATCGGGTCAACGGGCGCGGATGAGTTCAAGGGAATGAACGGAAACGACGAGCTTCGTGCCCGCGACCTGAGCTCCGACACGACGATCGACTGCGACGGCGGCAGCGCCTCGGGAGGTGCCGACAAGGCCGACCTCGATCTGCTGCCCAGCGATTTGGACGTCGTGGTCATTGGCTGCGAGACGACGACGCGGCACTGAGCGCGTCGCGTCGGGGCGCGCTCGTCAGGCAAATGTTCGCCACCGCCGAATGAACTGACGGTTGCCTGGGCTGTAGGATCGCCGAGATGAGGCGCCCCGTCTTGAGCGTGATCGCGATCGTGGCCTGCTGGGGTGCGAGCGCGCTCGCGGCGCCGTCGGCCTCCGCCGTTGACGTCTATTCGTTCACCAAGGGTTGTTACGGCCTGCGCGACTTGACGACAAAGCGCTTTGTCGTGCGCAACGGGTCTGGCTACGCAACCACCGCTGCCACCGTCGGGGCCGCGACGCCGTTCCGCATGCAGGCGACGGCGCTGGGGCGCTACCTCCTCTACGGCCCTGACCGGAGCATGCCCTCCACGACTCCGTTGAACGGCATCGGCCCTACCTCCGAGCCCGGCCGTGCCGCCGACTGGCGACTACAGGACGTCGCCGGAAAGCTGCGGCTGGTGAGCGTGTCCACCGGCAAGGGGCTCGGGGTCGGCGCCGCCGGCCGGCTCACCCAGGTCGCCACCGGCCCGGCTCGCTGGGGCTTCGTCGCTGCGACAGGCTGCTCCACGTTCCCCGAGGTGAAGGTGAACGTCACCGGCCGGCCCCTGAGGGGTTCGAGCCCGACCGCCAGGGTGCGCGGCTTCCTGGACGATCACATCCACCTCGGCGCTTTCGACTTCCTCGGCGGGCGCTTCCATTGCGGCCGGCCGTGGAGCCCGTACGGCGTCACGATCGCACTCAAGGATTGCGTCGACCACTTCCCCAACGGGGAAGGCGCGGTGGTCGAGAACTTCATCAGCACCGGCAGCCCGGTCGGCACCCACAGCCCGGAGGGCTGGCCGAGCTTCGCCGGCTGGCCGCGCGACGAGTCGCAGAGTCATGAGGGCACCTACTGGAAGTGGATCGAGCGCGCCTGGCGTTCGGGGTTGCGGCTCATGGTCAACGACCTGGTCGAGAACCGTGCCCTCTGCGAGCTCTATCCGTTAAAGCGGAACAACTGCAACGACATGGTCAGCGCCTACAAGCAGGCCCAGGGCATGCGCACGCTCCAGAACTACATCGACGCTCAGTTCGGCGGTCCCGGGAAGGGCTTCTTCCGGCTGGTCCGCAGCTCGGCCGAGGCGCGCCGAGTCATCAATGACGGCAAGCTCGCCGTCGTGCTCGGGATCGAGGTGTCCGAGGTGCTCGACTGCGGGCAGTTCAACGGCACGCCGAACTGCGACACCGCCCAGATCGACCGCGAGCTCGACCGGCTCTACGCCGCCGGCGTCCGGTCGATGTTCCCTGTGCACAAGTTCGACAACGCGCTGGGCGGCACGCGGTTCGACAGCGGGGGCACGGGCGTGCTGGTCAACACGGGGAACAAGTACGCGACCGGCCAATTCTGGACCGCCAACCACTGCGACGACCCGGATCACGACAACACGCCCACCCCAATCGGCAACCAGGAAGCCCAACTGATGGCGACGCTCTTCGGGCCCGTGCTCACCGCGCCGCTGTTCCAGGGCCAGCTGCCGGTGTATCCCCCCGGACCGCACTGCAACCCGAAGGGCCTAACCGCCCTCGGCAGGTACGTGATCCAATCGATGATGCGCAAGGGCATGATCATCGAGACGGACCACATGAGCATGAAGGCGCGGCGGCAAACTCTCTCGATCCTCGAGGCGAGGCGCTATCCCGGCATCATCTCCAGTCACTCCTGGGGCGATCCCGGCAGCCAGGAGCGGTTGCAGCGGCTCGGCGGAATCGTCGGCCCGATCTCAAGCGTGGCCACCCACTTCGCAGACGAGTGGCGGGACGCCAGGGCCAACCGGGACTCGCGCTTTCTCTTCGGCACTGGCTTCGGCTCGGACATCAACGGGCTGCACTCCCAGCCCGAGCCGCGTCCGAACGCCGCGCAGAACCCGGTCAGCTACCCGTTTCGCTCCTTCGACGGTGGCACGCTCATCGACCGCCAGCGGTCGGGAACCCGCGTCTACGACATCAACACCGACGGCGTTGACCACTACGGCCTCTATCCGGACTGGATCCAGGACCTCCGTATGGTCGCCGGGCCGCAGATCGTGAACGACATGGCCAACGGCGCCGAGGCGTACCTTCAGTTGTGGGCGCGCGCCGAGGCCGCGGCGCGACCCTAGCGACCGCGCCTCTCAGCGGGAAGCCGGGTGGCTAACCCGCCCCCGACCGGGCGACGGGCCCGCGCGCACTGGACTCCACACCCACCGGGACGAGGTGTGAGAGACCGTAGTACCGACCCTTCCGCGCCAGCGCCTTGAAGCGCCCCGGGTGCTTGAGCGTCGCGAAGACGTCCGCGACACCCTGCCTGTTCGTGCGTGCCTTGCCGCCCGCGAAGCGCACCCACGCCCGGCGCAGGGGCCAGCCGTGGCGTGTGACGCGGACCCTCGCGCGCACGGTGCCGGGCAGCCCGGAGAGGGCGGTGCCGAGAACCTCCGCGTCGAGCCGCTCGCTGCCCCGGCGCGGAACGAAGTGGAGCAGGGCGCTCGACGGTCCGAAGGTGAGCTGACAGCCGGGATCGAACGGCGCGATCAGCCAGTGCAGCTTGCCGCCGAGGGCGGGGACCAGGTCGAGACCCTCGGACTCGCCGCAGATGCGCATCTCGAGCTCCAGCCGCCGGGCACCGTCGCGAGGATTCACGCCCCACACCTGATAGGTGCCGTTGTCCTCTCCGGCCAGCAACAGCCGGCGGTGGCGGAAGACGGCGCCCGTGACGCCCGTCGGGGGCACCGCGCCGGCGAGGCGACGGGCTGAGCGAAGCAGCGGGCCCGCCGGGGCGGCCTTGGCCGCCGAGACCTCGCTGGAGCGATATGCGAGCAGGTCGTCGCCGCTGCTGGTCCAGACGAGCGAGCCTCCAGGCGAGGTCTCGGCCCACATCGCCTTCGGGATCTCCGCCGGGTCGAGCTTCACGTAGTAGCGGAAGCCGAGCGTTGCGGGGTCGGCGACGCCGAACGAGCCGGTGCCGCAGGTGTTGCCCACCCCGGGTGTGAAGCACTCCAGCGGCAGGATCACGCGGCCGCCTTCGCGCAGATTCCAGGTCGGATCGCCGATGTGGTTGTAGCCCTCGGCCTGCTTGACGCCCGGGGGGATCGCAGCTCTGCACGCCGGCGGTTTGGCCCAGCAGCGGCGTGGTGCGCCACAGCCCCTCGAACACTCCCGCGAAATAGAGGTTCGCCCCGGCCGGATCAGAGGTGAGGCCCTGCCAGTACGAGGCGGGCACCGAGCTCGCTCCGGTGAGCAGCCAGCGCCCGGGGTCGTGGGCGCGGGCCGCGGGCGCGCCGGCCAGGACGACGACGGTGGTGGCCGCGAGAGCGGCGACAAGTGCGCGCGCACAGCTCAAGCAAGTACCAGCGTAACGTTCCAACGGTGAGCGCCTGGCGTCAGGCACGCGCGGTCGTGTTGCTCCCCGGAACCGTCACGGTGGCGGTGCCGGCCGCCATCCTGATCATCGGCGACGGCCCGAACATCGGCTGGGGGCTCGATGGGGTGCTGGCCGCCGTGCCCGTTCTGCTCGGCCTGGCGCTGATCGCGGGCGGTGTCGCGCTCTGGGCTTGGACGGTGCGGCTGTTCGCGCGGATCGGCAAGGGGACGCTGGCGCCGTGGGACCCGACCAGCCACCTGGTCGTCGAGGGCCCGTACAGGCACGTGCGCAACCCGATGATCACCGCCGTGCTGTCTGTGCTCCTGGGCGAGGCGACCCTGTTCGGATCGCCGGCGCTCTTGATCTGGTTCGCGGCCTTCTTCGCGATCAACTGGGTGGGCTTCCTCGTCTACGAGGAGCCTGGCCTCGAGCGCCGGTTCGGCGGCGAGTATCGCGAGTACAGGCAAAACGTACCCCGCTGGCTGCCGCGGGGCACGCCCTGGACGCCAGCGGGCCGCCCACGTCCGGGCACGGACTGAATCGGGGGTATATGGTCTGCGTGTTGGCAGCGGGTGCCCAAGGGGGACTTGCGTTGAGAGGACATCGCCGGACTGCACGCTGGAGGAGCTTCGTAGGCTTGCTCGTCCTGGGTGGCCTTGCGGCGAGCGCCCGCGAGCGCGGCGGCGGCCGACTACGCGCACACGGCGCTCAACATCATTCCCTCCGGTCAGTACGGCGGCCTGCCGCCGCCGGACGGGGCCGACGACCAGGCATTGATGTACGACGGCCTGACGCCGCTCTTCGACCAGGTCACGCCCGCCCACCTGACCCAGTACTTCAAGTCCGAGCGCTTCGGCATCGCCACCGCCGGGCCGGGGATGCCGGAGAGCGTCCCGCGCCCCGGGGTGACCATCGTCCGCGACCAGTTCAACGTTCCGCACGTCACCGCCTCCACCTACAACGGCGGGATCTGGGCCGCCGGCTGGATCGCCACCGAGGATCGCTTCCTGCTGGGGCAGCAGGCCCGCTACAACGCCCGCGTCGCCGCGATCGATGCCCCGGGACTGAGCGCGCTCGGCCTGATCTCCGGCCTGCAGAACTTCCAGCCCAGCGCCCAGACCGAGGCCGAGATCGCGAAGCAGACCCAGGTGCTCCAGAACGCCGGCCCGGAGGGCGAGGCGGTGCTGCGGGACATCGACACCTTCATCTCCGGGATCAACGACAACCTCGAAATAAACCACCCCTCGACCGCGCCATGGACGCGGAACGACGTCTACGCCGTCAACGCCCTCAAGGGGCAGTTCGTCGGCGAGGGCGGCGGCGACGAGGCCCGCCGCTCGCAGTTCCTCGCCGGCCTCCAGCAGCGGCTCGGGCAGTACAGGGGCAAGAGCGTCTTCGACGACCTGCGCCAGTTCAAGAACCCGGAGAGCCCGACCTCGGTCGACGGGACCTTCAACTACGGACAGCTTCCCAGCCGCCCGCAGGGCAGCGTGATCCTCGACCCCGGGAGCTACGAGCCCACTCCGGCCGTCGCCGAGAGCGCGCTGCCCGAGGAGAGCGCCTGCGGACCAGAGCCAGGCCAGCAACACCCTGATGATCGACGCGGACCGCTCGAAGACCGGGTATCCGCTGATGGTCGGCGGCCCGCAGATCGGCTACTTCTACCCCGGCCTCACCTACGAGATCGACATGCACGCGCCCGGGCTCCAGTGGCGGGGAGCGACCTCCGCGCCCTTCCCCGGCTACATGCTGATCGGCCGCGGCGAGGACTTCGCCACCACGCTCACCTCGGCGAGCAGCGACATCATCGACCAGTACGTCGAGACGCTCTGCCGGAGGCAGCGACGAGAGGTACCTCTACCAGGGGCAGTGCCGGCCGATGGGCCACTTCAATGCCGGCACACTCAACGGCGAGCCGGTCGAGTTCCTGACCACGGTGCACGGGCCGGTTGAGGGGTACGCGACGGTCAACGGGCGCAAGGTGGCGATCTCGTCCAAGCGCTCGAGCTACGGCAAGGACGTGCTCGACCAGCTCTTCTACCGCCGGCTCTCCACCGGCCGGGTCAACAGCCCGCAGCTCCTTCTTCCGGGCGGCGGCGAAGACGCCGCAGACCTTCAACTCGTTCTACATCGACCACCAGCACATCGCCATGTACACGAGCGGCAGGCTGCCCATCCGGCCGCCCAAGCGTCGATCCCGGCCTGCCGGCCCTGGGCACGGGGGCAGTACGAGTGGCGGGGCTTCCTTCCGACGGCGCGCACATCCAGGGCGTGGATCCGCGCGACGGGACGATGACCAACTGGAACAACATCTCCGCCCACGGTTTCGGCGCTTCGGACGAGAACTGGGGCGGTAACGGCTCGGTCGCCCGGGTGGACCTCCTGGACTACAACCTGGCGCGTTTGAAGGGAGGCGACGGCAAGTGGACGCTGGCGGAGGTCACCGCGGCGATGAACGCCGCCGCGACCCAGGACGTGCGGGCGATCGACACGGTGCCGCTGTTGCAGCGCCTGCTTCCGCCCTCGACGGGCTACGAACCAGCCGCCGGCGCAGATGATGACGCTGTTGATCGGCTGGCGGCAGCACGGAGGCAGCCGGCTGGATCGCAATCTCGACGGCGAGATCGACCACCCGGGCGCGGCGATCATGGACGCCGTCTGGCCGAAGATCGCCGACGCGTTCATGAGGTCGAAGCTGGGGCCGCAGCTCGACGAGCTGGACTCGCTCTTCTCGCGCTTCAATCAGCCGCCGGGAGGCCAGTACAGCGGCTGGCACCAGTACTTCGACCGCGACATCCGCAAGCTCCTGGGCATGCCGGTCGCGAAGCCGCTCAACCAGAGCTACTGCGGTGGCGGCGATCTGGGCCGATGCCGGAACGTGATCCGGGCGCAGTTCCAGGCCGCCGCCGCGGAGCTGACCGCCGAGCAGGGGACCTCCAACCCGGCGGCGTGGCGCGCGGACGCGACCGGGGAGCGGATCTCCTTCGTCCCCGGCCTCCTGCCCACCACCATGCGCTACACCAACCGCCCGAGCGGCATCCAGCAGGTGATCTCCTTCAGCGGGCATCGCTGAGCCGGCCCCGAGCCGGTCGAACGGATAGGCTCCCCCGCATCATGTCCGCAAGGCAGGCAGGCTTGCTCGATCATCGTCGTGGGCATCGCCGCTGCGTTGCTCGCGGCGTTCTCCGACCCGCTGAATATCGGTCGCGGCGGCTGCGGGTGGAAGCAGGGTGTCCTGCTCGGGGTGGGAATCGTGCTCGCCGTCGTCGGGGCGGTGGTGGCGCTCCGCGCGCCGAGCTCGGACGCCGCGCCAGGCCCCGACCAGTAGTTCCGCCGGACGACCAGTAGTCCGCGGGACCCCTCGACCGACGCGCGCGGAGGCGCCCGCTGCGTTATGGTCAACGGCGTCGTCTGATCCGGGAGATGCAATTGCTGGGTTCGCTTCGGCTTTCGCTTTGGCTCTGCGCCGTCTGGGCGATCGTCCTCTACGTCTTCTTCGTCACCGTGGCGACCATCTCGCCGGCGAAGGTCGCCGGGCTGACCGTGGTGATGGCCATCCTCGCGGTGCTGGTCACGATCCGCAGCCTCCGCCTGGCGAGCGAGCTCGCCGATCGCGGCGGCGATCCCCGGATCAGAAGGGCGCTCAACAAGCAGCGCGAGCGGCGCGGCTTCTAGTGGGACCGATGGGGGGGATGGCGCGAGAGCGCCGTGCTGCCCGACGGCACCTCAGTCCGGCTCACCGAGGGCAGTCACTCGTCACCTCGCGAGGGCGTCTGCGTGGTCGAGCTGGCTTCGCTGCTCGCCCAAGAGGAGTTCAGCGACCGGCCAGCGCTGCGTCTGTCCGGTGATCGGAGCCTTCCTGCGGGGCTGGAACGATCGCGCCCCTTACGCCGAGCGCCAGCGGTTGAGCCCGTACGCGCAGCGCATCGTGGGCTCGCGTGGCGGTGGCCGGGTGACCCGCGAGCGGCGCGACATGTGCCTTCGGTGGGCGGGGGCCGACCTGGGTCACGGTGCGGTCCGCCGTCTTTGGAGCAGGGCCGGGACGCGGGTGCGGATCGCGATCTTCTGCGGTCTCGGCGCGGCGGTGCGGCTGAACGAGGGCGCCGGGGACTACGCGGCCCGGGTCGCGATGGCCAAGCGGCGATGCGGACGGCGCGTTCGAGCTCCTGGATACCTTGCTGGCAGCCGGCGAGGAGCGCCGCCTGGGGCCGCCGTGGCGCGCCGGCCACCGCCAACGGCCACGCCCCCCTGAACGGCAACGGCCCGCTCCCGCAAGGCGCGCAACGGGCTTCCCGCCGCCAACGGCACCGGGCCCACGGTGAACGGCGAGCTCGATCCAGCCGAGCACGTTCGAGGCATGAGTCGCCGTACAAAGGCGCCAACCGAGCTGGGATGGAGAGCCGTGTCCGAGGAGGACGTCGAATCACTGCGGCGCATCTACGACGCGATTCTCACGCTGGGACGTGGAGGAGCTCGTCGATGATCTGGCGCACGACATCGAATGGAGCCTGCCGGACACGCTGCCCTGGGGCGGGACGCGGCACGGCCACGACGGCGTGCGGGCCTTCGCATCGGTCTCCCAGGACCACGTCGAGGGCCGTTGGGCGGATCCCGATGACTTCCTCGACGCAGGCGACCGCATGGTCGTCGCTGGGCCGCCTGCGCGGACGCGCCAAGGCCAGCGGCCGGGACTTCGAGGTCGAGTTCGTCCACGTCTGGACGATGACCGACGGGGTGGCCTCGCGGCTGCGCGCCTACTTCGACACCGCGCCGATCATGGCCGCTCTCGACCAGGCCGGGGACGAGCCCGCCACGTAGGCCTCAGGCAGCCGGAGACGGCTCCGTCAGCGGGCTTCGCTGCGCGTGCGGGTGCGATCAGTCGGCCCCAGTCCCGGTCGTCGATCCGGCCCGGCTCGGTGGTCTCGAGGAAGTCCCACAGCACGGCGGCGAGGCCCTCTGGATCCTCCAGGTGGGGGAAATGCGCGGCGCGAGGGAGGACCTCGAACCGGCTACCCGGGATAGCTTGGTGCGCGCGGCGCCCATGCGAGACCGGGATCGTGTGGTCGCGCCCTCCCCAGACGATCAGCGTGGGAATGGGGCCGAGGAGGTAGAGGCGGTCCCGAGCGCTGACCCGCTGTCCCTGGGTGTCGATCACGGAGCGGAGCGTCTGCAGGAACGCCTTGCGGGCGCCCGCCCGCTGGAGCGGCTGCAGCGCTCGCGCGATCGCCTGCAGGTAGACGCCCTTCCCCAAGCCGCGCTCCCGCATCCGCTCGCCCAGTCCGGACAGCGCCGCCCCGACCCGCGGGTGGGCGGCAGCCCACAGCAGCGCGGCCGCGCCCGGCAGAGCCGCGCCGCGGAGCATCGGGCTGACCTCACGACCCAGCCCGCCGCTCGACACCAGGGCCATCCGCTCGGTTCGCTGCGGGAATTGGTAGAAGAACTGCATTGCCACGCCGCCGCCCAGGGAGTGGCCGACGATCGTCGCCCTGTCGATCCCCGATCACCGCCAGCAGGTCGCGGATGCTGGCCGCATGCGCGCCGAGCGAGTAGTCGCCGCGGGGGGTGGCGGAGTCGCCGTGTCCGATCAGGTCCGGGGCGATCACCGTGTAGTCGTCGGCGAGGCGGAGCGCCACGGCCTCCCAGTGGCGCGACGAGTTCACCATTCCGTGGATCAGGACGACCGGCGGGCCGCTGCCCGCGATCCGGTAGATCACCCGATGGCCGTGAAGCTCGATCTGCCATGGGTCGAACTGGCCGCTCACGGCGCGGCACGTTATCGGCGCCGCGGTGATGGGAGCTGGCCCCGCCTGGTCCGACGACCCGCGAGGCGGGCGTCGCCGACGCCGCGGCCCGCTCAGGGTAGGGTGCCGGAATGGGAATCCTCGGCTGGATCCTGCTGGGTCTCTTCGCGGGGACCATCTCCCGCGCCTTGGTGCCCGGCCGGACCGAGCCGGGCGGCTGCATCGGGACCACCGCGGTCGGAATCCTCGGGGCGCTGATCGGCGGCTTGATCGCCAGCGCGCTCGACCTGGGCAAGATCGGCGACTTCTTCGACCTCGAGACCTGGCTGATCGCGATCGGCGGCTCGGTCCTGCTGCTGCTCCTGATGCGGCGATCTCGGGACCGCGGCGGCCGGCTGGCTGACCGAACGCCGCGCTCTTTCGCGCGCTGGCTCGCCGTCGCTTCGGCGCCCGAGTGTTACCGTTCTAGCAGGTAGCCCCAGGGTGGGGCGCAATGAAGCGGTGCTGAATCAGGTCTGTACCAGGAGCAGTATCCGCGGCATTTCATCAACACAACACGCGGAGGAAGCACAGCATGGCAACCGGCACCGTTAAGTGGTTCAACGAGGAGAAGCGCTTCGGCTTCATCACCCCCGACGAGGGCGGCCAGGACCTGTTCGTCCATCAAACGGGTCTCGTCGATGGCGCCCGCTCGCTCGCCGATGGAGCGAAGGTCGAGTTCGAGTCCGAGGAGGGCCCCAAGGGCCCGAAGGCCGTCAACGTGAAGACTCTAGCTTACGCAGACTTCGCGCCGCCGTCTGGCGCCGAGTCAACCTCCAGCCGCGTCTACACCTAGCCGCGCAGCTCGGTGCGGCTGCGATCATCGAGCAGGTGGCGCAGGCTCGGGTGGGCCGTCGTCCCGAAGGACGGCGACGGTCCCCGGCCAGTAGGGGCTGTCCGAGGGCGTGCGGCCGAGCAATCCGGGCGCGTAGACCCAGCTTCCGGTGTTCCAGAGGTGGGTGCCTTCGGGCATCCGCCAGCCGGTCTCGGCGCGCATCGGCCCCCGGCGGTGCGTGTGGCCGAAGATCAGGTGGTCGGCGTCGATGCCCAGCCGGCGGGTCACCTCGCCGATCGCCTCCAGCCCGGCGCGGGTGATCGCGCCGGGGGAGAGATCGGACCTGACCGGCCCGAGGCCCAGCCGGTTGGCGACGCCCACCGCGCCCGGCAGGGCGACCGTTCCCAGCAGCCAGCCGCGAAGCTTGGCGGCGCGCCCGTAGCCGCCCCCCAGGGCCTGCCAGACCTTGGCCGAGGGGTTGGCTCCGGCAAGCCGCCCTCCGGCTGATCCCGCCTGCGCGAGCGTGAACAGGAAGGCGTAGACCGGGGCTTGGGCGCGCTCGTAGTCCTCGACGCTTGCCGAGCCCGGGGCGCCCGGCGAGCCCGGCCCCTCGGAGACCTCCCGCGACCCGCCCAGCACGCGCTCCACGGCCGCGACCGCCAAGCGCTCGAAGGTCGGGACGGTGAGGTGGCGGTCCAGGTAGTGGCCGTGGGTCGCGTAGACGCCGGGGCGAAGCCAGACGCCCGGGATACGCGAGCTCGATCCGCGTTCGCCCCATCCCCGCGATCAGCTGGGCGAGCGGCCCCGACTGCGCCGGGACGCGCTGCTCCAGCCCCAGCGGCCCGGCTCGCTCCAGCCGGCGGTGCTCCAGCCAGTCGTCGAGCAGATGATGGTCGTGGTTGCCCGGCACCAGCACGACGCTTCCGGTGCCGATCGCGGACCCGAGCTCGTCGAAGAACGGGCGCGCGAGCTCGAGCGCCTCCGCCAGAGGGCGGTCGCGCAGCTCGACCGCGTCGCCCAGCAGCACGACCTCGTCCGCGCCCTCGATCTCGGCCCACAGGGCCTCGCGAAGCTCCGGGCGGCGGAGGAGGTCGATGTCCCCGCCCGATCCGAGGTGAAGGTCCGAGACGATGATCGTGCGCACCCCCGCATCCTCGCGCGCGCCTGGCGGAAGGAGCGCTTACCCGGCCGCGCGCCGATTGACTAAGCTCGCCGTTGCGATGTCGGGGCCCGTGACCGAGGCTGCCACACGAGACCGGGATCCCGGTCGAGAATCCGGCCACGGGGGAGACGATTGCCACGGTCCCCGCGCTGGGCGCGAGCGAGGTCGAGGCGATGGCTGCACGGGCGCGAGAGGCGCAGCCGATCTGGGCGTCGATCGGGTTCGAGGGGCGGGCCGAGGTGCTGTTGGCGGCGCGCGACTGGATGGTCGCCAACGCCGAACGGGTAGTGACCACGATTGTCGGCGAGACCGGTCGTCCCGCCGACGAGACGCAGTTCGCTGAGCTCGCCTACGGCGTCTCGGCGCTGGAGTTCTGGGCGAAGATGGCGCCGCGGTACCTCGCGGACGAGGAGGTCCAGTCGGCCTCGCCGTTCGTTCGTGGCCGCAAGCTCGTCGTCCGGTACGCGCCGCTTGGCCTCGTGGGGGTGATCGGCCCCTGGAACTATCCCGCTCAACAACTCGTTCGGCGATTGCATCCCGGCGCTCGCGGCGGGCAACGCCGTGGTCATGAAGCCCTCCGAGGTGACGCCGCTGACCTCGCTGCTGATGGCCCAGATGCTGGCCGAGTGCGGCATCCCGGAGGGGACCTTCCAGGTGGCGACCGGCCGCGGTGAGACCGGGGCGGCGCTGGTCGACGCAAGTGGACATGGTCATGTTCACGGGCTCGGTGGAGACCGGGAAGAGGGTGATGGCGCGCGCGGCCCAGACGCTGACGCCGGTCAGCCTGGAGCTGGGCGGAAACGACCCGATGATCGTGCTGGCCGACGCCGACCTCGAGCGGGCGGCCAACGCGGCCGTGAGCTACGGGATGAACAACTCAGGCCAGGTCTGCATTTCCGTCGAGCGCATCTACGTCGAGGAGCCCGTCTATGACGAGTTCCTGCGATCGGGTGGCGGCCAAGGTCGAGGCGCTTCGCCAGGGGCCGCCGGGAGCGGCGGGCTCCGTGGACGTCGGGGCGATCATCTTCCCGCCGCAGATCGAGTTGATCGAAGCGCACGTGCGTGACGCAGTGTCCAAGGGCGCCAGGGTGGTCACGGGCGGCAAGCGCGCCGAGGCCGAGGCCGGCCGCTTCTTCGAGCCGACCGTGCTGGCCGAGGTCGACCACTCGATGCGGTGCATGACCGAGGAGACCTTCGGGCCGACCCTGCCGGTGATGAAGGTCGGCGACGCACGGGAGGCGGTGCGGCTCGCCAACGACGGGCCGTATGGCCTCCAGGCGTCGGTGTGGACGCGCGACGTCGCGAACGGGGAGCGGATCGCCCGCCGGATCGAGGCCGGGGTCTGCTGCGTCAACGACGCCCAGCTCAACTACGGCGCGCTGGAGCTGCCGATGGGCGGCTGGAAGGCGTCCGGGCTGGGCTCGCGACACGGGCCGGACGGGATCCGCAAGTACGCGAAGCGGCAGTCGCTGATGATCACCCCGGGCTACGCCCCTTCGCGCGACCTGCACATGTTCCCGTACTCGGCGGAGGTCACCCGGCAGGTGGGCGATGCGATCAGCGTGCTCGCCACCAGCGAGCTGTTCACGGACGCGCAGCGAGCCACCCTGCTGGTCCTCTGCGACACGCTGATCCCGTCGCTGCCACCGCCCTCGCTAGAGGGCGATCTCCAGGGTGCCGACGGCGTGGGCGATCCCCATGGCTTCTGGTCGCGGGCCGCGTCACACCTCGGCGTGCCCGAGGCGATCGAGGTCGCGCTGCTGGAGTCGGCGGCGACCGAGGAGCAGCTCGCCGGCCTCGGCTCGCTGCTCGACACGCTCGCCGAGCAAGGGATGGTCGCCGAGACCCCGCTCGAGGCCCGGGAGCAGCTCATCCACGCCGTCGCCGATTCGGGCCCGGAGGCGCTCGCCGGCATCCACACGCTGCGCGGCCTGGCGCTCTCGCTCTTCTACGCGCTGCCGGACCTCGGCACGGGGCGGAATCCGAGCTGGGATGCGATCGGCTATCCCGGCCCCCAGCGCCATCCCCCCGAGGAGCCGAAGCCGCTCGCCGTTCGCCGACCCGAGGCCGGGGCCGAGGCGATGACGATCGAGGCCGACGTCTGCGTGGTCGGCTCGGGGGCCGGCGGCGGAGTGATCGCGGGGACCCTCGCCGAGGCCGGCAAGCAGGTTTGCGTGCTCGAGCTCGGGGGCTACTTCAACGAGGCCGACTTCAACCAGCTCGAGGTGTGGGGCTATCAGAACCTCTACCTGCGCGGAGGGCCGATCCCGACCGCCGAGGGCCAGGTCTCGATGCAGGCGGGCTCGTCGCTGGGCGGCGGCACGGTGATCAACTGGCAGAACTGCCTGAGGACCTTCCCATGGGTGCGCGACGAGTGGGCGCGCGAGCACGGCCTCGAGGGCGTCGACGGCCCCGAGTTCGACCGCTGCCTGGACCAGGTGATGGCAGCGGATTGGCGTCACCGACTCATGCTCCGAGCTCAACGGGCCGCACCAGCGGCTGAAGGAGGGCTGCGAGGCGCTTGGCTGGGACTTCAAGCTGATCACTCGCAATGTCGACCCTGCGAAGCACGACGCCGACCTGGCCGGCTACGTCGGCTTCGGGGACGTCACCGGCTCCAAGCTCTCCACTCAGAAGACCTACCTCGCCGACGCACACGCGCGGGGCGGGGACCTGGTCGTCAACTGCCGCGCCGAGCGGATCCTGGTGCAGGAGGGTCGCGCGGCCGGGGTGGAGGGGACCTACGTCGGCCCCGACGGCGCCACGGCCCGGGTGGTGGTCCACGCTCCCCAGGTGGTCGTGGCCTGCGGCTCGATCGAGTCGCCCGCGCTCCTTGCGCGCTCGGGGATCGGCGGCCCCGCCCTCGGCGACCACCTGCGCCTGCACCCCGCGGGCGCCCTGTTCGGCGCCTACGACGAGCCTCAGGACGGCTGGTGGGGAGCGCCGCAGTCCGCGCTCTCCCATCAATTCGCGGAGGGCACCGACGGCTACGGCTTCCTGCTCGAGGGCGCCCACCACTCGACCGGGATCGCGGCCGCCGCGACGCCCTGGCAGTCCGGCCGGCAGCACAAGCAGGAGATGGCCCGGTTGCGCAACAACTCGCTGCTGATCCTGCTGATCCGCGACCGTGGCCACGGCCGGGTCGACGTCGACGCGGCGGGGAACGCCGTCGCGAGCTACCGGCTCGCCGACGAGCTGGACATCGCCAACTTCCGTGCCGGCCTGGAGGCGGTGGCCCGGGTGCACGAGGCCGCGGGCGCGCAGCGAATCGTGGCGCTGAGCCGCAAGCCGCTCGTCTGGAGCAGGGGCGAGGACTTCGGCGCCTTCCTGAGCGGGCTTCAGGAATGCTCGCTGGCGCCGCACGAGCACGCCATCTTCTCCGCCCATCAGATGGGGAGCTGCCGGATGGGCAAGGATCCGGCGAGCTCGGTCGCCAACCCGTGGGGCGAGCTCCACGACACGCCGGGGGTATGGGTTGGCGACGCGAGCGCCTTCCCCACCGCCTCGGGCACCAACCCGATGATCACGATCATGGCGCTGGCGCGGCGAACCGCGCAGGCGATCGCCGCCGCGGCCTGAGGTTCGCGGCCTGCGCTCCAGCCCGTGATCGACGCGTTCCGAACGCCCGACGAGCGCTTCGAGGGGCTCCCCGATTTCCGCTTCGAGCCGCGTTATCGCGAGGTCGACGGCCTCCGGCTGGCCCACCTCGATGACGGAGAAGGGCCGCCGGTGGTCTTCTTTCACGGCGAGCCGACCTGGTCGTACCTGTGGCGGAAGGTGATCCCGCCGGTGCGCGACGCAGGCCATCGTTGCATCGCCCCGGACTACGCCGGCTTCGGGCGATCCGACAAGCCCACCGATCTCGGTTGGTACTCCTACGACCGCCACACCCAGCTGGCCGCGACGCTGCTCGACGACCTCGACCTGCGCGAGGCGACCGTGGTCGTCCACGACTGGGGCGGGCCGATCGGCCTGCGCCTCGCGGTGGAACACCCCGACCGCATCTCGCGGATCGTGATCATGGATACCGGCCTGTTCACCGGCGAGCAGCCGATGTCGGAGGCCTGGCATACGTTCCGCAACTTCGTTGAGCGCACGGAGGACCTGCCGATCTCGTTGCTGGTGCGAAACGCCTGCGCCCGGGGGATGGACGACGAGGTCGCCGCGGCCTACGACGCTCCCTTCCCGACCCCGGAGTCCAAGGCCGGCGCGCGGGCCTTCCCGCTCATCTTGCCCATCTCGCCGGGGATGCCCGGTGCGGCGGCGGGCAAGCGCGCGCTGGAGGGGCTGCGCGGTGATCCCCGCCCTACCCTCGTGCTGTGGGCCGACTCCGACCCGGTGCTGCCGTTCAAGGTGGGGGAGGCGTTCGCGTCGCTGATCGGTGCCGACCCGCCCCGGCCGATCGAGAGAGCCTCCCACTTCCTTCAGGAGGACGCCGGGGATGAGATCGGCCGCCTGATCGCGGACTGGCTGGAGCAGCCGCTGCCGCTCGGAGGTCGCCGGTGAGCGGAGCGCTCTACGGGCTGGCGGGTGCCTGTGTGCGGCATCGCTATCGGGTGGCCGCCGTCTGGGTGGTTCTGGTCGTGGTGTTCGTCGTGGCCTCGACCAGCATCGGGAGGGAGACGAGCAACAACCTCACCCTTCCCGGGACCGGCTCCACCCAGGCCCAGGACCTGCTTCAGGACAACCTTCCCAAGCAGGCGAACGGCACCAACCCCGTGGTGATGGAGGCGCCCTCGGGGACGTTGACCACTGGCAAGAACGAGCAGGCCGTCAAGGCGACCGTCAGGTCCCTGAAGAAGGCGCCTCACGTGATCAGCGTGGTGAGCCCGTTGAGCAGCGAGGGCGCGGGCGCGCTCAGCAAGGACAAGCGGATCGGCTACATCTCGGTGACGATCAACCTCAGCTCGAGCGACCTCACCGAGGACCAGGCCAACGAGATCATCGACGCCGAGTCTCCGGCACGGGACGCGGGATTCGAGGTGGCAACGGGCGGCTACCTGGGCCAGGCGGTCTCCAACCCGTCGACCGAGTCGAGCGAGGCCGTCGGGATCGTGGCCGCCGTGATCATCCTGCTGTTCACGTTCGGCACCGTGACCGCCATGGCGCTGCCGATCGCCACCGCGATCGTCGGGCTGAGCGTGGGCTTGAGCGCGATCGGGCTGCTGGGGCACGGGATCGAGGTGCCCACCGTGGGCCCGACGCTGGGCACGATGCTGGGGCTCGGCGTCGGGATCGACTACGCCCTGTTCATCGTCACCCGCCACCGTGGCTTCATCGAGCAGGGCCATCCTCCGGACGAGGCGGCGGCACGCGCAGTGGCCACGGCGGGCGGGGCCGTCGTGTTCGCGGGCGGCACGGTGGTGATCGCTCTCTGCTCGCTGGCGGTCGCGCGGATTCCGATCGTCAGCGCGCTCGGCTACTCGGCGGCGGTCGTCGTCCTGATTGCCGTGATCACCGCGATCACCCTGCTGCCCGCGCTGCTTGCGGCGCTGGGTACCCGGATCAACTCCCTGAGGGTGCCGTTCCTGCGCACGCCTCCGCACGACCACAGGCCTCACGGCTGGGCGAGGTGGGCGCGCGGGGTGGGCAAGCGGGCGACGGCGGCGATGGTGCTCGGGATCGCCATCCTGCTGGTGCTGGCGATCCCGGTGCTCGACCTCCAATTCGGTCAGCAGGACAACGGTCAGCTGTCCAAGTCCACCACCACCCGCCAGGCCTACGACCTGCTCACGCGGGGCTTCGGCCCGGGCATAAACGGGCCGCTCCTGATCGCGGTCGACTTCGACGGCAGTCCCGCGCACCCCGACAACAAGCAGCTCAAGCAGGTCCAAGAGCAGCAGCAGCAGGCCCAGCAGCAGGCAGTCGGACAAGCCACGCAGCAACTCGAGGCGCAGGGTGTGCCTCCGGACGAGGCGCAGTCGGAGGCGGAGCAGCAGGTGGCCTCACAGCCACCCACCAAGAAGGAGAAGCAGGCCTCCCAGGAGGAGGCCTTCCTGAAGACCCCGGCCAGCGACCCGCGTCTGGTCAAGCTCGAGAACAAGATCGGCAAGACGAAGGGCGTCAAGGACGTCTCGCCCGCGCAGCTCGACAAGTCGGGCGACACGGCCGTGTTCACGGTGACTCCGACCACGGCGCCGTCGGCCGACGCCACCGAGGACCTGGTCCGCCGATTGCGTGCTCCCGTGATTCCGGACGCGCTCGAGGGAACCACCCTTACGGCCTACGTCGGCGGCCAGACCGCCGGCTACATCGACCTCGGCGACCGGATCAGCGAGCGGCTGCCGCTGGTGATCGCCACGGTGATCGTGCTGAGCTTCCTGCTGCTCCTGATCGCCTTCCGCTCGATCGTCGTGCCCCTTACCGCGGGCTTGATGAACCTGCTCTCTGTCGGCGCGGCGTACGGGATCCTGACGTTCGTATTCCAGGAGGGCCACGGGGCGAAGCTGCTCGGCCTCTCCGGGCCGAGCCCGATCGTCAGCTACGTGCCGCTGCTGATGTTCGCGATCCTGTTCGGGCTCTCGATGGACTACCAGGTGTTCCTGCTGACCAGGATCCAGGAGCACTACCGGAAGACCAAGGACAACTACGAGGCGGTCGTCGACGGACTCGCGTCCAGCGCCCGCGTGATCACCTCGGCGGCGCTGATCATGGTCTGCGTGTACACCAGCTTCCTCCTGAGCGGCGACCCGACCGTGAAGCAGTTCGGGCTTGGCCTTGCGGCCGCGATCGCGGTCGACGCCACGATCGTCCGGTGCCTGCTGGTGCCCGCGGTGATGGTGTTGCTCGGACGCGCCAACTGGTGGCTGCCGGGCTGGGCGTCGCGCCTTGTGCCAAAGGTGGGGATCGAGGGGGAGGAGTTCTTCAAGGCTCAGGGGCGCTCTTAGGGCGCGCCGTACATCGCGTTCATTCCTTGACGCATGGCCTGCGCGGAGAGCACGCCGCCGGGAACCGGCTCTGCCCGATAGCTGGTGTGCATGGTCAACGAGAAGGTCCTCTGGCCGTTGGGCTTGTAGCCGCCGATCCGATCGCTCGGCCCTCCCCAGCCGATCAGCCAGTCCCCGTTGGCCATGCGCCGGGCCGAGCCGCAGCAGCCCGAGCTGGAGACGTCGGGATCGGTGATCGACTGGAGCAGGGTCGCCGTTCCGGTCGCTTCGTCGATCCTGAAGCGCACCGCCCGCGGCCTCTGCCCCAGATAGGTGCGATTGTCGAACACGGTCACGGTCCCATCGGGGAGCAGGCGGGCGTCGTGTTGGGCGCCAAGTGTGTATGCGCGCGGGTCGTTTCTCACCCTCAGGCTCTCGGGCGTCCTCGTGCCGCCCAGCTTCCAGACGATCCTGCCGGCGGGGCTCTTTTCGATCTTGTAGACGGCGTCGAGATGCCTGAAGGAGGCGATCACCGAGTTGCCCGCCGGCTCGATCGAGTTCCAGTGGAGGATGTCGTAGGGGCCGGGGCGGATGACGCGCGGCCAGTGGCGCCCGGTCTCCTCCCGGCCGATGTGGTGCTGGCTCCTCCAGCTCCAGATCAGGTTCGATTGGGGCTCACCTCCTGCAGCTCGGTGTTGATCACGGTGGCGTTTCTCGAGCCGCCATAGGCGCTCGTGTCGACGTTCCCCTGCCGGACGTAGGCGCCAATCATGTGGTTGCCGTTAGCGGTCAGCTGCAGGTCGTGTGCGTCGCCCCCGCGACCAACGCCGAACATCGCCCGGACAAAGCTCCCGTTGACGCGGTGGGTCGCCCATCTGCCTTGGGAAAAGGCGGAATCGAACCAGAGGATGCTCCCGTTCGGAAGCACCCTGGTGCCCCAGGCCGGAGTGTGCTTCCACCAGATCGGTACCCCGTGGTTGTCGAAGATGATCGAGTAGCGCAGGGCATTGCTGGTGAATGAGCGGTCCACAGAGAAGTATTGCGGCGACACCGGTCCATAGCGGGTGTAGGTGTAATTGGGGAAGTTGTTCGGCAGGCAACGCACGTAGTAGCGATAGAGCTGCGTGCGTCCCGCGTCTCGCACCGTGATCGTGAAGGACCGCCCGGCGCCCAGCGGCACCTGCTGGCTGAAGCGGCCGCTGCGGAAGGGATTCTTGCCGATCGCCGCCTCCCAGCCTCCGGAGGTGTCGGCGTTGACCGTGACCGGCCCGTTCTTGCAGCGGACCACGTAGTCGGTGATGTTGGGCCCGAACTTCGGGAACAGGGTCTGGGCGCGGAAGCTCACCTGATTCGGCGGCGGCGCCGCTTGGGCGCGCGCGCCGAAGAGGCCGGCGATCGCGAGCGCCGCGGTCGCCACCAGGGCCAGACGATGTTGACGCCTCCCTAACTTGGACATCCGACCCTCCCTTCCGAGCCATTCGCCGTCGCGCAACCTCGGCGAGCTCGCGCGGTCAGGCGACCCTACACCCCCGCGCGCGACTGGGCAAGCCGCAGGCAACCGCGGGCAACGTCATGCGACGCCCCACTAGAGGCGAACGACGATGGTCGAGGTGATCAGCTCCGCGAGGGGGCCGGTCGGAAGCCCTGCGACGGTGCCACCGCCGGAGACGACGACGACGCGCCCGCCGTCGCTTCGGAGCTGCATGTCGAGCTCGATCGGGATCGCCCGCTTGCTGCCCAGCGCCTGGTCGGCGAGGAAGCGCAGCAGCGCCCCGCCGGGGAGGCCGAGCTGAGAGGTGCCGTACTCGGCCAGGGCGCCGGGCGTCGCCTGGCTCGAGGAGACGAGGTGATAGGGGGCGGACGGCGCCGGCCGGGTGAGCTCGAAGCTGGCGACCGCGAACGGGCCGGCGCGGAACTCCGTCAGGGCGACGTCCACCTGGTCGAAGCCGTCGAGCCTGTCGAAGACGTTCGCCTGCTGCTCGAGGGCCAGGTCCAGCCCGCTGCCGCTGATCGAGAGCTCCTCGCCGTCGTTGAACAAGAGCCGGGCGGCCGGGAAGGCGCTGAGCGAGACCTCGGCGCTGCCGCCCCCGTCGGTGAGCCGATCCTCGACCCGGTTCTCGGCCAGCGGCGGGATCGCGAACTGGCTCACGACCGCCAGGACGACGAGGACCGCGACCGTGATCAGGACGACGTTGCGCATCTCCGCAGCTTGGCAGCTACGGGTGCCCTGGACTGGCGGCCGACATGCCCGGGATAGACTCGCGGCGCGATGGCCGAGGCCGCCGAGCGTAACCCCAGAGTGCTCGCGATCGACGCCGGCGGGACGATGACCGACACGTTCATCGTCGACGAGGCGGGCTCGTTCGTGGTCGGCAAGGCGCAGACGACGCCCGACGACGAGTCGGTCGGCTTCATGGAGTCGGCGCGCGATGCCCTGAAGCAGTGGGACTCCTCCCCCGAAGAAGCGTTCGGCGCGATCGCCTCCGGCATCTACAGCGGCACCGCGATGCTCAACCGCCTGCTCTCCCGCCAGGGCCTCGAGATCGGTGCGATCGTCACCGCGGGGCAGGAGGACTACCTGAAGATCGAGCGCGGCATCCAGACCTACCTGGGCTACTCCTACTCCGACCGGCTGCACCTCGCGACCCACCACCACAACCCTCCGCTCGTGCCCCGCGAGCGGATGAAGGGGGTGCGCGGCCGGATCGACGTGTTCGGCGACGAGGTGGCGCCGCTTCGCGAGGCCGATGCCCGCCAGGCCGCCGCCGAGCTGCTGGACGCCGGAGTCGACGGGATCTGCGTCTGCCTGCTGTTCTCGTATCGAAACGCCGAGCACGAGATCCGGGTGGGGGAGATCGTCGAGGAGGAGAAGGCAAAGCGGGGTGACGGGCAGGTCCCGGTGTTCCTCTCCTCGGAGCTCTACCCGCAGCGCCGCGACCTGCCGCGGCTGAACTCGACCCTGATCGAGGCCTACGCGGCCGAGCCCTCGCGGGGGACCCTGAAGTCGGTACGGGCGAAGACCAAGGAGGCCGGCGCCGGCTTCGAGCTTCGGGTGATGGCCTCGCACGGCGGCACGATCTCGATCGAGGCCCGGGAGCTGGCGCGGACGCTGGTCTCCGGGCCGATCGGCGGCGTGGTCGGCGGCCAGGGGATCGCCGAGCGCCTCGGGATCCCGAACGCGCTGTGCACCGATATCGGCGGCACCTCGTTCGACATCGCGCTGATCACGGACGGGCGGTTCGAGATCACGCCGACCCCCGACATCGCCCGCTTCATGCTCAACATGCCGCTGGTCCGGATCGACTCGATCGGCGCCGGCACCGGCTCCTTCGTTCGCGTCAACCCGAACTCCGGCCGGCCCGAGCTGGGGCCGGACTCGGCGGGTGCCCGGATCGGCGTCTGCTGGCCGGAGGGGGGCCTCGAGACGATCTCGGTCACCGACCTGAACCTGGTGCTGGGGCGGATCAACCCCGACTACTTCCTCGGTGGCGACGTGAAGCTCGACCCGGAACGGGCGCGCGCCGAGGTCGGGCGCCAGCTCGCGGAACCGCTGGGGCTCGACGTCGAGGACGCGGCTGCGGGGGTGGTGGGGCTGTTCGAGCAGACGCTGAAGAACGAGGCCATAGGCCGGATCCTCGGCAAGGGCTACTCGCCGGCCGACTACGCGCTGCTCTGCTACGGAGGCGGCGGGCCCCTGCACGTCGGCGGCTACACCGAGGGCGTCGCCTACCGCGACGTCCTGGTGCCCGCCTGGGCGGCCGGGTTCTCGGCCTACGGCTGCGCCTGCGCCGACTTCGAGTACCGCTACGACCAGACGATCGACATGCCGATCCTGCCGGGCCAGGACGAGATGGAGAAGGCGGGGATCGCCGTGATGATCACCGGCGCCTGGCTGGGGCTTCAGGACAAGGTCGCCGACGAGTTCGCGAAGTCGGGCGTTCAGCGCGACGCGATCGCCTTCACCAACGCGGTTCGGATGCAGTACTACGGCCAGCTCAACGACATCGAGATCGTCTCGCCGCACGCCGAGCTCGAGGATGACGCCCAGCTCGACGAGCTGATCGCGGTGTTCGAGGATGCCTACGGCAAGGTCTACGCGCGCTCGGCCCGCTCACCCGAGCTCGGCTACCTGGTGACCCAGGCGATCGTCCATGGCTCGGTCGAGGTCGAGAAGCCGGCGCTGCCCGACCTCGGCGAGCGGGACGGGACGCCGCCGACCAAGGGGACGCGGCGGGTCCGCTGGGGCGACGACTACGCCGACACGGACATCTACGAGCTCGACCAGGTGGACGCCGGCAACTCGATCACCGGCCCGGCGATCGTCGAGTCGGTCGCCACCACCTTCGCCATCCCGCCCGAACGCTCCGCGCGCCTGGACCGGCACCAGATCTTCCATCTCGGGGGCTAGCCGAAGTCGCTCAGCCCGCCGCGCCCGCGCAGCCGCGGCTCGCGAAGGCCGCCCTGGTGGTGTAGTGGCTGCGCGGGAAGAACCACCCCATGACCTCGCGCTCGTGGCCGGGCTGGTTGACCCGCTGGATCGCGTGGTCGAAGTCGGGCGAGGCGAGCATGTTCCGCATGATCAGGAGCCCGTAATCGCGGTCGCCGGCGCCGTCGCCTCGGTTCCCCCAGTCGAGCCAGGCCACGCCGCATCTGCGGGCGCGCGTTGGGCGGGCGGTCCGAGCTCGCGACTGACCACGACCGTGTAGTCGCGGCCGCTGCGGTCGAGGACCTGGCGGTCGGCGAGGCAGTCGGGGGTTCGGGTCGTGACCCGCGACTCGCCGGTGCAGAGCGACCAGAAGCGAAGCTTCGCATCGGGGCATCCGCGTGGGGCTCGTGTCCGTGCGGGCAAACGGTGGCAGCCTTCCCTGCACGACGAAGAGGGGGCCGAAGTCGCGGCTGAGGTGCGCATAGATGTAGGCGCTGTCGCGGTTGGAGTAGAAGCCCCCCTGCACCTCGGCTCCCATCGCCAGCCGCTGCTGACGGCCTTCGTCCGTGCAATCGCTGACCACGGCGAGCTGCGCGTAGTTCAGGTTGAAGAAGCGCTCCCAACGCGGCGGGTTATAGGCGGGGTTGGTCTGCGGATCGCAGGGCGGAGTCGAGCGGGCGCCCTGCCAGGTGGCCGCGGGCACGGTCTGCACCGGAATCGAGCGGTCCGGGTCGTTGATCGCCGCGCAGGCGGCGGCGCCCGTCGCCGTGCTCCCGTCCGCCCGCTTGAGCGTCGGCACCGGCAGCCCGGTGCCCCCCGTGAGGTCGAGGCCGGGGTCCGGCTCGTACACCCGGTACAGCAGCTCGATCGAGGCTCCGGGGCCCGGCTGCGCGTAGAGCGTGTTGCGTGTCCGCGGCGAGCCCGCCGAGGGCGGCTGCCGGTTGAGCACCCGCACCTGGTAGGAGCGCTTGGTGGCCGAGCGCAGGGCGCCGGGGATGAACGGGTTGGTATGCCCCGGCCGTGGCTTGATCGCGATGTCGCTGAGCGCATCGGTCGGCTCACCGTCTGAGTAGGCGTTCAGCGACATGTAGCGGCCGCGCGGGTAGCGGCCCTGCAGGACGAGGTGGGCGTTCGCTGGGAGGTTGAAGCGGGCGAGCCAGTAGGTGGCCGACTCCTCGGGGAAGTTGAAGTTGCGACCGTCGAAGCCCCTGGTCGTGGGCTGGTTGGTCGAGATCGGGCCCTCCCAGAAGCAGGTCGCGAGGGCGGGCCCGCCGGGCGCCCCGGCTGCGCTGGTGAGCCCCAGCGCCAGGGCGATGGCGCCGGCCGCGAGCAGGCCTGTCAGGAGCTTCCGCACGCTGAGTCCTCAATGCCCGCTCTTCTCACGCGGTAAACGTACGAGAGGCCGTCGGCACAGGCGCCGATCCCCAGACCGGTAGAGTCGGGCTCAGGCGTGGCGATCGTCGATGCGACACGGGAGCTCGAGCCGCGGGAGGCGCGCCCGATCGGCTGGGAGGGCAAGCGCGTGGACGAGATGCTCGCCGAGTCGGAGCGCCTATTCGGCCAGACCGGCTCCTACTACGGGCTCGCCGGCGAGCTCGAGCTCAAGGACTCCGACCCGATCGGCTACGAGAAGCTCTTCGCACGGCTGCGAGGGGGGCTGGTCTCGGCGCGTGAGACGGCGCTCAACATCTCCGCCTCGCCGATCGTCCGCGAGCTCGGCGAGCTCTGCTTCGCCCTCTACACGCCGGAGGGGGACTCGATCGCGCTCTCCACCGGGATCATCGTCCACGTCCACACGATGTCGGACGCGATCAAGTTCATGGTCCGAAACGGCTGGGAGGACAACCCCGGGATCCGGCCCGGGGACATCTTCGCCAACAACGACCCGGTGATCGGCGACGTCCACAACGCCGACGTGCAGACCTTCGTGCCGATCTTCTGGGAGGACGAGCTGGTCGCCTGGGCAGGGGGCGTCACCCACGTGCTCGACATCGGCGCCTCGACGCCTGGGGGGGTTCCGGTGGGGCCGACCAACCGGCTCGACGACGGCATCGACCTGCCCTGCATGAAGATCGGCGAGGACGACGAGCTCGCCCAGTGGCACCTGCTGCGCTGCCAAAAGAGGACTCGGGCGCCGATGTACTACCTGCTCGACGAGCGCACCCGGCTGGCCGGCTGCCACATGGTCCGCGAGGCGGTCGAGCGGGTGATCCTCGAGGAGGGGGTGGACCGCTTCAAGCGGTTCTCGCGCGAGGTGATCGAGGAGGGACGGCGCTCGTTCAAGTCGCGGATCCGCGAGATGACCGTGCCGGGTCGCTACCGCTCCGTGGCGACGTTCGACGTCACCTTCGCCGACAAGCAGGGGCTGCCCGCGCGGGCGCGCCGCGACTTCCTCATGCACGCGCCGTTCGAGGTCCGGATCGGCGGCGACGGCACCTATGAGCTCGACATGGAGGGGGCGTCGGCGTGGGGCTGGCACTCGATGAACTGCACGCCGTCGGGGATGCAGGGGGCGATCTGGGTCCAGTTCACCCAGACCCTGATCTGCAACGACAAGGTCAACGACGGCGCCTACCTTGCGATCGGGACCAACTTCCCCGAGGGCACGATCGCGAACCTGGGGGACGCCGAGGGCTCGACCGGGATCGCCTGGGCGTTCCTTCAGCCGGCCTTCACCGGCTTTCCGCGCACGCTCTCGCGGGCGCTCCAGGCGCGCGGCTTCATCGAGGAGGTGATCGGCTCCTATTCCTGCTCCGGGAACGTGATCCAGGGCGGCGGCACCGACCAGTACGGCAACTCGTCGGCGATCATGAACTTCGAGATCGCGGCGCAGGGGATGGGGGGGAAGTACGTGCTCGACGGCACCGACACCTGTGCGGCGATGTTCAATCCCGAGGGCGACGCCGGCGACGTCGAGATGTGGGAGCTGATCTGCCCGATGGTCTACCTGTCGCGCCGGATCAAGGCCTCCAGCGGCGGGCCCGGCCGCCACCGAGGGGGCTCGAGCTTCGAGTCGCTTCTGGTGGTCTGGAAGACGCCGTTCTGGGAGCTCCAGAACCTCGGCACGACGCGGGTGTTCAGCGCCCAGGGGCTGTTCGGCGGCTACCCCGGCTCGGCGGCCTACGTCCACAACATCAAGGGCGCGGACCTCCTGGAGCGGGCGCGAAACGGCGAGGCCTACCCGCTGTGCGACGGCGACTGGGACCATCCGGCCCTGCTCGGGATCGAGGGCGAGCGGACCTTCAAGCAGGACAACTTCACCACCCTGGAGCCGTTCGCCGAGGGCGACCTGTACCTGTCGGTGATGAAGGGAGCGCCGGGGCTGGGCGACCCGCTGCTGCGCCCGCCGCAGGCGGTGGCGGCCGACGTCCGCGAGGGGCACCTGCTGCCGCGGTTCACCGATTCCGTCTACGGCGTGGGGCTCGACGCGGAGGGCGAAGCCGACGTCGCGGCAAGCGAGACTCGGCGCGACCAGATGCGTCGCGAGCGGCTCGAGCGCGCGGTGCCGGTGCGCGAGTGGTGGAGGCGGGAGCGGGAGCGGGTCGAGGCGCAGGACCTCATCGAGCCGGTGAAGGTCTGCTACGCGGAGTCGATGCGGCTCTCGGCGCGCTTCGCGGCCGAGTTCCGCGGCTTCTGGGACCTGCCGGAGGACTTCCAGGTCGACGCCGTGACGCCGACGGTGGCAGCCGAGCGCGCCGAGCCCGGGAAGATCACGCCCGAGGAGACGGCCCGCGAGTTCCTGGCCGCCTCGCGGGTGGAGCCGATCGAGCCGCCGCGGGCCGGAGGTGGGACGCTCGATCGCGAGACGCTTGGAGCGATGCTCGACGAGAAGCTCTCGCGCCGCGAGGTCAAGGACATCCAGTCCGGCTACAAGGACCCGGACCGGTTCGAGAAGTGGGTCGCGGTGCTCCAGGAGCGCGTTCCCTACGAGGAGCAGATCGTCTTGCCGATGGGGGAGGGGTTGAACGTTGTTCGCCGGAGGGGCGCAACCCCGCCGACAACCGAGGCGAAGCCGAGGAGGCGGCGGATGATTTGGTCATCCGCTGTGATTGCGGCCACGACTTCTGCCCGCCGTCGCGCAACTGGAAGATGGAGGCAGTGATCTACGTCCGCGACGACCTCGAGAAGCTGCTCGAGGTCTACCCGAAGATGGCTCACTGCGACCCGGAGTGGATGGAGCTGCGCGAGCTCTACTGCCCGTCGTGCGGCCGCCAGCTGGAGACCGAGGCCGTTCCGCCGGGTTATCCCGTGGTGCACGAGTTCCTGCCCGACATCGAGGGCTTCTATCGCGGCTGGCTCGGCCGCGAGGTGCCGTAGGGCGGGCGCCCGGCGCGCCCTCGCTCAGGCGGCGCGGCCGGGCAGCAGCTCGCGCCAGTCCGGCCACTCCGAGGGCGGGCCCTCGGGGCGGTGGACCTTGCGTGGGTCGCCCGGCTGCAGCTTGGCGAGGAGCTCGCGGTTGCGGGGCTCGTCGAGCTGCCCGGCGACCGTGCGGCGGGCCACGTCGATCACCTGGTTTCGCCGCCGCGGGCTCATCAGGTTCGGTCCCATCGCCTCCAGGTCGTCGCGGGTGGGCTGGATCAGGACCACCTCGGCGCCGCGGGCGCGAAGCTTCTTCGCCTCGCTTCCCAGACGGCGGCCCGAGGCGCGCTGGAAGACGATGTTGAAGGCATCGCGAGGATTGATGGCGCGAACTGGGTGCAGGGTGGAGGTCGGGTTGAGGCAGATGACGAGGTCGAGGGCCTGGTCGCGGAGCAGGTCGGCGTTCGAGGTCGAGTAGATGCCCCCGTCGACGTACCGGCGCCCGCCGATCTCCTGGGGGTGGTAGATGCCGGGGATGGCGCAGGAGGCGGCGATGGCGTCGGCGAGGTCCGCCGCGGGAGCGCCGGCGCGGCCGAACGGCACGCGCCGGCCGGTCGTGTAGTCGCACGCCACGACCCAGAGGTTCGGGTGCGGGCTCCAGCCGCTGGGAACGACGCGGCGGATGGTCTCCTTGAGCGGCTCGGTGGAGAAGATGCCCCGCGGGATCCAGCCGGTGAACACGGTGGCGGGCGTGAACCGGCGCGGGTTGGCGAGCGTGCGCATTGCAAGCCGCCAGGAGCCGGGGCCGATCGGCGGCAGGGCCCGCTCGAGCTGGAACCGGGCACCGCCCGCGCGGTCGGCCTCGGCGGCCGGGCGTCCGTCGGCGCCGATCACGCCCTCGAACACCTCGCCGCGCGAGTGGGCGACCATGAACCAGGGCGGGACGCCGGAGGCACAGAGGGCGCCAATCATCGAGCCGGCGGAGGTGCCGACCACATAGTCGGCGGTGGCCGGGTCCCAGCCCGTCTCGGCCGCGAGCGCGTCCAGCCCGCCGGTCAGCCAGGCGCCTCCCTGGATCCCACCCGCGCCGAGGACGAGCCCCACCTTCATCGTGGACTGATTCTCACGGACGGGGCGGCGGGCAGCCGCAGTACCTCGCAACGCACATGGCACCGTGCCGTCACGGACTCGGCACAAACCCCACCCACAAGTCACATATTTCCCTGCAAATTGCGGGAATGCACCCGCCGGAGGTCCGCGCCGAAGCCCTCGCCCTCGTCGAAGCCGGCCTCAACGACTGCGAGATCTCCCGCCGCCTCGGCATCCCGCGCCGGACCATCCTCGACTGGCGCCGTCCGACGTATGTTCCGAGGAATGGACGGCCGAGGCTGCCGGAGACCTGCCCGCGCTGCTGGCAGGCCGCCAAGCGCATGCGATTCACCTCCGATGACTACACAGAGCTGCTTGGCCTCTATCTGGGCGATGGATGCATCTCGGAAGGAGCCAGGACCCAGCGGCTACGACTCCATCTCGACGCGAAGTACCGCGTCATGAACAGCGAAATCAGAGGCCTGCTGCACCGGTGCTTCCCGGAAAACCCTGTCGGCCAGCCCACGGCGCCAACGAGTGAGTGGTCAGGACGGTCAGACACACTGGTGATCTTTTCGGTGTACTCGCGCCACCTCGGATGTCTGTTCCCTCAGCACGGGCCTGGGCGCAAACACGAGCGCGACATCAGTCTTGAGGAGTGGCAGGTGAGGCTACTTGAGGCTTCGCCCTGGCCGTTTCTGCGTGGGTGCATCAGATCGGACGGGAGCGCCTTCATCAATAGAACAGGTCCTTACGAGTATCTGGGCTACGACTTCACCAATCTGTCCAAGGACATCATCGAGCTGTTCACGAACGCCTGCGATCTCGCCGGGATCCATGACTACCGCGTGTGCGGCAAGCCGGGCGGTCGCTGGGATGTCCGGATAAACCGGCGGGCCAGCGTCGCTCTCATGCTCGAGCACGTCGGACTCAAGCGATAGCGAGTCGCTAGATTCTGGTGCGACAAGCGGCTGTGGCGGAACTGGCAGACGCGATACGTTCAGGGCGTATTGTCCGAAAGGGCGTGGAGGTTCGAATCCTCTCAGCCGCATCACCAACCCGCTCCGAGCGCCTTGGGCGCTCTAAATCGCCCCGCTAGAATCGCGCCTTCGCGCCGCTATCGTCTAGGGGACTAGGACGCCGGATTCTCAGTCCGGAAACCCGGGTTCGAATCCCGGTAGCGGTGCCTCAGAACCCGCATAGTCATGCGGGTTTTGCCGTTCATAGACCGCTCGTGGACTGCTGGTGAGTGGCTCGAACGATCTCGACGTTCTCCTCGACATCGCCTACTCCGGAGCCCGGTGGCTTCGAGGGCCTCCGCGTGATCCCAGAACAACTCGATGGCGACGATCCTGCCCTTGCGCACCGTGTAAACACCGGTCAGCTCGATGTTCGACTCAGGACCGTGGCCCGCGCCCAGCCAGATCCACCTCACAGCAACCCGGTCCCCGACGTCGATGAAGTCGCTGATCAGTTCAAAGCTGTCGCTATCCCAGGTCTCGCGCAGTTGCTCCACCTGGCGCATGACCGCCTCCCGACCCGCGTATGGCCCCGGCTCCGGCCAACCTTCCGGCGCCCGCCAGATGACGCCGTCATCAGGGGCCGGCGGAAGGCGACCATGTCGCCCGCGTTCCATACCTCGAATCCTCGACGCACGACCTCCACGTTCTCCTCCGACATCGCCCGCGCAGTATCTCGCGGCGGTGGAGACGCTGCGAGCCAACCGCCCGCCCATTGTTCGGTGCGTGGTCTAGCCGTTGAGGCAGTTCGCCACGACTGTTACCTCCCAGCTCCCGAAAGCCCGGCGGCTTCGAGGGCTTCGGTGCGGTCTCGATACTGAGCGAAGCGCACGACAAGCCCGTCTTTCAGTGTCAAGACGTCAGCGAACTCGCCCTCGATAGGTATTCCGCTCGCCTTGCCCTGTCCTTTGTGCCGGGTAGCACGACCACCGAGTCCCCGGCATCAATGAAGCGCTCGGCCTCGACGTGCAGTCGGTCGAATGTCTGAAGCCATTCCATGCCTGCTTTCACCATCGCTTCCACGCCGCGCCACGTGCCCGAGAGACCGACCGCACCCCCCTCTCCCAGTGCCGAGCGGGAGTACTCGACGTCGGGATGGAACAAGTGCAAGCTGGTCCCAATCTGCCTTCCGCAGCCTCGGCGTACATCGCTTGGACGATCTCAAGGTTCTCCTGCGACATCGCCTACTCCGAAAGTCTGGCGGCTTCGAAAGCGTCCTCCCGTCTGGGGAAAGTCTCGCAGCGAATGGCCTTGCCGTCGCGCATTGTCCAAAGGTGGCCGACACGGTTTTCCGCCACGGCGTCGCTTCCACGGGGTCGAGCGCGTATACGCACGAACACCACGATCCGATCTCCGTGGTCGAACCACTCCTCAGGCTCATTCATCACTTCCTCGAACGGTTCGCGCATATCCTCCAAGAACCGCCTGACCTCATCATGGCCGCGATACGGGCCACCGGAGCGGATCGTCTTTATTTCGATGTCTGGGTGCATCACGCGGAGGAGGCCGTCCGAGTCGCCGCGGCTATAAGCCTCATAACCGAGCCGCAGCGCCTCACGGTCTTCCTCCGACATCGCCTACTCCGACAACCCGGCGGCTTCGAGGGCTTCGTCGAGCTCCTGGTAGAAGGTGATGCGGGTGATGGGCCCGTTGTGGAACGTCCAGACCATGGCGAATCGAGCCCGAGGTTCGATCCCGTCGCGCCCCCGGTGGTAGCCGTCAAGGCCATCACTACTTGCTCGCCAGCTTCGATGCACTCATCTGCCTCTCTGCGAACGGACCCCCACGGCTCGTAGAACTCCCTTAGAACGCCGGGCACCTCATCGCGCCCGAACACGCCATGCTGCGGACCGACCGCCCGCGAGAAGTCGAACTCGAAGCCTGGAGCCGCATCCTCGAGCCGGCGTCCACGTCTCCCTGTTGATCGCCTCGAAGGCCCCACGGACGATCTCCACGTTCTCCTGCGACATCGCCCGCGCAGTATCTCGCGCCGAGGCCCTCAATACTCGCGACCCGAGGCGACCAAGGCGACCGCGAACCCCTTGACGAATCGAACATCGCGCGGCGCCGGGCGCAGAAGCGCGTCGATCGGCAGGGTTGCGGATACTCCCTTCAGGACCGCTCGATCGTCCTCACGCCTCCCCGTCGAACGCGAAGGCGAAGCAGGAGCTCGGCTGGCAGCCGCACTACCCGAGTTGGCGCGAGGGGTTCGCGGACGTGGCGACGTGACGGTGGCCCACGACGAGCTCCTCGCAAGCTCGGTGGAGCACGCGGTCGAATCTAAGCCCGCAGCCGGTAGCCCTTCGAGAACAAGCGCAGATTTGCCGCGAACAGGGCGGCCGTCGCCGCTGTTAGGGCGATCAGCGAAAGCGACACGCTGGCCTCGGTGAAGCCGAGAAAGCCGTAGCGGACCAGGTTGATCATGTAGTAGACCGGGTTGAAGTGGGTCAGGGTCTGGAACGGCTCCGGTAGCAGGGCGGCGGAGTAGAAGACGCCGCCGAGGAAGATCAGGGGCTGGAGCACGAAGGTCTGGGCGATGGCGACGTCGTCGAACTGTTCGGCTCGCACGCCGATCAGGACCCCGAGCTGGGCGAAGAAGAAGCCGACCAGAAACAGCGCCGGGATGAGGACGAGGATGTGGTCGACCGGGAGGTCGACCAGCACCGACGCGGCGATGAAGGTCAGCGCCGCGACGGCGAGCCCGCGCATGAAGCCGCCCAGCGAGAAGGCCAGCAGCAGCTCCAGCGGCGAGGCTGGCGAGGAGAGCTGGTCTTGGATCGCGCCCTGGAATTTCTGCTGCAGGATCGAGGAGGAGTTGTTGGAGAAGGCGTTGATCGCCCAGGCCATCATGATCAGGCCGGGGATCACGAAGACGACGTAGTCGATTCCGTGCAGCTCGTCGATCCGCGAGCCGAGCGCGGCTCCGAACACGGAGATGTAGAGGAAGGTCTCCAGCAGCGGCGCGCCGATCGTCTGCTTCTTGATCTTCATGAAGCGGTTGAGCTCGCGCCGCCAGAGGGTCAGGAAGCGGATCTGGGTGGCGGTCACGAGGCCAGCTCTTCGACCTCGACGTGCGAGCGCGAGAGCTCCTTGCGCCCGACCAGCGCCAGGTAGGCGTCCTCGAGGTTGGCGACGCCGTAGGTGGCGGCGAGCTCGTCGCTCGCCCCCTGGGCCACGATCTGGCCCTCGTTGATGAAGGCGATCTTGTCGCACAGCTGCTCGGCCTCTTCCAGGTAATGCGTGGTCAGGAGGATCGTCGTCCCCTCCGCGTTGATGCGCTGGCAGTAGTGCCAGAGCTCGAGCCGCAGCTCGATATCGACGCCGGCGGTTGGCTCGTCGAGGATCAGGAGGCGCGGCCGGTGCATCAGCGCGCGGGCCAGGATCAGCCGCCGCTTCATGCCGCCGGAGAGGGTTCGGGTGCGCTCCTTTCGCTTCTCAGTGAGCGAGAACGTCTCGAGAAGCTCCGCGGTGCGCTCGCGCCGGTCGCGCTTGGGCATCCCGAAGTAGCCGGCGTGGTAGTCGAGAGTCTCCTCCGCGGTCAGAAACCAGTCGAGGTTGAGCTCCTGCGGGGCCAGCCCGACGGCCTGACGGGCCTCGGCGTAGTCGCCGATCGCATCGTGGCCGAAGACCCGGATCGTCCCCGACGTCGGCTGCGCGAGCCCGGTCGCGCAGTGGATCAGCGTCGACTTGCCGGCGCCGTTCGGTCCCAGCAGCCCGAAGAACTCGCCGGGTTGGATGTCGAGCGAGACGCCGCGCAGCGCCTCGACCCCGGTGGGGTAGCGCTTGACCAGATCCTGGATCTGAAGGGCCTCGTTACTCGGCGAGGGCGCGAGCCCGTCAAGCGCGGAGTGGCTGCTGTTCACGGTGGCCAAGCCAATGAGAGTAGCCGCGGCGGTCCGGATCAGGCCTCGACTGAAAAGGGACGGGACGCCCATGGGTATGGCAGGTTCCTATCAATCGGCCTTCCCGCGCTGGAGGTGCCGGTCGCCGGCTGACGTCCCTGACCTCGATGCTCTCCTGCGACATCACCTACTCCGAGAGCCCGGCGGCTTCGAGGGCCTCGGCTCCAGTGGATGAAGTTCCTCCAGCGTGTGACCTTGCCGTCGCGGGAGGTGAAGACGTGGGCGTCCGTCTCGTCCATCTCGATCCCACTGCTCGAACCTCGCCCGATCAGGTGGAGGATCGTCACGATGCTGTGATCTGCCTCGATGAACTCCACGACCTCCGCGTGATGAGACTCCCACGCCGCGAGGAACCCTCAGCCCATTCTCGAAGCTCGGTTGGCCGTGGAAAGGCCCCGGCTCCGGTACCTCGGCGGAAGATAACCTCGCACTCGGGGTCAAAGAGGGCAAGCATCGCCTCGACGTTCGCTTGATTCCAGGCGTCCACGAGCCTCGCAACGACCTCCACGTTCTCCTGCGACATCGCCCGCGCAGTATCTCTCTACGGCACATCTCTCGCATGCCCGCAGGAGAGCGAGTGGAAGGCGCGAATCCACACCGAAGACCGAGCGAGCAAGCGAGGGAGACGCAGTGAGAAAAGAGGCGGCAATACTCGATAAAGCGGCCACAGCAGCCCTGTCGGTTTGGTGGGGCCGGGCCTTTTCCAAGGATGGCGATCGGACGAAAGGATGGCCGGATCGTGGTGACGAACGGCTGGAAATGTCGACAACGATCCGAGCGGGCAGTCCGGGGGCGATCTGTTCGGTGTTCGGCGAGCTTCGTCGCCGTGGACACAGGCCGGGCAAGTGGTCAAGTGCGTGCACCTTGTCACCACCGGTCGGGGCCCGATGTCAAGCCACCCTGATCTTTCAGCCACGCCATCGGATACAGCTCGCAGGAAACATCGACTCAATGGGGACTTCGACCGGCTTTCGATCGTCGGCGGCACCGGCAGGTCCGCGATGCCGGAGGCGACGCCACCCTTCGACCGGGGGACGACCAGGGGCAGGTCCAGCTCATCCAGCTGAAGATTCTGCGCTAGGCGTCAGGGCGCAGCGCACAGCATCCCCACATCG